>CAWBNS010000010.1:0-119547 GCA_963790215.1 uncultured Chlamydiae bacterium
CTTGTGCATAAGCCTGCGGATACGCTTACGATTAACTTCTTCACCCATCTTCTTTAACTCGGTTGTTATTGACCTGTGTCCGTAAGAAGGAGCCTTTAAGTACAGCTGATCTATCAATCTCATAAGTCTTAGATTTTCAGTGGATTCAGGTCTAGGTTCATAATAAAATGTAGATCTGGGTACGCCAAGCAATTGGCATTGCTTGGCTACCGAGATGTTGCAATCGGAGCCGATAAGGTCTCTTCTTGCAGCTTGATCTAACAACCGAGCTTTTTTTTTAAATAATCTACTTCTACGGTGAGTTCTCCAATCTTATGGATTAAATCGTCTTTTTCATGATCCGTCTTGGTCTTTCTTAAAGAGGTTTTAGGTGTAAAAACCAGTTCTCCTTCGTTTAGAAGCTGGTCTCGCCAATCCGTAACCTGTTTAGGGTGGATGTTGTATTTAGACGCTATTTGACTTATAGTAAGTTCACCTTTTAGCGCTTCCAAAGCTACCTTAAGCTTAAGCTCAGCATCTCTCTTTGTTACTTTTCGTTCCATGTAAAGACCTCCAATGCAGTCCATTGTAGATCAAATACGCGCAAAATGCCTGCTTAAAAATTGTCCAGTTTTTTGGGGACAGTATATTTTTTTAACTTAAACCTTCTCTGTGCCCTTTGTGCCTCTGTGTTTCAAAAAAAATGCATGAGGTGATTTCTAACGTGTTTATTCCGTTCCACACCTTGTGCAACAAACTCCATCTCTTGCTTTAAAGATCGACTAATTCCCTCTAAATTCATCACTTGTTTGAATTCTCGCGAAGTTCTTTAGACTTCAGTCCTTCGCAGCTAAGCGCTAGATAATGTGACAGGGGTTCTTTTTTAATGATGTTAGCGTCTTTAAGTTGTTCTAGGCAGGCGATACCTACATCTTCATCAAGCGCAAAACTGGTTAAGGCTACAGCGGCTTGTTCGTTATCGGCTGTCCAAGGACGGCTGCGTAGCACTTTCAACAGAAACTCTTTAGCGGGTTGACCTAACGCTGTGAGTGCTACTAGAACAGCTCCTTCATCAGCAAAATCGGTGCGATGCAACGCCTCAAACAGTGGTTGTATCGCTCTCTCATCGCCAATTTTTCCCAAACAGAGCGCCGCCAAAGACGGCCCGAACCCATATCCAGGAAATAATGGATCGGAAAAATCATCTGAATTCATCAACGCAATCAGAGGCGCAATCATGTCGCTGCCACGTTCTACGATTGCATCGATCTCGGCCTCAGGCTCTTCATCTTCGGTCAATATCAGATCGGCAATCAAACGTGCGGGCGATTGCACCGCATCGCGATTTTCGTATAAATCTCGCAACGTCTGATACGTTTCACGCACACGATCAATTTTGTCCAACTCGGCATCGCTGAGAAGTGTGTAGGAGAGGTCATCTCCAGAACCGCGTTCGATAGCATAGAGTTCTTCGGTGCGGCCGATGGGGATCGCGTCCAGCATCCCTTTACCGCCTCGAGCATAGTACTCAAGCATAATAGGAAACTGACCGCCAAAGTGTGCATCGCGATGCATCACTATTTCATTATCTAGTGCGTCGGAAAGGGGAAATTCATCAAAGTCGGACATCGTTCATTACCAGGTCTGCGTTATAACTTGAGCGGACAAAAGGCCCGCAGTACATGTGAGAAACACCTATGGAGCGCCCATAGTCGGCATAGTGTTGAAATTGTTCGGGTGTAACAAACTCCTGCACACGCAACTTGCGTGGATTCGACTGCAAGTACTGCCCAATGGTGATGATCTGGCAGCCGGCTGTATGCAGATCACGGATGGTTTGTTGCACCTGTTCTGCAGTCTCTCCAAACCCTACCATGAGACCAGATTTGACAAAAAATGGCTTTTTGGCTTCTTTGAGATGGTTCAGAAATTGCAGTGTGCGGTCATAGGTAGCCTTGTGGCGTACACGTGGAGTTAATTCGCGCACTGTTTCGATGTTATAATTGAAGATATCCGGTCCTGCAGCGATGACAGTATCCCAAGCATCTTTGTTGCCTGCAAAGTCGGAAGTAAGCAGCTCGATGGTTGACTGTGGAACCTGTTGACGCAAAGCATGCACAATGGCGGCCATGGCCTCGGCGCCACCGTCTGGTAAATCATCTCGTGCGACCATTGTCACAACGATGTGGCGCAGATCTAGTTCTTTGGCCGATTGCGCAATTCGCTCGGGTTCGTCCAGTTCAATCGGTTTTGGTGTAGCGGAGAACTGAATACTGCAGAATCCACAGCTACGCGTGCACTCTTTACCTAATGCTAAAAAGGTCGCCGTCTTGCGGGACCAGCACTCGAGAAGATTAGGGCATTTTGCCTCTTCACATACGGTGTGAAGGCGTTTTTCTCCCATCACGCGATCGGTAGCCCATAGATTGCCTCCACTAGGAAGCTTTCGGTGCAGCCAGGAAGGAAAACGTCCAAGGCCCACAACTCTTTCTGAATTTTGAGATTCAGGATTAGCCGGCAGAACATTCAACCGTTTCGCGCGAACATTGGGTCGCGAATCAAATCGTTCTGTACTGGTCATGATTGCGTTACTTTCGTTTTTTTGGGAGGAAAGTGCAACGGTGTTTCGTTGGCGATGTAAGCTGCCTCCAGCCATACCTCAGCGATGGTTGGATGGGCATGCACGGTTTCTGTCAATGACTCGACAGTTAGCTCATTTGCAATCGCTACAGCCATTTCTGCCACCAGAGTAGAGGCTTCAAAACCGACCACCTGTGCGCCTAAAATTTGACCGGTTTTTCGGTCGGTCACCATTTGCGCATAGCCTTCGGTTTCGCCGGAGGCTTTAGATTTGCCCAACACATCAAACGGAAATGCGCCCACTGTAGCCTGAAAACCCGCATCGAGAGCTTTTTCCAATGTCATGCCAACCGTCGCAATTTCTGGCACTGTGTACACCACCGCGGGAATGGCATTGTAATGCATCTTTGCCGACTGGCCTGCGGCGTTCTTTGCCGCGACAAGGCCTTGATGCGAAGCCACATGAGCTAACCACCAATTACCCGTCACATCGCCAATGGCGTAGATATGTGGAACATTGGTTCTCATATTATCGTCAGTAGGAATCTCGCCATCTGGCTTCAGCAATACACCACTCTGCTCGATGGCAATGTTATCTGTGTTACGTTTTCGTCCTACGGCAACTAAGGCGATCGACGCGTTGACCTCTTTACCACCGGCTAATTTAACGCTCACACCATTACCTGTGCGGTCAATCTTTTGCACAGCCGCTGTCGTAATCATCTGGATGCCTTGCTTGCGAAACGCTTTAGCTAACGCATCGCTGATGGCAACGCTTTCCAATGGCAGAATAGTCGGCATCGCCTCGATAACCGTAACCTCGACCCCAAAGGCGCGTAGCATAGAGGCAAATTCGCAGCCAATCACACCACCGCCGACAATCGCAATCGATTTGGGAAGTTCTGTACGTTTAAGTAGGTCCGTAGAGCTTAAAGTGCGCTCACCATCAAATGGGAAGGCTGGAATACTTCTCGGTTCTGCCCCTGTTGCAATAATGATTTGGTCGGCTGTCAAAATGCAGTTATCCTCGCCGATCACTTTGATCTCATGCGGCGACATAAATTTGCCATAGCCCTTGATCACCTGCACGCCGTTAGAGCGAAGCAAACCGGTTAAGCCCTGACGTATGTCTGAGACAATTTTGTCCTTGCGAGCATTCATCTTGCCAAAGTCAAAACTGACCCCCGCCACAGTGATGCCGAACTCTTCTGCATGCTGAATATGGCGCAAAGTTTCTGCGTGAGAGATCAAGGTTTTACTAGGAATACATCCGCGATTAAGGCAAGTACCGCCTAATTCAGCAGCTTCGACCAGCGCAACAGATTTTTTCAGTTGAGCTGCTTTGATCGCTGCCGGATATCCACCCGGACCACCACCTAACACAATGATATCGAATTTTTTTTCCATCGACCTTCCTAAAGGCGCCCTTCCGAGCGCAAGTTTTTGTACGACTGGCTATGGACAAATCTGGACGATCTGGACGTACTGGACTAACTGGACAGGTTATGCCTGGAAGCATATTTTGTCCAGAAGGATTATATTCAATCCACAAGTACTCTTGAAGCCACTTTATGCATTTTTCGACGCAAAGGCGCAAAGACGCGAAGATTCGCAAAGACGGTCTAAAAGACATACAACTAAAATTTAAAATTAGTTAGTTTATAGAGAACTGTCTTTGCGAATCTTCGCGTCTTTGCGCCTTTGCGTCGAAAAATGCATAAAGTGTGTCTCATTGACCTCCTAGTCCGTCTTTGCACTCTTCCGATTTCCCAAAGGAACCACCGTAAGCCCAAAGTTGCCTCGTCCTCTCCAACCGACGTAGAAGCGCGTCTCTTTGCATCGGGTCCACAGTAGTCGTGTAGACACAAACGGTTTCCACCCGTGCAGAGCAAGATAAAAAGAAGGCCCTTCTCCGGCAAAAGTGACATGCGACTCAGGGTAATACTGCAACAGCTCACACTTTTCACGACTTAATCGACAGAGCACAAATGCGCTATTCGTACAGTGCGCACTTCCGATGACATAAAAAAAGAAATTATGTAATGGATTGCGCAGATTCCAACACAGAGCTTTAGCCGGACTAGGCTCCCAGGTTGGACAATACTCGTTCGCTTCGCCAAAAATGCCATCGTCGTCGTTGCCAAAAAACGCCCACGTACACCAGTGTCCAGCATCATACCAACGGATCTGCGCCCTATGGCGCGGTATGACCTGGTACAGCCAGTGATCCGCTGCGCACACCTCTTGTGCGCAACACTCTTCAGAAACAAAGCAACGCGTGCTATACTTGTAAGGCACGCATGAGGTCATGGCCAAGCAACACAGCATTAAGATAGTAAGATGGTGTCTTGCAATCCTGATCAAATCATGTCAAAATGAAACGAATGAAAAAAACAGGTATAACAGTCGGTTTGTTATGAACGCAACACCAAAAAAGAGACTCTGTTGGAACTGCCACGGCGAAGTGCCTATGGTCGTACAAACTTGCCCATACTGCGGTGTTTACGTCGAACAAACCGCACAGGCACAGACACACGAGGTCGAAGATCATGCCCCTCCGTATAGTCTGAATGCTCAGAGTAATACCTCCATTCCCGCATCACCCTTTGCGTTGCATACAGACGAATCAACCCACAATGCCAACATACAAGCATCCGAAGTTGCGGCTGTTGCCTTAAATGACGCCAAATCCGTCCTCCTGCCGATCACGTTTCTTCTCGCCGGATCGGTCTTTTTTCTTTTCGGACTCGTCATCGCGTTATTTTCGGAAGAAGGAACTCTTACCCTATCCTGGAACGGTGAGTACTGGTTTGCTTATCTGTTCGGTGGTGTCGCGTGCTTGCTATTTGGTTGGAGAGCCATCCAAGGAATCGACGAGCAGACTAGCTAGAACTCGTTGATTTAGTACATCACACCGACAATATGTGTTTTGAAGATCCCTGTAGGAATGCTACCTAGATGGCAATGTACGGTTCGCTCATCCCCGTTGCGTGTTTTCAATGTAAGGGGGAAATCGACTTGTGGGTTAGCTGACAAACGTATTAAAGCGCGCTTCCACTCAGTCAATGCATCGACAGATAGGGCAGGGAAGTTCTGTACAAACTTGTCAGGACTCCAACCTAAAACGTCTCGCACCTGGTTATTCACAAACAGAAGACGATCTTCCTTCTGCGAATACAATAGAATCATTCCAGATGTTTCACTGCGCAAACTATCGCAAAGCCGGCGTAGATCCAGCGTGTATCCATCAGCGGATAGGTCTCTGAAACGAGAAGAATCCCCAGCTAAATGCCTCGCACCAGTCAATTTTTGTGCAATGTCAATGCAGCGCTTCAACTGCTGCATCGCATCCACAGGTGATTGAGGACGTGCATCTGATAAGAGACCAGGCAAAGAAGGGTGTTCCGTGGTCGAGGCTTTTCCATTCTTCTTAGGTAGGAGGGTGGTGGGTGTGATTGGTGTTTGTTTAGGTGATCGTGAATTGTCGTCTATGTCTGTGTCGATGCGATCGGTGAGGTCTAGTAGCGTCTTGAGCTCGTACTTAAGATCGTTGGCTTTGCTTTCCAGCGAGGTGATCTGTTTCTGTTTCTTTTCGATGACTTGACGTTGATCCGCAATCGTTTGCTGATACTCTTCTAGGAGTGTGTTCTTACCACCGAGTTGATCGTCAGCAACGCGCTGATGAGCCGCTAACGTCTGCTCAAGATCATCACAGCGCTGCAAGAGTTCACTTTTTTCATGTTGCAACTGTTTGATGTTTTTTAAGTCCGTTTGCAGTTGATCGGCTAATTCCGTTGATTGCTTCTCAAGTGACTGCAGGCGGTCTACGAGTGATTGTTTGTCTGATAGATCTTCTGTGGTATAAGGAGTATGGAGCATAGGTTCTGGAGATGGAGGGGTATCTTTGGCTAGCGTAACCTCCCATGCCCTTAGAACCAGGTACAAGCCCGCAGAACTCAACATAACAGCGAATAGCCCTAGCGTCCAACGTCCCCACCCCGGCTGCGTCACAGCACCCAAAGCAAACAACGGCAGGAGGTAACTCAAAAAAAGTATGAGAATCACACGGAAACGTTGTTCAGAAGGCTTTCTCATCAAATATCAGCACCATTAGCATAACGTTCGCAGTATAGGCGCACAGGGCCTTTTTTTGAAGAAGAAAGGGGCCGTGGGACGGAGTGCGCCCTTCCGGGCGCAGGTGATTGTACGACTGGGTATGGGCAAATCTGGACTAACTGGACGATCTGGACAAGATATACTCAGTCTGCTGCTTGGTGCTGTCAGCCGAAAAAATGTCTGAACAATAGAAAACCCTCTACGAGGGTTTTCCTTTCGCAACAAGTTTGCTATCAAATATATGCGCATCAAAAACTTATCTTAGCCTGATGCGTATGCCTACAGCGCCAGTCAACAGACTGGGCATATTTTGTCCAGTTAGTCCAGATTTGTCCATACCCAGCCATACAATAACCTGCGTCCGTCAGGACGCCCCCAGCTTGCAACTTTAAGAGGTTACCGGCTGAGGAAACTGCAAATGCTTCACGTCAAAAGAAGGCAAGCCACCTGCTCCACCTGCCGCATTGAAAATCTGACCAAGGTTAGTAAGAATGCTGTTGAGCATTTCTGTGGAATCCTTAGCGTTGTTAGCTGCTGATTGCGAAGTACTAACTAACTCTATCAAACCTTGAGAAGCGGTGAGAATTCTATTCTGCATGTCTTTTTGCTGCTTCAACAAGTTTTCATGTTCTATGTTAGCCGCTTCGATTCTGATCAATTTATCATCTAGTTCTTTATGGCTATTTTTCAGGCTTTCCTCAGTGGTTGCTAAGCCAATTTGAGTTTTTTGTAGTTGCTCATTCAATCTCTTCGCTTCTTCATTCTGGCTTTTTAATTCCGCTGCTTGCTTTGAAACTATCTGGCTAATATCTGTTTGTAAAGCATCTGCAAACTTTTTGAACTGGTTCACGTTTTGGTTTTGAACCTTGTCAATCGCAATTGTAGTGAGTTCCAGTGCACGTTCCACGTTATTGGTAATTGTTGCAATTGATTCTTTAGCTTCCTTGGTACTGGCGTTGCCTTGTTTCTCCAACTCTGCAGCACCCTTGGTAACCTCTTGGGCCAAAGCTGCTAGAAGAGATGTTTGCTCAACAAGGACTTTTTTGTTCTTGTCTAATCCGTTCAGATGATCTTCCAGAGTCTTAATCGATTTGTCGAGCTCGTCTCGTTGTCCTTTAAAACCTTCGACTTCGACACTGATACTCTTCCTTTCAGATTTTAAGTCATCGAGAAGCGTCTGGGCCTCGCTTTGCCTATCTTCAAGACCTTTAACCTGTATATTAAGTGCTAGCAGGCTGTTATCCAGCTGCTTTTTGCTACTCTCTAAACCCGCAATCTCTGTTTTAAGGCTAGCAGACGCTTCATTAAGGCTACCCACCTCGTTGCTGATTTGTCCTTTAACCACGTTGAGATCTTTGACTTCGACTTTAAGTTGCTCAGCTACTTTTCCTGCCTTCTCGACTTCCGTATTCAGTGCCGTGCGCGTGGTTTCAAGCCCGTCGACTTGAGTCCCCAGTTTTGTTACATTACCCGCTAATGCTTTACCTTCTTTTTCTAGCTTTGCGATGTGAAATTTTAGCTCTCCCAGATTGTAGAGGGAGACGGCGATATAAGTGAGGATAGTTCCAATAATGGCAAAGGCAGCCGCGACCTTAGGATCTCTGAAGATGGTCCTCGATACTCCTATCACGCATAACACTGTACCTGTACCAGCAACAATCTGCTGAGGGTGGGTTATGGCAAACAATGTAGCGTTCGTTGACGCTTTGAAAATTGGACTAAACATGTAACTATCCCCTTTTTTCTTATTCGAGAAATTAAATCACGATAATTAGGGATCGGGCCTTATTTTACAAGTCAATTACCTCTAGCGAGAGGGAGATAGAAGAAACAGTTAGTGTTGGTCGAACAGGAAATTTGGCACTTAGAGGCTGTATGGAGGCCCATGTACTATTTTTTTTACGAAATAAATGCCAACAATTTTGTTGGCTAGGGGCGTGATAATTCACACGAAGTGTGTGAGTGGAGGTCTGTAGAAGAATCTGCGCTTGCAATGGGTCCAGGATCGGATGAAAAGTCATATTGGCTTCGTCAGGCAGCTCTAGCTGTAAACGCGTGTTTGTGTAATTCCATTCTGTAGGCAGCGGGCTGCTTTCGAGTTTTTGCCATATCTTGTCGTCAACATTGGCTACAAGCGTTCCGTTGCCATCAGGTAGATGATAGCGATGGGCAAAGCCGACAATAGAATCACTATCACTCACTACTGAGAGTGTGATTTGAAGGCCTTTTTCATTAAGTTGTGCCTCGCAGGTCATGCGAAAGTTCTGGTTTTCGATAAATCCTAGTGTGGTGCCGTTCCATTCTTGTTTTCCGG
Organism: uncultured Chlamydiae bacterium; assembly: GCA_963790215.1. Taxonomy (GTDB): domain Bacteria; phylum Chlamydiota; class Chlamydiia; order Chlamydiales; family JAJFMA01; genus CAWBNS01. The sequence continues at coordinate 8,990 of CAWBNS010000010.1, forward strand.
TGATGGCAGCGCTTACTGTATCTGGAGAGCTGTTGAGTATCTGCCATGGCGCATAGCGGCCTACACCGCTGTGAAAGAGGTCAGCAGCGTTGCGTTGCTGCATGCTGGCCACTTGAGGAAATAGCTCTAGATTGGGTACTTGAGGAATAACCTCAGACTTGCGATCGCCATAATGTGGCCCGATGAGGCAGCCAAGACCGGCTCCCGTTTGCTCGAAGTCAGACCGCGTGCTCTGGTCGATGATTTCCAGATCTCCCTTTCGGAAGCTGGCGAGGTTCATGCCGCTGTTAGGCAGAAAGGTGGCTTCGTATGGGCCATGTTTCAGTACGATCGTGTCGACAGTAGTGTTAGACGGTTGTTCTATTGACATAGGTACCTAACCAAAGAAGATAAGTAAGAATTGCGATGAGTACGAGTGTGGAGAACGATTCTTTTATAGGAAAGTTTTTTTGCAAAGTGGAGCGTGCAGGGCTGTCAGGATCATACCAGACCTTCCAGGTTCTCTGTGGGTAGGTGGCGAGGTCTTCTTCTGCAGCCCACCGATTTCGGTAGGCTTGACTCAGTTCGGTCATTCCGGAATAGGTCACGTCACTGACAACGTAGGTGTAGTGACCGACGGGGAGGTAGCGCGTTCGGGAGACCTCTTGAAGCGTCCATTCGGTGCTAGTGGCTGCTGTGGAGGTTGTTTCGGTGTAGTAATAGTAGAGCTTCACCGCTGTCTTGGCTCCAAAAAACAGGGCGCTTGCACCTATTATGCCGATGAGTAAAAACCAGACTTTATTTGAATACATGCGAGGATCTCTTGAGAATTTTAGTAAACGATTCTGGGAGCGTTGATTCAAAGGAGATGCGTTTTTTTGTTATGGGGTGTAGGAAGCTGAGTCGCCTTGCGTGAAGCAGTACGCGATTGGCTGGATCGGTCTGTGCGCCATATTTTTTGTCGCCTGCTACGGGATGACCGGCGTCACTGCAGTGTACGCGGATTTGGTTCTTTTTTCCTGTATGTAGAGTCAAGCGCAGGTGGGTGTGACGAGGCGGCAGGAGGGCGATGCGCTCAAAGAGGGTCACAGCATGTTCTCCGCCGGTAGGATCGTCTGTGCTGTGTACATGATAATTGGCGTCTTCGTAGAGGTAGCTCTCCCAACGTCCCCTTGGCTCGGCTAATTTTCCCTCTATGATCGCTTCGTACTGACGGTCTATTTCATGTTTTTCAAAAATCTTTTTCAAGGCATCGCGCATGGGCTCGCTTAAGGCGAATACCAGTACACCCGAGGTGTCTTGATCCAAACGGTGCACAACGTGCACGCGTTTGGGTCGAAAATGGTCCTTTAAGATGGCATGGACGGTCTTTTTGGTTTCAAAATTCGTCGCGACGGAGAGGAGTCCGCAAGGTTTTTCCACAGCGATGAAGTCGCGGTCTTGATAGAGGATCTTCAATCCGTGCGGCATGCGAACGGGTCGAGACGCCAATGTGATCTGGGCATCGTCCGTTATTTCTTCATCAGAGCGTTTGGCTGGAGCATTATTGATGAGGATGCGTCCTTCCTTGATCCATGATCGTAGCGTAGCCTTGGAGCTATCTGGATAGAGTTCTTCGAGACGAGTGAGTAAGTGTGCCATGGTCTGGTGTTCCTATTGTTTTGACTTATTATGGGTTGGCCGATATAATTTCTCTACTATATCATTAAAACCAGGTAACAGACCAGAGGGATAATGGCTCCAAAAGATGAAAAGAAACAGCAGAAGGCGCGCCGTCCTACTGCAGCTAAACGGGCTCTTCAAAGCGAAAAGCGCAACCTGCTTAATAGAACATTCAAGTCGCAAGTAAGAACCGCGATGCGTCATTTCGAAGAAGCGTCTAAGTCAGGTGACTCCACAGCGATCACTTCACGCTTAAGCGAAGTGTACAGTCTCATGGATAAAGGTGTAAAAAGAGGCATCTATAAGGTCAATAAGGCCAGCCGCACCAAATCCCGCGTTACACGTAGTTTGACCGCGAAGGCGTAAGCAAGCGCAATTACTCCGAGCCCGGGCCTCTCTTAATCCGAGCCCGAGCCCGAAAGTAAGTTTTTGTGATTATGCAATTGGTACAAGCTCATTACGACAGGAAGACCCTCGTAGAGGGTCTCTGAGTGTAGCCCACCGTGAACCTGCGAGCGTCAGCGAAGACAGGTGTAACGGTGGGAATAAGTGCACAATAGCCCCCGCACTCTCGAACGAGAGTGCCTCAGCTCGTTAATTGTAAACAGGTCTTATGCTACGGTTTTCGGGCCGGGCTCGTTATTGGACCTCTACTCGAATTCCACTTCTCTTGTGTAGTACTCAAATCCACCGCATTGTTTGGCGGCGAAGTTGTAGATCCACGCGAACATAGCTGAGAAGAGATACCCAAGCAGCCAAAAGACAAAAGGAATGAGTAAGATTGCCAAGAACTCCACATTGCGTGTGAGCAAAAAGGAGAGTATGGCTGTCGGTGTACAGATCATTGCTGCAATCAGAAAGTTTAAAAGCCCTACCAAACGGCTCGAAGGGTGAACGGAGATATACGTGATTTGCTTTTTCAATTGCTCCTCCTGGGACGCCAGATACATATGGGGTCAATCTAGCCATTTCAGGATTTTGTGCAAAATAAAATATTGTCTTTGATCTCTGTACACGACAAAAATTGATAGTATATCCTGCCTAAAGTTCATCTTGAAGCCACTTCATGCTTTTTTTAACGCAGAGCAAGACAGTTCCTTCGGCCCCCCCTTACTGAGAAATAACGAATATGAGCCTCTCTGTGTACTCTGTGACCTCTGTGGTAAAATTTTGAAAAAGCATTGAAAGATTAATCACCACAGAGATCACAGAGTACACAGAGAGGCTCATATTCGTTATTTTCTGGTAAGGAGACCGAAGGAACTGTCTCGCTGTGTAAAAAAAAAGAAAATGAACTTGCTATTCAATTTTTGTCGTTTACGTAGATCTTTGATTATTCATACAGGTCAGGTGCAGCTAATACAGCGGCTTCTATGGCGCTGGTATAGGTCTCCGCTTCCTGTAGAAATTGCCCCACAAGGGCCCAGGTATCCCTGCGTAGCTGGTCGGCATCGATGGGCTCTCCCGACTGAATCTTCACGTTAAGATTGTTCAAGTACTCGAGGTAGACTTTACCATCGTGATTTTTTAGGATCGTGGGTCCTGCCAAAAAGAGGATTTCGAGAACGGGGCCGATACCCGCCACGATGACTTGGCGTTCTTCTGCTGACATTTGTGGAACTAGGCGCTCCAACAACTTGTTCACGATAGGTTGTGCAGCCCAGACCATGCCTTTGCGGGCGATTCCTAATCCTGACACTAGAGATGGAAGTAGGCCGGCTCCTTTGGCTAATTTTTGCCCGTGACGAACCACTAAGGGTAAGATCGTAATCATGAGTTCGCCGAGAGGTCCGAAGCTGACTTTGGTTTCTAGCATTTTATTGGTATCTAGTAGCTCTTTTTCTAGCCGTTGTTTTTCTTGTGGGGTAATGTCTGGATTCGCTAGCTGAGCGGTAATGTCGCTGGCTTTTTGCTCTAAGGGTGCTCTTAGTTCTCTGAGAGCGGAATTAGGTTGAACGGCTTTAGCGCTATCGACTACTCCATCGATGACTTTATCGATAATAGCTGCAGCGGCTTTGCTCACCGCGCTTTTGTCGCCAACCTGCGGAAGGCCCTTGGCGTTGTTTAAAGCAATTTCTTGTAGATCGGTGCGGGTTTCTTTAATGGTTGTGGCCACATCTGCATCGGTTCTGGTCAGCACATCTGCAGCCAGGGTGTAGCCAGTTCCAAGGATGCCTCCCAAGGCTTTTACGGCAACAATGTCATTGGCCGTTTCTTCCAGTTTCGCTAGTTGTTTTTTGAGATCTTTGACTCGTCCACGATCGCTGGGAGGAAGCAACTCTTCTACCAGGACAGGTAGCATGACTGTTCCGACACGAAGGGGTCTTTGCTGCAGACTTTGTGCAATCTTGTTGTGGTCGACTGTACGCTTTTGTAGCACTCGTGATATGCCTTCAAACTTCTTATCGATATCTGCCGGAATGGCCAATCCTTTTAGATTTGCGGAAAAGGTCCGAAATAGAGCGACCGCAATTTTTTCTGGATCTGCTCCTTGCTGAAGCTGCTTGGTGGCGAATCCAATTAGGTGTGAGGCGTAGTCCAGCTCTTGCTTCGACGGAATGCGATCGTTCGTGCCTTTAAAGGCCCCAATCAGGGTGTTCAATAACTGTTCTCCGCCGGCTTTGGCGTGTGTTCCTGGAGCTGCCTGGTCTTCCGCCCAACTGCGGAAAACCGCCAGATGTAATCGCTGTTCAGTGTTATTAAATCCGTGTTCGCTGACTCGATAGATTTTGGCGACTCCACCGAGGTTGTCAGCGGTTTTTCTCAAATCTCCTTGGTCGAGAATACTTCTGAAACCTCTGGCAATTTGTTCGATGGAATAGCTGCTTTTTTGGGTGTAGTCGAGATAATAAGTACCAATGTTTATAAGAGCAGCGCGATTCTTACTTCCTACTTCTCCTTCGGCTCTGAGGGCCTCTAAAACTTTTGGAGAGCTACCCAGCTGACTCATAAGAGTGCTTATGCGGCCGTCTTGATTAGCAGTTTGATAAGCCACATAAAATGCCCTATTCAGGGGCATCAGCGGTCTATTTGAATCGAGTGGAAAAACGATGGTTTCCCAATCTGCCAAGAAGGCTTGGAAATTTTCTGGCGTGCACAGCTCAGGTGGAATGACGGGTTTTTCGTTTTGTCGATCGCTAAAGAATGGTCGTGCGGCCTCCATGAGACGCATCATCTGAAAGCTGACAGGATCCGGCACGTCGGGGTGAACAGGTCTTTGAATGTATTCAGCAACGAACTGAGGGGTGAGTAGCGTGTAGCCAAGCTGTGTATTGATGTCTTGCGCATAGGCGCCAGCCATCATATGAAGCTGCACCTCTTCGTCTGCTGCGTTGTACTTATCGGCATTAATAATGCCTTCCGCTTCATATCTCTGGTATTGGCCAGCATAGTAGGGGCCTCTTAAGTTCTTAACTGCATTAATGGCATCAATATCAAGTTGTCCGGATTGTGCACTGACTTCTAAGCCCACCTTTACTAACCACAGGGCTGTTTCCAGCGATGTTCGTCCTAACATAGATCTAAGAGCTGTTTCAGTATTTTTTTGTACGATGCCACGCATCTCGGTTCGTGCCGTTTCTGGAGCATCCGGTGGAACCAACCGCGCTACAAGCTGCTCTTGATAGTTTATGATGCCGGCCATGCCTTCATCCAGTGTTCTAGCTACATAAGGCGGAGTTTGATACTGTGCACGGATTTCCTTCAGCACGTTAGGGAATGTCGCACCGGGAACCTTCATTTTTTCCGCAATCAAAATGGCTGTAAACTCATCGAAAAGAGTGTCTAAACCAATTGGGGTGAAATGCTTAGCTCTCATCATGTCCAGTCCACGCAGCTCGGTTTGGATATGCGCTCTCTCGGCTAAAAATCCTGCAATTTTTTGCGAATCGGGTAGAGCTTTAACCTCTTTGCGTTCTAGGTAGGTATTGATGGACTGCAGGAATTGGGTGTCTAAATTATAGCGTTGATAGATAGCGCGCAACTCGACCAGTTCGGTTAAGGCAGCCTCACTAGCTGCACTATCTTCGATCACGGCGCCCTTAATAACTTTAGTAAGCTCATCTGCCCCGAGAAACTGTTTAAAGCGATCTAACAATCCACCTTGCTTAGTCGCAGCATAATAAAGTTGTACGGCAGGGACTTCCTTGAAATGCGTCCCGTTAACCGCTGCTTCCACCTTGTCATGAATCGGCTTTGGAAATTCTTTCTTCGCTTCTTCCCATTGACGAGAATTGAATTTATTTTGGAGATCTTTAAGAGGTTCATTCGCATTTTTGGGATCACTTACTACGGAACGAAATTTGTCGCCCTCTCCCATCTTTTGATAGCGATCTGCCACCTCCTTATACTCCTGAGCCGTTCTGGAAATTGATTCCGCAACCTCCCTGGGCGTTCCTTCACTGGCAACCATTTGATTATACACATGCCCAGCGCCCACTAACTCCAACTTCTCTTTGGCTGATCCTAAAATCCATGGCACTTCGTCAATATCTTTAAAATCCAATACTTGCTTCAGACCATCAGCCATGCGATGTGCACCTACTTCTCGCAATCGCACGACCTGTTCCTCTCTAAATGCACCAGGGAGCCCTTTTAAATCGTCCAATGTTTGAATGTTACTCGCGCGGTTCTGCACCCAAGTGGCAAATCTTTCGTCAGGCAAATCCAGCAACGGACCCCAACTACCCATTAATTCCCTAACCGCATTTGGAAACTCGGGATTCTGAATGAGTTCTGGCTTTAGCTGGCCCATCATTTGCCGCAGGCCATTATTTTGTCCTATATCGTGAAGAAAAGAAGAGGTCATCCCTCTAGTCTCTGGATCTGCATGTAATCGTTTTGCAATCTCCAACGTGGGAGCACTTTCTTTTACATGCATCCTTCCACACAGATCAATCAGCTGCTTGATCACGATGACAGAATCAAGGGAGAATTCAACGGGCATGGCGATTTGGCTCATGATATTAACGGCCTGCTTCGGATCGATCTTGCTCTCCTCAATCTTCCGCCCCACCTCAACGATCAACTTCATGTGTTCAGTTCCTTGAGGCGAATCATCCAGTAGCATTTCATCAACCTTGGCATCAGTTAATGTTCCTTTAATCCAAGGCTTATCTAATTGATCCTTAAACTCCAAAATAAGGTTTAATTTTCCTACCAATGGATCAGCCATAGCGCCATTTTCTAAAATTCTATTTAATGGAATGGAATGGTGGTCGTGCAAAAAACTAGTGACCTCACCGATGCGTGTTTCTGAACACTGATAGGGTGGCTGCTTAAGGACAGCTGCGATCACATCTGTATTATGCTTTTCTACTAATTGTTCCGCGCGCGCTTGGTACCACTGTGCAGGGTTTTTTTCCCGAAAAAAGGTTCGAATCCTCTGATAAAAACTACAGCTGGATGACCCTAAATCCTGTAACTGCTTTGAATCTAATGAGATAACACGCGATTGAGTGACGGTGCGATAGGTAATTACTTCTGGATGTTTACCGAGCCAACGGTCAATAGGATCTGCAGACGCTTGAACACCTTTAGGCATAGCACCTCTCAATTCTTTATTCAGAATTGCACATTTCATGCCAAAATCTATTCAGATAGTTTAAATATAAAACAAAAACATATAATAGCGATATATTAAAGTTAGAAACGCCGCTTTCGAGGGTAGGCTTCCATTTAAGGCGAGCAGGTGATAAACTACTTACTTTTAACCGAAGTTCGGTCTTAAATGGTGGCTAACACAATGGAATTGTTAAAAAAATGTATCTACGTTTGTTTATGCGTAGCGAGTTTACTAACAGCAGACGCGCAAATCCCTTACGTAACAGTAAATGTTCCGATGCGAGATGGAACACACTTACCGACGGATATCTATCTTTCTGACCTTGAAGCCCGTGACCTTCCTTGCATCCTGGTACGAACTCCTAATGGTCGTAAAAATCACTATCGTCAGTTTGCGCATTTAGCCAACCAAGGGTATGCTGTAGCGATCCAAGATACGCGGAGTGTGGTCAACGTCACCATGCCCTATCTCAGTGACCATCCCGACGGGCATGATGCCTTGGAGTGGCTGGCCAACAGTGAGTATTGCAATGGAAAAATCGGCACGTCTGGTTTTTCAGCAGTAGGGATAACGTCGCTCTTGCTCGCTCCAAACGCTCCTTCTCACCTCCAATGCCAGCACATAGAAGTCGCTGCCAGCAGCTTATACGATCACGGTATCTTCATTGGTGGGTGTTTGCAGAAGAGTCAAGTTGAAGGCTGGTTAGGGCAATACTCCCGAGATCCTGCTGCGCTAGAATTTGTCACCGCGCAAAATCAGTACAATCCGTTCTGGGAACAACTAGATACAGTCGCTCAAGCCCATCATGTCAACGTGCCTGCCCTACATCGCGGTGGGTGGTATGACATTTTTATCCAAGGCACCTTAGACTCTTTTGTATCCCGCCAGGAAAATGGAAAAGAGGGCGCTCGTGGTACCCAAAAATTGATCATCGGACCTTGGGGTCATTTCTGGCCGGAACAGACTCAATTTGGCGAATTTACCTTGCCAGAAATCGCCAAGCAAGCCCCTTATGACGTCAGCACAGCACGTTGGTTTGGACACTATCTAAAAGGCGAACAAAACGGTATCGAGAAGATCGCCCCGGTCACCTATTTTGTAATGGGACCCCTAGATGGTTCTGCATCCAGCGGAAACCAATGGCGAACAGCCGATACCTGGCCTATACCTGCGCAAGAAACAGCTTACTACCTAACACCCGATAAACAGCTCGCCACCAGACAAACGACTGTGCTGGCCACACATGATTTCTCGCATGACCCAGCGAACCCTGTCCCTACGATTGGCGGCCGCAATCTCTTTCTTTCAAATGGACCCATGGACCAACGAACCATAGAAGCGCGTGACGATGTAATAGTATTCAGCAGTCCGGTTTTGGATAAAGATCTGGAAGTAACCGGACATATCTATGCGAAGCTCTTTGTCTCAGCAGATACCCCTGATGCTGAGGTAGCCGTACGCCTATGCGACGTATACCCCGATGGCAGAAGTATTTTAATTGCCGACAGCATCGTACGTACTGGCGGTATAGAAGGCCCTCCAGCAATCAATCGCCCGCAAGAAGTTACATTAGATCTTTGGTCCACCAGTCAGGTATTCGCCAAAGGCCACCGCCTACGCCTAATCGTCAGCGGCTCCAACTACCCGCGTTTCGACATGACCAAACAAACCGTCCACTCCAAAGTGCACTGCAGCGATAAGTGCCCGTCTAGGCTATTATTGCCTGTCGTAATGGATTGATCGGAAGCATCCTGTCGGTTATATACTACTGGTATGAAAATCGTCATTTTAGCAGCAGGAATAGGAAGTCGTCTCAAAGGTGTAGGCTCGCCTAAAGCACTGACTTTATTATCCAATGGCCAAACAATCCTCGAGTTCCAGCTGCAACAAATCGCTCGTTACAGCAGTCTCAGTACTGTTCGCGTCGTTGTGGGCTACAAACAAGAATACATCCGCACCGCGTTTCCACAGCTACAATTTGTCGAAAATCCTAATTTTGCCTCTCAAAACACCTCCAAAAGCCTGCTTCGCGCCATCGAAGATCTCGATGAAGAGATTCTATGGCTTAATGGCGACGTGATCTTTCATCACCGCATTCTTCAACCCATCTTCGACCATCGCAACAGCTGCATGATCGTCAATCGCGCCATTGTGGGAGAAGAAGAGGTCAAATACCGCTCCAACGGCGCCAACCAAATCCTAGAAGTCTCCAAACAAGTAGCCAATCCCGAAGGCGAAGCCGTAGGAATAAACTTTTTCTCTCAAACAGACTTGTTCAGACTAAAACAGACTCTACAACAGTGTGCAGATAACGACTATTTCGAAAAAGCCATCGAGAGTTGTATTCAAACAGGATGCAAAGTATGGGCCGTTCCTATAAACAAATCCGATTGCATAGAGATCGACTTTCCCGAAGATCTGGAAGCGGCTAATGTGTTGATACAGTCACAGTCATGGAATCAAAAAGAAAAATAAAACAAGATAAGCAGGATCGCCTTCGGCGGCAGGATGAGCAGGCATACGCATCAGGCTAAGATAAGTTTTTGATGCGCATATATTTGATAGAAAACTTGTTGCGAAAGGAAAACCCTCTACGAGGGTTTCTGAATGTAGCCCACCGTGAACCTTGCGAGCGAAGCGAAGACAGGTGTAACGGTGGGAAAATGCACCGAAAACCTATTGCACCCCCGAAGGGGCGTGCCTCAAGAGATTTTAAATCAACGGGTTGAGGCACTCTCGTTCGAGAGTGCGAACTCTATTTTGCCATTATTCCCACCGTTACACCTGTCTTCGCTAACGCTCGCAGGTTCACGGTGGGCTACATTCAGAAACCCTCTACGAGGGTTTTCCTTTCGCAACAAGCTTGCTATCAAATATATGCGCATCAAAAACTTGTCTTAGCCTGATGCGTATGGGATGAGCAGGATGATATGTTTGTCCGAGTTGATGACAGATCACCTTTTGAGCGAAGCTCAATAGGCCGGAACCGGCACCTGAGAGCCAGCAAGGGCGATCATGATCTGCATATCTCTGTAACGCCCTTGCTGGCCTCGGTGCCGGTTCCACTCAGCTTGCTTCGCAAGAACCCGAACAAACATATCATCCTGCTCATCCTGCCGCCAAAGGCGATCATGCTTATCCTGTTCTTTTTTTTAACTCGTAGCCGCAAGAATCTCGTCTCTCACTACATCCCAAGGGCGATGCACAAAGCTATAGTCATACACCTGCTTACGAATCTCTGAAAATCGTTCTTTATCGCTAGGAAGCGTCTCTTCAATGATCTGGTACAACTGTCCATACTCGTGCGAAAACACTTCCACACCGCATCGAAAGATATACACGCCGCGATCAGTCGCTGAATCCCGACGACGCGCATTCAGAAAATACATAGGTCGATTAAATGCTAAGAAATCATACCCAACCGCGCTGCGATCCCCCACGTATAGGTCACAGACCGACAACAACGGATAGATCGGCGTAAAATGCTGCAAAAACACAATATTCTTTCGATGCTGATGTTTAGCCATTAATCCATACACCAACGCAATGCCTGTATTTAGCTCTAGGTTCGGATGAAGCTTCACGATGAGATTGTAATGCTCAGGCAAACCTGCACAGATAGTATCCGCAGCATCAAAGAAGGAAGTAGATTGCTCTCGATCACTCCAGGTAGGTGCATAGATAATGGTCGTTTGCTTCTGTGGGAATTGAGATAGAATCTCCTCCTCCACTAACTGATCGTAAAACTCTTTATTTCGCAGATAATAGTCATAGCGCAGATTGCCTGACATAACGTAGGAGCGCATTTCTTTTGAAGCATTCCTCTCGCGGATCAGATCGAGCATATTTTGTCCGTAAACCAGGTTCACATCCTGGTCTAGGCACTCTTCAAACCAATAGCCTTTATCTGAAAACCCGTGAGGGCAATGCACCACGCGGTATCGATTATCACCCGCTTTAAAACGCGCATTCAGTTGGGTTGAATTCCACATCTCTGAAACAAAATAGACCCCATAACGCTCTGCAAAGTATTGCGGCTTGAGCAACATCCAATCGTGCAATTCAGCCTTCAGTCCAGGGTAACAGCGAGAAGCATCCTCAAAATGATCTTCTTCGGTAAATAGCAGAGGAATATCCATCAACACAGCCACAGCAGCCAAGTGGTCGGTGAAGTGACTATGAGAATTGGGGTTCAACGCTACGCCTGACCAGCCTGCAGGTGTCGTCATATCTTCAGAGCAGCCTTCTCAAGTGCTTTATGCAAAAATAACGAGCGGCGATGCGACAGGTCCTCCTGCGGAATACCCGTTTCCAATTGCGCGATAAGATGCCCGCGACGACAGTTGAAAAATAGCTGGTTAAGCTGAGGAATATCTATTCCTGTCAGCCAATCTAGATCCACAGCCAACTTCAACAAACTGATCGCATCTAAAGCTTCTGCAACCTCGATCTTGTACGAATGCATGATCACCCCATACGCACGACTCACGCGGTCCATCAGCTCGGGCGACCCATTCAATTTCGCTTGATGACGCACTGTCTTTTCATCCAAAATCAAACGCATAATCGCATGGCGAATCAAAGAAAGGATAATCTCCTCTGTCACACCCAGCGTAAAATGATTGGAAACAATGACGATATCTCCCGCAAAATCGCTGGAAGATCCACCGTGCAAACCGGTGAAGGTCAACCCTTCCTGCTTCAACTGGGAAAGACTCAATTCCAGTTTTTTCGAATGAATCAACGCAGGAAGTTGCAAAAATGACCGAGTCACAAAGGCCGTCCCACAATGCGCGGCGTTAGAATTAAGAAACCCAAAATTGGAGGAATAAGCGTAATGCAACGACTTACCTAACTCGGTTTCTATCCGCACAAGCTGTTGCAGCGATTGTTCTAACTCTTCTTTCGCATCAAGAATGGTGAGATCCAGGTGATTTCCAAGATTGATTGTGGCGAGTATGCGCCCCTTCCGCTCAACAATAAAACCCTCGCCTCCATGAGCCCCGACGAAACTCTGGAGAGGCATAAAATACTCATATAGCAACTCCTTATCCAGAGAAGTCGCCTCTTCAGCACGCAGAAAAAGCGGTTTGTCTAACAAGGCAGAACGAATCAACTCTCCACTAATTAAAGCAACGATTTGCTTGCGCTCCTCAGGATTGAGCTTAGCGGGAAACTTAAACTTTTCCAAATTTCGCTGGAGCGACAAAGTGCTCGCGAGCCATATGGAGTTTTGTTGATGAGCCCAAGGCCGACATTGAGGAAGAAACGAACTCACCTGCTTATCTGGGTTCATCAGGCTTCTCCGTCAGGTTTTTGATCTGGTCTCTTAACCACGCAGCTTGCTCGTAATCTTCCCGGCTCAGCGTTTCCGTTAATGCCTCGTTCAGCGCTATGAGCTTTAAGCTAGGGCTTAGCTCCATCTTCTCGCCTGGACCTCGGCCTACATGCAAGGGAGCCCCTTTAGCCACAGCCGATTTTTGAGGGATATGCTTCATCGAAACCAGCTCATTCCAAACGACATCCTGGAATACTTCATAACAGTGACTGCATCCAAGTAAACCGCCCATGCGGATTTCCGCAAGAGAGGTGCCGCAATCGCCGCAAACCAATCCTTGCTGCCCCGCCAAGACTCCCGCGGGAGCCTCTGCATCCAGTGAACCATGCAGATGATGTTCTAAAAAAGGACAATCCGCACACATAGCCGTACGTGTGACCACGCCATTCACAATTTCCGTGTAACGCACCGCAATCGGTTTATGACACTCGCTGCACTCCAAAGGACGCTCAAACATGCGCTCGCCAAAATTTTCTTCTGGCTCCCCTTCCGCTTCAGCTTCCGGATTGTCTATCTCTTCATCAGCCATCTAAAGTTCCCTCTAAGGGGACTATAGAGGAAGAGATTTAATTATGTAAACGAATCGTGCGCGAAGCAGACCCGAGCTCGAAACTATTTTCGGATACTACTCGGATTAGTATTTGTTTAGCTTCTTTTGAAAATAGCCCACAATGGCTTGGGTGCTATCTCTCTTCACACCCAATGTTGCATAGACATCCTTTAGCTCTTTAGGTGCTGTTTGCAAAGCATCGATCAACTGCTTGTTGGTCTGCACTCGATCAGCCAGTTGATTTTGGATGGCGATATTATCGTACGGTTCCACATCTTGAGGCTGAAGATAGATCACTTTTTTGCCTGCAAAAAGAGCTTCAAACCCTACTGTAGAGTCATAACAAACTATGCAATCAGCCATTCCCACTGCTTCAAAAGTCTCTAGAGGTTGTTCTTTTACGATATTCGGATGATGTTGGCGATGTACCTGATAACCGGCTACTGTCAGCGCCGTTTCCGCGCTATGGTAAGCCTGATTGACTCCATTGTCATACTTGAATCCATAGCCACCAATAAACGTGACGATGGGCAGGTTTTCGTTAAAGCCAATCTTTTGTACCACAGCGGCTTTATCAACCCCTTGCACCTGGCACACCCAAGTTTCCAGAGAAGGACGGCCAAGGGGTTTAACATCTTTTGTTCTTAAGCCGGGCTGGTCAATAGCAAGTATTTGTTTCTTGACGATATCCGTGACACAAATGATTTTCTGCGCCTCACTGACTACGCCTTTGACGGTTCCAAAATAAAGACTCGCCGTCGCATAGTTGAAATTGTCGAGATAAACGATTTTTCTTGGTGCTGATATAGCTTGCAGAAGCTGCTCTTGGGCCTTAGAAGCAGGACCAGAAATAAGTAGCTTCGGCCTGAGCTGCTCAATGTCCTCTCCTATATTTTCAAGAGGTCTGTTTCGCCCATTTACCGTATCTACTGGCTCTTTAAGCTCTATGACGAAGTCTTTTAGTGAGGCAACTTTCTGCAATTCGGCAATAGCTGCACCCATCGCAAGAACGTTAAAACTGAAACGGGTCTCCTGAAGCGCTGCCATCACAGGAATCAGCGCCTTGGTCTCACCTGCGTCACAACAGACAAATAATACGTCCATAACCTCGCCTAGCTTAATGTCAAAAGAATGGGTCTTGATGGACTCGAACCATCGACCCCCTCATTAAAAGTGAGGTGCTCTAACCAACTGAGCTAAAGACTCGTAAACATGACCCCAAGGGGATTCGAACCCCTGTTATCGGAATGAAAATCCGGTGTCCTAGACCAGACTAGACGATGGGGCCGTGATTTTTTCCGTTAAAGAACAACCATCTTAGCGTCATTCAGAATATCGCGCAAGAGGTTAAATTGTCATCACCTCTTTTTCTTTTTGTGCGGCGACGTCATCAACCTCTTTACAGAAGTGATCGGTAAGTTCTTGAATCTCTTTTTCTAAGCGCTTAACTACGTCCTCAGATAGTTCTCCGGAGGTTTTTTGTGTTTTGACGAGGTCCATAAAATCGCGTCGGATATGGCGTATACCAATTTTGGATTCTTCGCGTTTTTTGTGGCAGATTTTGGCCATTTCCTTACGGAGTTCTTCGTTCATTTGCGGAATATTGATACGAATCATATTGCCATCGACGATTGCTTGGTAGCCGAGGTCAGCGGCTTCGATGCCTTTGCGGATTTGGTGTAGTTGCGTTGTATCGTAGGGAGAAACGAGTAATTGGCGTGGTTCTGGCGCGGTGATGCCTGCAGCATCGCGTAGGCGCATATGTGTGCCATATACTTCGATGCTTACGCCGTCGAGCATAGAGGGATTAGCACGGCCGGTGCGAATGGTTTTTAGGTCATTTTTTAGGTGCTCGATCGCGGCTTTCATCTTGCTTTTGGTTTGTTCCAGGAGGGTCATAATACTATCCTTCTCTAATCAGGGTTCCGGGATTTTGATCGGTCACTAGTGTGAGTATTTTTTCTTCTGTGATTTTGTTCATATTGAACACAAGAATGGGGATGTTGCTGTTTCTGCAGAGGGTGATAGCAGTGGCATCCATGAACATGAGTTTTTCTGCAAGGATCTGGGAATAGGTGATCTCTGGATACATGATCGCGTCAGTATGTTTCAAGGGGTCTTTGTTATACACACCATCGACTTTGGTTGCTTTAAATAGTGCGTCGGCATGGATTTCAGCGGCACGCAAGGCTGCGCTGGTATCGGTACTGAAGTAAGGGTGGCCGGTGCCTCCAGTGAAGAGGACCACCTCACCGGCAACTAAGTATTCGAGTGCTTTGTGCCAGTTGTAGGATTCTGCCACTTTGGGGCAATCTAAAGCGGTCATCATCTGCACGGGGCACTTTAAGCCTTCCAGCGCTTCGCGGAGAGCTAAGCCGTTGATGAGTGTCGCAAGCATGCCCATCTGGTCGGCAGGTGTGCGTTGCATACCTGATGCCGCAGCAGCGATGCCGCGGAAAATATTTCCTCCACCAATCATAACAGCAACCTGAACGCCGCTTTGCGCCAATGCTTTGATCGCCTTAGCATAGTGCAGGCAGGATTCTTGCTGAATACCATAGGATTGCGAACCGGCTAGCGCCTCGCCAGAGATCTTGAGGAGGATGCGCTTGTATAGCATGAAACACCTCTGAGGGGAAGTATGAAGGATAAAGGATGAAGGCGGAAAAATAAAGACAAAAATTGTGGTCGTGTAAGTTCGAGAATGGCGCGAAGCGCTCTATAGTTTATAGGTTTTGCAATAAGAAAACCCTCGAAGAGGGTTTTCTTATTGCAAAACCTATAAACTATAGTGCCACTAACGTGGCTAAACATCAGCAGCTTAGATGTCCGAATTATAGGGCATTGACTTGTCGTCACACTCCAAAGCGCTTTGCGCAAAAATGGACGAACTGAACAAAGGTCATGCCTTAGTCCAGTTCGTCCATTTGGGAAAGAAGTCTAAGTTCTGAAGGACAATTTCATCCTTCATCCTTTATCCTTACTTTTTTTACTCGCCTACTTTCCAGCGAACAAATTGTTTCACTTTCAGTGGTTTTCCGCCTTCTTTAGCGTGTTTTTCCACCAGTTGCTCGATGGTCATGCTATCGTCACGGATGAAGAACTGTTTGGTCAAGCAAGCTGTTTCGTAGAAAGAGCGTAGTTTGCCTTCGACAATCTTCTGGAGGGCATGTTCTGGTTTTCCTGCGGCTTGGCTGCGCATAATGTCCTGCTCGTTAGCGAGGATTTCTGCAGGAACGTTTCAGGTGAGAGATATTGTGGGTTAGCTGCTGCTGCGTGCATGGCGATGCTCTTTTCCCAAGCTTTCTTGCTTCCGCTGCCTTCAGATTTCGACCAGCGACTAGGATCTTACCACCGAGGTGTGAGTAGACATCGACGGATGGTTCGGTCTTTTCGCAATGACGAGTACACGTTTGATCTGGATGTTTTCGCCGATCGTTTGCACGAGGCCAGCGCGGTATTCGTCGATGGTGAGGTCGCTCTCTTGAGAGAACTTCTGCTGCAGAAAGGCTTCTAAAGAGGCTGGGTGGTTAGCTGCAGCATCTTTCGCAATGCGGCGACGAACTGCTGAAAGCGTTCGTTTTTGACGACGAAGTCAGTTTCGCATTGACTTCGACAAGAGCGACATGTGTGGTCAGTTTCGGCAAAGCCGATCATCCCTTCATTAGTTCACGACCTTCTTTTTTCACTGCAGAGGCCATGCCGGCTTTACGCAGATTGGCAATGGCTAACTCCATATCGCCTTTGGCTTCGTCGAGAGCTTCTTTACATTTGCCCATGCCTACGCCGGTGCGATCGCGCAGTTCTTTAATCATAGTTGAGCAGTAATTTCGACCATTATTCCTCCTCGTCTTATCTTCATGACTGTCTTCGACCGTCGATAGGTCATCAGCGGCATCGCGCCATGGACTTCTTCATCATCCTTGTCGTGCATCGATACGCATTTCATTTTTCTTGTCGATGATCGCATGGTCAAGTGCTTGAAGAATGAGTTTAATGCTCTTGAGAGCATCGTCGTTGCAAGCAATGACATAGTCGAATTGGATCTGGATCGCAGTTGGTATCGACAAGCCCCATGACAGGAATGCCTAGCTTATTTGCTTCAGCAACAGCGATGTGTTCTTTGCTTGGATCGACAACGATGACAAGCCCAGGAGGTTTGCGCATCGCGCGAACACCGGAGAGGTTACGATCTAGTTTGATCTTGATCTTTTGTCAGCAGTGACAGTTCTTTCTTTGTCAAGCCTTCGCCACCTGTGGCAATTCGTTTTTCAATGCGCTCAAGCTTCTTGATCGATTGACGAATCGTTGTCAAGTTGGTCAGCATACCACCGAGCCAGCGTTCGCACACATAAAATTCGCCACATGCTTCTGCAAGTTCACGTACAACAGCTTTCGCTTGTTTTTTTGTTCCGACAAACAGAATGGATTTATGTTTAGCGACAACTTCTCTGACAACTTCGACAGCATTGCGGATTTGTTGCAGTGTTTTTGCAAGGTCAATGATGTAAATACCATTGCGCTCTTCAAAAATGAAACGTTTCATCTTCGGATTCCAACGACGTGTTTGGTGCCCAAAATGAGCTCCAGCTTCTAACAGATTCTTTAATTGGTAACTTCTGTTTTGTTTGTTGTGCCAAGCCTTGTCCCTTTATGTTTTGACGACGGCATCTCACCTCAAATGGATGAGATTTCGGTCTTGGTTAAAATTGTTGATATTTACTGAGTAAGATAGAGCGCCTGATCAGAATCGAACTGACACTCGTAGCTTGGAAGGCTACTGTTCTACCATTGAACTACAGGCGCACGTCTGGTCATCCATAATGCCGAAGCAACGGTTTTTTCTCAAGGATTGGTTTTTGGTAATAGCTTCGTGCCCGAAGTAGTTCCGTGCCCGTGCGCGTGCCCGTGCCCGTGCCCGATCTGCCTAGGCTGAACTGAACAGACACCTCTCAGCCCCAGCTATTCGGGCACGGGCACGCACACGGGCACGGGCACGGAACTATTTCGGGCACAGGCACGCATACGGGCACGAAGTTTTCCTATGCTACGAAAAATGGTCGTCCTTTATAAAAAAAACCGCCCCCTCTACACTGCTGTGCCATGAGCCGATTTCAGCGCCGCCGTCCATCAGATTCCTCTATTCCGCAAAAGGCTAACCGCATTTTGGGAATTTTTTTGGTGGCGTTTCTTTTGATTTTGCTGCGTGTGTGGCATTTGTCGGTCATTCAGCATGACGAGAGAGTAGAAAAAGCGCAGCGGCCGACACGACGTACGGTGATCGAGCCATCCCGAAGAGCGAGTATCCGGGATCGCTTCAACCTTCCCTTGGCCATCAATCAGGTGCAATATAATGCTGCGGTCTCTTATGGCGACATTCGCGAAGTGCCGCGCATTGCTTGGGAAAAGCAACCGGATGGCTCAAAGGTGCGCGTCTTTCGGCGGAAAGAGCACATCCGTCAATTGGGCGAGTTGGTTGCGGAGATCTTGCATGAAGACTCTGAGCAACTGATCGACCTCATCCATAGTAAAGCGTCTTATTACGATCATCTACCTTTTGTGATCCGTGAAGATATCTCCGAGGCACAGTACTACCGATTGAAAGCGTTAGAAGGCGATTGGATTGGACTGCACGCGCAGAAGCAACCCAGAAGGGTCTATCCAATGGGTCTTGTTGGTGCGGATGTGATCGGCCACATTGGCCCGATCAGCCGTGCGGAGTATGATCAACTGGTAGAACGCAGAAAAGCCCTCCAAAAAGCAGTTGAGGAAGGTGATCTTGAGGCCGAAACAGAATTAACTCGTCTAACCGAACAGACCTATTCGCTTAATGATTGGGTTGGCAAAGCGGGAGTAGAGCGTCAATATGAAAAAAATCTGCGCGGCTGTTGCGGCAAAAAGTATTTCTACGCTGGTTCTAGAGGGAACTTTATCTATGAATTACCTGGTAGTGTGGCACCGCAATCCGGCGAGCGGCTAGTGCTCACCCTCTCGGCCGAGCTGCAGCAATATGCAGAACAACTGCTGGCCCTTAATGAGGAAATACGCCGACCGCAGGTGAAAAAACCTTACGATGACACCGAATCTTTATTTACACCCAAAGAACCGTGGATTAAGGGCGGTGCCATTGTCGCGCTCGAACCCTCTACCGGAGAAGTGCTCGCACTGGCCTCTTATCCCCGCTGGAATCCTAACGACTTTATTCGTTCTGGTGATGAAGAAATTCAGCGCCGCAAGCAGCTGGGAGTACGCAGGTGGTTAGAAACAGACAGTTATGTCGCTGAAATTTGGGATGGAATACGTCCTCTGGAACGTGAGCGAGTAGATGCGAAAAATAGCCTGTTCTATGACGAACAGATTCCTTTGGATTGGAATGCGTATCTGGGCCTGATTCTGTGCGACGAGGGCCCGGTAAAAAGGGCTTTGGAGCGGGTTGGGACCATTCGGCAAGCTGTTGCCATTCAGCAAGAGGTAGCGCGCCTAATTGAATACGCTGGTTATGCAGACGTTCCGCTTCTCTTTAACCTGTTGTACCAGGCGCCTTTTCACACGCCTGTGGAGGTATCTTTGCCCGCTCAAAGACGTGAAGAGGTCGAAGCGAACTTGAACATGCATTTGGAACAGGTCGAGCTTGCCAGACAGCAGTTGCAGCGTTACATTGGCGATACAATTTACAATCAGGATAAGGTTCTGTTGGTGGATCTTCTTGGTTTGGCTGTGGATCCAAACAAATACTCGATTCATTTGCTGAGTCAGGTTGGGGATAGGCCGTTGGAACAATTCCGTAAGGATGAGCAGGCCAAGTGGATGTTGACGCGGCATGTAAGGCCGATGGTTCGAGAATTATTCCACGAGCTGATTTTTGTTCCTTGGCGAGAAACCAATGAAACAGCTTTTTTAAAGGGAAAACGCGAAGATGAGCGTCGATTAAATAAACCAGCCAAGCCATATGTCGACTACTTGAATATGGAAGAAGCGCGTCAGTTTACGTTATTTTGGGCAGCGCAAGGGGACGATATCCTGCTTTGGCTTATGCGTGGAGCGACCTCGCCCGATAGTGGGTTTTCAGATCATTTTGCAGCGTGGCACAGAGAGCTTAATAATGGGGCGCACGCTGACTTACCATGGAACAAAGCTTATATCAGCCTACAGAATAGTCTCAGGGGACTTTCTGATGATACAGCGCATCAGTATTTAGCCGCGATGCGCCGTTACGAAGACTTGACGCAGCCCTTGCACGGTCGATACCGCTGTTTGCGTAGAAATGATGCGCAGTTGCAGCAACATCTCGCTGCGGCTTTTCGAACTCCTGGGGGCTTTGGCTATGGCCGCTCGCAAGCTTACCGGCAATCGGCTCCACAAGGTTCTATATTTAAGCTCGTGACCGGTTATGCAGCCCTTTTGCAACAGCCTCTTCTGCCTCGTATGTTCGATGACGCCTATTTATATAGCGGACAGTGGTATGTGGGAAAGTTTCAGGATGGTACTCCCATTCCACAGAACTTCAAGGGAGGTCGTATCCCTCGTACAATGATTCGTCACGTGGGTGAGATCGATCTCGTGCGCGCGTTTGAATTCTCCAGCAACTCTTACTTCTCTTTGCTTGCTGGGGAGATTTTAAAACAGCCCATGGATTTGGCAGATGCCGCTTACAGCTTCTCTTATGGTCAAAAAACCGGCCTAGACCTACCTGGAGAGATCTCAGGGCAAGTACCAAATGACTTGGATCATGAACGCACGGGTCTCTACACGTTTGCGATAGGCCAGCACACCTTGGTTGTGACGCCGCTGCAGACAGCAATTATGTTAGCGACAGTAGCGAATGGCGGAGATGTGTTGCGGCCTTATGTGGGCCATTATCTGGCTGGTACAGATGTAACGCAACTCAAACCAGAACCTCACCGGCATCTTCCGTTTACCATTTCGATGCGCACGCCTTTGCTTGAGGGCATGATGCGCGTCGCCTATCGCTACCAAACAGCTTCGTTGGGTAGTCTAAAACAGCATTACAAGGATTATCCTGAAGCGACTAAAGCGTTAACTTCTCTTAAAGGGCAGTTAGCCGGAAAAACAAGCACTGCTGAATCGGTCGAGCTGTTATCACCGGATCGTCCTGTGGCGGTAAACACATACAACCACCTATGGTTTGGAGGCATCGTGTTTGATCAGGAGCCGCATCCTCATGTGTTTAAAGATAGTTATGGGAAGCCTGAGCTAGTCGTAGTGGTTTATCTGCGCTATGGAGCCTATGGACGCGATGCCGCACCTATCGCCGCACAAGTCGCCACCAAGTGGCGTGAAATCAAAGCTAAAGCGCCCGTCCGGGCGCGAATTACGAAAGACTAAGTACGGACGATTTGGTGATTCTTTTTTTGGAGTGCGTGCGACTTGTCGCCGCTTTGGTACAGCTCGACTTGTCGAGCTGCTAGGGGCATCGACAAGTCGATGCCTTTGAAAGCGGCGACAAGTCGCACGCACTCCAAAAAAAGAATCACCTTCACGATCTGGACAGGCTATGCCAATCGTACAGAAACCTGCGCGCGGAAGCGCACCCCCGGAAGCGCGCTACCCTGCGCTGACATAAACAATATGCTTAATGCCTTTGTAGGTGATCTCTTTCTCTGGCGTGAGGCCGTTCTTTTCGGCAACGCGTCGAGAAGGAAGGTTCTCCGGTCTGACCAATGAGATAAGCCTCTTAAATCCTAATTGACTTCTGGCATAGTCCATGACAGCTTTAGCGGCTTCGGTTGCATAGCCTTGACTCCAAAACTTACGCAGAAACAAATAGCCGACTTCGACCTCTTCCTTACCATCCACATCAGTCTGAAAGTACAGCCCGCACTGCCCGACGAACTCACCGGTTTCTTTGAGATGACACGCCCACATGCCTGCACCGTGTTTTTCATAATGCGCGATCACTTTGTCTATCCAAGCCTTAGTTTCATCTCTATCGAGCGTCTTTGGGTAAAAAAACATCGCCACAGGATCCGCAAAGATCAGCTGAAGGTTATCGATATCCTCTAAAGTCATTTGACGCAGCGTTAAGCGTTCGGTTTCCAGGATCGGATCTGTCATCTTCTCACCTCTCACACTTTATTCATTGATTACGATGATGGCCACATTAGCTTTTATCGTTCTCAGATAGTCTAGGTCATGAATTCGTTCATTGCGTATCGACACGGCGATGTTGTCAAAATAATCCATCAGCATTTTGCCTTCTATGCTATCGGCACGAGCAGAACTCGTCGCAATCACCACCTCATATTGCGCGTACTCCGCCTTTAACCACTCTTTAAGATTAGGTCGAGCTAGCTCGTTTTCTCCGATACGCAAAGCTTTTGTTCCGGCTTTTTGGAGGCTATCCACCCATTTGATGGTATAGTCTGGACCGGATCCGGTTAAAGCAAGTATGACGGAAGTTTTTTGCCTGCAGAGAGCATATTGAAGCCGTAGAAATAGATTCTTAAGTGTAGCCTTTGAAGGCCTTTTGGCAATTTCTGCAGTGACCTGTAAACCGACTTCTGACAGATTCGTCCGGGACGCAGGTACTCCTTGCATCAGCTCTTTGAATAGAATCACAAGCGTGCTCAAAAAGGCCCCTGTGAAGAGTCCTAGCAGACTAATGATCGTCACATGCGGAGGCCGTGGCGCAAGGGGCGTCATGGCATAGTCTAGCGGCCCAGATTGAATCACTTCCAAATTATGCGCGATGTTTTTGGTTTCCACTAATTTACTGACTTCTTCCGCCAACTTGCTGTTGGTGGTAGAAATCTGCTCTAGCAGCACTTCTGAGGCCCATACTTTAGGAATCTGCACCATCTGCTGTCGGATATCCGCCACTGTATCGAGGGCAGCAGCACGTTCTTGACGTAGCTGTAGACCACGTCCTGCCACAAAATCTGCCAGCTGCCTGTCCGCCGCAGCCAGTTCTTGCTCGATTAATCGAAGCATGACCTCTTGCGTATATCGAATTTTCTCCCGCAGAAAATCCTTCTGCAACTCTTGCAGATGATTCGTTTGCGTAAGATGCGCAATCAGGAATTCTCTTTCTTGCGCCAACTCTCTGCGCGTACGTTCTTGCTCGCGTTGGCTGCGGTAGTCAGTTTCTTTTAACTCCAAAGCCGCATGCGCACTTCGCTTAATAATATCTGCTGTGACGCCATCTTGGACTGCTCCACTGATTGAGCTGATCTCAAAATAAGGATCTTTAAGCTGCTCTAAAATGAAATTGTTTTGCCGCTGATTGATTTCGATCGTATTGAGTTTATCCGCATGCGTGAGATAAAGACGATTGGCCATCTCTAAATCGATGCCTTCTAAATCACTGGGAACAGGTTCTTCATTGAATCCAGATCGATTAAGCGCAAGACGCAACGTTTCGCGGCGGAGGTTCAGCGCTTGGATCTGCTTAATGCCGTTTGCAATGGTCTGAGGAAGATTTGTGGCAGTACCTAGTGTTTTAATATACTGCGGATCGCGCGGATTGATATTGTCGAGCACACGAAGTTCAGAATCGATCTGAAGGAGTTCCTGTTTTGCTTTGGCTCTTGCAATGCTGAGGTGGTTGATTTCTGTTTTGGCACTGAGAATACCTGTCCTGTCGACCTCTTGTGATAGCGTGACAGCGTGTTCCGCTAACATTTTGTGCAGATCCTCTGTCGCGCTTTGCTTGCGCTCTGCCAGATACGCAAGCTGTCCATCGGCCAGCTCTTTATTTTGCTCGCGCAGATATTCGCGATATCCCTCCATCAAATCATTGAGAAGCCTGCTCACAAGTTGTCGATTTGGATATTGCAGTGTAAGCAAAATGAGGTCTGCGCTCTCGCGATGCGGCATCGCGTCTAATCGCTTAAATAGTTCTTCACCTACCTCAGAGACGGGTGTGAGCGCCAAGGTGAACGCCTTCCCCGTCAATTTCGTTTGATCAGGACAGTGCAGTGTAAGGGCGAAATTTTCGGTATTTACCGGTACATCTAATTGCCCTTCCACAATCATCCCAGAGGCATTCGCGATCACAAACCGTTCTTCATCGTGAAACCGCACGGTATACTTGGTCGGCAGTTCATGCGAATACTCCACAACGGTGCACGCAATCGGAGGAGAGGGCAACGACCTAATCGTCGGAACGTCCTTCTTCCAGTAAGCCTCTTCAGTAGCCAAATTATCCCGAATACGCATTGCTAGCGTTGGTTCTTGACCCACTTCAATCAACGAAGCATTCAGAGAGTATTTTTTAGCTAACGCTTGCAGCAGACGTTTGGATTTGAATATCTCAACCGTAACTTGATTTCCACCCTCGGCAGTTAAGCCGGCTAGGGCTCCCAAAATACCTTGTGTGCTCTGTAAATTCCCAGCTTGAGCGCCGCGGTCCAGAAAAGAAGCCTCCGCCTCATAACGCACAGGTCGAAGTAATGCACCTGCACATGCCAGCGCTCCAAACAGCAGCATACAGAGAATAATTGTCCCTTTTCTGCGACGGACAATCCTCCAGAGATCCCCAAAAGAGATCGGCGTGTGGTGGTTCGGTGAAGGTAATTCAGTCATTTTGCAAACACACTCTAATCGATAAGTACCTTATAACAACCAAACCCTGTTTGGAAACAACTAAACGATGGCATAACTTGGCTGATGAAACGGTTCCATTGCGTAATCGGTTTTTCCGTCACATACACAGTATCGCCCGGCATCAACAATAAGCTCTCGTTTGGAAGCTGCGTGATGTGGCACCAGTTCAACAAATAGATTTTGGGACAAATAATACCGCCACGAATGACTTGAATGCAGTTGCGGTTGCCCGTGAACGGAATGCCGTGCGCCGCCACCAGCGCTTCCTTGAGAGAGATTGATCCGTAAGGCAGAAACACCGCATGTGGCGTATTCACTTCGCCCATCACCACAATCTGCGCGTCAAACGGATGCGCGATATAGATCTTATCTCCAGGACGCATCACAATATTCTGCGACATGTCGCCCAAGTTAATAAGCCTATGCAGATCGATCGGTAACAACTCCCCGCACCTCGCCACATAGCTCATATACAGATTCGCATCGTTAGGCAACTGCGCCTGCGCTATTACCTCATACAAGCGAATCTTGCCATTCACCGGAATATTAGGCCTCTTCACCATGCCGACAAGGTCAACCTTGTGCGTCAAGCGATCTCGATACCCAATAAATACATCGATATCCCGCACGTGCTCGCGATACTTATTCTGAATGCACAGCCGCGCCTCTTCCAACGTCATCCCTACCACCTCCAAAGGTGGTAAATCCGGAATCGTCACATACCTGTCCCGTACAGGAAAACCGATGTTCCGGTTCATGGTATGAATCATCTCAGAAAGATCCTGGCGGCCAGGATGATACACCTCTATGCTGAGAACATCATCTTCCGCGATTAGATCCTGATATTCATCCAAAGCGTTACACGGCATATCCGCCACTTCAATGCCCGCAAGTTCGAGGATAGCCAGCTTGCCCTGACGAATTTTATACGAATCACAAACGAACTCATCCACACGATGCACATCATAACAACAAGGTGAGGGCCAGGGATTCTCACAGCCAGTCAAAAGAAGCAGTAAACTAAGTGAAATTAAGATTTTCATCGAACTGGTCGCGGTCATGGTATCGGTATTCGCATTAGTAAATAAAAGAGACCACGAGCTTAAACCTAGCCTATTTGTCCGGCAATGGGAAAAATCGGGATAGAACAAGATAAGACTTATTGGTCCGCAAGTTTAGTTATGTAGTAACAGGTGACTGACCATTAAATCGATTTCTTGAATTTAGAATTCGGCTAGTAGAAACTGGTTGAAACACATTTTCAGGGAGTTTTTCATGAGCCAACCAAAGGGAAAGATACCTTCCCATATTAAGGTAAAATCATTTAATCATCCAGGAACAGCTAGTCGTATAGTATTGACTCTCTGTGAAATAGAAGATCCTCGTCAGCCGTCCTGTAATTTCCATTACTCGTTAGTGACAATTATATTTATCTCACTCGTGGGTGTTCTGTGTGGAGCAAAAGATTGGGAAGAGATCGTGCAAGCCGCTAACGGAATAGAGGATTGGCTAGGCAAACATGTCGATGTTTCGTCAGGAATCCCTTCAAGTAAGACGTTAAAACGGGTTATGGGTCTCATACCTACAGACTCTTTGGAGGGCTTGCTCAATTGTATAAAATCGGACCTTACGGAGGGAGATATCATAGCAATAGATGGGAAAACTCTTCGTGGTAGTCGCGGTTGGAACGAGGAAAGTCGACCACTTCATTTACTACATGCCTGGAGTACAGAGCTTGGAGTTTGCTTGGGGCAGGTGTCTGTGGATGAGAAATCTAATGAGATCACGGCATTTCCGAAGTTGATTGAGCGATTAGAACTTAAAGGGACAATAGTTACTACAGATGCCTTGAATACTCAAAAGAAAGCCGCAACCGCAATTATCAACCAAAAAGCAGATTATGTATTGCCGGTGAAGGAGAATCATAAAGACCTGTATGAAGACATAAAATTATTGTTTGAGGATGCTGATAAGAAAGGGTTTAGAGGTGTTGATGCAGCAGAAAGCCACACTCAAGAAAAATCAGCTGGACGAGTAGAAGAGCGTAGCTATGAGCTTGTGGATATAGAGGATCTGGCTTCAGCAGGGAAATGGTCAGGTTGCTCAAGTGTGGGAAGAGTAACTAGGAGGAGAACAAAAAAAGGCAAGACATCAACGGAGGTATGTTACGGCCTTGTTGCGTAATAGGTATTTTCCAAAAAAAAATCGCGGACAAGCCCCAGCCAGCAACTGTACCGCTAAGCTGCATCCTTCAGTTCCCATCTTCCTTTAGGTAACCCAAGACTATTCATTTTATTGATTACTAAACACTTACAACTCGCTTCAGTACATTGCTGACCAAATCCTCTGCTTTTTAAACGATCTCCTAGCATCCGCTTGATCCGGTAAACAGTTGTCTCCACCAGAGACCGTTTATGGTAACCTGTGAGCTGCTTCCACAATCGCCGTGCCTGTTCGTCCCCTCCCAATCCTACTATTTCTGCTATTGATGCATCCCGCTCGCGCTCCCAACCCTCCTTCGCTCCCTTGTAAGCAGCATTTCTGGGCGGGGGTATAATGGCTCTTCCTCCAATTTGAGAAATCTTCTCTCTTAGGTGCCCTGCATCATAAGCTCCATCACCGCGTACTGATCTAATCGACTTTGGCAGCTTATCCATTAACTTCGTGGCAACCTCGGCATCACCTTCACTATTTTCCGTTAGTTCATGGACAACAATGTTTTGGGTGTCAGCATCTATTCCTATGTGGAATTTTCTCCAGGTTCGACGTTTGCTTTTTCCGTGTACTTTCACTTTCCATTCCCCTTCTCCGTAGACCTTCAAGCCTGTAGAATCAAATACAATGTGTTTGACCCCTCTTGCAGACACACGTGGAAGCTTCTTATGCAATGACTCAGCACGGCGGCAAATCTGTGTATAACTTGGGACTGGAAGGGTTAGCTTCATCAATAAGAGGAGTGAGGTGGCAAAACCTTGCAAGGACCTGAGGGTTAATCCAAATCGTTCACGAAGAATCAAGAGCATCAACATGGCATCGTTGGAGTAAGTCTCTGGCCTACCAGCTTGCCCTGTATAAGTATTGGAGAACCAATTTTCGAGAGCCTTGTCCTCGAACCAAATAGTTATGCTTCCCCTTTGAATCAGTGCTTTGTTATACTCGGGCCAGTTTTCGATGCGATACCGTTTTTGCATGAGGTCAGATCCTGTTGTGTTAGTCGCAAAACAGACTACCTCATGCAATTTTTTATTTACACGGTATCCTTAAAAATGATCGTGAGGGGGATTACGCAACAAGGCCGTATGTTACTACATAACCAGTTTAGAATTAGATGTGGAGAAGTTTTCCAGAAGCGTACGAAAGCATTGGGGAGTTGAAAACGGTTTGCACCTATGTCTGGATGTTGTCTTTGAAGAGGATAAGCATCGTTATCAAGACAAGATAGGAGCAGCAAACCTGTCGTTGTTGAGGAAAGTGGCGTTGGGAATATTAGGAAAGGACGCAACACTTAAGTGCGGAAAACCTGGTAAGCAGATGAGAGCAGCCACCTCGTCGACATACAGAGACCATCTAATCAAAAATTGCTTTTAATGGTCAGTCACCTGTATGTAGTAACTAAATACTTGACTTTAAATACCACAATTTGGTAGTATGGTGCAATCATTAATCATTAAAATCAAAGAGGTTATTATGACCGCTGTTACATCAACACATGTAATAAATTCGTTTATGAACAATATATACGGCTTGGTCGCTTTAGGAGCAGGCTTTGCCGCATCGGCCACAACTAATATTGCTGGTCAAGCCCTTCGCGGTGGACAAACAAGGCACATTTGGAACCAGAGAGGTTTAGAAGACTATTTTTCTGATCGCACCACCAACTGGATCAGAGTCGGGGCTGCCGTAGCAGGCATAGCGGCAACAGTAGCCTGTGCTAAAAAATTACCCATCAAATCCGTCCCCGGAATAGTGGTGCTCAAAATCATTGGCCTTGCAATCCTAGTCGATATCTTCTTAGCTTGTATGTATCGAGGAAAAGTCGCAGGTCCTGGTTCGATTTTCGCCAGTGGAGCCGCTACCGGATTTTTTGGTCCATATTTCTTAGGGATTCCCGGAGTTGGAGTCGGTGTGATTGGCGCGATGGTGTAATTTTTGGAGTGCGGCGACTTGCCGCCGCTTTTGTACAGCTCGACTTGTCGAGCTGTTGGGCATCGACAAGTCGATGCCTTTGAAAGCGGCGGCAAGTCGCCGCACTCCAAAATTGACTCAGCTTCCCCTCATTAATAGTCAACGTGTTATAATAAAATCAGGTGAATTAGTGTATTCTTTAAACCGTTCATCTGCTATTCTTTTCCCTTAAAACCTATTCACCTAAATCGGATGGTATGGACTCGGAAATTATTAACACAGAATCTATTATGCAGGAGCGAGCCGAGTACAAATACGGCTTCGTGACTGATGTAGAGACCGAACGTTTTTCGAAAGGGTTGAGTGAAGAGGTTGTACGGGCCATTTCCCAGAAGAAAGAAGAGCCTGAATGGCTGCTGGAATTCCGTCTGAAAGCTTACCGTAAATGGTTGGAAATGGAAGAGCCCGATTGGGCAAATATCGGCTATCCCGCCATCGATTACCAGGACATCTGCTACTACTCCGCTCCTAAAAATAAAGCTAAGCTCAACAGCCTCGACGAAGTCGATCCGGAAGTTTTGAAAACGTTTGAACGTCTGGGCATTCCTGTCGACGAACAAAAACGACTCACGAATGTAGCTGTCGATATCGTCTTTGACTCTGTTTCGATCGGAACTACCTTCCAGAAAAAACTCGAAGAAGCAGGAGTAGTTCTCTGCTCCATCACGGAAGCTGTACATCGCTACCCAGAACTCGTCAAAGAATATCTCGCTTCGGTCGTTCCTATCGGCGACAACTTTTTTGCGTGCTTGAATTCCGCTGTATTTACCGATGGTTCCTTCGTTTACGTGCCCAAAGGGGTGACCTGTCCGATGGAACTGTCCACCTATTTCCGCATTAACGACAAGCAAAGCGGCCAATTCGAACGTACGCTCATCATCGCGGAAGAGGGATCATTTGTCAGCTACCTAGAAGGCTGTACGGCACCTGCTTTTGACAATAACCAGCTCCACGCCGCGGTCGTCGAACTGATCGCCATGGATCGCGCACAAATCAAGTATGCCACAGTACAAAACTGGTATGCCGGCGATCCTAAAACAGGCTTAGGCGGTGTCTACAACTTCGTCACAAAACGCGGTCGCTGCGCGGGTCATCATTCCAAAATTTCCTGGACACAGGTAGAGGTAGGCGCCGCCATTACGTGGAAGTATCCTAGCTGTATTCTGCAGGGCGACTATTCCATCGGCGAATTCTATTCCGTCGCGTTAACAAACGGCAAAATGCAAGCTGATACGGGCACAAAAATGATCCACCTGGGCAAACATACCAAGTCGACCATTGTGTCTAAGGGTATATCGGCCGACCGTTCCAGCAATAGCTACCGTGGCTTGGTCAAAGTAGCGCCCAAAGCCGAAGGCGCACGCAACTACACCCAATGCGACTCCATGCTCGTCGGCGACCAGTGCTCTGCCAACACCTTTCCGTACATCGAAGTGGGCAACTCGACTAGCCAGGTCGAACACGAAGCCTCCACCTCAAAAATGAACGAAGAGCAGCTCTTCTATTTACGCTCGCGCGGACTCTCTCTAGAGGACGCTGTGAGTCTCATCGTCAACGGATTTTGCAAAGATGTCATCCGCGAACTGCCTTTAGAGTTCGCTGTCGAAGCGCAAAAACTGCTGACGCTCAAGCTTGAAAATTCTGTAGGATAACATGTTAGAAATCATCAATCTTCACGCCACCGTCGACGGTAACCCATTGTTGAAAGGGGTAAACTTAACCGTAAAGAAGGGCGAAATCCACGCTGTAATGGGTCCTAACGGGGCCGGCAAATCCACGCTGGCGAAAGTAATCGCTGGACATCCCGCTTACGAAGTCACCTCAGGCGATATTCGGATTAACGGACAAAGCATCCTCGAAATGGATCCTGATGAACGCGCCTTTGCTGGCCTTTTCATGGGCTTTCAGTATCCGGTCGAAATTCCAGGTGTCGGCAACGTGCAATTCCTCCGCACTGCCCTCAATTCCAAGCGCAAAGCACATGGACTCCCTGAAATGAAGGAAGAGGAATTCGAACAGTTTCTCGACAGCAAAATGAAACAGATGGAAATCCGCTCAGAATTCAAAGCGCGCAATGTCAACGAAGGATTTTCCGGCGGCGAAAAGAAGCGAAACGAAATTCTGCAGATGGCTGTATTAGAACCTGAATTTGCCGTATTGGATGAGACAGACTCAGGATTGGACATTGACGCAATTCGCGTGGTTGCCGAAGGGGTGAACCAGATGATGAGCGACAAACTCGGCCTGATTCTCATCACACACTATCAGCGTTTACTCAACTACATCAAACCTGATTTCGTGCACGTACTACTAGATGGACGCATTGTGCAGTCAGGTGATGCCAGCTTTGCTCTGCAACTGGAAGAAAAAGGCTATGATTGGCTGCAAGGAGCCGGCAAATGATGACCGAGCCGCGCTCAGAGCAAGATGATTTTCACGCCTTGATGGAACAGCTTTATAGCGATGTCGCGCTAAAAGATCCTCTCAAGCGTATGCGTGCAAAGGCCTGGGAACGATATCAAGAGCTAGGTCTTCCATCCCGTCGTCACGAGCAGTTCCGTTACATCAAATTGCGCCATCTGTTCAGTCAGCAGTTTACCCGAGCGCACACCGCAACGATTCCTGCGTTAGATGGCCATCTGCTTCCTGAATGCTCTCACGTCGTGTTGGTAAACGGAGAATTTCGCCCAGAGCTTTCACAACTTCCCGAGAAGGTTGTGGTTGCAGATCTGGTTGAAGCGAGCCGCACCTATAGTGGATTTCTCACTAACCAATGGAATCAATCGCTCAAAGATGAACAAGATGCGTTTGCAGCGCTCAATGCAGCCTTGCATGAAGGTGGTCTTTTCCTCTATGTGCCTCCAAAGACGGTTCTAGAAACGCCTATCCAGATCGTTAATGTCGTCACAGTCCAGAATGGAAAAAACATGATTCTTCCGCGGCTTAACGCCTACTTTGGCAGCCGTTCAGAAGTATCTCTCGTTTGGTCTAACGTCTGCTTGAATGGTTCAGGATACTTGGTTAATCAGGTATGCGAATTCACGCTGGAAGAAGAAGCAAACGTCAAATTGGTGCAAACCTCTTGCGAGTTGTCCCCCGATGTTTGGTTCTTGGATGCCTTGCGCGTAACCCTAAAGAAAAACAGCATTTTCCATGCCGTAAACTACACCGAAGGCTCCTTTACCGTTCGCAACGATTACCGGGTTGCTTTAACAGGTGAGCACGGAGAGGCCTCTCTTAACGGCGTGTGGATGTTAGATGAAAAGCTTGAGGCCCACACTCATGTTCTCATCGACCATCAAGCCCCATCGTGTCTATCCAATCAGTTATTTAAAGGTGTGTTGACGGATCTTTCTCGTTCTAGCTTTGAAGGCAAAATCTTCGTGCAACGTGAAGCGCAAAAAACCATGGCGTATCAGCTCAACCGTAACCTTCTTCTTAGCGACCGTGCCAATGCCGATAGCAAGCCGAATCTCGAGATCTTCGCTGACGATGTCAAAGCCAGCCACGGCGCTACAATAGGCCAACTCGATGAAGAGCAGATGTTCTACCTGCGCACACGCGGCTACAACAAAGAAGAAGCACGCAACATCCTCGTCTACGCCTATACAAAAGAAGTGCTGGACCTAATAAAAGTCCCTACGTTACACCAACAGTTATTGCAACGAGCCGAACGGTTCCTCGCCTAATATCCGTTCATGGGGCAATTATTTCGTGCCCGTGTGCGTGCCCGTGCCCGAAAACTTGCACACATAAAAAAACAACGGTTAGGATGATCGGGCACGGGCACGCACACGGGCTCGGGCACGAATTTATTACTCGTAAACTTATAGGAAACCCCGATGCCCCTCATATCTGACAGCACGATCACTACAATTCGCAACGATTTCCCCA
Organism: uncultured Chlamydiae bacterium; assembly: GCA_963790215.1. GTDB lineage: Bacteria > Chlamydiota > Chlamydiia > Chlamydiales > JAJFMA01 > CAWBNS01. The sequence continues at coordinate 41,726 of CAWBNS010000010.1, forward strand.
TGTTGGCCAAAACGATGCGCGGTAAGCCGCTCGTCTACTTTGATTCCGGCGCGACCGCGCAAAAGCCCCTCCAAGTCATCGAAACCATGGACCGCTTCTACCGTGACCACTACGGCACGGTCCATCGCGCCATCTACGAATTAGCCGAATACAGCACTCAAGCCTATTCTGCTGTACGGGAAAAAGCCCGGGCCTTCCTCAACGCATCATCGGAACAAGAGATCATCTTCACCAGAGGCACCACCGAATCCATCAACATGGTCGCCTACTCCTTTGGCAAAGCGTTTATCAAGCCAGGCGATGAGATCCTTATCTCTACCATTGAACATCATTCGAACATTGTGCCGTGGCAGATTCTGTGCGAAGATCGCGGAGCCATCTTAAAGGTCATTCCCGTTGACGAGGCTGGCGTTTTAGACCTTGAGGCATATCAAAACATGCTATCACCCAAAACGCGCCTGGTGAGCCTTACACACGTCGCCAATTCGATCGGCACTTTAAACCCGATCAAAGAGATGACCGCAATGGCTCATCAAGCCGGAGCTTATGTCCTCGTTGATGGTGCACAAGCCGCTCCTCACATGCCCGTAGATGTGAGATCGCTCGATGTCGACTTCTACGTCCTCTCTGGTCACAAACTGTATGGCCCCACAGGTGTAGGGGTGCTGTTTGGACGCGAAGAGCTCCTAAACCAAATGCCACCCTACCAAGGCGGAGGAGACATGATCGCCCATGTCACCTTCGAAAAAACCACCTACAATGTACTCCCACTCAAGTTTGAAGCCGGTACTCCTATGATCGCCGAAGTAATTGGCCTAGGCGCTGCAATCAACTACATCGAATCCATCGGACGTCAAGCCATCTATGACCATGGAATGGACCTGCTGCATTACGCAACTGCACGATTAGCCGAAGTTCCGCGATTGCGAATCATTGGCACCGCACCCCACAAAGGCGCGATTATCAGTTTTATTGTTGAAGGCGCCCATCATCTTGATGTGGGCACCTTTCTTGACCTTAAAGGAATTGCCGTACGCACCGGCCACCATTGCGCGCAACCGACCATGCAACGCTACGGCGTTCCAGGCACTGCCAGAGTCTCTTTTGGCGTCTACAACACCCGCGCCGAAATTGATGTTTTCGTCGAAGCCATGAAAGATATCGTGAAGAAATTGTAAAATCATCAGGGACGACAAGGACAGCTTACGCGAAGCTGTCCCTGCCGCCCCTATTTCTAAACTGTAACGACTTTTTCCTGTAACTTCGCTTCAAGCATCTGATCGCCAATAACCTCTTGCAACCGAGTAAAGCATTCCAAAGCCGTAGGCCGATTGGCAGGACCTTCCTCTGTCATTTCTGAAATCAGATTCTCAAAACTCTCACCAAAGGCCGCGCCTATTTCGTCTGCTCTCTCGTTTCCATCAGTAGGAGGCCAGTCGCGGCCTGTTAGGACATTCCACATAGAAATACCCAAACCAATTATATCTCGTTTCAAAGGCAACCTATATTCTTCCCTGTCTTCAGTCACGCCAACCTGTTGTAAAAGTTCCGTGTCCTTTTCGGAATAATATCCTTCAGTGCAGGCAAGAAGGCCCCGAGTTGCCCAAATGGAAGCTAACGATTGCATGCCTTCTAAGTCCCCCAAAACCAAACGAAGTTCACCATTCACACATTTGATAAATATATTGCTGGGGTTCACATCTAAGTGAGCCCAGTCACGTTCCGCAAAGTGAACAAAAACTAGTAGAATGCGATTAAATTCCTTTAACAGATTTTTCTTTGTACAGGGCCACCGCCCAGGATTGTTAGCAAAGTCCAGCAAGGTTCCCTCATATTCTTCACTAATGACTCCCGTTAATTCACTACTACACACAAAGGAGAAACTGTCCGGAACTGCTAAAGGAGCGGTAATTTCCCTTTTAATGATTTGAAGACTCTCACAGGCCGTTTTTAGCTGCGTTACTGTATTGTCCCTATCGTTTTGAGTCAGGCCAGGTTTAATACGTTTTAAGGCCATGGTTCCCCCAAAAAGGTTGTGCACGCGTTCCACCACCACCGTATCCGTTTCAGCTATAATCTCAGGCTGAGGCTCCCGCAGAACTAAATCAAATGTATCCATTTCAGAATGCTCTAAAACAATAAAGCGATGCTCCACTCCGCTACCATCTCTAAAAGAAAACTGATTTGCGTCATCCGGTTTTAGATGATTCTCAAACGCAGTAATCATCAATTTCTGGATCAATTCAAAGTCACAATACATAGTCGCACCGCCACATTGCAAAAAACCGTCCCTAAACCCTTCCACAGGAGTGAAACGGTTTCTTAATAATTCATAGGGCGTATGTTTTCGCAATTGTTGATTGAATAATTTCCGTATTTTTCCCGCATGCTCTTGAAAAATAACAGCAGAATCCACACCAGTTAAATCAATAAATCTGAGCTCTTCTTTGAAATATTTTGTAAAAAGGCACGCACCCAAAGAAGTGTGTACGTCGTATAGCGAGGTTTTTTTGATGAAATTTAAAATTTTATGAATAGCAGTTCGCTTATACAAATGCTTGAAATCGGGTTGATTCATGACAACCTGAAGCACTTGTATTTTTCCCTTCAACACCCAATTCAGAATCTCCTTTTCAGAACGCCCATCCTCATTCAATAGTTGAATTTCCTTTGCATATTTTTGCGCGTCCACATCGAAGTGCTTTTTGGCACAGGCTTGAAGTTGGCCTTGCTCAGCCATCAACTGCATCTCTGAACGGCTTGTTCCGTTTCTCCGGAGATAATTCAAGTAAAGATCATCTGTCAGTTTCTTTTCGGTTTGAAAATGCAATTCCACGGATTGAATATAAACAATATTTGTTTTCAGAATTCGTCTGAAATTTCCTTCTAGTATATATTCAAGGAGGATCTCGATCGAGAGGCCCTTGTTTGAAAGAAATTGGATTTCCCGAGCGTACCTGCACTTGTAATCGAGGAAGGTTAAATTAAATAACGGCAACAATGCGTAATTGTGCTTCGCCTCATCGACTACTTGTAACGGCCAGCCTTGATCTTCTAAAAAACGGCAGGTTCGTAGTTCACTTTGAGTTAAAGTATGCGCTTGGGGAGTTTCCGTGGATCCATGAAGGTAAAAGCCCAAATTCTGTAGAAATCTGTTTCTATCGGCATAGATGGATGGAAGTTGGTCAATTGGAAGAAGAGAAGAATACATAGCAATATACCATTAAAGAGATTTAATTGATTTATAGCGAAGGAGATCCTGTATCAGGACCGCTAGATTGAGCAACTTTGGCCGTGTTACTGTCAATACTAGGTAAAGGACACGCCACTACAGGTACATCCGGGTTGACAACATGATCAGTAACTCGCGAACACCCGCTACCACCGCCTCTACCAGGCAAGGCAAACATCGCTATCGTTAAAGAGCAAAAAAAAGATGTAAGAAGCAGACTCATTTTCATACTCACAAAAATCGCCTGTACCTATGTCTGGTTGTCATCGCATTGTATCGCATTGAAAATTTTCTTTAAAAGTTCTTTTATTTGGGGCGCGCTTCCGCGCGCAGGTTAATGTATGACTAGGAGAAACAGGCGTACGCATCAGGCTAAGATAAGTTTTTGATATGTACGCAATTGATAGCAAGTTTGTTGCGACAGGAAAACCATCTTATTCTGATGCATATGCCTCACTCTCCTACAGGAGTCCCACCTTTCCAGGTGAGCCAACCAATGGCTCTTACCGTTTGATTGAGCCAAGATTGCGTTTCGCGCACCGTTTCCTGCATAAACAGTTTCAAACCCAGAGCAATAATCAACAATGCCAAAAGCGACTTCAAGGGCATCCCTAGGAAGGTAATTTGAACCTGAGGCGCCAGTCGATTCACGATGCCTAAATAAACGTCCGTCATTAAAATCATGATCAATGCCGGCCCAGCCAATTGAATCGTAATCACCATCATCTGGTTAAGAATCTTGATCTGCTGCTTCCAAAACGGCGAGTTAGCCGTAAAGAACTCATTGCTTAAGAAACGATCCATAGGCACCAATTCATAAGATCGGGCGATGGCATCAAGAAAAATAAAAGGTCCATTGATCACAAAAAACGCATAGATCAACATCATGTTGAACAACGTACCTAGAGGAGAAGATTGGTTCTGAATTGTAGGGTCATTCACCATCAAGCTCGCCCCGCCTCGTTGGTGATCGATGATCATGCCAACGTTTTGGACGATCATAAATGGAATACTCACCAGAAAGCCCAATGAGAGGCCGATGAACATCTCTTTGGCAGCGAGAAAGATCACGTTCAGGTTAAACGTCAGCGGTGTCCGAGTGGTCGCAAGCAATAGCGGAAGATAGATAACAAAGAGGCACATCGCAAAAACAATCTTCACCGGGTGGGCCAGAACCTTGGACCCAAAAAATGGGGATAGACCAATAATCGGCAGCAAACGACACAGACAAAGCATCAGCATCGTGATCAGTGCCTCAGGCGAGTTATTAACGAACTGTGAGCTTACGTAGAGGTCTACGTACGTGCTAGCCATTTGATCCTAATTTGACGCCAATGCCCATTGAGGAAAATTCGAAAAAACAGTGTTAGCTAAACTCATAATCTGCGCACCCAACCAACCACCCATAAACATCAAGGTTAATGTCACCGCCACAAGCTTCACCGTAAATGACAGGGTCTGCTCCTGAATCTGCGTCGCAGCTTGAAAAATCGCCACGACAATACCAAAGAACATACTGATCAAAATAGGAGGTGCCGACAGAATCAGGATCAAAAGTAAACCTTGATACGCCAATTGCACCACATGAGTTTGAAACATACACGCTCCTTAGAGTCTACCTAAAAGTTAACACTAGCCCCTCGATCAGCATCGTCCAGCCGTCGAGCATGACCAACAAAAACAACTTAAGTGGCATCGAAATCGTTACAGGCGACAACATCATCATCCCCATCGCCAACAACACGTTCGAAGTAACAAGGTCGATAACGAAGAAGGGAATGTAGATCAATACGCCGATCTCAAACGCCTCCTTGAGCTGTCCCGTGATAAACGAAGGCACTACAATGATGAAATCATCCGGTGTCAAATCTTCCCGATGTTCCTCAGGCAAGATCCGATACGCCATGCGATAAAATAACACCTGATGCTTCACCAAAGAATTACGCTTTAAAAACTCTCTTAACGGCTCTCGCGTCTTACTCGCTACCTCAATCACATACTTAGATGAATCCGTTGAGAAAAGACTGTCCGCAGAGGCCGCCTGATCGATCGCCTGTTGACCCGCCTGATACATCTTCAACGCGGTGGGATACATGATATACAAGCTTAACATAAACGCGACGCCGTTGATAATCTGGTTTGGTGGCGCCTGCTGCACCCCCAAAGCACTTCGAAGTAGCGAAAGCACCACCACGATCTTCATGAACGAGGTCAAAACCATGATGATGAACGGTAATAACGCTAAAATCGAAAGCGTAACCGCTTGCGTTATGATCGAGGGACGCTTGAACACATCAAATGTTTCATGCTCAATCACCTGCGAGGCCGACGCAGAACGAACGTTAGCATCTTTCTTTGTTGTAGCAGGAGTTTGCGAGGCTAGGTCTGTTGGAATCAACGCAAGCAATCCTAAGAACACCATGCCAAGCAACGCGGTTTTAAAATTTAACAACCGAAGAATTCTCATTTTTCTTTCTCCACCACAATCTGAAACGCCTGTTCGATAATATCCCATTGACTGTCCAATTGCGCATTTATAATGCCCGCCTCGGTCTCAATGATGCATCCTCCCGGCTTCACATCCTCTCTTGGACGTATCGTAAACGTCTCTAATCGTTCAAACAACTCTCTCAATTTAGGCCGTTGTTTATCTACTTTTTCATACTCTTTCGGATTCACGAACACAGTCACACGCTTATGCTGAGACACCGCCCTTAGCTTCGTTGCCACGATATCCGCAATCGCAGTCTGCGACACTTCCAACTCTCGGCCAACAATCTTCCGCGCCGTCTGCAACGCTATAGGCAAAATCAGCTTCTCCGTCGCTCGACTTGACTGCTGCACCTGCTGTTCCAGCTCAGCAATCTTGTCCATCCACGCCGCAAAACCCTCTTCAAAGCCCTCACGCTGCGCCTGCTCTTTAAGCTTCTCGCAGTCCGCCGCTACCTCAACCTTGTACGCATCAATCTGACCATGCACCTTCTCCATTAATTCCGCCGCACTTAAAGCCTGCGCGTAATCCTCGGCTGGAATCACTCTTCCTTGCGGAGACAAACGTACCGTTTCTCCCGAAATAAGCGTAAAGATCTTCTGCTTGGTCACGATAGGGTCCCCTGGGTTTTCAGAAACTTCATGCACCCGGCAAGCTGCCGCAACATATCAGGTGTCACACTGGGAATAGGTTCATTAGAAAGATTGCTCTTCAACATATTCGCTCGACCGGTCGGCAGAATTCGTGAGATATGCCAAATCATGTCTTGGCTACACCCAGAAAGAGCTTTTCCCAATCGAGCCAAACCTCGCAGATGGATCTGTTTGCGCAGCTCCCCACAATCTCCCGTCCAATTGCGCAGATCCAACCGAGGCACGGTGAATTTTTCTTTCTGAAACATATAATGTTTCAACATCTTCAGTTCATCCACCTTCAAGCAACGCAATAAGATTTGCTGATTCGTTTTGTTTACAATATGACGCAATTCCGAAGCCAAGTCACGCAAACCCAGCAGATCAATTAAAGCGTGCATCTGATGTTTGTCATAAGTGAGAAGCGGACTCAAACCCGTCGTAGGAAGCCATTGCGCCGGAAAACGCCGCGAAGCCAATACTCTCTTAGACATCGTCGCCAGCAAAAATTCCTTCATCGCAGGAGAAACAATTTTTTTAGGTATGTCCCGTCCTAACGATTGACACAAACCCGCCGCGTTGCCAGGTGTTAAGGAAGCAATCATCGCCTCTTGCAACGGAGTGGACACATCTTTCACCAACGGAACCAACCAAGTGTAGTGCAACTGTTGCATCTGCACTGCAGGATCCCCCACAACAGGATCAACGTCCTTCGAATCAATGGTGAGACGCTTTAACCGCTTGAAATCGCTCTCAGGCAAAAAATTGCTAAGACTGTCCGCAACACCACCTTGAAAGCGGTTAAGCAACACTCGAAATAGAACCCAGCCTTTGGCCTGCATGAATGACTCCCGCCAGAGTTGTGTATCCCCACACTATTTCTTCTGGGGAGGTTCCGCTTCCTTAGCCTTTGCTTTGTCCGCGTCCGCACCCTCTTCTTCGCCCTCAGCCTTTTCAGGCGGCTTTTCCGCCTCTGGAAGCTTCAACGAACGAAAAGAAAACACAGTTCCCCACCCACCTGTCTTAGGTGCAATACCAGCCAATTTCCACAACAGAAACAAGGCCGCAAGCATGAGAACTAAAACGGCAAAAAAGAACGAGGAAAAAATGACACGAAAACGTGTTGCCGAATCCTTCGCCAATACAACAGACCAGATAGAGACCAACTTCGTCTCCTCCTCTTGCATCGCCTTCGTTTGCAGCACCACATCACTATACTGAGCACGCTCAGGGATAACCGTCACATCTTCATACTTAAGGTCCGGAATCGCATTCGCAACCAAACGGCGTATCTTCGTGTTTAAGTGGCTGTTAGGATCATCCAAAACGCCAGAATGCTTTACATAAACAGAAGCACTCACACGCCCTTTAGCCGCAGTAGGATCCAACGGATTGTCTTCAGGTACAGACAACAACACATCCGCATCTAAAATCCCGTCAAACTTTCGAATCACGCTTGCAATCTGCGCCGCCAAACCCGCCTGATACTTAATCTTTTCCTGCATCTCAGAGGGCACAAGGCCCGTCTGCTCGAAAATTTTCAACAAGTTATTTGTCGGCCGACGAGGTAATCCCGCACGATTCAAAATCGCCATCGCCTGGTATTTTTGCGTCTCGTCCACGGAGATGTTCCACATCGCCGCGCCGCCGCCGCCGCCCGCACCAGAAGACTCCATCGCAACCTTAACTGCATCAATCCCCTGACCAGCTAAGAACACAATGATCTCATTCGCCTCACGCTCGTCCACAGAGTTCACGATAATCGCTTGCTTCGCACAACCCGTACACAACAGCAACAACAGTCCCAAGGAAAAACAGGTAGAAAGTAATCGAGCAACCATGCGCAGAGGCCTCAGTGATAGAATCAAGTCATTGTTACGCGAACCTTACCATAGAACAAGATTTTATCGGGAGAGAGAAATTAAAGTGATGAATGATGAGTGATAAGTGATGAGTTAAGCGGGATTACGGCAACGTATACCACGTGGCGCGCCCCTTCCCATGACGCAGCAACAAGGAAGCCGTAGTTAAATCCGAAAGGTGTTTTTTAATCGTATTACGGCTTGCGCCAGTCAACTTTTCCAGATCTGCGATTCCCAAACGGTGGTGATCAGCCACAAACTGAATAAGTTGAGCCGACAATTGAGAGACTTCCATGCTCAGAGTTCTCTCGCGCGAAATTTTTTGTTCGAGCCGACGTTTTTGCTTTTGTAATGCTCGCAGAAAAAACAAGAGCCAAGGAGTGAAATCGGGCTTTGCCTCTTTGAGCGACTGCTGCGTTCGCCTCAGTGCGATATAATAGCTGTCCTTGTTTTCTTCTATGACACTCTCGAGAGAACTATAGGGCACATATTGGTACCCCTGTTTTACTAATAACAAGGTAGTGAGACAACGAGACAACCGACCATTTCCGTCCTGGAAAGGATGAATGGCCAAAAAGATCACGATAAACAAACCTATGACTAGAAGAGGATGAAGAGAACGAGTTTCAAATGCCTCTCGTGTCCAATACATGAGTTCTTGCATCCTGAGAGATGTTTCAAAGGGCGATGCTGTCTCAAAGATAATACCCATGCTTTTTCCATTCTCATCAAAAGCCTGAACATCATTGTTGAGTTTTTTGTACTCCCCTCTGTGACGCTGATCCTTGTCTGAATATTGCAACAACCATTGATGCAATTGCTTCACGGAATTTTCAGTAAAAGGGATTGCCTCAAAAGAGGAAAAAATCTGGTCGCAAACATAAGCATAACCCGCGACTTCCTGCTCATCACGGGTTTTCAATGATCGATTTTCAATCTGTAGTAATAATGCCTCAACTTGTCGATCCGTCAACCTGGCCCCTTCGATCCGCGTGGATGACCCGACACTCTCAATAGTTGCGACAGTGCGCAAAGCACTCAATCTTTCGGGCGCGAGCCGCCCAATCAACTGCCAAACACCTTTGAATTCGTCAATTTCCGCCACCAACGACAGCATTTCGGGAGTGATTATTAGCAGTGAGATATCCATAGATTTACCCAATTTTATCCAATTATATCCAATTTGGTCTGAAAAAACAAGTAAGGTTGTTGCAACAGGAAAACCCTCGAAGAGGGTTTTCCTGTTGCAACGAATTTACTATCAATTGCATACGCATCAGCCCATCAAATGTCCATCTTTCGTCCATCGCCCCTTATAGACGCCACAGTACCATGTCGACCGGTCTGCCTGTTGCGACGGGCGGAAAAGCAATCATCCGTGTTGGTGTACGTGCACATGCGAGCCATCTCAATATTCTCCGGCTGCACACCGCATGCCACCAGTTGCATCTGGCTGATCGCCCAGAAATCAAAATAGTTGGGTGCCACTTGGTAGTCCCAAAATACTTCGGGGAATTCCTGGCGATAATGCACAAATTCTGCCGCCTGCGGGCCTAAACTCGGCGAAATTCCGACTAAAATATTTTCTGCCCGACACCCATACCCCGTCCGTAAAGCTTCGATTACCTTCTGGTAAATATTCTGTACGCTTCCTCGCCAGCCCGCGTGTGCAATGCCTAAAGCACGCTTGTACGGGTCATAAAAGATCGCCGCCTGGCAGTCCGCATGTCGAACCATAAGCGCCACATCAGGTTCTCGTGTGATCAAAGCATCGCACGTTGGTAAAGCCTGCGGACTATCTTTGCAAACCTCTATCACATCGATTCCATGCGCTTGCTTGGAAGGATAACGCAACAAACCTATACCTAGCGCCCTTTGAACACGTGCCAGGTTTTCATGAACATGTTCTTCATTGTCACCATCAAAACCGAGATTAAGCGAACCGCAACTGCCTTCACTCGTCCCACCCTTGCGCAACATCGATCCATGCTTTAGATCGGCCAGTAGAGGAAACTCTAGCCACTCGACCCCATTTTTTTCCCTTCTTTGTGCCATTTGTTCACCTCCGCTAGGAGAATAATGGTTATGTCTGTAAAATCAAAGTCATGTTGATGCGAACCCTACTTCTCATTTTTCTCTGTGCTCTCACAGCCGGTTACCCCGCGAATAGCTTCGCACGCCCTGCGAAAGACGGATCAGCTTTTCGTTTTCGATCGGCTCCTCTTCATCAAGCGATCGTGGAGAAACGGCTTGATCAGGTGCAGAGGATACTGAACACAGGGATCGACCCCAATGCTCGCGCCCCTGGTGGCGAGACAGCATTAGAAGTTGCGATCGATGCTGCACAGACCTCCCACGATGCCTTTCTGATGGTGCAAACATTAGTCAAGGCCAGAGCTGATGTAAACGCCATCGGGGCAAACGGGAAAACCCCATTGACTCAAGCACTCACGCTTGGTTTACCTGATGTTGTTCGATTGTTACTCGATGCCGGAGCCAACCCTGATAAACAGGATAAGGAAGGCACTGTTCCAATCATGATCGCCATCCAGAAGCATCAGAACGCATTGATCGACGAATTCCTCAAAGCCAAAGCCGGTTTAAATGCAGTAAATAACCAAGGCGACACACCTCTTCTTATCGCGTTAAAAAATAACGAACCAGACGAAGCCGGCAAATTAATCATCGAGGGCGTCGATGTAAATATCATCGATACCAACGGACTTTCCCCTCTCATGCTTGCCGCTCAAAAAGGCCTGTACAGCATTGTAGGTGTGCTTGTCCTCTCAGGAGCCGATGTCAACCTGCCCTCTCCCGCTACAGGACGCACTCCCTTGGACTATGCTGCCGAATCCGCGAATAAAGACCTGGTCGACATGTTTCTCACCTACGGAGCCGATGTGAATGCCGACGATAACGAAGGCAAACGACCGCTCTACTACGCGATTGGAGCTACTCCTAAACATGCGGAAGTCGTTGACCTACTGTTAACCCAGGGTGCAAAGGTTAACATCGCCACAGCGACCGGCGAGACACCACTTCACAGAGCAGCGCAAATAGGAAACGTTCGCATCATAGAACTCCTCATCCGAAGCGGTGCCAAGATGGAAACAGATGATAGTCAAGGACGCACAGCCCTTTACGTCGCTGCCCAACATGGCAACCTCGACGCAGTCAAAAAACTGGTCGAAAAGGGAGCCAAAGTCAATGGCAACCCTCCACCTCTCAACGGGGCCGTACTCAGTGGAAATGAACAAGTCATCCACTACTTAATCGATAACGGCGCTCATCTATAGCAGCGCACACAACCAGGAATTACCTCATGTCATGCCAACCCGTTTCCCATTCTCATCCCCCGAAATGCAATTGCAACGATTGCTGGTGGGGAATTACCAAGATCCCCACTAAGCGTATGGACCAAGCCTTTCGCGTTGCCTTGACCGCGGTATGCATTTTCAGAAGCCAGCGGGATGCTATCCTTTGGATATGCGGAGGTATGGCTCTGGGATTGGGTTTAGGAGCTCTATACCGATATTGGGGTCGACCCTCGCCAGCAGTTGGCCAGTTTGGATCAGTGTGTGGAAACGGCATTGCAGAATCGATCAGTGGACGCCAATTAAACCCCCTGGAACTACGCGTACTGACCCTCTTCCTTTACTTTGCCAGCACCTTTGGTAAGCACCATAGAGAAAGTGTATTCATTGGTTCCATATACGGAGGAGGAGGTTGGGGTCTTGATTTATTTGATTGGCTCTCCGGTAATAAGCCAGAGACTAAGCACAGCCACGCAGCTTGTAGCGCGTAGTTTGCTTCGAGCCCGTGCCCGAATCTCATGAAAATCGGGCTCGGGCACGATTTTCTGTCTCATAAAGGTCTTCTTAACCCAAATCAACTTCTAGTTGCTCATAGTGCTTCAGCTGGTCTCTGTAATGTGCAGCATCTTCAAAACGCAACTCTTTAGCCGCTGTTTTCATTGCCGTGGCGCATTCCGCAATCTTCTTTCTGATCTGATCTGAAGTGAGGTATTCCTGGTGAGATTCAGCCGCTTTGCGTGCATCTGCGCCGCCTTCGCCGTAAGAAATTTCTTCTTCAACTTCTTGGATCAAGGGAGAAATACCTCTAGACACGGTTGTAGGAGTAATTCCATGCTCCTCGTTATACGCTTGTTGTTGGGTTCGACGGCGGTCGGTAGTGGCAATCGTATTGCGAATCGCCGCCGTCATTTTGTCAGCATACATAATGACGCGACCTTTATCATTTCGGGCCGCTCGTCCACACGTCTGAATCAAAGCCGTCTCACTGCGCAGAAAACCCTCTTTATCAGCGTCTAAAATAGCGACCAAGGATACTTCGGGTAGATCCAATCCTTCTCGCAAAAGGTTAATCCCGATCAATACGTCAAACACACCCACGCGTAAGTCTCGAAGAATTTGCATGCGCTCTACGGTATCAATGTCCGAGTGCAGATATTTGGCTTTTACGCCTAATTCCAACAGATATTTAGATAATTCCTCAGACAAACGCTTAGTCAACGTCGTCACAAGTACCCGACCACCAGCAAGTGTATGCTGACGAATCTCATGCAAACAATCGTCCACTTGCCCCTCAGCAGGACGCACCTCGACAACAGGATCCAGCAGACCTGTAGGTCGCACAACCTGCTCAATGATCACATGCCTCGCTTCATTCACCTCCCATTCAGAAGGAGTCGCCGAAACATAAACAGCCTGATTCAATTTTCGATACCACTCCTCAAACATCAAAGGACGGTTATCATAAGCCGAGGGCAAACGAAATCCAAAATCCACCAATGTCTGTTTGCGCGACCGATCTCCGTGATACATCGCTCGTACCTGCGGAACAGTCTGGTGAGATTCATCCACAAAGATCAGAAAATCCTTCGGAAAGTAGTCCAGAAGACAAGCTGGAGGCTCTCCTGCCAGTCGTTTGCCGAAATGACGCGAGTAGTTTTCGATCCCTTTGCAGAATCCCACCTCCTTGATCATTTCCAAATCGTACATCGTACGCTGATGGATGCGCTCCCGTTCGAGAAGCTTGTTCTCTGTTTCGAAGAACTTAAGACGTTCGGCAAGTTCGAGTTTGATGGTCTCCATAGCAAATTCACGCACCTCTTCAGGAGTGACGTGGTGCGAGCTAGGATAGATAGTGATGGAGTCGATACGCCGCAAAACCTTGCCTGTGAGCGGATCTATCTCGCTGATACGCTCTATCTCGTCACCGAAGAACTCTATGCGAATAGCGAGCTCATCTTCATAAGCAGGAAAGATATCAAGCACATCGCCGCGCACACGAAACGTAGAACGGTGAAAATCGTAGTCATTGCGTTTGTATTGCATTTCCACAAGATGAATAAGCAATTCGTCGCGTCGCCGTTCCTGGCCGACAGTCAAGGTAAAACGCATCTGCATATAGTACTCAGGCATACCCAAGCCGTATATGCAGGAAACAGAAGCTACAATGAGCACATCATCTCGCTCTAATAAAGAACGTGTAGCGCTCAGCCGCATCTTGTCGATTTTTTCATTGATCGCCATGTCCTTCTCAATGAAAGTATCTGTACGTGGTACATACGCTTCGGGCTGATAGTAATCGTAATAGGAGACAAAATACTCGACAGCATTGTCGGGGAAAAAGGACTTAAATTCTTGATAGAGCTGTGCAGCGAGAGTTTTGTTGTGAGCCATCACCAAGGTAGGACGCTGTATCTGCGCCACCACGTTGGCCATGGTAAACGTCTTACCAGAACCCGTTACACCCAGCAACACCTGTGCCTCTTTACCCTGGCGAATTCCCTCCACAAGCTTCTGAATCGCTTGCGGCTGGTCACCCGCCGGCAAATACGGTGTTTTTAGTTCAAATCGTGACAAGACATCCCTTATGCAATGATTACGTAATTGCTTTTAGATCATACCCTAAAGTGTAATAAAGACATAATTTGTCAGGGATACAATTACCCAAGGAGTACTTGGGATTTGGCGCACCAGAGAAGGCTGAGCCGCCGCAGAGGGCTGAGATTTTCGTTCCGGGTTTGCATCATAAAATTGAGGTACGATGTGCGAGCCAAATACACACCGCCCTTTATCGACAGCCCTATCCCACCAAGACGGTCCTGAAGGCTCTCGTGATAAAGGCTTAGTCGACCGATTAGCTCGATTTGTGTCATAAAGTGACGAACTACCTGTCCCTGCACCAAGCAAACCATACGCATCGAAATGCGTTAGGGGGCTATTTTTGACGTAGGCGTAGAGATTAGGGCCGTCGGCGAAGCCGATGGGGTCGGGTGTTGTCCAACGACCTGTTGCAGGCATACGCATCAGGCTAAGATAAGTTTTTGATGCTTATATAATTGATAACAAGTTTGTTGCGAAAGGAAAACCCTCGTAGAGGGTTTCTGAATGTAGCCCACCGTGAACCTTGCGAGCGAAGCGAAGACAGGTGTAACGGTGGGAAAATGCGCCGAAAACCTATTGCACCCCCGAAGGGGCGTGCCTCAAGCTATTCACAATCAACGATCTGAGGCACTTTCGTTCGAGAGTGCGGGGGCTATTGTGCGCTTATTCCCACCGTTACACCTGTCTTCGCTAACGCTCGCAGGTTCACGGTGGGCTACATTCAGAAACCCTCTACGAGGGTTTTCCTTTCGCAACAAGCTTGCTATCAAATATATGCGCATCAAAAACTTATCTTAGCCTGATGCGTATGGGATGAGCAGGATCGTCTGCGGCGGCGGGATGATCGTTGTCCGTATAACCCTCAGAGAGAGTTTATGGAGCTTGGGCATGGATTGGCTTGCAGGCGCTGCTCTTTCAAATCCACTGCTTCGCAGTAATGACTTACCCTGACTTGGAATCCCTGAATCGCACATCACAGCTCCGGCCCCTTTCACTATAGCTCTTTCGCAAAGGGGTTTCCTGCAAGACTTCATCATTTGTTGTCTGTCTTGATCGAAGTGCCATCCTCCAAAATAATATCTCGACAGACTACTTCTATAATGCTTAAGTTATCGATATCTTTCAAAGAAACAAGGTTGTAAAATTCACTATTCAAAGTTTCAAGTTCTTGTATTTTTTGTCCATGCATATTAGGATCTAAAGGTTTTTTATATAATCCCTTAATATAGTCTCCTGGTTGATAATTTAAATATATTAAGTCTTTAAACTTGATGTTTATTTTTTTTCCATTCCATAAAATTATATTTACAGAAAGCAATTGGGTTGAATCCTCGAGTCTAAAACTTAATAAAGAGGCGTCGGCTAACGAAAAATCTAAATCCAGGGGAGTCCAATCTTGTTCCATTTTTTTTACACCTTAACTCATCGACGATATGTTCTACTAAATCGCATCGCAGCTCCTGCCCCTTTCACTGATTCAGTAAGGATAATCTAAATCAACAAGTTCTTTTTCTCTTATCATATCAACTTTATATCCTGCAGAAAATAATATCTACGATTTCTTTATAAGGATAAATATACAAATAAGTATTGTCAACACAGCTTGAATGGTGGTTTCCGTTAGAGAAATTGATTCTGGTAGGTCGAGTTTTTCAAAATTGACTTCAAAATCATGGGGAACCGAACCGAATAGAAAAAAATCTCCCCATTCGAATTGTTGAACCGATTTGAATTCATTCACAAACTCAATAGGAATAGCTCCAGTCAAATCAGTTAAAAAACATAATTTATATTGATTGCTTTTAACAGAAGGTTTACCAGATCATAAACGGATTTTCCTGGAAGCGCTTCTGGATCTGTAATTACAAGTAGACTCCAGGAGTTAGATTTATTCAATTTTTTAGTCATGCAAATACCTAAAGAAAACGTCTTCCGAAAAATCTGGGATAGAGTGTGCTCCGCTTTCAACGCTATTAGAGAGAGAGAGCGGGGTGAAAATGGGGACTAAAGTGATCATGTCTTCCGTGAGATGTCACATCTGTTCACCCCTTAAACACGCCTCTATTGTCGAATGTAGATCCTTGTATATATGATCTCTACCCACCGCCCTCTCCATTTGGAATTTCTTCAGAGAACGGTTTTCGCGCGCGCGCGATATCGTTTTGAAGAGGCTCCAAAATTTTTAAAGTTTTCTATTGCTTCGTTGAGGCTTTCTGGATTTGCGCCACCGTGATAGTTTGAGTCGTGAAATTGAGCCTCATCGTCCTCCCAACCACAGACGTTACAAATTTCAAACGTCCCAGGGGGGCAATCAGATAAAGTTAAGAAACCACAGCAAGGGCATGGATATCCTTTTTTACTTAAACTCATTATCAATACCTAGTTTCGAAATAATGCAGACCATCGGTTGGTTTAAAGAAGGTTTTTGGAACTCCATCAGAGGTGTAAACGCCAAATTGGTTACTTTCCACTTCATAAAGGATAATATCACCAGTTGGTCGGACTTTAACAGAGGTTGCATTAGAACGAGAATGAAAAAACTCGCGAGCTTTCTCAACTTATTGTTTTGCATTATATAATTCTGGAAATTCTGCAGAATGGCTTTTCCAATGTTGGTACGCGTTTTGAAGAGGTTTTTTTTCTTGGTTGCATTCCAGATGGGCTTACCTATATCACTTTTTGCTATGTTTGTTTCGCAAACGGTTGCATTTATGGTGGTTTTAAGAATTGGTGTTGCTGTTCGACTGCTTTGAATCGCAGCAGCACCCCCCATCGTGGCAACCATGCTGAGACCGCCATCAATGAGATGAGCGGCTTCCGGTGGAATGCCAGCTGTCTGGAGACCTTGAGAAGTCATTGTCTCCTTTGCTTCACCTGAAAATAGTGTTTTCATTCCTGCAACGAAGGACCATCGATGAATAAATCGGTTTCCTGCTGGACGAATTCTCCTGTCACTACATTGACGCAGCCATGCCCAGTGCAAATCATTTGATTATCCAGGAACAGCTAGTCGTATAATATTGAATATCTGTGAGATAGAATATCCTCGCCAGCCGTCCTCTCTGTACACGACAAAAATTGATCTAGTAAGGTTGTTGCGACAGGAAACCCTCTTCGAGGGTTTTCTGTCACAACCAACTTTATCAATTATATAAACATCAAAAACTTATCTTAGCCTGATGCGTATGGGTCAGTCACCTGCGACCATATGTTCTGTCAAATCGCACATCGCAGCTCCGGCCCGTTTACTCATCCTTTAGAATTAGTTTTTGTGTTCGGGCATCGAAGTTTTGGATGGTTAAAGGATCATAAATGCACAAGGTTATTTCCTTTTATAATCTTCATCGGAAAGATGAATGTGGTCGCCTGTTGGGATCTTCAAGAAGTTGTTCAGCATAGCCAATCAATTGTCGCATTTCATCTGTTGTTAACAGTAACATAATGCTACCCAGTTTTTTATCAAACTCGTCATCTAAAATTCGCATACTCTTCCTTATTCAATCATGTGTGAAAGGGGCTGAAGCTACTTCAATGCCTTCGATGACCCCTTCATCTTAACGGAAAGAGATCAAGCAACTCTCCTCTTAGTATTGGATTGATAAGATCAGGTTTTGAAGCCATAATTTGATGAAAAACTATCCTCTGCACAACTGGAATTAAAGAGTCGAATTGAATTGGGTCAAACCAATCCAATCCGATGCAAATTTCTCCAATAGATTCGGCACAGTTGTCCATAATAAATTTATCTTCTGTGGGATCAGAAGCTATTTTTATAAGAGCGTTTAACGCTCGCAAATCCAAATATCTACCTAAGTCGATTGCAGCATCGTCTCTTTCGTCTTCTCGCGCAGTTTTATCTAACAAGATATTTATAAGTAATTCGATCTGATCCTTCATCTAATTCCTTAACAAATAATTAGCTTCTAGAGGCAGATGAGTTCCAATTTCTTTGCCACCTGTTTGTCCACTAAAAGGATTAATATAACTTTGACCACTCGAATCATGGTATAGGCGAGAGTCAAACCTCGGCATTCCGCTTTTTTCATGAAGCCCTAAACGATAACTGCCTTCCGGTTTTACGACCAATCTCCATTCAAACTTATCGCTGCTATATACTCCCCATCGCTCAGGTTTTCCTAAAGAATTGGGTTCCTTAATCCACCCCTTACTTTTAGCCCAGCTTCTTAGAATTCGTATATTGGTTTGACCAGTTTCAGAAAGATTTTTAGCGGCATAATGAAAGCGATTTAGGTTGTTAGCTACCTGAGACTCTTTCTATCATCTTAGGTCTGGAAGTTTAAGTTTTTCGAGGCAATCGTGGATTCCTTTTGTAGCTTCCACAATAAAAAATTGGCCTTGTTGGTCTATGTCAACGTAACCTCGGTCAAGCATCACGCTATATACTTCTTCTAAAATACAGACGAACTCATGAACCCGCTGTTTCCATCCTTGCGGCGCATTTTCGATGGCGTTCAGCAAAAAATCTACGTCACCAATGAAGCTGCTGAGTTTTAACTCTCCGCGTTCGAACGCAGCAAGTTGAAGCTTCATTTTTCTCAATTGACGTGCATCGGACTTAGAAATCATTTGACCCCCGGAATAACAGTGAAAGGGGCCGGAGCTGCGATGTGCGATACGATAAAAAAGAGGCTGCAGCTCCGGCCCCTTCCATTGGCCCGGGCCTCATTCAATCAATTTGAAATCGTTTAGCAAAAATGTTTATGATTCCTCCTGTGGAATTAGTTTCCAATCGAAAGTGGACGAGACTACCTATTTCGGCGGACCTCCACTTATCAATAATAAGCTGTAATTCGGGGGACTTGTCAAAACACTGAGCTACCAGTATCGATTCCGACGCGACCACCCCAAAATTCATATTCAGCTGCAACGCGTAACAATCCAAAAATAGGACGGTAGATACCACTTCTTCCTTAGGCCACTGGACTAATAGTTCGACGGTGTCAACTATACCAGGATTTCTCCTATCTATTTGTAGAGAAACAAGAGCGGCGTCATGCCAGGGTAATTCATTAAAGGAATTCATGGAAAAATCCGGGGTTTTTCATTCCTGGTTCGGGACTGTAATGAGTGCCTTTACCGTCGAGATGATAGTGGGAGTTATTTGGTCCTTTCATTCCTGGCGGTGTTGCAGGATCTATTCTTAATTTTTCCACAAATTTACCGTTGATGTATTCCCCATAACTCCCGCTTCGATGGGGATTTTCTACATAGTTTCTTGGGATTTGATACTTAGACTGTGCTGGAAGAGCAACACCGTCTGGAGTTACATTAATTTGTTCTGAGCTTGGATTACAAACATCTTTTACACCTTGCTCCTCCTTCCCAAAAATCCTTCTTGCAACTCTAACTACTTTATCTATTCCTCGAACAGCTCTGGGAAGGATTTTGGCAGTAAAGGTTGCTGCAGCTTTTTCTTGACCAACAGCGGGGGTAAAAAGAGCTCCAATAGTAAGCCCCCAACCCACGAGACAATTGGTGAAACGATAACTCCGGTCATTCGGATTAACACCATAATCACTCTCGACCTGTTGCCTAATGGTGCTAAGATTATTGACTCTAAATTGCTCAGACTCCTCTATGTTGTGCAGGACTCGGTCCAGACTAAGGGAATTAATGCTAAGGCTTGTTTGGATGTCGTAATACGCGTTAGTTGCGAATTCTCTGCAAGCACGAGTACAGGCAGCGCTGACCGAGTTGAAAAATTCTCCTTTCCTCGCGCCTGCTTCCGAACCACTTGACCTTCTAGTCTCTCTGTGCTGCGACCTATGAGCTTGATTCGTTTCATAAAGTGAGGAGTTACCTGTTCCTGTTTCGTATAGTCCATACGCATCGAAATGCGTGAGAGGGTTATTTTTGACGTAGGCGTAGAGATTAGGGCCGTCGGCGAAGCCGATGGGGTCGGGTGTTGTCCAACGACCTGTTGCAGGGTCATAGTAACGTCTCCCAAAATAAACCCAGCCACTTTCGGGATCGTAGCGCTTGCTGGAAAAATGCCACGGATTGGTAGTGCCAGACCCATAACGCTGTTGCTCACCAAAAGCGCTGTAGACATAGCCTTCGGCAAATTGTTTGGCTTGTAGGTCTATGAGTACAGAAACGTGACCGCAATGATCATGAATCGGAATGTAAATGCGATTCTCTAGCTCAAGAGCCACTGCCGCACCGATCTCAGCACCTTTACCACGACCGAGAATGCGCAGCTGCACAATTTTGCCTCGCTCATCAACCATGCCAATCTCGTTTTGGTCGATGTAGAGATAACGCTCAACTGATCGAGGCGAGTGTTTGGCAATGCGTCGATTAAACGCATCGTATTGGTAGGTGTATTCATTGCCATTGCGGCAGAGAGTAGTAAGACGGCCTAGCGCATCATACGTGTATTCAGAATGATCTGTAGGACTATCCTGGGCAATCAGATTTCCGCGTTTGTCGTAGGTGTAGGTCGTTTCTTCGAGTTGAAGCAACTGGTTCAGATGGTTGACTGTGTGCTCTTTATTGTCGCGCAGGCGTCGGTTGTAGAGAGAATCATAAGTATATTCATGTGCATCAAATCCAGTGATCGTTTCGGATTTGAGTTGATAGAGGGAATCGTAACTATACATGCAGTGTGTGAGACGCTCTGGGTCTTGACGACTTTTGTGGAGAAGGTTGCCGACGGCATCGTAGCCAATTTCTGGAATGGTTTCACTAAAGTAGGTAGATTCGATCGTGCATGGGCGATTTAATAGATCCCAAGAATAGGAAATTTTGCCGATCGGAGTATTCTCTTCGAGAAGTACTCCAGAGAGGTCATAGGAAGAGTACTGATGCTCATAGCCATTACGCGATACGGTTTTGAGATGCCCTGCGGTATAGGTGTAAACAATGTGAGTGGCATCTGGAAGCGTAATTTGAAGGGGTCTGTTTAAGGCATCGTACGAATACTCGAGCGATAGGCCATTGGCTAGCGTCTCGCAGATTATGCGGTTGTTGTCATCGTAGAGACGTTGAGTCATGGTTTGAGTAAGCGCATCTGTCACGTTGAGCACGTTGTTGTTTAGATCGTACTCGTAGGTATAGTCGAAGGAATTGTCTGAAGCATAGTAGCGCTGCAGACGACCCAGGCCATCGGTAGGTATGCAGAAGAATGGTGCCATCTGGGAGGCAAATCGACTCTTTCTGGCCGAGTGAATTAAAGCCATAGGCAGTGGTTTTTTGCTCAGGTGTGTCTTTAGCTTCGGTTAGTGTCGTTACGCGTCCCATGGCGTCGTAAACCCACTCCGTGACGATTTTGCGGTCGGGTAGGTTGGGTGCCATGGCTGTGTCGCATTGGCCAGTCTTATGGCCAGCTAAATCATAGGTAAATGTGCTATGTGCACGGGTGATTCCCAAGATGTCTTTGCGAAGCTGCTCTGTAACCTGACCAACAGAGTTTTGCGTGGTGATGGTTTGATTGCCTAAAGCGTCCGTCACGGTTGTGGTGAGAATGCCGTGAGTCAAGTCTTCGTCATATTCGGTAACAGTGATATTCCCTAAAGCATCCGTAACACGAACGGGACGATGGCGGCTATCGTAATCGGTCTGTGTTCTAGCAGTGCCCTGACTGGTTTCTGAGAGGTGTAAGCAGCAGTTACCACATTGGTCATAGGTAAATTTGTTGGAAGAGATGAGCGATGATTGTTTAGTGATGAGCGAATATTCTTCGACACGTTCTTCGGTGATACGGTTTAGAAGGTCATATTCCCAGCAGGTGGCACGAGCTGTGGTGTCATCAATATGTTCGAGAGAGCAGCATTTGCGTCCCAAAGTATCGTAAGAAAGGGTAGTACGTTGAACGCCTTTGCTTGTTTCGATGAGGCGACCTGCACCATCATAGTTGTACTTGGTCTTTATGCCATTGGCATCGACTTCTTTGATGATGCGTGTGCCTTTGTACTTGGCACGGGTACAATAGCTGAGATTCTCTCCAGCAATCTGCTTGACAATGGGTCTTTGACAGGAGTCGTAATAGAGGGTGGTGACGACCTTGTTGGTCGCTGTATGTTGGGTCAATAGGCCATTGCCACCATAGAGAGAGTGTTCCTCTGATCCATCTGGATAGGTAACCAAAATGGGTTGTCCACGCGCGGTATATGTAGTGCGTGTAATGCCTCCTAACACATCTTGAACCAGGATTTTATTACCTGCGAGGTCGTAGTCAAACTTCTCGATGCCGCGGATATTATTTACCTGCGGATGTGTAACCGAGGTGATTTCACCCAGCTGGTTATGCTCGTAGAGTGTTTCATTTCCAAACGCGTCTACAGTAGCGGTTTTGCGATTGCTTAGATCATAGCGATGTGTGGTTTCGTAGCGAGCATGTGGATGGAATTCGGTCTCTTTAATTAGGCGGTTGCGTTTGTCATAGAGGTATTCGAAGGAGATCTTTTGCTCCACGAGTGTGGTGAGAATGCGATTGCCATTTGCATCATAAGCATGTGTTGTTTTGTCACCTATCGGGTTAGTCTCTTCGAGGACTCTACCTGCGGCATCATAAACACGATGCAGGGAATAGCGAAGAGCGCCTTTGGCATCATGGTGATCTTCTTGGATAGGATAGCCATGGTCGTTGTATTGGTAATGAATCGTGCGTAGCGGGATTTCTCGACCAGATCCGCATTCGCAATATTTTTCCCAACGGGTTAGCGGTTTGCCGAAAGCAGGTGAAAGGGGCGTGGTGATAGGATCAATTTCGGTTATGGTACGTACAGAGACGTCGGTGAGGTCATTTGAATCACTTCCACTGCCATCATCGACAATATGACGGATTTGATTGGCGAATTTGTCGTACTCGAAAAATTCACGCTCAATATGTCGAGGGCGACCTTGTAGTTTTGCAATTAGGAGATTGGTGCCTTCTTTATAGCAATACTTAGTGTAGGAGCCATCATCGCCTTTTTCTTCGGTGATGACATTGAATACGGGGAGGTAGCTACGCTCTGTGGCATATCCTTGTACATGGCCCTCTGGTATTCCATTTGCAGTCAACGCAAATTCGGATGTGCCTTGTCCTGTCAGATTGCCGAAAAGGGTTTCACGGGTGATGTTACCGAAGTCATCGTAGATCAAATATTTACTATTCAAAGCCTTTCCAGAGGCATCACAGAGGGCTTTAGCCACAAGGTTGCCTGCGGATTTTCCGTCAGTGCCCCAATAGTATTTACTCTGGTGGTGCAGCTTCAGCTGCGAGAAATGTTGAATGTGAGAAATGCGTCTTTGCGGGTTAATTATGTATCGCGTTATTTCGTCCGAGGCTCCGACGACCTTGCAATAGTTGCCGCCATAGCTAAAGGTGGCCAAGGGTTTTTCTGAATCAGGTTGATATAAAGCACGCACACGACCTGTTTCATGATACTTGATGCCTACTTCTCTGCCATCCGGACGGTTTATACTAGTCACTTTTCCTAATGTCGGAATCGTAACCCGGTCTTCAATATAGCGGTATTCAGTTTTAGGGAGGTGGTCTGCTTCTACTTGAACGAGACGCCAAAAGGCTTCATATCCGGTCCTATTTTTATCCGTAGTGTACTGAATGGTTTGGCCATTATTGCCTTCGACAATGATAGCTCGGTTGGTAGGTGTGACGCTGTACGAAGCGATGGGTGTTGTTTCTTCCGCATCTGTCAGCCAGACTTTTCGCAACGTGTCTTTGTCATAGTCATAGAAGAGTTTGGTTCCGTTGGGTCGGATTTCTTGCGATAGGTTCCAGCATCTTGCTCTTACGCAGTTGTAGATGCGTTTGGTTCCACAGCCAAGCGTGACGGTAAAGGTGCCTTCTGTACCACTCTTATAATTACGATGCAGAGGAGTGACGTTATGCAGGCTCGTCGCGCCGCTGATGCCCCATGGAGAGTAATTAGTATAACCACGGCTTAGAGTAGAAGAGCGAACGGAGTATTCCTGACCATCTAAGCCAGAAGGTTTGCCGTTGTGTCGTCCTTGATAGATGAGAGGAACTCCCTCCCTCTCTTCTATCGAAATGACTGTGGTACCTCCGTCGACCTTATTGCCTTCGTCATCTTTGCCTCGTTTCTTAAACTCATCGAGGAATCTAATTTGTCTTGCAATAGACCAGGTGAAGCCGGCACCAAGGGCAGAGTGTACATTGCTATTCCCACTATCGTAAACTCTGCTATGGACTAACGAAGGACCATCGATGAATAAATCGGTTTCCTGCTGAACGAATTCCCCTGTCACTACATTGACGCAGCCATGCACCAGTGCAAGAACCTCAGCCTCTGGAGCTAAGCGTGAATCGTGCGCGTGGGCCGTGGTGATCGCTAGAAATAGAAAGATTTGAAAAACAAATATTTTCATAGCTGTTTATGATAAGACAAACCTGATAACAAGTGGAAGGAAAAAATGAAAAAAACGAGCTTCCGTCCTTTCATCGAATCGCACACCGTAGCTCCGGCCCCTTTTTCATGACCCCGATTTTTCTTTACGATCGCGGGCGATGCGGCTGATTTTGTTCCACGCACCACGTAGACCCATGGCGCTGCGGACCTCTTTCATTGTTTCTTCCGCAGTTTCATTCATGCGCAGAGTTCCTTCATAGACCACTTGCTCGACGTAGCCCTTGTCCTCAGCAAACTGCTTGCGGCGTTCACGGAACGGATCCAAAAAGTTGTTGAGTGCGACAGCTAATTTTTGTTTGCATTCGACATCGCCCACAGTACCTTCTCGGTAGCGTGTTTTTAGATCTTCGACCTCATCCTTATTGGGATTAAAGATATCGTGATAGGAGAAAACTGGATTACCCTCGACGGTGCCTGGCGTATCGGCGCGTACGCGAGCAGGATCGGTGTACATACTGTTGACCTTTTTCTCGACAGCCTTGGCATCGTCCGACAAGAAAATGGTATTGCCTGCCGATTTGCTCATCTTGCCCTTATTGTCGGTGCCTACAAGCGTAGGAACGTCGCTGAGGAGCACTTCTGGAAGGGGAAAAACCTCTCCATACAGTTGATTAAATTTACGCGCGATATCGCGGGTCAACTCCACATGAGCTTCATTGTCACGACCTACCGGCACAAGATCCGCCCGCGGCAGCAAAATATCCGCCGACTGGAGAACGGGATAGCCAATGAGTCCAAACGGAACGCTCTCAGGTTCTATGTGCGCATTTTTAGCCATCTCTTTCAAGCTTGGCAACCCTGTGAGACGGTTTAGAGGGATGAGCATCTCAAAAATCAGATTGAGTTCATAAGAACTCTGCAGAGCCGATTGCAAAAAAATCGTGGATTTCGCGGGATCAATGCCAACAGAAAGATAGTCTAAAACCATCTCTGTCACATGCTCGCGCATTTTCACAATCGATTCCTTATCTGGCTTCGTTGTGAGCATATGCAGATCAGCAATGATAAAATAGCAATCGTATTGATCTTGCAAGGCTACACGATTTTTGAGTGAACCGACATAATGCCCCAAATGCAGTAAACCTGTAGGACGGTCACCCGTTAAAATTCGTTTCTTTTTCATAACGGTCACCCCAGTAATTCTTGTTCGATAATTCCTGTTTTATGTAGCACTTCGACGGTAATGACAGCCAGCGAGATGACAACGACTAACACAAGCGCTGGCTTTCCTCCTGGCGCACGGTAACTTTCTGGAGAAGCCATCTTCAAACGATATCGCCCCCACCATACCATGAGTGCCGGAAGAATACCCAACAACGTCACTACGCCAAATGCACCGGCATATTCCAGCGCGCTCAAAAAAGCACGCGGCGTCGTCACCGCAAAAAACGCCGGAGGTAAAAACGTCAATGCATACAATAGGACTCGTCCCATCCCCACCTTCTGAATCTTCAACGAATCCGCAAGGCAATCCCAAAGGCTTAAGCTCACCCCTAAGAACGAGGTGACAATCGCAATGAACGCAAATCCAACCGAAACGCCTCCGATCCATGTCGTGCCCAAAGTATTAGACAACAACGTAGCGCCATTCTCCCCCTGCACATATCCCTGCATCAACACACTTTGAGGGATAATCCCCAGCGTGACCAGCTGCCATAACGTATAGATCACAAGCGGAATCGCACTTCCAACCGCTAAAACCAACTTAAGATCCTTCACATCCCTGCGTAGATAGGTTGTTAACGTCGGGATGATAATATGAAACCCCCACGAAGTTACCACAATGGAAACGCCCAACAACAACATCTTCCAATTGTGCTGCATGAGTAAAGTACCATCCACTTCCGGAGCCAAGAAAAAAACCACCGTCAAATACGCAACAACCAAGAGTCCCATCAAAATACGGTTAAGATAATCCACTAACCTTGTACCCTCATATACTGCGTAACCAAAGATCACTAACAGCGGCAAAGGTCCTACCCATTCCGGCACAATAAACCCAGTCGCGTCAGCCATTACCGTAGCAAAGATCTCACCGCTACCAACAAGATACGCCGTGGTTAAACTGTAGAGCAGAAACATATAGCTTGCCCAGGCTAAAACCTGTCCGAATATTCCTAATGTAGCCCTCGCCATACTAATCATATTCGCATGGTCGCCCATCCACAGATTCACTTCTAGAATCAGGAATGCTGTATAAGTCATATACAGCCACATCAGTACCAATAGAATCTGCGCCGGAATGAATCCGGCTAATCCCGTCGCCACAGGCAACGCAAGCATTGCCGCACCCACAGTAGTGCCAGAGACAAGTAATATGCCGCCTATTAATCGACTTTTCATAATTACTCTAAACCACTCCAAGTTCTTTTAGTAGCTGCACGATCGCTACAGCAGAAGCGAAAAGCATCACGAGGATTAATACACCCTTGCCACCCTTCACGATGGTTTCATCACTATATTTTCGATGATAACGCCCCACCCACACCATCAGAGCAGGAATAATCCCAAACAAGATCACCGCTCCAAACGCTCCCGCATAATTGAGCGCCACCAAAAAGACGCCTGGGAACAAAAGAGCCGTTACAAATGGTGGTCCAAGCGTCAGCACGCATAACAACGCCCGGCCGCTAGACCGTTCTCGCGAAATCTTCAAGCCATCACCTAAAAAATCCACAAAACTCAGTGCAACACTAAGTAACGAAGTCACAATGGCAAAGAACGCAAAAAAATCCGCTACAGTCGCAATCCATACAGACCCAACAATCTCGCGTAGCGCTTGCGTCGCCATCTGCCCCTCATTAAGCGACTTTTGAAATGCCGCTGCAGGAACAATTCCCAAAATAAGCCATTGCCAAATGGAATAAATCACCAAAGGAATAAACGTACCCCACAGGATCGTTCGCACCAAACGCTTCTTATTCAATCCCAAGTAATGCGCCAGGCTAGGTACAAGATTGTGATAGCCAAACCCCACTACCATAGGTGGCACAATGAACCAGGCCTGACTCCATTGCGCATGTTGCAGAAGAGTATTATCGACGTGGTGAGATCCCATCACAACTAAAATGCCATAAGCCGCGATCAAACTAATCATCAAAAAACGATTGCACCAATCCACTTGACGCGTACCCGCATAAATCAGCACACCAAATAACAATACAAACAATAAACTCCCAGACCAACTAGGCAGACTTACAGAAAAAAATTCGCGTCCAAATTCCGCAACCAAATGACCGCTTGCAACTACGTAAGCAACCATTACGCAATAAAAGAGAAAGAGGAATAGTCCCCAAGTAAAAAACTTACCGGCGCGACCTAATGTACGCTCAGCCATAGTGACCAATCCAGCGCCATCACCGAACCATAGATTCACTTCTACTAACAGCAGCCCCGTGGTTGCCATAAATAGCCAGACCACAACAAACAACACCAAGGAAGGAATAAAACCAGCGCTCGCAGTAAGCACGGGTAGACCAAGCATCCCCGCCCCCACACAACATCCTCCAACCAACAACGCGCTTCCTAACACGCTGCCACGCTGGCCTGACTCTAATTTTGATGACATTATGGCATTCTCCTTAATGGACAATGGACGAAAGATGAACAACTAATGGACAAATTGATGGACCAATCGTTTGGCGCGACATGGACGATACCACGAATAGTTGACTTATTGTGGTGTCCATCAGTTGTCCATTACACTGTCCTATCAGCTTTGCGTTGTTCCTGCCCGAGGCGGCCCATTTCGTAACCGTCGAAGTCCACGAACTTAAAAAACCGCTCATAGGCAGGTTGTGCAGTGATCACTTGCTTGGCCATGTCTTGGGCGATACGGCGATAGTTAGGATGACCCGCAGCACCCGACCGTAATTCGCACAGCCACTGCAGACCCCTTAGATTGATGTGAAAGTACCACCGTATGTTAAATGCCATCGGAACGACATATTGCGCCTCTTCAGGCAGTTCTTGCGAAATCGTGTCATAAACAGATTTAGCCTTGTCCATTGCTTGTCGATAGGGTTCTTCCCATTCTGTACCCAGAATTTCTTCCGGAATGTAATACCCATAGTCACAGCTGAGAAGCTGCCGCTCCTGCGTCAACATGCGGTGACGGTGCAGATCTCGATAAACACCAAAATCGCTTAGGATCTCAAAAGTAAATTCAGCGTGTTCTAAGGCACGTGGAGATTTGTGACGGCGATTCTCGCGCGAACTGCAAGCCGCATCCAGAATACGTGCCAATTCCTCTTCAGGAAGCTGTCGGCAGTAGTTGGTCAGCTCAAGCAGTCCTTTGTGTGAATTGGCATACAACAACGCAGCGGCAACCTGATAGATCGCATCCGCATTGTGCGAAAGCAATCGCACTCCAGGTTCCTTCTCTTCGCTTTCAAACGATGCATGCTGGTCGGCAAGTAAGCGCAGTTGCGTTTGCATCGCGTCTTGAAACTGTATGTAGCCCTGATGTGTGCGGTGGCTCAGATCAGCGCGACGCACGAAAGAAGGAATAACTTTAGCCAGTTCCTCCTGCCCTCTCCGGCCAATCTCTTGCAATTCGGCTAAATTCTGTGTGTGTAATCTATGTAGAAGCGATTCAAAGAAACGACCATTGCCAAAGACACCCATGTTCGTCATTGTACCCGCCGGCAACAACCCTCTAAGGCAATCTAGCACCTTCGCACGCAAAGCCGCGTTGTAGGCAACTTGCGAAACCTCTTGGCCTCTTGGAAAGCTCTTCTCCATAATGACCGTAACAGGCGGAATCAGCTGACTATACGTTTCAAACAACATGTTGCACGTATCGAGATAAATATCTCGATAGGCAGAGGTCATTAAGATAGGTTCGCGATAAAACAGATATTCGCCTTGAACCTTCTGATCAAAAAAGATGTAGCGAGTCGATTTTTCCAGCGGAGACCCGCCAATACGACTGTCTTCTATCACCTTTGCAGCCAGCATAGACACGTTTTCAACCGCTAAATGCGCACCTCCCAGCTCCCCAATGGAATCATCACCATACCCATCCAAAATGCGGTCATAGAAATTCTGCGCGCGCTGAATAGCCGATGCCTGCGTCTGTGGACTCTCGGACGACGCACCGACAATAGCCTCGAAACTCGCTTCGTCGTTATTGCTGATGAATTCCTTCAAAAGAAGAGATCGTAATCCTAAGCTAGACCGCGAATAGCGCGAAAACAGCGCTCCTTTAATCACCTCAGGCAGATTGCGCAACGCAAAGATGTGACTCGTTGTATTTGTGACATACTTCTCAAGAGTCTTCGCTTGACTTTCCGTAAACTCTTCATAGCTGTCGTTCATCTTTCCCATCCCCTACATTTGGCTAAACTCGGCCGATCGCGCCCAGAAACAGGAATAAATCTGCCAGATTCGACAAAGCGGTTCAAGGAAAAAAGGATTCGGTAAGGGGGCTAAGGTTGGCCTAACTTTTTGTCCGCTAGCAAACTCCACGATTTTGCGAAGGATGCACCATTAACTAAGATTTCGCGACGGGATGCATCGAGAACATTATCAGGCCAATGCGCCAAACCATACTCCTGCGAAAGACGCGTTAGTTTTTTATGAACCGACTTGTCTATACTCAACCGCACAGTTTTGCCATTAGCTTTCGGTATTAAAACAGAGTAATCTGGATGCGCGCCCTCAAGTCTCCAACCTGAGATGGCGAGCTCAAATAGAGGCTGGAGCACGCTTAATTTATCCGTTAGATTTTCCATCTCCACCGCATTAACCATCAACGGCTGACTATTAAGCTGTTTTTGATATTGAACAAGTGAATTATTAAATCGATTGTAACCATCAAAAAAATAAGGTATTTTTAATTGATCATGGTTTGTTTGTGTTTGAGTCCATGTATCTATCGCTATGTTGAGTCTCTCAACTTTTTTTTGCTCAGATTGCTGCAATGTCGCCTTGGTAATCAAAGTTAACAGAAAAGGCACGCTGTCCCTTAACACCTCGCGATTCTCTTGAGTAAAAAATGCTGTCGAATGCGTCTTCTTATACACTTTTTGTATGGACAATAAACGTTCATACGTAGTTTGGTCGACTTCCAGCCCGACCACGCCCTCCTCGATAGGGACATAGACTATCCGACCAAAAGCACCTCCAAAAGCACTAAAATCGTCAACATCCCAAGATAGAATCGACATCTTAAATAGAGGCTGAAGTAATGCCACCTTCTCTAAGACACTCTCAATGTCTTTAATATTCGTCCTCAATCTGAAGGAGGTAAAATGCTTAGTAAATTTCTTAAAACCCTTACATCGAGATTTTTGATTTTTAGCCTCGAATTCTTTATCCGTTTGCTTCCACATAGCTATCGCATTGTCAAGTCTATTTTTTACATCCGTAAGTTCCGCCTTTTTTACTTTACGACGGTAGGAAATTACCGCGCCCGTAATTAACAGACCTAGGGTGAGAGCTGCCAAAGCAATGGTCACAATCCGGACCTTACCAGTGAAGTGGTTAGACATAAAGCTAGACGACGCTGGTAAACTCACGCTTTGCACACTCACACCAGTGATTGACATAAAAACTCCTTATCAATAAAAAGAAACAGTATAACATATAAACCTTTTTAAATCAACTGAATGTGAAAGCTTACGAAAGTTCTGTTAGTTTAAATCACTATTACAAGAACAAGCTAAACACCGCCAGAGCCGGGTTTCTTACTTCTGGCAACTGGCAAGCAGTTCGTCCATCAGAGATACACCTCCTCGCAACAATCGGCGATTCTCTGTAGAAGGCATTGCACCACCCGTAAGAAAAATCTCCCCATACAGGCTTTGCATTTTTTTTAAAGAATCGTATTTGATACTATCGTCTGGGATATGGATGATTTTTACCATGGTTCGACAACCGCCTCCAGAAGGAACCATGATGTGAGGACCATCAATAAAATTATATTCAGCCACCCAAGAGTCGATAGCCCTTTCAAATAGAGGCTGAATAAGATTTAATAATTCTAATCGGCTTCTAGTTTCATCAATATTCAATTCTTCGACCTTATCAAGACTCAAGTTAAAGTCCGCAAAACCTATACAACGAGTCTGATAGCCCTTAGTCTTAAGTGCAACATCCGTGTCACGCCACCGCTGTACCGCCGCTTTCAGGTTCTCCTTTAGATCCCTATGCAACTGAATGCGAGGTCTCAGAATTCGACCGCGATAGGAAATAATAGCTTTTGCTACCAATAG
The DNA here is from genome assembly GCA_963790215.1 of uncultured Chlamydiae bacterium. Classification (GTDB taxonomy): domain Bacteria; phylum Chlamydiota; class Chlamydiia; order Chlamydiales; family JAJFMA01; genus CAWBNS01. The sequence goes on from CAWBNS010000010.1 coordinate 73,469, forward strand.
GCCAACTGCAAAAGCTGTCAAAACGATCACCACAACTCGCGTCTTACCAGTAAAGCAACTAGACACCCCGCTAACAGGAACTGACCAGTTGTTGCTCCCCGCACTTACACCAGTGATTGACATAAAAATCCTTTACCCATAAAAAGGAACACAATAACATTTAAATCCTTTTAATTCCAACAAAACATGAAGGCTTAATGAATATCAACTTAGATGAGATCATTATCAAGTATAATGAATTAGGTATAATACCAGGGCCTTCTGAAATTGAAACCGAATTTATTCAGCGTGCGGAAAGTTGTTTAGGGATAAGAAAGCGAATTGAGTCAGAATTAGGATCGACCATTCCATTAAAGCCTGAAGAACTGGCGCCTCCAGAGATTTTTGCTGAGCCTTTGAATAAAACCAAAAGAGATTGGGGAATGCGTCCCGACTGGATTCCTGTTTTTTTCAGCAACTATCAGCTTTTGCCTTGGCATGGTGGGTGTGCATGGATCTTTCAATTGAGCGTGCAGGAACCACCGATGGCATTGTTTCAGTTACGACGCGCTTTTGCACACCAAGAAACGTATCTAGGGCTCTATCACCGCAACGAATTGATCGAGCACGAGTTATGTCATGTGGGTCGAATGTGTTTTCATGAGCCACGGTTTGAAGAGATTTTGGCCTATCAGACATCAAACTCAAGGTTTAGACGATGGTTTGGACCGCTTTTTCAATCTTCGCTGGAAACGGTGATTTTTTTGATTGTCCTTCTTTTGGTGATGGGGGTGGATTTATATGCTTTGTTGTCTTGGGGTCAGGCGGGATATGCACAAGTAGCTTCGCTGAAATTGCTTCCAGGGGTAATGATCGCGTTGGGATTGGGAAGATTGTTACGGCGTCAGCTGCAGTTTCGTCGGTGCCAGCGCAATTTAACCGCTTTTTTTAACGACAAAGTCCGCGCGAATCATGTGATCTACAGGTTGACTGACAAAGAAATTGTCGCGTTTGGAAAGAGAGAAGTGCTGGACGAATTTCTCAAGAAGGGTGGGGATGACTCTCTCAGGTGGCGGCTGTTGAAGAAAGCTTATTTTAGTGAATAGAAGAACAGGATAAGCATGATCGCCTGTGGCGGCAGGATGAAGAGGATTATCTGTCGGTTGGACATACTTAGAAATCACATTATGCTGTTTTTTTAAACGCAAAGACGCGAAGAAGGGTTTGGAGATATTTTTTTTTGAGCGGAGCTCAAAATGGGTTGGAACCGGCACCGCAGGGCCAGCAAGGGCATAAAATGATGTTTAAGTCTCTGTCACAGCCCTTGCTGGTCTCGGTGCCGGTTCCCTTCAGCTTGCTTCGCAAGAATTGTCTAAAAAATATTCTTTGCGTCTTTGCGTTTAAAAAAGCAGCATAATGTGACTTCTACTACACCTTGGACGGGACACATCCTCTTCATCCTGCCGCCGTAGGCGATCATGCTTATCCTGTTCTTTTTTCATCCTACTTCAGCAAATCTCTGTAAACTCCCTCCATTCGATCCAAAGTTCGCTCCATAGTAAACGCATCTACAACTATCTGTGAAGCATTTTTTCCCATGTTATCTCTAGCACTCGCATCGTCAAAAAACTTTTCAATCGCGACTGCGACGCTTTTAGAGTCATTTACTTCGCACAGGTACCCTGTCTTTCCTTCCTGACACACCTCTGGAAGGCCTCCGATGGATGTCGTGATCAAGGGTTTTCCTAAATACGCCGCCTGCAAAACAGCCTGGCTAACCCCTTCATGCGCGATGCTCAACAACGCAAACACATCCATGGCTGCCATCGCGGGATAGGGATTCGCTAGGTAACCTGTAAAGATAACGCGATCTTGCAAGCCTAATTCCGCTACCCTTCGCTGAAGCCATTCCCAGGCAGGGCCATTACCAACGATCAACACACGCAGCGACGAATATTGTCTGAGCAACCCAGCAGCCTCGATAAGATGCACAACGCCTTTCCAGCTACGCAACACACACGCTGTACCTACCACAAAGTGCTCAGAAGTCAATCCATGATCGTTCCTAAACTTCTGAATCTCTTCAGGGCTAACTTTGACTTTCGAAGAATTCACTCCGGTGGGCACAGAAAAGCAATGTGACGGAGAAAGATTAGCCTGTCGACAAATAACCTGTGCCGTTGCGTCACAGGTTGTCACTACCCTGTCGGCCAATTTTCCATAGAGAATGCGACTATTCCACCCAGGTCTAATTGCGGTTGACAAATGACGCGTGCGGACGATCTGATTGCGCGCGAGTCGTGCGGCGATACCTCCAAGCCATGCATCCCACGAGGAATGGGTGTTTACTATTTGCACTTGGTGTTTGCGCATGATTTTCAATAAACGCCACAGATCTCCGACCGCATTTTTCTTGCACCAGGGGAGTTCATAAACCGTAAATCCAGCTTTGGTTGCTTCTAGGGCGAGCCCACCATCACGTTTAACCGCAAACACAACTGTATGACCGCGATCGCGCATGCCTTCAGCTTCGCGGAGAATACGTAATTCTTGACCGCCTAATCCACCTGAGGCTTCGGTGTGGAGAATAGTTAACATGTTTGCTCCTTAAGTAGCTGCGCTATGCGTCGATGTCCTGAAGAAAAGGCAAGCTGATCCAGAAGATCTTCTGGATGCCAAAAGTAACCTGGAATATCCTGCCGCTGCACACACGCAAGACAGTAAGGCGTTAACGTCACACGAAATCGAGTAAAACTATGTTGTATCTCAGGCAATAAGCCCAACAACTGAATCTGTCCAAATAGCATTGTCCACAACTTCATTAGAGCCAGCTTCGATCCAACTTCAGTATAGGGAAACTCATGCAGATCCGACATGACTTCACCTTCAGGACATCGCCTCAGCAACACATGTCCTTCATGGCGAACAACTGCCACAGCACGTTTAAGCACTTCAGTGACAGGTCTTTTTTTCTTAATCGGAAGTTGAGCAGCAGTGTTCTCCCGAAACCCTTTACAAGTATCCCTAAGAGGGCACTGAAAACAGGCGGGAGATTTTCCACAAACAGTAGCACCCAACTCGATCAATGCTTCCATGATCATGCCAGGATCAGGTTCTGGCAAAAATGTTTCCGTTAGCTGACGTATCTGTTTAACTGTGCTGGGCTTCGTAATATCCTCATGCAGGTTATGATAGCGCGCCATTACACGTAATACATTACCATCGACAGCAGCGGCTTTTTGTCCAAAAGCAAAACTACGAATCGCTCCTACAGTATAAGGTCCGAGGCCTTTAATTGTCTGAAGCGATGCTTCATCCATAGGTAAGCATCCACTAAAGTGCTCCATGACATAACGAGCGCCCTCATGCAAGTTGCGAGCTCGCGAATAATAACCAAGTCCTTCCCACGCTTTGATCACAGCCTCAGAAGAAGCCTCTGCCAAAGCCTGTATAGTAGGAAACAACTCCATCCAACGCTCAAAATACGGAACCACCACCGAAGCGCGAGTTTGCTGCAACATCACTTCCGAAACCCATACCTGATAGGGTGTCGGCTCGCGTCGCCACGGAAAATCTCTTTGATTGTTAATAAACCAGCGCCTTAGTATTTCCACGAATCCCAATCCAATCTTTGGAGAGCATTATATGCTTACTGAGACTTATTTCGAACAGCTTCTACGCCGCCCTCGAAGAAATAGAATCAATCCCGCTATTCGAGGATTGATTCGCGAGACAAGGCTACATCCCGAAGATTTGGTGTTGCCATTGTTTGTTCGAGAAGGAAAAGCCCAGCGAGAGCCTGTTCTGAGCATGCCGGATATATTTCGCTTAAGCCTGGATGAGGTCTTGCGAGAGATTGAGAAAGCGCACTCGCTCGGCATCGCGTCGGTATTACTGTTTCCTGTAGTGCAACCTGAAGAAAAAAGCCTCCATGCCGAAACAGCCGTTCGTGAAGATAATTTAGTTAACAGCACGGTTCAGGCGATCAAGAAAGAATTCCCACACGTATGCGTCATGGTTGATGCTGCATTAGATCCTTATACCACCCATGGACACGATGGTATCGTGAACGATGAAGGTTATGTCATGAACGACGAAACCGTCGACGTCCTGGGTCGTATGGCGCTCGCAGCAGCAGCAGCAGGCGCTGATGTCATCGCACCGAGTGATATGATGGATGGCCGTGTGGGCTATATCAGAAAGCTCCTCGATCAACATGCCCACCATCAGGTTGGGATTATGAGCTATGCCGTCAAATATGCCTCGGGGTTCTATGGACCTTTTCGCGATGCCCTGCACTCAGCCCCAAAATTCGGCGATAAAAAATCCTACCAAATGGATCCAGCAAACATACGTGAAGCCCTTCTAGAATGCGCCCTCGACGAACAAGAGGGGGCAGATCTCCTGCTCGTAAAACCCGCTCTTCCCTATCTGGATGTTCTGTCACAAGTCCGTGCCAATACAAATCTCCCCGTCGGAGCCTTTCATGTCAGCGGAGAGTACGCTATGGTCATGGCCGCAGCACAAAACGGTTGGATCGATGGCCCTCGCGTCATGGAAGAATGTCTTCTCTCTATCAAACGCGCCGGCGCCGACTTCATCGTTACCTATGCGGCAACGAGCATAGCGAAGACGGTAAGAGAGAAAAATACATAGGACAACTAGGAAAATAACAGACTATTAGAAATTTTCAACGCAAAGTCGCAAAGAACGCAAAGGTTCGCAAAGACGGTTCAAGACAAACAAACTTATTTAAGTTTTTTAATAGTTTTACGTCTTTTAGACCGTCTTTGTGAACCTTTGCGTTCTTTGCGTTGAAAATTTTTTCATACCCTATCATCTCGTATCGTTCATCTCTCAATACTCTCTTCACTCTCTTTCATCCCGGATGATCTGATACAAACTATCCCCGCTTGGCGATTGATAACCGCAGTCACGCAACCAAGGGGCAATAGCCTCATTCCACCGTTCACGGCAGCTACAAGTGTAGAAAATATCTAAAGGCATCGAGACGAAGATGCCTTTGTCATAGTAGGTTTTCCCGTTCACCTTATCGTGCGCATCGGTATAAGTGAACCATGCACCTACGCGCAACCCGCTCGGATAGGTGTGATAGGCTTCGAATCGAGCTCCCTTGTCACCCGCCAAAAAGCGCCCTATGCTAACTTTAAAATCGGTTTTACAGATCAACAAACGATAATAGAGGTCTAAGAAATACTGATACCCATGAAACGGCACCTGCATGCTTGTAAGACCGCTCATCTGCCTAATCGTGCTGCTGAAGCCTAAACTGTTAGGCCGCCTTTTAAACACCTGTGCACCGTGCGCGCCGATGGCCGCCACACTGTTCACTGGGTAGAAAACTACCTCTCCCCCTACACCGGCATATTGCGGATCAAAATACCCCACAGAACACCTTGCAAATAAGCCACGGCCCACGTTCCAGATCTTTTGCAAATAAGCTTGATCCAATGTCACAGGACCTTCTCTGTAATACTGCAAGAGGTCTGTATGCACGTTTGGAAGTTGCGATGGATTCAACCAATCGAACTGCGAATCTTTAGGAATAGTCGAATAAAAAAGATAACCCAATGCTAAACGGTATTGCAAACCGTGTCCCACAAATCCGGTAGCGCCAACAGTAAGTCCCATGGCGGATTTGAATTTACCTTGTGCACTACCAAATAAAAATTGCGTCTTAGGCGTGATAAAGGGACAAAACAGCTCGCGCGGCTGCAAAAACATGCGCGAATAATTACGCGGCGGACAGGCCACCTCACACAATGGCGTCATCACAGTCAACGCATAAGGACATACCAAGTGCTCGCGCGCCAAGCACAGTGCTTCACCATTAAATCGGTAAGTCTGCACTGGAAATCCCTGACTCTCCATCACCACCAACACCCACCTGACATTCGCTGGTGTCAAATAGGCTAGAAGATGCTCTAGCTGCTGTCTTACACGGTATTCTAACATGTAGCATTCATTCAATACATGCAGCCTCAAAACCGTCTCGCCGCATTCATTCTCGTAAATGCCACTCTCCAACAAACGAAACCCATGTCGTTGAAACGGATAGATCAAATCGCTCGTTAACATATTGACAGGCCGTCTGCAGCTGATTGGTTCCGAAATTACAGGTGCACAATAGGGCTGAAGGTCATCGCATTTAGAGAAAAATCCACAGGTAGAGCCGATATTATAACTGAGTGCAGCCGACCAAGCAAACTCCTTCCCACGTATGTAAGAAGCCGAAAAATCAAATAGATCCCATAGGCGGTACTTCACCCCAAGGTTGACTCGTGTCCAATAATCGCGTCCGTCAGGATGACGTTCAAATTTGTAATTGATAGCATCCCATTCAGCTGTGAAGGTCAAGCCTTGAAAATAAGGACTGCACACCTTGCGCAAAGGCATCCAGTTAACTCCACCAAACACGCCTTTGTATCGGTCTTCACCATATCCGATGCTGGCTTCGAAATCCCACCGCTTGGAAGCATAAGTAGCCACAATGTACTTACTTGCAAAGCCCCGAGTGCCTGCAAAGTCGTCAAAGCCAATCGACACCGCCGGCCATGTGCCTTCGGTATCGTCAAAGGTCATTACCGCAAATTTGACGCTAATCCCCCGATCCGATGCGTCGCCAAACCCAGACGGAGAAAGCAATGGGTCCGGCACTCCACGCAGCACCCGATAGCTCCCAGATAGTTCCATTCTAGGAAAAACCTGAAAAGCCACGTTATAGTTGCTGTAAGGAGGAACGGACGAATACCCAATTCGCCCCACACCCACCTCAGTCATCAATGCTGAGGGCATGTTCAGATACCCACCCATCAATGTGTGGTTGTAGGTAACAGGAATCTTGTCGCAAAGCTCGCAATCAATCTGCTGCACTAGCTCTAAATCACGAGCTAAACTTTCTGCATCGTCAAAGTAACGATCTATATCATCCGCAAATAGCGAAACGCTAAAAAGAAGAAAAATAAGAAATCGTCTAAATTGCATTGGAACAATTTAGCATTGATCACGCTTAGACGCAAGGGAACCAAAAAATAGCGGAGAATCAAAAATTGAAGTGTCTACTTTCCCAGAGCGGCGATGCGAGTACTAGAACGGGATTCTCCAATGGACGTATGGCCGCGTACTGAAGGTAATTTAGTCGGATGAACCACAATACTAACATCTTGGCCTAACTCGTTGAGAAAACGAAAAAGACGTTCTAATGAGAAGCTACGCAGTCTTCCACGAATTAAAGCAGAAATTTTTGGTTGGTCGATGCCCAAAATTTCAGCAGCGTCTTTTTGTCTAAGCTTTCTCCTTTTGATAATTTTGGCTATCTGACGGGCTAGCTCTGACTTGGCTAAGGCTTCCTCTGGATCTTCAAAGCCCAAATCGGCGAACACATTGCCTGAGCTTTCTTCATACGTTACCTTTCTTTTCATGAATTTTCCTCCTCCTCTAATTGCTTATAAAGAGACTCGGCTTCTTTTAACCGCCGCTTAACTAAATCGATCTCCCATCTGCGCTAGGTATAATCCGTGACCCATCTCATCCTTTACCTCGTCGGGAAACTCTTTTAGATCCTCTTTACTATGGCCAATCCAGAACAATCGTTTCATGTGTTCACTTTTCAAACGTTTCTACTACTATTATGCTTAAATGAGCATATTTAACGCAAGTTTTCGCTTTGCATGTAAAAGCGCATTCTTTCATACTTTTCCCTGATGAGATTGAGGTGAATGAATGTTTGGGCGTCTATTATTACTTGTATTTCTACCATTGGGTCTTTGCGCATCTCCGTTGTGCACAATGGACCTGCTGCCACCAGGACTGCTGAAAAAACGCGAACCTAACTGGGTACCAGAGACAAGCGCCGTATACGAAAACGGTGTGCCGCAGAAAATCCTTTTCCTGGAACCACAACCAGGAAACGGCAAAATGGAGCCGGTACAGCTGGTTCGATTCTACCCGTCAGGCGCTCTTCAAGAAGAAACAGACCTCATCGTACACAACAACCAACCCGTTCCTCATGGCGCCAGCGCCTCCTACTATCCCTCCTGCAACCTTGCCATGATTAGTCGCTACGAACGAGGTGTGTTGCATGGCTTGCAAGAGACATTTTATTCTAATGGAGGCCGCAACACCTCTCTCAACTATGCTCAAGGCATTCTCGATGGCCAAGCTAAAGAATACCACGAAACGGGTCACTTAAAACGCCAATGCACCTACGTACAAAACAGGCTAACCGGCGATTGCATAACCTATTATCCTTCAGGTAAAAAAGCCTCTACAATTACATATAAACAAGGTTTAGCCGAAGGAGAAGGACTGGAATGGCACGAGGACGGCACTGTAAAAAGCCGCCGACAATATCACACAGGTCTTTTACATGCGCAAAATGCTTCCGCTGCTCAAGAGTATCACCCCAATGGTGCTCTGGCCGAACAACGCTTCTATTGGCATGGACGGCCCATCGGCCCGCACACTCGCTATCACCCTAACGGTCAAGAAAGCTACTCAGCTAACTACCGCAAAGGGATTCAAGAAGGACCAGAAACCTTTTTAGATGATTCTGGGCAACCCATGGGCGGTGGAACTTATACTCAAGGAAAACCAACCGGCCAGCATACCCGAGAATATACTCCTGGGCAATTGCAACGCAAAGCACTCTATAACGCTCAAGGCGTGCTTGTGGAGCCTATTTCTGAATTCTACGCAAATGGCGCCAAGCTTGCAGAATATTTTCCAGATCAAGGAAATTATTTGGAATGGTACACCAACGGGCGACTCAAACACAGTTATCACTACACCAATGCGGAATTCGATGGCAAACAGGAGGATTTTTTTCCGGATGGTCAAATCCGACGAAGGGCTGATTATCGTGCGGGCAGCCTATCTGGTAAATACGAAGAGTGGGCGCAAAATGGCACTCTTATTGCCAGCTACAAATTTAGCCAGGGTCAAAGAGATGGATCAAGTCTAGAATGGTATGAGAACAGTCAAAAAAAACTCGTATCCGCCTACAAACAAAACAATCAACAGGGTCCTTATCAAGAGTACAGCGATACGAATCAATTGCTAGTCGAAGGCGTATTTGCCAATGGTGTAAAAGACGGTGTCTGGAAAGAGTGGTATCCAAACGGACAACTTAAAGTTGAGGCACTCTACTCGCAAGGCGGTTTAGAGGGAAAGATCCAAAGATGGTTTGAAGATGGACTTCTCCAAAGCGAAGGATCTTACTCCCAAGGAAAACCGGTAGGAGAACATCTAGAGTACTTTGCCCTGCGTGAAAACCAGATGTCGAACAAATTAAACTATGTCGACGGGCATCTAGAAGGAGAACAGGTCACCTACTATCCCAACGGATCCACTCAAGTCATCATTACCTTTCGCAATGGCGTTTTGAATGGTCGTAAAGTCATGTGGTCGACCTACGGACATTTAATTCAAGAATCATTCTATGAAAATGGCCTTCTTCACGGACCCTATCGAGAACTACGCGATACCGGTGATTTGATTACAGCTGAGTACTGCAATAATCTGCTTCATGGGCGCTACTGCATGTACTATCCCGAGCATCCGCTACTAGGCGTAGTAAAAGCGTTTGATGGAACCTACATGAACGGTCTGCTTGAAGGCGAAGTGAGTGGGTACAATGAGACCGGTGATAAAGTAGCCTGTACCTCTTACAAAAAGGGCCTTAAGGATGGATACTCTGCTATCTATTCACCGGAAGGATCGACTGTCATTGCCAACAGTTACGCGTTTGGCAAAAGACAGGGGCCGGAATATGAATACTTCCCGTCAGGTATTTTAAAGCGGGTAACTCCCTACAACAATGACCTACCAGACGGTCAAGAACAGATCTATCATCCCAATGAACAGTTGGCAACCGTAAATCCTTACCGAGAAGGCCAACTGGATGGACAGGCAAAAGCATGGAATGAACAAGGTGTACTTCTTTTCGAAGGAACTTATCGCACAGGTCAACGTCATGGAGTATTTAACAAATTTCATGAAAATGGCGTGCCAAAAGCGGTTCAAACCCAGGGCGATTTCATGAGAATTTATTGATAGGCAAAATAATTTAGAGGTAAAGTCCTCTGCCAACTCACTAAGGGGTTGGCATGGATGAAAACGAGCTTGACATAGAAGATAATAACGCTCTTAAGGGATCACTTCAAGAGCATTTTGGGGATTTGGATGATTATAGACGGCAAGGTAGCATCAGTCACCGGCTGATGGACATTTTGTTTATTACCATCTGTGCAGTCATCAGCGGTGCCAACAACCTAAAGTCTGTGGCTCTTTATGCCATTCGTAAGAGGGAGTGGTTAATCCAAGTACTAGACTTGCCAGATGGAATCCCATCATACACGACATTTTGGACTGTCTTTGCTCTTTTAGATCCTAGCGCTTTAGAAAAATCATTTGTCCACTGGGTTCGATCTAGAGTTAGCTTAAAGACCGGCGATGTTGTTAGCATCGATGGTAAAGCGCAACGGGGGACGGCAAAGCGAGGGCAGCCTCATTCCTTTGTCCATATCGTCAGCGCGTGGGCAGTAGCGAATCACTTGACGTTAGGGCAGCTGAAAGTTGATGGCAAGTCGAACGAGATCACCGCTATACCACAACTACTCGAAGTGCTTGAGATTGAAGGAACAATAGTTACCATTGACGCAATGGGTTGCCAAACTGATATAGCTGAGAAAATTGGGGAAAAGAACGCTGATTATGTACTGGCCTTAAAAGGCAATCAAGGGGCTATGGCAGATGAGGTGGAGAATTATTTTACTCAAGCTGAGACCGTTAATTTTGAAGGGATTTCATGTGATGCTGTGGGATCAAAAGATACAGGGCACGGTCGTGTGGAAAAACGGGAGGTATATGTGATAGAAGACCTTGACTGGCTTCCGCAAAAAGATGACTGGAAGAAGCTAAAAAGCATTGTAATGGTGGTGAGTGAGCGTATATTGCCTGACCAGCCCCCATCGATTGAAAAAAGATATTATCTATCGAGTTTGCCGGCATGTGCGTTGAATATCGCACGAGCTATTCGAAGTCACTGGGGGATTGAAAATCAGGCTCATTGGATCTTGGATGTGGCACTGCGAGAGGATGAACAAAAAGCTAATGCAGGTAATATAGCTGAGAACATGTCTCTGATGAGGCGGATGGCTCTGAATCTTCTTAAACAGGAGAAAACCGCCAAATGCGGAATAGAGCTAAAGCGTCAAGCCGCTGGCTGGGACAACGAATATTTACTCAAGGTAATAGGTGTAAAGTTTTTCTCATGAAATTGCCCTGGGTTCAAACCTATGTTGACGATATGTTGAAAACAAAACGTTTATTCGACGAAGAAGGTAAAGAGTTGGGATGAAGTGTTGGAATTGCGGGCGAGAGTTAACGGATTTACCTCTTAAACTATCTTTCAGAGCCGTTTGCGACCATTGTCATTCGTGGTTGCATTGTTGCAAAAACTGCAAAAACTACATGCCCGGAAAGCCCAATGATTGCTTAATTCCAGGCACAGACCCCATCTCCGACAGAACAGCAGCAAATCTATGCGAAGAATTCAAAGCCAAAGGCACAGGCCCTGAACAACCCAAAATAAGCCCTGACGATGTCGCAAAACGGTTATTCAAAGATTGATTAAACGCAAAGACGCAAAGGCGGAAAGAAGATTTGCAACGTTCAAGAAGACACAATGTTTTCAATTTTTTTCAGGATAACAGGATTAACAGGATAGATTACAGAATTGATCAGTTTTTAGACCAAAATTATAAGCTCATAATATACTTTCTTATTATCCTGTTCATCCTGTTATCCTGAAAAAAATGAAAGGTTTTATGTTTTATTGAATGTCTATTCAAACTTTCTTTGCGCCTTTGCGTTTAAAAAATAAAAAACATGAATTACGCTCACAGTTACTTACTCGATCGCTGATAAATCTCCTCCACAATCTCTTCTGGCAAAAATGCCTCCAGGTGCTTTCCTGAGCTAGCAATTTCTCGAATCAATGTAGAACTTATCTGACTAAAACCTGGACTTGCAGCAATGAACAATGTCTCTACTCCGCTCATTAGACGATTGGCATTGGCCATCTGAAACTCAAACTCTATGTCATTACTAGATCGCAAGCCTCGCACAATCACCCCTATCTTGTGTTTTTTACAATGATCCGCCACCAAACCAGAAAACACCTCTACAGTTACGTTAGAATGCGCTGCACACAACCGTCTCAACATATCCGCACGTTCCTGCGCAGTGAACAAAAGCGTTGGCTTGGAATTACTCTCAGGGATAGCCACAGTCAGCTTTGCACAAATTCGTGAAGCTCGTTGAATAACATCCATATGACCTAATGTTGGCGGATCGAATGTTCCGGGAAAAATTGCGTTCACAATGGTCTCCTGAGCTAGTGTGCAGCGGTTGAAGCTCGAGCGTGAGCCATCTCCACTTTTGTACAAATAAAAGGAATAGGAATCATCACAATAAAAATCCAAGCAGCTAACCAAGACATATCGTTTGTGGACAAAACGTAGGCTTGAACTTCCAGTCCCATTTCCAGAAGTCTGTCTAAGACAGGCGTGGTGATGATTGGATGTTGCGCAGGAAGCGCATGATAGGCCTCCACAGTTAACGGACTGAAGTTCGTCACTGCTTCACTCAAGCGGCTATGATGAAATATGGCTAATCTATTCCAAAGGTAAACCGAAAGAGACGTACCAAATCCGCTCCCTACCAGAATACGAATAAAGTTAAACAACCCCGAGGCACTTGCCATGCGTGCAGGAGGTATGTTCCCTAGCGAAATCTGTATGAGTGGAATAAAAAATATCGCCACACCCAAACCTTGAATCAAGCGAGAAAACATAATCACATCGAGACTAACCTGCGCAGTGAAGTTGGATTGATAAAAAAAGGCGATCGCAAACATAAAAAACGAAAGCGCTGAAACGCGACGTAGATCCACTCGATGCAGGTTCTTCCCAATCCAAGCGGAAAATAATACAGGAAAAATCCCCACGGGAGAGACAGCCACACCCGCCCAATACGCATCGTAATTCATCTGTGTTTGCAACCAAAGCGGTACAGTAACCGTGCTGCCAAAATAAATAAGATAACCAATCGTCGTCACCAGCGTACCCAAGGCAAAGTTGCGGTTTCGAAAAAAGGAAAAATCCACAATGGGAAACTTCTCGTAATAGTTCCACACGATAAAGTAAGCTAAAGAAACAACAGAAATCACACAAAGAGTGATGATTGTATTAGACTCAAACCAATCCAGATCCTGCCCCTTATCCAACATCACCTGTAAGCAGGCAACACCTGCAGCAAGGAAGAAAAGGCCTACCCAATCAATTGGATTGCGTGTGATTTCTGTTTCGCGATCACTCAACATATGCCAAGTAACGGCCGCTGAAAACAACCCTAGAGGTACGTTGATATAAAAAATCCACGGCCATGAGTACGTCTCAGTCAAATAGCCTCCTAAAACGGGTCCTACAACAGGTGCCACAATCACAACCATTGCCCAAAAACCCAACGCTGATCCTTGCCGCTCTGGGGGATTATTCGCCAATAATAGGCTTTGCGATAGAGGAATTAAACTGCCTGCAACAGCTCCTTGAGCTACGCGAAGCATGATCAACATCGTGAGATCCTGAGCTAGTCCACATAAAAGCGAGGTAAATGCAAATAGAACAACAGACCAACAAAACAATTTTACCCGCCCAAAATAGTCCGACAACCAGCCCGTCAAAGGCAATACAATAGCATTACTAGCAGAAAAAGAAGTGATCACCCACGTACCCTCATCCGCACTCACAGACATGCTTCCAGCAATATATGGAATGGCCACGTTCGCAATGGAACTATCTAAAATCTGAATGAATGTACCGAGCCCCAACGCGATGTTGAGCAGAAAGAGTTTTCCGCCTGTATAAAACTCCTTAGGAGTTGTCATAGGTTATCCTGGAGGATTCTATTCATCAGCTGATTCACCTCTGCCATCTGCAAGTCAAAGACATTTGTGGTACCGACAGGTGTGGTGGAAGGCTTCTGCGCAATCATGGGAAGATCTATGTCCGTTACATTTACTTTTACATAGGCGGACAACCCAAGCCGCGGCGGATATTTTCTCATGGTTTCAGGATCCAAGCTGATGCGTACAGGAACACGTTGCACAATCTTAATCCAGTTTCCCGTAGCGTTTTGAGGCGGAATGAGAGAAAAAACACTACCCGTCCCAAACCCAATACCAATTACGTGTCCCTTATATTTCACATCATCACCGTAGATATCTAAGGTAACAACGGCTGGCTGTCCAATACGCATATAAGTCAGTTCGGTCTCTTTATAGTTAGCATCCACCCAGATATAGGAGAGCGGGATTATAGCCATCAAAGCTGTGTTTGGACTGGCCCACTGCCCAACCTGCACCGCACGCTGTGCGACATAACCTGTAGCAGGCGCGTAGATACGGCAATGCTGCAGCCGGTAGAACGCTTCGCGTACCGCAGCCATCTGCTGCGTAATCAACGGATGCGATTCGATCGGCGTGTTTCCAGCAGCATCCTGGGACACCTTATACTGATAGATCGCTTGCTGAAGCTGCTCTTCAGCACTCGTCAGGTCATTTTTAGTTCGATTCAGTTCCTGTGCAGATACTCCTCCAGTACCTGTAAGAGGCAATCGAGCCTCATAATTAAAACGGGCTGTACCCAATTGTGCCTGCTTCACGCCTATATTCGCTTTCGATTCCTTCACCGTGTCATACAGCTGGCGTACCTTTAATACCGTCGCCGCCAATGTACAAAGTTCCTTGTCATACGCCACCTGATACTGCGTAGGATCCAACTGAATCAACAACTGTCCTTCTTCCACCAGATCTGTATTGTCAGCAAAAAATGCGACAGGAGTCCCCGGAATAACACTCGTCACTGTGATCATGTTGCCATTCACATACGCGTCATCCGTACCCTGGTGATACTGTAAATAGAAAAACCACAGAAGAAACCATAGTAAGCCCGCAACGAGCACGGCCACCGTAAGGTACGCGATCGCACGACCACGAGACTTCGGTTCCGTTGGCGTAATCGCTGGGGGTGGTGGCAATGGAGGGTGTGGATCTTTTACTTCATCCGATTTGGGCATCTCGCTTCCTTAGAACACGCAATCACAAAATCGACAATGTACGGTCGCAAAGGATTTATGGCAAAGAGGAGTCGTACATGCGATTCCAGTCCTCTTTCAATGCGAGAGAATCCTATTTCAGGCAAAATGATCCATGATCTATAATTGAGGCAAAGAGGAATGATGCCGGAGATCAGCAGATTTTTAGGAATTATAATAAGGATGTATGCATCCGAACACAACCCGCCGCACTTTCATGCCGTTTACAACGACTGTGAAGCGCAGTTTTCTATAGATCCCTTAGAATTGATAGGGGGAAAATTGCCTCCTCGAATACACGGTATTATCATTGAATGGGCATCTATCCATCAAAAAGAACTCATGCAAAATTGGGATAAACTGCAAGACGAGAAACCAATTAAAAAAATCAAACCTTTGGTTTAGCTATGAGAGTAAAAAAAGTCGAATACGTGAAAGAATACAAATTGAAACTTCTTTTCAGCGACAGCAAGGAAAAGATTGCCGACATCGAACCTATAATTAATAAGAGTAAGGGTTTATTCCACCCTCTTAGAGATCTTCAGTATTTTAAAAAAGTATCGTTGGATGACAAGGAATACCCTTTGAGCATTTGCTGGCCAAATGGAGCCGATATTTGCCCAGATGTTCTTTATGAAATGGGAAAAGAAATAAAAAACCACAAGTCAAAGACTGCCAAGCCCAAACCAGCAAAAACGACTAGACGCTCAAAAAAATCGGCTCTTTCTTAGAGGGTGTCTTGAAAGCATTCTGATCATACTTTCAAGACACCTTCTTAGGCAACCAGCGCACTCTCTTCTTCACGCTCTAGCACCGGAAGCATCCAGGCACATGCTACAGAAACAAACCCCAAAAGTCCCATGACTTGCAGTGCTTGTATTGGAGCGTTAGGCCCGTCAAATAACTTGGTCAAAGCACCACTTGAAGGGCCTGCGCTCTCAGAGATACACCAAACCATACCCATCAAAAAGGCACTCACTAAACCAGGGGTTTCCGGATACAACCGATTCCCTAAAGCAAGCCCTACAGGATGAACCATCCCCCAACATGCACCTAAACACACTAACGTGCTCATAACCACAACAGAATCCACCGATGGTACAAACATGAAATAGTAGAATAGTACTAATCCTAACCCCGTACCTACCAACAATACCGAACGCGCGGAAAAACGATCTGACAGCATACCGCCCGGAACCATCATCAATCCTCCTCCCAAAATAAACGCTAGATGCCCGCCGCCAAAAGTTACCCACTCCTCACATCCACGCGCCAACAGCACATCCGGCAGAAGAAAAATCGTCCCCCATAACAACGTTTGATTCGTCACCTGCGCTCCATACAAAATTCGCATATGCGGATCCTTAAACAGTGCCAAAACTTGACCAAAGCTAAACGCTGCCTTCGGTGCCTTAACCGAAGCATTTAATCCACTCGGCAGAAAAATCAAGGCCACAATCAGCACAACTGAAGGGATTACCAAGATGGATACATGTCCATCAAAGAAGGTGTGAACGTTGTAGAAAATCGTCTGGCTCGCAGCCAAGCCAATCGCGCCACCCGACGCATAAATCGCCAAATAAAGCCCTCTGCGCGAAGAATTCAGTGAGCCAGCCAAACCCGCCGCACAAGGATGATACGCAGCAGAGCCTATATAGGTAAGCAAAATTAACGGGAAAATCGTCCAAAACGTATTCACATAGCCAAGCAGAGCACTCGCCGTAGTCAACAACACGCCCAATAGCACCAAATGCTTGCGGTACCCTCGATCGCTCATGGGTCCCCAAATAATCTGCGAACCCTCGCCTATCCAGGCAGAAACACTCAGAATCAACCCCGCAGCAGCTAGATCCATTCCCATCATCGTCTTATAAACGGAATAGATCCCTATCATCATGTCCACCATAAAGTGGCTGATCCATAGGTAAAATAGGGTTATTGAAACTGACATATTTTCCCTTGTGAACAGTTTATAAAAATATACTAATATTATAAACGTAAGTCACTTATTTGTAAATAATTATTTAAATTTTAAGTTGTTCGAGAAGATTCTGCATTTGAGGCCATGAGGCGGAATAACTTTCGACTAAGTTTCTGATTTTTTTCGTTTCTTGAGTTTGATGGATTAATGCAATCTCCGCTTTAGAAAAGCGAGAAGCTCCACGGCCAATTTTGTTGAGAATTTTTATCCGGTCTAGATAAAATGTATCCTCTTCTGCATCTAGGTCCGAGATCGAGCCATCAAAAGCGAGCAGCCGCCCATCTTCCATCAGAAAGAAGTCCACATTGGAATCGCTTGGAAGGCGGATGTTCCCTCCGTGCTGCAGCATATGTTTGAATACTAGGGAGGCGTCCTCCATGTCGAGAGGGATATATTGCCATGGTTGTGATCCTTGTGGCCGAACAATCAGATACTGATAACTTGGTTTGCGAACTTTTTTATTCACTTCGTTATTATCTGAAACAAATCCGTGATTAGGAAAATCTAATAGTTGTATTCCGAGTATTTCAGTTACTGGCGAAACGGCTCTTTGTGTTACATAATTTCCACTCCAGACTCGGGGTGGGGCAGGGGTGTAGTCGATAATAGGAATCTCCCCATGGGTGTCTTGTTCTTGTTCTTGTTCGCCAATCTGTTCTTCAAACATTTCTTCGTCTTGTTCGTGTTGAAGCTCGCCGATGGCGTCGGCGTCGACATCGACTATACATTCCTGGTCGATGTTGTCGGACATAACAATGGTAGCAGGCAATTTATTGTAGTCGACCTCTTGATCGAATTTTTTTAGCAGAGCTTCTACATCGATATTCAATTCAGGATGGGCGGTTTGAATGACATTAAGTTTCGTTTGGCAAGTGGTTCTAATCCGTTTAACAGCTTCTTTAATCTCTAATTCTATTTCTTCTTCTTGGTCTGCTTCTTCCTCTTCTGTAGACGTCGTCATGAGAGGTTCCATGAAATGAAATAGTTCAGTCAATTTTTCTTCTGAACAATATCCTTTAAGATGTTTCCAAAGTTCTTCTTCGCAGAGATTTCCCAAATAGCGACTTAGAGCGAAGAAATTTTCCTTATCTTTCAGTTTGCCCATTACAATGACAGGGTGTTGTAAGACGTCTGTCAGTGTAAGCGGATCCTGGGAGTCCTTCTTAAGAGCTTGTTTGACGACTTTGACATCCTCCTCAGGGCAGACAAAACCGAGAGTTTGTCCGTCTTTAAGGCTTCTGGCACGGCCAATGGCTTGAACGGCGAGGTCATGAGGTGTATAGCGACTTATGGTCACCAACCCTCTCGTTGTAACGTTCATGATGACGTCTGATCCGATAGCGGAACTCTGGCAGATATAGACATAAGTGTCCTTCGACGGTAACGGACAAGCATGAGACGGCAATGGTTCTGCACTCCCGCGATGTAACGTCATTTGGTGTCCGTCCTGGTCGAAATATACGATCCCGAGAACGGGAGCATAATCTAAAATTATTTTAGCAATTTCAAGCTCAGGTAGCTCTCTAAACAGTGCTCCGGCATCGACCAGAAGCCGTGCATCGGGGTCAATCGCTAATGTCTTCTTTAATTTTTCGGTAGAACCTATTGCTTTGAGCGAAAAGATTCGTTTTTGGGAATGTCTCCAGATGGATACTAGGTTGCCTATGGGCGCTGATTTCTTTTCGATATTGTGTATGGTCGATGGCAGGGCGATTTCATGAGAATTTATTGATAGGCAAAATAATTTAGAGGTAAAGTCCTCTGCCAACTCACTAAGGGGTTGGCATGGATGAAAACGAGCTTGACATAGAAGATAATAACGCTCTTAAGGGATCACTTCAAGAGCATTTTGGGGATTTGGATGATTATAGACGGCAAGGTAGCATCAGTCACCGGCTGATGGACATTTTGTTTATTACCATCTGTGCAGTCATCAGCGGTGCCAACAACCTAAAGTCTGTGGCTCTTTATGCCATTCGTAAGAGGGAGTGGTTAATCCAAGTACTAGACTTGCCAGATGGAATCCCATCATACACGACATTTTGGACTGTCTTTGCTCTTTTAGATCCTAGCGCTTTAGAAAAATCATTTGTCCACTGGGTTCGATCTAGAGTTAGCTTAAAGACCGGCGATGTTGTTAGCATCGATGGTAAAGCGCAACGGGGGACGGCAAAGCGAGGGCAGCCTCATTCCTTTGTCCATATCGTCAGCGCGTGGGCAGTAGCGAATCACTTGACGTTAGGGCAGCTGAAAGTTGATGGCAAGTCGAACGAGATCACCGCTATACCACAACTACTCGAAGTGCTTGAGATTGAAGGAACAATAGTTACCATTGACGCAATGGGTTGCCAAACTGATATAGCTGAGAAAATTGGGGAAAAGAACGCTGATTATGTACTGGCCTTAAAAGGCAATCAAGGGGCTATGGCAGATGAGGTGGAGAATTATTTTACTCAAGCTGAGACCGTTAATTTTGAAGGGATTTCATGTGATGCTGTGGGATCAAAAGATACAGGGCACGGTCGTGTGGAAAAACGGGAGGTATATGTGATAGAAGACCTTGACTGGCTTCCGCAAAAAGATGACTGGAAGAAGCTAAAAAGCATTGTAATGGTGGTGAGTGAGCGTATATTGCCTGACCAGCCCCCATCGATTGAAAAAAGATATTATCTATCGAGTTTGCCGGCATGTGCGTTGAATATCGCACGAGCTATTCGAAGTCACTGGGGGATTGAAAATCAGGCTCATTGGATCTTGGATGTGGCACTGCGAGAGGATGAACAAAAAGCTAATGCAGGTAATATAGCTGAGAACATGTCTCTGATGAGGCGGATGGCTCTGAATCTTCTTAAACAGGAGAAAACCGCCAAATGCGGAATAGAGCTAAAGCGTCAAGCCGCTGGCTGGGACAACGAATATTTACTCAAGGTAATAGGTGTAAAGTTTTTCTCATGAAATTGCCCTGTGGTCGATGGCAAGGTGTCAGGTTCAATTGTGCCAGAAGCACAATTAATATGTTTGGACGCGCTAATGACTTGATAAGGACTGCTGCAGATTTTTTTCTTATAGTACGTGATTTCGGACAACGTTGTAGACGTCATGAACTTTAATCTTAGACTTCTATTTTTGTTGAGTTCGTTTGTAATTTCCTGGATGTCATCCGGTTCTATATCACATGGATTTTCGGGAAGAGATTGTACGCTGTTGCAAATGGATTGATAGAGTTTAACTATATGGAGAGAGGCTACGTCATCGGAATCATCGATCAACGTAGCGCTTAAGCGATTGATATAACTCTGCACGTCGCAGAGTCGTACTGGATGTTTGAGATTGGCTTGAATCGTGAAGTTTTTTAATTCTTCAACAGTTGAAAACTCAGACTTTTTCTTTACTACTCCATAACTAGCAGGACGAGCTAATCGAGAAGAAGAATTTTTGTCTAATCGGTAATGTTCATCGCAATTGCGATTGAGAGTTCGCGCAAGATAACGGGTAAGCTGCCTTCGGATGCTTCGATAGGTTTTAAGCTTCTCTTTGGATAGACTTCCTACTAGTTGCTGCTTCTCCTCATCAATGATAGGCTGCTTCTGAAGATCCTTAAATGCGATCGCGTGGATATTTTCAGGCAGCTTGAGATAGTCGATGGCGTTTTTTGCTAAGGTGGGAAGAAGGTCTATAATGTAGTTCTCAGGCGTGATCGTGATTTTGTCTTCGGAGTAGGTTTCGGGCAAAAACTCAAAATTAAATCGGCTCAGCACATCTGGTGTAAGTAGAATATGTTGGTAAACATTTGTGGTTTCTCGACAGCGCCTATAACTGATCTTTTTTGGATTTCCGACCGCATAATCGTACCTGCGTTTAACGTCAAAGCACTCTCGTGATTCGTCTACGAAGTTGGATATTTCGGTGGAGCATATGTGACGTAGGAGGGTTAAGGCGGTGATCAGCGAGGAGTCCTCCTTTTCATACAGGCTCTGTTTGAGCTGGAGGTTGGTTGCGCGATGCAGAGTATCGATCGAAGTAAGGATGATTTTCTTGTCCTTTTTTGCAGACTTAAGAAGATCTATCTTATTCTTGACATATAGAAACTGGCTGGCTTGTTGTCGGTCAAACTTAAACACGAAAAAATAGCGATGAAACTGATGTCCCAGAATTTTTTTAAGCATGCTTTGAGCGCTAGCTAACAGAGGAAGAGGCAAGGTCATCATTGTGAGAGAGCGATGTCGGCTCATCTTGAGCAGCCACAACACCGTGACAACGGTTGTTTTTCCAAATCCAGTTGGCGCTTCTAGCTGGAGGTTTTTTAGGTCTTCAAGAGAAGTCAATTTTTGGTACGCCTTGTACTGTTCTTTACGCAGCCGCACGTTAGCAAAATATTCGAACAGCGGAACGTAGAGATCTTCTGTAGTCTTATAGGCTCTTGGTGCTAGAAGAGTCTTTGCCATTTTTTCTGATAAGCTTTGAACCTCGGGTGAATCAGGTAATTCTCCTTTCTCAAGTAACTCGACGATCTGTCCTCTGACTGTTTCTGTGCGCAAAAACAATTGCTGATGTGTGCCTAAAATCAGGTATTCCGTGACAACCGTTTTCAACTCTTGCAGCGTATTGGGTGCGAGATCAGGATTCGCCTCGTAGAGCAATTCATCCTGGTCGTTGGCGACAGCTAATAAAATTTCCTTAAACGTCAGCACAGGTAGAAGCTTGCCTTCCACCTCGGCTTGAATGATCGCACGAGAACTTTTCAGGGCGTTTTCAATGCAGTTTTGCAAATTATCTAAGCGTATTTGTATGTCTGAGGCTTCGTCACGTAACCATTCCTTAATATTCTGCAGCTTGCTTTGATCCACGTTGACGGTGTATGCCGGGAGTAACGGTTTGGAAACGATCTGTAATTGTTCGTTAATCCCCTCCAGCATGCGTTTTGCGATGCGTAAACTGCCGGGATCTTGGCTAGGAATAGTCGTATAAACCTTTTGGAGATCTACAAGCGCTTGACGCTCCTCTTCGCGAGCTGTCTCGCGCTGGATCATTGGAATCTCTCGCAGATAATCTAGTTGAAGTAGATCCTTAAGGTCTACCGACAGAGTTGTGCATGGAATAACGGCTCGAACAACGGGTGTAGGGGCTACCGATGCGGTGCCCTTGAGTGGAACCGGTAAGGTCACCTCTTCATAAGTTTGCTGGGTGAGTTTGAAGTGACTATTAAAACTCCATTCCTGAGGAAATAGGTCCGTAAACGGTTTCTTAGAGAAAATTTTTGAGAAATGGGAGTCACTAAGCGAAGATGTGTATTGCTGAATTAGCTCCTCGACCGTAGGATGGGCTTCAGGTGCAGCGGCCACAGCCAAAAGAATATGGCTTGTGGTATGGACAGCTGAATCCGCGGTATAACGGCTTATGCGAATCATCTCCATAACGTTCTGATAGTTGGCGTCATCCTTAGGTAAAGAACGAATAATCTGGTAGAAATATAGAAAGTGATCGACAAACCGACTATCAGGACGAAGAGTAAAGACCATAGGTTGAGGCTCGGCCAAATACTGTTTCATACGGACAAGCCGTTCTGCCGTCAACCAGGCAAAGTTTCTCTGTCTCGAACGTTCGTCTTTGACCATGGCTGACAACATCAGTCGGGTTATCTTACCTGACGCCTCACCTCTAAGAACTTGTTCTCTATGAGAGAATACTTTATCATTAGACACCATTACATCATACTGACCCAGGCAATGCTGCTCTTCTTCCGTTGAAAGATGATGACCGAACGTATTGTTCCAATGAGTGAGGTAAGCTTGATAGTCAGACACACAGATGGAATCCCTGCTATCACACGGATAACTTGCCGTCTGCAATAGTTTGACGTGCAGTCGAATCGAACAAGCTGCTGGGTGACGGTCGTAGGATTTTTTTTCGTCGGTTTCAAATTCCGAAGCAATAGTTAAAGCATGATCATTCCATTCATAATAATCTTTTTTTAGCAGCGTAAGATAGGCTTGCGCTTGTGAGTAGGAGCGTTGCATTAAGAAAAAGTAGATGAGATAAAGATGTTCCACTGCTGATTCAGGAGGTAAAATGTTGCCTTCCTTATCGAGAGAATACGCGAGAATCTTTGGCTCAAGTGTAGGTTCAGCTTTTAAAGGAGTCAGTGCTGGGATTGTTGGAACTTCCTGTTTAAAGCGATGATTCATTACAAGCATCATCTTTTCGCCGCGTTTATTTACTAGGACAACATAGTTAGAATAACTGCCCATTGCGGGATGGTTTTGGTAAGAGTCTAAAAAATATCCAGGTGCCTTTGAACAGGTCCATTTTTCTTTTTGCGTACTGAATGTCAGATTTAAGGAAGGAATAGTGATCTTTGTGATTTTATTTTGTTTGTTCTTCCACACCAACGTTTGATTCTGGCCTAGAAGACGAAAAGCAGTTTTACATACTGCTGGAGGGTGCCGATAGCAATCTTTCGCGAGCTGAAGATCTTCTTCATCCGGATGGAAGATGGCTTGAGAGTCGGCGCGGCATAAAACTTGTTTTTCCATAGGGCTGAGGCAAATGACCTCTTGTTCCGGCCCGCCGGTTCTGTACCAAAAACTAGTTCCTTGAACCAAGACACCATCTTTGTGCGGCCCTTCCGCACTGTCATTAAATGGAGCATGATCTCGCCGCTCAAACAAAACCCTTTGACCATTCTTATCAACAAACTTGCGGTGCAGGGTAAAAGAATTTCCGCTAACACTTAAATAGGTACGGTGCCCGAAATCATTGACGAATGAGAAAGAACCACCTTCAATCTGACGCACTTTGGAGATAGATCGATAAGGAAACAGGTCGTGCGATCGCACCCAAGAAGGGATTCCTGTGCGTTGAAGAGGACTTAGCTTGGATAAGATTCGTTCGGCTCGCTGGAAATCTTCTTCAATCACGGTAGAATGAGGCGCTATGGCTTCGCCCGCATCCAGCCAAGCTAATCTACAAGACTCCTGGAGCTCAGGACTCCACTGACAATACCTTGTCAACGTGGTGATGAAATAATTAATCTCTTTTTTCTTTTCGGCGTTCCAATCGGGGTTGGTCGTGAGTGTTTTTAAATGTTCAACTAAAAACGAACTTTCTCGATGAAGCTTCAAGCCCTTTGCAGAGGCATAGTTCAATGTTTGTACATAGACCCTAAGATAGAGAAAATAAATGTCTAACCATTGAAGATTGCACGTTGCCGACAATTTTGAACGTAGAAAAACTAAAAGAGAACGAAAAACCAAACTGTTTTCGGTCACTATCCGTTCGATCAAAAATTCGGATTTTCCAGAAAGTTTAGCAAACAAAGCGGTTGATAGAAATACCTGCATCTCCGGCTTACGCAAACGCTCCGTATGATGAGACAAATAATCCATCCACATCGGCACCGCTAGATCAGGATACAGATGCATAAGAATAAGCTGATGCCACTCAAGACTAGGAATGCCTTCTTGTCCATTTCTCAGGCGCAAGACGCTGTTTTGTCCGTGTACATTACATTTCGACATTAACCGCAGTAGCCGATATGGCCCATTAATCGGCGTATTTATTTGATCAACGAGACACAGATTGGCTCTACTATCATGAACATTAAAAAAAATACCCACTGATTGCAGTTTCCTGCTTCTTTCTTTTGCATACCAACTATATAACGTGATCGCTCGGGTAGCTCTCGAACCCGACCTA
This sequence comes from uncultured Chlamydiae bacterium, assembly GCA_963790215.1. Lineage (GTDB taxonomy): Bacteria > Chlamydiota > Chlamydiia > Chlamydiales > JAJFMA01 > CAWBNS01. Next base: position 98,301 of record CAWBNS010000010.1, read on the forward strand.
GTAAACCCAATTTGAAAATCTAAACCTATCTGCCCATCTTGAGTTCTTATCGCTCTCTCTACCCTCCCCATAGCAAGGTAATAAAAAAGAAGGCAGGAGAGATATCCTTTAGCAAGGGCAGAGTAGGGTGCAGGAAGAGATTTTTCGAATTTACCATGTGTTAGGCCGATTGTGTTCTGGATCTGGTCGAATCGATGATTCACCACTCCTTGCCACCGTGTATTATATAGCTCCGGTTGAGCGGTAAGACGGTCATAGAGATAAGAAGTATGAGGATCCTCCAAAAGAGTAGAAAGTGAATCAAAATTTTTTCGTGCTAGGTATGGCAGATCAAAAACGGTTCTTGTCTGTATGAATGACTTGGATTTGGCCGCATGCGAGTAGATTACCGCCATCGATTCCCGGTAGTCATGTGCCTCCAAAGGCGTCAATGGCCGGAAGTGAGATTCGCTCATCTTGAAAATGTGCTCACCAGACTTAGCAAAATAACTCACTAAAGATTCAGGAAGGCCCAATGTCTCTCCCGATGCAACCGAAATAGCAAACAGCTTTAGCGAGGCCAAAGCAAGCGAACCTGTGATGAATAGATCCCCGTCACGTCTTGCCTCACCTTTTTGGAACAATTTGAAGATGCTCCAAAGGGTTCGCATGGTACTTTCATCAACCTGTTCCTTCCAGTATGTTGCTGACGCGGGTGGAAGCTTTTCTGCTAGTTCTAGAATGAAGTATTTGACCTGCGCACTTTGTTGGTCGAGTAGGCTTAATCCCTTGTTCAACGTGTCCGAAAGCAGGTCATTAATCTCTGATCCATCGGATAGGTACACGAAAGGAACGGGCTTAGCAGATGATAGCTTAGGAGATTGTCCTACAGGTACGTTTAAGGCCCAGCTTTCATTGTCAAACGGCGACTCGTTTAGAGGGCCTGAGCGAAGAAGAGAATCGTCTCTTTGTTTTTCGCGATGTGTTTCTATCTGATGGCGTTTGCCTTTAACAAAAGTTAAGGCATCTACAAGTTCTTCTTCAGTCAAAAATTTCGCCCGTTGCAGCTTAATCGTTCGACGCATGAACTTGCTTAACGAGTCATCTACGTAAGAAAGCATGGACGCGTGCAGCTGCCCTAAATCGCCCAACTCTTCGATATTAACGCTTGTTAGATGTGAGACTATGTATCGAACCACTTCGTCTGGCAGCTCATTTTGCATAGCGGCAATATAAGGTTTTACCGTGCAGTTGCCTGCATATTGCTCTGTGCTTGGAAACGCTACTTTTCGAAGAGATAACTCTCCTGGCCAGGTTGGTAGCAGAACCTCGTAGAAATCTTCGATCGTAAAGGGAAGTGTCTCCTCCCCACGCCGGCATAAGCGCAGATCAAGATGGTAATCAATAAATTTTGAGCTCTTAAATACTTCGAAAGACACTTCATCGAGTTGAATAAAGGGATCTATGTAACTCTTTCCCTCTAAAATATAGCGATAAGGGTGATAACCTGCTCCTTCTCCACGATTGATCATTTCCCCGCTTACTAATTTTTGACCGTCTCTTTCAATCAGTTGAAGCTTAATGATGATAGCATGACCAACAGGCACAGACGCATAGCCAGAGGGGATAAGGACAAACCCTTCCTCTAGCAAACACTCTAACATTTCGTCACGGATATGAGCTGTGATCTTCTCTACCTGATGCACATCCGAGTGATTCTGGAGGACTTGGCTCCAGGATCCAAGATAGTAAGCGCACTGAAAGGACTTTATGAGGCCTTTCAACGAATCATTGTATGCCGCCAGACGAGGTTTAGTCGCTAGGATAGATAGTTCTCTGAGAAGAAAACCAAGGCCTAACATCGAATGGTTATATAAGCTGCCATCACTATCGGCTCCCGTAAAACCCGCATTGAAGAGACTGAATAGTTGTAATGCTGCTTGAGGATGTTTGAGATCAGGTTCGGGCAGCGTTTGGTCCTTCGTAAACTCTGCAAGTTTTATTACCTCGAGCTCAACCTTTGGCTGTTGTACAATGGGTTCGGAAGAATTGGCTTTTACTTTCGATTCGACTGGTTTGGGTCTGATCTGAATCGGTTGACTCTTCACGTCGACCCGCCCCACATTTTTTTTTCGTAAAAAGCAGGTAATGGCAATGAGAGTGACGGCAATAACGACGGATGCAGCGCAGACCAGGTGAATTTTAGTGGGTCGGTAACCACGCCACGAAGCCGGTGTAACCGATTTGAACAAGTTAATATAAGTATCTTGATTTAGGAAATTTATTCTGTTCATAAAGCCGGATTCAATAAAAATCAAAATTATTATACTTTAATTTTCATTAAAATCAATATTTAAAAACAAATTTTACTATAAAAATTACAAAAGATACACTAATGTCACGACTAAGTGGATCATCCGGCAAATCGGTGCTAAAACTTTAAACGATAAAAACGATAGAACGATAAAAAGGATAAAATCAATCAACAAACGGTTTGATTTTTTTATTACTTTATCGTTTTTGGCTCATCGCGCAAGTGAGTACTTGCAGATCATATGATTTATGAACAGGATGGGCAGGATCGCCTTCGGCGGCAGGATAAAATAGACGTTAATTCAACGCGAGTTTTGGATAAGCCAGTCTTGTAAATAGCTTAAAGTAAGTTATTTGAGTTAAAAAAACTTCACAGGTTCAGGCTAAGATAAGTTTTTGTGATTATGCAATTGATAACAAGCTCATTACGACAGGAAGACCCTCGTAGAGGGTCTCTGAATGTAGCCCACCGTGAACCTGCGAGCGAAGCGAAGACAGGTGTAACGGTGGGAAAATGCGGAAACAACTATTCGCACCCCCGAAGGGGTGTGCCTCAACCTGTTTACAATTAACGAGCTGAGGCACTCTCGTTCGAGAGTGCGGGGGCTATTGTGCGCTTATTCCCACCGTTACACCTGTCTTCGCTGACGCTCGCAGGTTCACGGTGGGCTACATTCAGAGACCCTCTACGAGGGTCTTCCTGTCGTAATGAGCTTGTACCAATTGCATAATCACAAAAACTTATCTTAGCCTGAACCTGTGATTTTTTTATTACTTTATCGTTTTTATCGTTCTATCGTTTTTATCGTTAAAAAAGCAAAAAATCTGTGTTTCCTGTGGTATAAAACATTTATAATCCGTGTGTTAAGAATGAGCACCGATTTACCGGATGATCCGACTAAGTAGACTCTATGGTTTCTGTGATTGAACTAAAGCTTTTAATCAATCGATGAAGTTGTCCCAAAAGGTAGAATGGGATTGACAAGAGTGTGTAGTCAATTGAAGATCCGAGAGAATCTCTTACATGAACAGGGCCTGCGCTAGGCACATCGGAGTTCACCCTTATAGCTATCGTCTTCTTTTTCTCCTTTACGAACTGATGAAGTGACTTGAGCGTTCCCGTTGTCCCTGCTTTTACTTCAAGGGGGATTACCTGATTTTCGTGTTGAATGATATAATCAACCTCAGCCTCTGAACCTTTTTTTCCTCGCTGCCAGTAATAAAGCGTGGGGGGAATATATGCCTGGGTAACGGTCCGCAGCAGCTGTCCCACTAGTTGCTCAGCCATGCCACCATTGTTGATCATAGAGAGTTCAGACACTGATCTTAACTGATGTAATGAAAGCCCTAACGACGCACCACATAGTCCACAGTCTAGCATAATCACTTTAAGGAAACGCTCGTCAGCTTCGGAACCAAGAGGTAAACCATTGGCTGATGTGGATACAATTCGATGGCATATTCTGGCTTTAGAAAGTAAATCGAGTGCCTGTTTTAGTGAAGCAGCATTCACGTCGGAATTCGCGTTTTTATATACAAATTTTTTCCCAAGTTGACGAGGAACCGAACTCATTACATCCTCCAATCGATCAATCGCGAGACGACCACTATACTTGGCAAAGTCGTCTCGATAGGTTGCTAGTAGATCGAAATGAATCTGGTTCACAAGGTCCGGAGCTTTTTCAGTCGCCCAACTGGAAACAGCTGCAGGCATCCCGCCTATTACTAAATATTCTTTGATCGCCGTCATCAATTGCGAGTGAATGGCTGCCGGAATATTGAGATTCCAATCATAGTGTTCCAAGTAGGCCCTGAGTCCGTGTTGCCCGACCGCATCTAAAAATTCTTCGAAGGATAACGGTTCCAGATACAAATAGCCTATTCGACCGACCGGCATGCTGAATTCATGTTTGGCCAAAGTAAAATCTAATAAAGACCCTGCCGCTATCACGGCGAGTTCTGGCATCTCCTCGGCAAACCAGCGCAGTTTTTCTAGCAGGTACGGGGCTACTTGAATTTCGTCCAGAAATAGAATGACCTTTGATGGTTCGATTTTACTTCCTGTCCAAGCGGCTATATTAGTAACTATTTCTTTAGGGTCGTTCGATGAGAAGAGAGTCTCTTGGTCAGGTCGTTTCTCGAAGTTAAGTTCGATAAGTCGTCGTTCCTGAGAACTAGCCAGATTTCGAATAAGCCACGTTTTTCCGACTTGACGCGCGCCCCGAATAATTAATGGCTTTCGTCCCTTAGAATTCAACCATTGCACCAGGAATAACGTACGATCCCTTTTCATAATGCCCCTTTTTCCCTTCAAATTACTTTAGATTTTCATTTAAGTCTACCAAAGAAGGGGGTGTTTGCGCGATCAACTCAACATAAGACAGGGTTCTTTAAGAGAGCATGAGTCTAAAGGCTTGGTTATAATGGCCAATCAAAACGGACGCCATCCAATCACCCCTTGCTCCTTTTTATCGGAATCACTACACTTGCACTAAATGTAAGTTGGGAGATGTTCTATGAAAAATCGTATTTTGCAGTCGGTAAAAGAGAGCATTGCAGCAGTGTCGCAATTGACTCAACCTCATGTAATCGAGTTCATCCACCAGTTTGCTGAACTAATTGTCGAAACGCATCGCCGTGGAAATAAGATCCTAATTGCCGGCAACGGCGGTAGTTTATGCGATGCCGCTCATTTCGCCGAAGAACTCACCGGATATTTCCGCAAACCGAGAGAGGCTCTCCCCGCTATTGCTCTGACCGAACCTGGTCACCTCACCTGTGTAGGAAATGATGTAGGCTTCGATCAGATTTTTTCTCGCTCCATCGAAGCACTAGGCAAACCTGGCGACCTGTTCATTGCTCTCACAACCAGCGGCAACTCCCCTAACCTGGTCCGTGCTGTACAAATGGCCAGACAGCTAGGGCTGAAAACGGTTGCCTTCCTCGGCAAAGGCGGAGGAAGATTAAAAGGCGTTACCGACCTTGAACTCATCATCGAAAACTTCACCACCTCGGATCGTATCCAAGAAGCTCATATGACCGCGCTGCACATCGCCGTCGAACAAGTAGAACATCTGTTACTTTTCCCAGTCGAAGCGACCGTCTAAATGTCGTGGGAGCACGAATGGCGCCGCGTATGCCAAGGAAAAGAAGGACTCCCATCCACACTAGCACGAGGACTCCTCTGGACAGTTAGCAACGGCTACCGCACAGCCGTTTCGCTACGCAATATGGCGTACAATCAGGGAATTCTTCGCTCGCAACGGCCAAAAAACTGCCTGATTGTCAGCGTCGGAAACCTTGTCGCTGGAGGCACAGGCAAAACCCCAGTCATCATCAAATTAGCGCAGGAACTCTCGACCCACTCGAAAGTCGCCGTACTATCCCGCGGATATAAATCCGACGCCGAACATGCCTCTCAATCCATGCTAATAGGTCCTGGACAGTATGGTGGCGATGAACCGACCATGATCGCCAATCGCCTTCCCCATGTATTGGTATTTTCCGGAAAAAATCGCTGCCAATCCGCTCAAATGGCAGTGGCAGCAGGTGCCAAAATCATCCTACTCGACGATGGACTCCAACACCGTAAACTCGCGCGAGATCTCGAAATTGTCGTAATCGATGGTGAGGATCCATTTGGCTGTGGTTACTACCTCCCACGAGGATTCTTGCGCGATAGTCCACGCACGCTTAAGCGCGCCGATTTAGTCATCGTCAATCAACCCGCTCAATGCACCGAATGGCTTCGTCCATTCACCCCCGCTCCCATTGTAGGCATGGAAATCAAGCCGAGCTCCTGCCACGATCTGCATGGCTCCTCCGTCTCTGTCTTAGGAAAAAAAATAGGCCTCTTCTGCGGAATCGCGAAGCCAGAAAAATTCCGCCGCACTCTGCAAAACCTCGGAGCCACCATCGTCACCGAGCAGTTTCTTCCCGATCACTCTCGATTAAACACAGAGCTGCTGCATTCATTTGCCAACCACAGCCGCCAACAAGGCGCCGAACTGCTCGTGTGCACCGAAAAGGATCGAATTAAGTTAGATCCAAAGACATCCACCACCCTGCCCATCGCTTGGTTACAAGTGGATGCAGAACTCGTCCTGAATACAGATGTCTGGAATCAATTCATGCTTCGTTGCCATAATCCTGAAGCTGTGGTACCCTCTCACCCTAGGACATAATCATATCGAGAGGATGAATGAAGCTTTGGGTAAAAATACTTTTGGCCGTGCTGCTTGGCATTATTGCAGGAGCAATCCTGGGTCCCACCGCACACGTTCTCAAGCCAATCGGTACTATTTTCCTTCGCTCCGTTCAAATGGTCATCGTACCACTGGTCATTTCCTCTATGGTTGCAGGGATCACAGGGATCCATGACCCAAAAAAACTAGGTCGTGTTGGCCTGACAACCGTTATCATTTACCTCTGCTCCACCATTATCGCGATCTCGATCGGCATTGGCATGGCTCAATTGATGGGTCCTGGTCGAGGAATGAACCTGCATACAGAAAGCACCCTCATCGTTCAAGCCACACCTGGAATAGATGACCTCATCGTAGGACTCTTTCCTAGCAATCCCATAGAGGCAATGGCAACAGGCAACATCCTACAAATTATCGTATTTGCCGTATTTTTAGGCATCGCCATCAATTTTGCCGGTGCACGCGCACGACCCGTGAGCGAATTTATGGAGTCGCTCGCCGAAGTCATGTATCGACTCACCTCATTGGTGATGGAATTTTCGCCCATTGGCGTCTTTGCAATTATGGCCTCTGTCACAGGAGAATTTGGGCTTGGAGTTCTCACTCAGCTCTTCTGGTTTCTTGCGATCTACATCATGGCCTGCGCCCTTCATTTTAGCGTGGTTTTCGTTGGATTAATCCGTGCCCACGGCTTAAAAATGGGTTCGTTCATCAAAGGCATGGGCGATGCAATGGTGATGGCGTTTTCCACCTGCAGCAGCTCAGCTACCCTGCCCGTGGCCTTGCACTGCCTGCAAGCCAACCTTGGAGTTTCCAAAAATATCGCCAGTTTTGTGATGCCCTTAGGAATCAGCATCAACATGAACGGCGCCGCCATTTTTCAAGGCATGGCCGCTATTTTTGCTGCACAAGCGTTTGGTATTGACCTCTCCTGGGGACAACTTCTCACAATCGTTGTCACAGCCGTTATGTCCGCCATCGGAGCCGCAGGCGTTCCAGGCAGCGGGTTCATCATGCTATCCCTTGTTTTCAACTCAGCCGGCCTTCCTCTCGAAGCCCTGGCCCTCTTATTCGGAATCGACCGCATACGAGAGATGTTCTCCACCGTTCTCAACATCACAGGCGATGCCGTCTGCGCAGTCGTCGTCGCGAAACGCGAAGGCGAACTCGATGAAAGTCAATACTACCACCACGAACTCGTCGAGCTGGAAGGCTCCGAAGTATAGGTAACCACTTAATTCAAGGGAGAGAAGTATGGACATCGAACTCAAAGGGCTAGGGGTAGCATGGGGGTCTAATGACATTGCTCTTAGACAGGTACAAAATATGATAAATCTAACAATGATAGATATCGCTAAGGCAATGACGAAGGCTCTAATGGCAGATATTAAACAATTTCCTAACCTTAAAGAATTTGCCAAAAAACACACCTCAATCACCCTCAGCGAGGATCTATTTGCAAGCGATCAAAAAACTCAAATAGTCTATAGAAAATTATCCACAGCAACCAAAGAATTTATAGTAGCCAAGTCGAATATTTTGGCTCCTGCACTCCGTCTGATAGAAAAAGAAAATGATTACGATTGGTCCGGGGATATGTTCCTTGGAACGTTTGTATTGCCTAAAGCAAAATCTCTAACTGAGCGAATACAGCAAGAATACCCTGAAGCGCTAGAAAACAAAAGTCTGATTTTTTTGCTTTTTTTAAAAACGATAGAACGATAAAAAGGATAAAGTAATAAATAAAAAATCAAACCGTTTTGGGATTGCTTTTTGATTAAACACAAAGACACGAAGAAAGTTGCAGGTTGAATCTTCTTTGCGCCTTTGCGTCTTTGCGTTTAATCAATAAAATATACTATCTAGTCAAAATAGTTTTGTTTTTAAATTAAACGCAAAGGCGCAAAGAAGCTTTACCTACAACTTTCTTCGTATCTTTGTTTCTTTGCGTTTAATCAAAAATTTAACCGATTATTTTAATAATATGTTATAATGAACTAAAAGGAACAATTGTATGGATGCTATTTCCAATCAAATGTTTTCGCACGATTCAGAGAAGTGGACGCTTCAACCCACTAATACACAGGTAAACGCGCCAGCTCCTTTTGATCTAGATCCTTCCAAAGGTGCCCGTAAAACCAAAGATTCCAAGACCGGCGACAAAAAGCCAGGGAGTAAAAATCCCCGCACCCCTCGGGGTCCTCTCGATCTAGCGAGTGAAGAAAGATAAACCTACTCTCAAATCATTCTACTGCCATTATTCCTTATACAGCACCCCCAAAGGATTCGATGAAATTTATTCGTTCTGAAGTGATTAAATCACAATTGATTGGTGGAAATTATGCCTTCACAGGAACGCCCTGGAAAAAGTAAACCCTACCTATCCTTCACGTCAGCAATAGTGAAGTTAGGGAATATGCGCAAGCGAAGTACTTACTTTGCTTTGCTTGCGCCTACTGCAACCTTCACGGCTGCATGGGAAAAACCTGGCATACCGTCGAAGTTATAGAGGTTTTCAGTCTGGATAAAATCTACGTTCTCTTTCACCAGTTTTTGTAGCAATCCGACCACGTCTTGGCTGGAGATTCCATTTCCATCAGGTCTTTGATATCTGCAGCGCCACTGATCGCATAGGGTCGTCTCAGCTAATGTATCTGGCCAAACCTTCGCTCCGCGGTTGGTAATCATCGTCAGAACAAGCTGTCCGTTATCAAACGAAGCCATCTTTCGCTGTAAATCCGCCACGGAAGACTTCGCATCGACAAACACGTCCACACCCACCAGCTCTTTATGCGAAGCCGCTGCGGTTTTTTCCTTGCTGTGCGCGGTTCGGCTGCCTCCATCAGCGCCATAGGTGGACTCTTTTAATGTCGAGGGTTTTTGGCCTAGTCGTTTCACAACCGCCTCGGCAAATTCCTTGGTGCCAACTTTCTGCTTGCTGATGCCTTCTTTGAATATATCATAGGTATGTACGCCGTCTTCTAAGGTCTTCAGCCACGCGTTATGAACCGTGGTGGCGACCTCAGGTTGGTTGACGTGGGCCATCATCATCACACTCGCTAGGAGCAATCCACTGGGGTTGGCAAGGTTCTGTCCGGCACGCCGTGGGGCTGAGCCATGGATTGCTTCAAACATTGCCCCGTGCACGCCTATATTCGCCGAGCCGGCTAATCCGACAGAGCCGGCGATCTGCGCAGCTATGTCAGACAAAATGTCACCGTAAAGGTTCGGCATGACGATCACATCAAATACCTCTGGGGTATCGGCCATTTTCGCTGCGCCAATATCGATAATCCAGTGCTCTTTTTCTATCTGAGGAAACTCCTGACCTACCTCATCAAACACCTGATGAAAGAGACCGTCCGACAGCTTGAGGATATTGTCTTTCGTAAAGCAGGTAACTTTTTTTCGCTTATTCGCAATGGCATACTGAAACGCATAGCGCACAATACGCTCGCATCCCGAACGGGTCATGATTTTCAGCGCCTGCACAGAATCCTGCGTCTGCCGATATTCGATGCCTGTATAGAGATCTTCTTCGTTTTCGCGGACAATTACGACATCCATCACGGGGTGTTTAGTACGGACAAAAGGGTGGTAAGACACGCAAGGCCGAACGTTAGCATACAGACCCATCAGTGTGCGAATGGTCACATTGATGCTCTTGTACCCCCCTCCCTGTGGAGTCGTGATTGGACTTTTGAGGAAAGCTTCGGTTTGGCGCAGAACGTCCCATGTTTCGGGTCGGATTCCAGCCTGGTGTCCCTCCAGATAGACCTTTTCGCCCACCTCTACGGTGTGAATTTCTAGTTGCGCACCGGCCGCTTGCAGCACCTGCAACGTCGCTGCCATGATCTCAGGACCGATTCCATCTCCGTGTGCCACTGCAATAGCTGCTTTCTTCCCCATTTATCCCTCTCCCAAGTTCCGAATCTCTCCTCTGATCGTGCTCTTGTTTTCGATTTTTGACAAGATCGACCGCACCGACTACAATCGTTAGTTCAGGTCTCCGGAGACGATACTCATGCTAAAAGAACTGTTCGAAATGAACCGCAGCTCTCTTGACTATTTTTTCGAACACATCGACTTAGTTGCGATGGAAGAGCTATTGCAACTTCTGCTGAAATGCGAGGGCACAATTTTCCTTACAGGCATAGGTAAAAGCGCGATTGTAGCCAAAAAGATCGCTGGTACTATGGTCTCTACAGGGACCAAAGCGTTGTATATTTCTACCACAGATGCCCTGCATGGGGATCTGGGGATGGTCGGCGATAAGGATCTGTTTCTCTTTCTGAGCAAAAGTGGAGAGAGCGACGAGCTGCTGAGTCTAGTTCCCTTTATTCGCAACAAAGGAGCTACGCCAGTCGCTATAGTATCCAACGCGAATAGCCGCTTAGGGCATGCTTGTCGGCTCACAATCTATCTTCCATTGGTGAAAGAGCTCTGCCCGTTCGATCTGGCCCCCACCACATCAGCAACGATTCAGATGATTTTTGGAGATGTCTTGGCAGTCGCCATGATGCGGACTAAGAAATTTTCATTGAATGATTATGCACTGAATCATCCTGCGGGGCGCATCGGAAAACGCATATCGCTGAAAGTTAGCGACTTAATGATAAAAGGCCCTCGCATTCCCAGATGCTATTCTCACGACAAACTTGGTGATGTTTTGGGTGAGCTATCCAGTAAAGCATGCGGCTGCGTGATTGTTGTAGATGATAGCGAGGTTCTTTCTGGCATTTTTACAGACGGAGATCTACGTCGCGCTTTGCAACAACATGGTGCGGACGTTCTCAGCAAGCCTATTGGGGATTTGATGACGTCTACCCCTCGTACTGTGGAGAGCCATCTCCTCGCATGGGACGCCATGAAAGCCATGGAAGCCTTCCAAAACCAAGCCATCAGCGCCATGCCAGTCATAGATGACCAGAAGCGTCTTTTAGGCCTCATCAAGATGCATGATATCATCCAGTGCGGGTTGTAAAAAGTAACTACCCGGAAAGTACTTAGAATTGTGGAAAACGCTGAGAAGGCAGAGCCGCTGAGTGCGCTGAGACTTTATGCCAACCTTGATTACCCAATGAGTACAGAGATTTTATGCCAACCTTGATTACCCAATGAGTACAGAGATTTTATGCCAACCTTGATTACCCAATGAGTACAGAGATTTTATGCCAACCTTGATTACCCAATGAGTACAGAGATTTTATGCCAACCTTGATTACCCAATGAGTACAGAGATTTTATGCCCCCATCACACCATCGCTACTCTTTGAGCAAAGCTCAAAGTCTCACTAGAGAGGGGTGGCCTTAAAAAACAAGAGAGAGCGGCCATCATTGCTATCATAACTTGATCCTCTCTCTTGTTTTTTAAGGCCACCCCTCTCTAGTGGATTTGCAGTTGCAAAAGTGCGATGGTGCTCTGCGTGCTCTGCGACTCAGCCTTCTCTGCGTTTTCCACGTTTTAATCTGTATCCAAAAGAACGTCATTCATCATTTACTCTCCTCTGAAACGTCCTGAGCCACCGGTCAAAATCGGACTCGTCAGAATCATCTTCGGCGGGTTTCTCTGGCTCGGGCTTCACTTTCTGGGGAATAACCTTCTCTGGCACGCGTACCACGGAAACTGGCGCTTCCTTCATCTCCCCTTCAAAAATTGCCTCATAGTAGCTCAAAGTCCCCGGTTTGGGCGGAAGCGCTGGCAACGCTGAAAGATCCTTTTTGACCACTTTTGGAGGGGGTTTTTCCTTCTTCAACCGGGGCATCAACTCATTTTGATAACGACTGTTGAGCCATTTAAGAAACGCCGAAATAGATTGCGTATTCGCTCCATGCACACGACATAACCAGGCTAGTTTTTTATCTGAGGTCACTACGGTGATAAACCGGGCGTTTTTTATTCGTAGAACCGCCCGATGAATATATTCATCTGCTGATTCTTTCTCAGAGGTATAAACAATTTCCAGGTTTTTATAGTGTCCGCGACTGACAGGGCCGGGTTGATGGTGTGCATCAAAGACAATGGTGGCACTTAGATCAATCGCTTGCGCTCTTTTGCCAAGCTCAGCCAGAACTGCCTCGCGTTCAGTTTGGAGGTTCTCCACTGCGTCGACGACTCTAAATAACAAGTTATAGCCGTCGATGTAATAATGCATTACTTTTGAATGGACTCGAGATAGATCGCCAGCTTCTCAAATGCTTTACGACGGTCCGAGATGCGCAGCTTCACCGATTCATCTAGTTCAGCAAATGTTTTGTCGTAATCGTGTTTGCGGAAAATCGGATCATACCCAAAACCATGGCGTCCGCGTTCTTCTTCTACAATTTCGCCTTCACAACATCCTTTGACAACCTTCTGCAAGCCTTCCGGATTAGCCAGAGCAATGCAGCATTCCATGTAGGCCGTCCGCTCTAATCCTGTCTTGTTATGCATGTCTTTCAGGAGCTTTTTGCGGTTGTCCCCTTCACTAGCCTCATCACCGGCATAATACCGCGATTGAATACCAGGCGCCCCGTTCAAGGCCGGCACAATAATGCCAGAATCGTCCGCCAGAACCCACTGGTGCAAGGCTCTCGCCGCTGTATCCGCCTTCAAGGTAGCGTTCTCCTCAAAGGATTCACCTCGAGGAAGCGGCAACTTAAAGTCTGGAAAATCCAGCAAAGACAGAATGTCCCAACCTGGCAGAGATTTGAGAATCTCACGAAATTCTCGAATCTTGTGCCAGTTTGAGCTAGCAATGATTAATTGCATGCAAAGTCCTATTCCAGGTAGCTGCGCAACTTAGTGATGGTCAGATTCTCCCCACGGAAGTTAATCGTCTCACCCTCTTTTTTGCCCATCATACTCTCGGCTAGTTTCGATTGGAAGGAAAGAATATTCTGATTCGAATCCGTATCCCAAGGTCCTAAGATTGCGTAAGAAAAGGTTTTTCCTTCAGGACCGGCCAAGTCAACTCTTACACCAACTCCTACCTCGCCAGATGGAATATCTTCCGGTCTAATGATCCGTGCACGATTAAGTTGCTCAGACAATGAGGTAAGCTCAGATTGTAACCGTTGACGACGTTCGAGAGCGAACTTGTACTCGGAGTTTTCACGCAAGTCGCCCAGCGCGCGGGCCGCTTCGATTTCTCGCGCGTTATCCACAATCTCTTCAGTGCCTAGGTGTTGGATACGTTGTTTGGTTTTAAAATATCCTTCTTCGGTCGTCCAAATCAGCTCATCATCGACAGGTTTTTTAACCGTGGATAACGAAGGGTGAGCTACTTCCGCCAGCGAGTTCATGATCTTTTTATCATGATCGCTCAGGCTAGAACATTTAGCTACCAGCAGAAGGAATTCTTTAATGAAGTCCAGTGTCGTGCCTTCTATGATATTACGCACAACGAGGTACCGTTTGCCGGATAGCAACGCATACATCTTCTTCAGCAATTCACGTTGAGCAGGCTGCTCTTCAATGATGGAGAAAAGAATAAGGAAGTTTTCCAGGAACTCACATTGCCCTTGTTTATTGCTGAAGGGCACTGTCTCATCACTAACCACCTTCTGGAAGTACCAAACAAATACGTCTGGATGGGTTGTTGGATGAGTCAAGAGTGTGTGGATCGCTTTTTCTAGTTGTGGCCTGGTTTTCTCGCTATCCAATTCCTTTAGAATATAGTCTCGCAACTGGTTGGGTTGTACAGAAAACAGGAAGCTCAGAAATAGCTCGATCCAATCTTTGCGGTGCTCTCTGATCGCTACCAGCGCTCTTTTTTTGAAAGCGATGATCTCCATACCGTTCACGATGGCCTCGATCTGACTCAGCTCTTGAATCACTTCCCCAATGGTTCTTTCAGCAATCTTCTCGCCAAAATGATTCTCCAAAAAGACATGAATCTGTAACGCCTGAGAAGGGGTCAAATTAGGATCTTGAAGTAGAGCCAAAAGTTTTTCTTTAAGCGACTGCTTCACTTCTGGTTTCTTCAACATGTCAGGCAAGTCACGAACAAAATTGTACGTCGTCACCAGCACTTCAGCAATATCCGACGACTTGCTGAGCTCTTTTTGGAAAAGTTCTTCGTGAGAAACAGTGCTAGTTCTAAGCTTGAAAGGATCTTTTAATGACTCTGGAGATTCAATCTGTGTGTCTTTTTTTACCTTGGCTCGGGCTCCTTGCCACCAGCGAGACCATTCTGCCTCTGGAATCACCAAGTCGGCCAGTTCGTCTTTGATCTCCGATGCCGACTTAGGACCTAGATCCCGCAACATGAGCTTAATAATCTCGACTGGGTTCTTTCTAGCATCCGCTTCTAACGCGTCTGCAAAGGCAAAGCGACGCACGAGGAAGTGATCGTTCTGCAGTGGAACTAAGGTGCGAAATGCATTCGCAAAGGATAGCTGCTTGCGACCAGAAACATTTTCAAATTCAACTCCGACCTCTTCACGCACAGGAGACACTTGCATGATTTCGCCCGTGCCCCAGCCGCTTGTATGCAGGACGAAATTGCCCTCTTTCATATGCAACAGCAACTCGAAGTGGCTAATCGCCCCTTGAAATGACTGTCGCGCTCGCAGGCCTATTAAGCGCATGTAATTGGGGAATTCTTTCAATGTGCCATAACGTTTTTGCAATGCCTGCGTCGCCGTATCGGCCATCTTTGCATTGTCCGTCGTCTGCAGATCCATCAACAACCGCAGAACTTCGTACGCCTGTGCCTCGTCCGTGATCGCTTCCCACAAAGGAAGTGCCGTTTCAACATAGGCCCCAAACATGCTCGCCACATCCGAACCTTTGATGAGCTTCAATACCCTGATCAGTTCGACAGGGTCCGTATCCCCATTGCAGTACTCTTCCCACAGTCGGAAAAACTTCTGAAAATCATTCTTCGCGATTTGTTCTTCAAAGTCCTCTAGGTAACTCATCGAGATATGCCCCGGTTAGCTTTTTTTGTTTTTAAGTTAAATCCTCCAGGGAGTATAGAGCGACAGCTCTTTAAGATCAAACGTTAGGGACAACAAGAGAAAATTGCAGAATTCCGCCCTGTCGAACCTAACGACTATGTCTTTTAAACGATAAAAACGATAGAACGATAAAAAGGATAAAGCCAAATTAACATACGCTTTTTACTTTATGTTAATTGATTTTATCTTTTTTATCGTTCTATCGTTTTTGTCGTTTAAAAACTAACTCTAATAAATTACATAAATTACATAAATTACCGTTTAAGTGCGCTGTCTAGAACCGCCTCTCTTTAAGTCTCAGTCTCTAGCCGAGCGTTTACCACCGCGCCAAGATTTTCTTTGGAAAAATTCACTGTCAGCGTGGAGATATATTTTCCATTTTTGTGTTTGTCTTCCTTATCTATCGCCACTGTCGGTGCTTCGTATCTCATTTCAAGCACTAATTCGTTTTTTTTATTTTTAGTAAGGACGCAATAACGAACACTCTTCTTTTGCACAATTGAAAGCTTCATTTCGTTTTTTTCCAATAAGTGGCTAGAAACGTTATTTTCAATAACGTTTAAAGGTATTTGTGTTATAAACTTTGATAAGATTAAGGTTAAATCAGGGTCTCTGTTCGTGATTGTATAAATGCTGCTAGCAATAAGATCTAATTTCGGTTTTAAAACGACTCCGGGTGTTTTTCTATCCATGAGAACACTTTGGTCTGGATCGAACCATTCACGATCTCCAATAGTAAGACACCCCCATTTTCGGTCGCAGGAATCCAAAAATAATTGGTGAGAAACCTCGATAGATTTGGTACCGGCTATCACCACTGTGTCTTTCGATTGATTTCTTCCTGCAAAAATCAACACCAACGCATTTTCCTCTTCAAACTTGACCTCATGCGTAATGGTTAGTTTGCCTTCCTTGGAAACGGACCTAGTGAAGCGAGTTTTGGAGGCTCTTGAATAAACATTATCCTTCTCAATCAAGTAGGTCTCATCTATTCCAACGGGTTTGCCAACCGCATCATTTTTGAGCTTGGCTGGCTGACGGAAATAGCGAAAAGCACAATAACTGATGAGCAAAATGAGTCCGACCGCCCCTAAAACGGTGAAAAGTCGCCCTCTCATCAAGCCTGATTGACTTGCGGGCGCCGTCGCTGCTGATAATCCAGACCCCAAGGTTCCTTGTAGAGTTCTCCCTACAGAAATTGATCCATTTGAACTCATTTAACAACCTCTCTCGAATAAGACAAATTTCAAGTATTTTAATCACAATTTAATCAAATTACAACAAAATTTCAGGTTTAATAAAAAATACCTCGAGAAGACATCAAAATACCGTTTTTGGTCTAGATAGAAACCCAAATGCAAATCTGATATAATGAGTATGATGGAGAGTCTTTTAATGGATTGCTATGCCTGACAGCATTTTTGACTTTGCTTCCCAAAAAGGTTCGGGTAAACCGAAGCCCAAGGCGAAGCTTCCTACCCCCATACAACATTCGGGTCCCCTCAAATCTGTAGAGGAACTGCAAGAGACCTATACTACGGTATTGAAACAGCGGGACGATCTCGATAACCAATTGGGAACCTTATTCAATCGCACTGGCGTAGATCTCAAGACAGTAAAGCGCATTTTGGACAACCCAATGAGCTACGAAGGCGTGAATGCAAAAAATTTTACCGAACAGCGTGAGAAGTACCGAAACGATATTTGGAAAAAAACAGGCCAAGAAGACAAAGAGAAGATCCTAGCGACCCAAGCCATGCAGGAAGAGAACAGACAAAAAGCCAAAGGCATCGGTGCTCGTAAAAACTGGACTTTCATCCGATGATTCAACGCATAGATCTCTTAATGCCTCCTAAGCACCGCACAGGCTATGGCGTGCTCCCTTACTTTACGCGCTGCTTCGCCAATGCACTTACCCAACAAGGGATTGAGTGCAGGATTCTTGGCAACGAAGAGGGCAACAACCCAAGTCTTGTCAGTGATCTTCTCAGAGATGCCCCAGACTTTACCCTCTCGTTTAATGGCCTCCTGCCAGATCCTGAAGGTAAATTTCTGTGTGAGATGATACGCATTCCTCACGTCGCGATTCTTTTGGATTCACCCAATCTCTACATGGATTTAGCCAAAACACCTCTCAACGTCATCACCTGCGACGATCGCAGTTTTGTTGAGTTCTTCCGCGGCCTGAAGTGTCCTCACTCTTTCTTTCTACCGCATGCTGTGGAAGCGGATTTTCATGGCGAAATCGAAGCGGAAAGACCCTATGAAGTATCTGTAACGGGTACTTGCATGGATTTCGAAGGTCGACGCAAAAGCTGGCCTGAACGTTTTTCTCCCGCTATGGCCGTCGTTCTGGAGGAGGCAGCTGAGATCACTCTCGCAGATCAAACCACCTCTTACATCGAGGCCTATACACAAGCCATGAACCATCGACTCAACGCTAAAGGCGACATCGACCCCACACAGTTTGATCACGAAGACCTTTTCGATCAGTTGGAGTTCTATATTCGCGGAAAAGACCGCTTCGACGTCATCACAGCAATTAAAGATGTACCTGTGCATATCTTTGGAACAAAAAGTGGCACGCGCAGCTGGGAGGATTACCTGAAAGGAATGAAAAATGCGGTGATTCATGGCCGCATCCCCTATGAAGAAACCCTGAGCGTGATGCAGAAGAGTAAAATCATCCTCAACAGCACCCCAACCATAAAAGACGGCGCGCATGAACGGATTTTTGCTGGAATCATGGCAGGCGCTGCGGTCATCACCAATGAGACCCGTTTTTTGACAGAGAGTTTTGAGAATGACCGTGACATTGCCTTCTACAGACATGGTCATTATGATAAATTAAACGGACTGGTGATGAGTCTTCTCAGCGATGAATCGAAACGTCGCGAGATGGTCATTCGCGGACGCGAAATTGTGCGTCAAAAGCACACCTGGGAAGTACGCGCAAAAAGTCTTCTCGACTATTTAGAACAGATTTGGCCGCAACTGGAAGCTCTACTATGATCACCGTGACGATTCTGGCAAAAAATAGCCAAAAACACCTGAAACAAGTACTACGAGCCACTATCCTCGTTTGCCGAAGTGCTTGTGTATGATACAGGTTCTACAGACGAAACAATGAATATAGCCAAGCAATTCCCAAATGTAACCCTTCACCAGGGGTCATTTATCGGCTTCGGAGCCACCCACAACGTAGCCTCGAACCTAGCTAAACATGACTGGATTCTCTCCATTGATAGCGATGAAGTTGCTACCAAGGAATTGATCGATGAGCTGATTTTGTTGTCGCTGGATCGACAACAGATATTTGCGATCCGTCGACAGAACTATTTCAACGGGAAATGGATCCGGTGGTGCGGTTGGTACCCCGATTATCAGGTAAAACTCGTATAACCGAAATACAACTCGTTACAGTGATGCGTTGGTGCATGAATCAGTCATTACAAAAGGATTGAGTAATCGTTACTAAACCACGCTGTAAGCATCATTCCTATGAGTCCATGAACGATTTCTAGCAAATGTAAAGTTACAGTCAGTTTGTTCGCAAAACAGTATGCCGGCAAAAGAAAGTCTTCTGTAGGACGCGCCATTGGTCATGGGGTGTATGCATTTTTTAAGAGCTATTTCTTAAAAAGAGGCTTTCTAGGTGGTCGTGAGGGATTTATTATTTCTGCTTATAATGGTCATACTGCTTATTATAAATATCTCAAGTTGTGGGAGGAAAATAAAACAATCAAGGGAGTTTGAGATGAGATGATGGCGGAATTTTTGTTGGTACGGTTTTACGTTCGGTTGGTACGGTTTTAAACGTGGAAAACGCAGAAAGACAGAGCCGCGGAGGACGCACAGAGCACCATCGCACTTTTGCAACTGCAAATCTACTAACCTCACCTTATAAAAAAACAAGAGAGCGGGTTATTGCCATTTGCAATGGGGATAAAGCTCTCTTGTTTGTTTTTAAGGCCAAGTCCCTCTTCAGTCGACTTTGAGCTTTGCTCAAAGAGTAGCGATGGTGTAATGGGGGACCAAATCTCTGTACTCATGGGTAATCAAGTTTGGCAAAAGCTCAGCGCACTCAGCGGCTCTGCCTTCTCTGCGTTTTCCACAATTCCAAGTACTTTCTCGAAATAATATTCTCGGTAAAACGCGAGGAGATAGTCTCATTGATCAAGGGATACGGTCGGGACAGCCCTTCGTCCGTACTTCCCGTCGCTGTTGACGTTGCCTATATTCAGTCTCCGCGGTATTTGGCGACGGTATAGTGATGCACACTGATACGCTTACGAATCAGCATGATGGCCTCGTCCGACAACGGACGCATCTTGCTGCTCACCGGCAACGAACTGCTGCAACACCTCTCTTACAGTACTGGAGGATAGTTCTTGCCCCGGTTTCGTTGGTCGTGGTGAAAAACGACCGCAGAGGTAGCAATACCTGTAGGAGAATCGATATATTTATTCGAAACGGTACGCGCAATAAGGCGTCGGACTCATCTTTCACATCTAACTCATCCTTAGCCTCTTCATAGTACAAGGGAACAAGTTCTCCATCCGGATTCAGAAAAAAATTAGCCTGACGCCACGCCAACGAAACGGTTACTCGATAAATAGTTTCATTTCGCTGCTGTACATTACGCTGAAAGCCATTTTACAGAAGAGAGTTATTGCGAATAAATTACACATAGAAACCGATTTTTCATCGTCCAACATGCGTAAATAGCTGCCATTCACTTTAAAAGGAGGCATGGATGATTGCATTGATCTTATCGAACAATAAGCTCTTCGCCTTCCTGCTTGAGTGACCACAGCATCAGGCACAATAGCTGAGGCAACATCCGTGAAGAATCGGTCCCTGGATGGATCAGATGTCGCAATGTCTGTATGGATCGCTTCAGAAATTTCTCCTGTCGTGGAGTGCGGCGCTAACGAGCGGAAGAACTTATCACGCCGTGTACGTGCGGCGGTCGCTCAGGGTGAGGTCGTTGCCCCGGACGGCTTCATCCCGGTCGAGACCTTCGTGGAAGAGCGGGTGGTTGTAGTCGCCCACCATGATGATGGACCTGCCGCCAGCTGCAGCAGCTCGTGGGCGGCCTGATCTGCTTGCGCCGCAGGGAGTTGAGGGCGGTCGCGGAGCAGCGTGGAGTGGACGCAGCACCAGCTCATACCGGACTGCCGGTCGATGAGCTTGGCGCCGACCAGACGCTCCCGGCGTCAGCAGATCATGTCGTGCAGCGACTTCTTGAGCTCGAAGGACTGGCTCGTCAGCTGCTCGTAGCGGTCCTTGCGGTAGTACACGGCGAGGCCCGGCGATTGCGCTTCCAGTTGGTGAGGTGAAGGTCGCGCCGATCTCCGTCGGCAGCTTGCGAGGCTATGCACTCCTGCAAGCACATCACGTCGAGGTCGGGCGTCTTGGCCAGTTCGACGTTGCTCCTGCTCGCGCGGTTCTTGCGCAGGTTGTAACTGATGACGCCGATCACGAAACGGCGTCCTTTCCGACGAAGACTCCAGCCTAAACGTCCGGTACCGGTTCGTCGTCACGCGGGCATCCGCTTCCCGCCCGTCTCATACGAAACGCAAGCACTCGCGAGCCTGGTGCGCGCATCAAAGACTCGTTCCCGCCGATCGGCGCCAACCCCGGCAACACCCTGCCGCAGGAGCATGCCTGGCCGGACTGCTGCACGGCGAGGGCCGCCGGCCCGCGGACCGCGCCGAGCGAGGATCGACTACCTCATCGGCCGTTTCCGGCAGCACGATGACGAGCGCGGTGAACCGCAAGCAATACGGCGATGGGCGATGTGG
>CAWBNS010000011.1:0-41516 GCA_963790215.1 uncultured Chlamydiae bacterium
TACGTATCTGGATCCAAGTGTTCGGATTGATCTACCTTGCGGAAAAACGTTTTCAGAAAGGCTACAGGCACCTTTGGGTTGTCCCACCGGGATTGATAACTCCCCGGCCTGATGATCTGTTGTGTCGTTAGATTTTGCGGCGTGATTTGCCCATGATCGATATAGGCCTCGATTTCGTGACGCCACCAGACGGGCTGTTCGTACTCTCCATCTATTCCTTCCAGCAGAATAACATGAGCAAGTCGCACTTTTTTTAGTTGTTCCTGAATCGTGCTCCATACATTTGGATTGGACCAATCTGCAGCCAACGTCGCACGCGAGGTGGTCGCTAGGTAGGTGCCGATGGTTTTCGCCTCGATACAGTCAGCACCGCGATGAAGTCTGATGAATTCTCTCATCTCTAACAATCTGCTTACAGAATAGTTCGGCGCGCCTAACTCCCAGACAAGTGGTGGATTGCGGAAGCTGGCATCCAGTGCTCTATCGGGCTTCAGATCCAGTTGATCGGTGAATCGCTGTAGATCTTGAAGCACCTCAGGCGAGAGGTTAATTTCAATGGGGCGGTCCTTGCTAGCGAAGGAGTCAGTTGCCTTAGGATCAAGACCATTTTTGTAGGATTCCCAATAGCGTGATAGGAAAAGCAAATCGAGGGATTGAGTGCTGCCATCTGCCAGGCGACACCAGAAATCTCTAGTTAGAAAAGAAAGCGGCAGCTTTTGTTCAGTGGCTACCTCGAGCACAGCTAATCGCGAGTGCCTAGCCCCCGGCTGGCCAATCTGCACCTTTTTCCCAGTGGCTTGATAAGGCTTGATCCACGCCGCAATGTCAGTCAAGACTTGAGATTCTGAGATGTCCTTGTTTTCGGGTAACATCAGGATCATATCATCCCTGTCCACCAGCTCTTCAGATGCTGTAGTCTCCCATTTAGAATTGGGAGACCATGTTTGAAAGAAGAGCGCCATAGCTTCATGTCTTTTAAAAGAAGTTGGAGAGATTCTTTCCCGATACCATCTCAGCGCATCATGTAGAGTTTCAGGAGAAGTTTCAGGTAAATCAGGTAGTAGATTCCAATCTTTCAATTCTTCTATATCTTGGACCACCCAATTCTGTTGAGCTTGCAGGAGCGTATCCAAAGCTTCGTGTGCAAAGTCAAATGGGATGCGATGATAAAAACCATCACTTAGAAGAATCGTATAATCTGACTGAAGCGTCTTGGGTTGAAACTGAGGATTGTTCAATAACGACGTTATCGTGGATCTTAATACGATTCTTTTACCAAAGTGAATTTCGGTAGCCGCGGGATTTTCGTCTAAAATATTTTGTAATAATGAACGAAATGATTCCTTAGATAGTTTAAAGACAGTCTTGGAAACGCTAATTGAGTAGGATTTCGAAGTGATAGGTTTCAACTCTGGTCGATGCTTCGATAGGAAACGGTTTAGGTAGTAGGCCTTATCTGCCTTGATTCGTTCTGGCTGACAGTATGGTTTGGCTAGAAATATTTTTCTTATAAGGGGCAGATAATTGGGATCAATTTCCGACAAATCGAGTTTTTCCGGGAGGGGGCCAAACGGTGGAAGTCCTAATAATATGCGCACCTCTAAACCTGACAGAGAGGTCTGTTGACCTTTGAGCAAACAAGGAACTGTTGTTTCCCGATCCGCTTGAAATGTAAAATCTTTATTAGAATCCAACAGGAGCAAGCTAAATTGTGTACGTGTGAGTACATAAGTTGTCTGTAGATCGAAATGAAGAGCGATGTGTTGACAATCGGGAAGCTGGTTGAGACGCTCTGTCATTTGCGTCAGAAATTGCTGTAGGTCTAAGGCGAAATCTTCTGGGAAGACCCGCATCATACCGGCTACATTCATGTTTTTGGCAAAATAATCACCGGTAGTCTCTTTTAAATATCCCTCACAGCGATGAGGTTGAACTTCGAGAAGTTTTGGTCTGTAACGTCGTAAAAATGTTTCTAAATACCACTTTTCTTCAGAATTCAAATATGTATCAATTTTTCTCCAATCAGTAATTGTGCCAAAAGAGCTCATGGTCCGTTTATTAATCTTGTTCCAAGCTTCTTCGCTGATATCAGGAAATTCCAGGCTTTTAGGAATGGGATCCGTTTCTTCCTTCCCAAGGAGAATTCGTGCCTGTGTAATGGAGAGTGTGGCTTTAACTCCATTTTGCAAGAGACAAACAACCGGTGTAACGAGATCTAGTGGCGGCTGTTTTAGTATCATCTTATATCTTACTGTAGTCGAACAATCATAGGTGAATTCACCTACTTTAATGTTGCCCCAAAGCTCCAGAGCTTTGGGGAGTAATTGTTCTAAGCGGTCCAAAGGAATGTTCAGATTTCCTTTTTCATCGATAAATAAACCTTCGGGTAACTCTTCGTCAGCTTGATTTTGATCCAAATTGTTCAAGGCTTTATTAAACGGTCCAATTTGGATAGCGACAAATTGTCTGGGAGTTAGGCGCGCCGAATTCGAACAGACGAGGTTGAGTAGCTGAGTTCGCGTTTGATCGATCAGAGTTCTCGTTTTAGATATGCAGTCCGGAGTTGGCGATTGTTCTAACTCGTTAGCTTGATTGGTAAATAATTCACTCAATTGTTTCCATTTTTTCACGGCCTCATTGCACTTTTTATCAGGAATGTCAGGAAGCTGAGCGCTAAAGGCGCGCATTGAAGTAATGACAGATTGAAAAGAAACCATAGAGAGTTTATCTCCTTCAAAGATTTTACGAAACATTATATCATATATGTGCATTAATTTGAACTGAAAAATAATCTCAAATAAAATTGTTTTACATAGTTTGGTGATTGTTAGAAGTGCGACAGGCATACCAAGCCGCCCTTTATGCCTTTTCCCTTGGGAATAAGTGACGTAGCATGATAATATTTTTGTTCGTTTCACAATGAATAGAGGCAATAATAAGAGTAATGGACGGTTTGTTTGAGTTTTTGATGGAAGTGGAAGGGGTCTTTTGGGGCTATATCGCTTTTGTTTTTATTGTGTTATTAGGTGGCTATTTCACTATTCGGGCGCGATTTTTCCAGATTCGAGCGCTGCCGTCCATCATCGGTACGTTCTGGAGTTTCATGGGCCGCTCTGTGGAAGGTGTCCGCGGGGTTCATCCGCTAAAAGTTTTCTTTGCCTCTGTAGGAGGCATGATTGGTATTGGCAACGTGGTGGGAATTGTCACAGCAGTGCAAATTGGTGGTCCTGGCGCTTTGGTATGGGTTTGGTTTGCTGCATTGGTGGGATCGATTATCAAGTACTGCGAGATCTATTTAGGGCTTACGTTTCGTGTACCTAACGATCGAGGTGGGTATGATGGCGGACCGATGTACTTTTTACGTCACGCGTTTGGTAATCGCATGGTGCCCACTTTGGTTGCGTTTTTGTTATGTGTTTACGGGGTAGAGATCTATCAATTTTCGGTTGTTTCAGACAGCGTATCTAGTAATTGGGGACTCAACCGATATTTTGTGATCGCGGCGTTGCTGGCGTTGGTTCTGTATTCGTCGATTGGCGGCGTAAAGCGTATCGGTAAAATTTGCACAGCGACGATGCCAGGATTTATCGTGGCCTATTTGTTGATGGGCTTATGGGTGATTGTACAGGAAGCGGGGCAACTTCCTAGTATTTTGGCGGATGTATTTCGCTCTGCGTTTACGGGTCATGCGGCTGTAGGCGGGTTTGCTGGAGCATCGGTGTTGCTTGCGATTCAGCAGGGGCTTGCCCGGGCATCCTACTCTGCGGATATTGGAATTGGTTACGACTCGGTGATTCAGAGTGAATCCAATACGGTGCATCGCGAGCGGCAAGCGCGTTTGGCGGTGTTCGGCGTTTTTATCGACAATATGGTCTGCACAACGAGCATCTTGTTGGTGTTGTTGACGGGTGTATGGAAGGCAGAAAACGTGTTAGTTGGCTCTGATTTAGTGCAAACAGCGTTGAGCCATTACTTTCCTTACATGCATGTGTTCACACCGGCTCTGTTGTTGATTGTGGGTTATTCTACGATCATCGCGTACTTCTGTGTGGGGATCAAGTGTGCCCGCTTTTTGAGTCCGACGTACGGCGTGCCTGTTTACTTGGTGTATGGAGCGTTGGCATTTGTGATGTTCACGTTTGTGGAACAGCGGGAAGCCATGGCAGTGATGGCGATTGTGCAGGCAATGTTGCTGATCACGAATCTACTTGGTATTTACCGGCTAAGGAACGAGATTCACTTTCAATAACGGTTTGAGAGAATCCGTTTTAAAACAGGATGTGGAGGATCGCCTGCGGCGGCAGGATGAGCAGGATTTTGTTGCCTGCCTTTAAGAGTCACCAGGTTATGTTTTTTATTTAAACGCAAAGGCGCAAAGGAAGTTAAAAAGAGATATAAAAAACAATAAAAACACGCGATTATTGTATTTTATGCTTTCTCTTAAATTTTCTTTGCGTCTTTGCGTTTAAATAAAAACATAATCTGGTGGCTCTTAAAGGTGGCCAACAAAATCCTGCTCATCCTGCCGCCGCAGGCGATCCTCCGCATCCTGTTTTAAAACGATCATTCACCATCAGGTTTTTTAGCTTTGGTCTTTTTTGCAGCAGCAGTTTTGGTTGTTTTCGCTTT
Source organism: uncultured Chlamydiae bacterium (assembly GCA_963790215.1). Taxonomy (GTDB): domain Bacteria; phylum Chlamydiota; class Chlamydiia; order Chlamydiales; family JAJFMA01; genus CAWBNS01. The sequence goes on from CAWBNS010000011.1 coordinate 4,630, forward strand.
AGTCGTAGTAGTTTTTGCTTTTGTTTTTGTTTTTGCTGCTGGTTTTTTCGCAGTACTTGTTTTTTTCTTAGGCTTTGTTTCAGCTTCTGTTTCGTCTTTGGCTTTACCTTTTGTTGCTGCGCCTGTACGGAAGCCACGACGCGGTTTTTTGACGTAGGGCGTCTTGGGGTGGTCTTGGTACTTTTCTTCTAAGTCGTCGAGGTCGTTGACGATCACGTCGCAGTCAGGGTAGTTAGAGCAGGAGTAGAAGGTTTTGCCGAAGCGTGATTTTCTGGCGTTGAGATGGCCGTCACATCCAATGGCTGGGCATTTTGGCATGTCTTCGGCAGAGAGTGGTGTGGCTTCGCCTTTTTTGGGTATGTTGACGATGCCTTTGCATTCAGGATAACGTGTGCAGCCGAGGAAGGCGCCATAGCGTCCATGTCGAATCTTCATCAGTGATGCGCAGATGGGGCAGGGTTGTTCGAAATCAAAGCCGTCGGCGTACTCTTCTTTATTGAAGTGGAACTGTTCAATAGGTGCGGAATACTTACAGTCAGGGTATTTAGAGCAGCCATAGAAGTATTTATTTTTGTACCAGATTTTCTGCAGCTTGGCGCCACAGTCTGGGCAGTCGAGATCGGTTTCGACACGAGGAATAAAGGCTTCTTTCTGGGCAATTTCCAGGGTGGAGGAAAAGGCTATCCAGAATTCTTCTAAGAGCTGACGCCAGTCTTTGCGATTTTCGGCGATGTCTTCGAGCTCGTCTTCCATACGTGCTGTAAAGTCGATGCGCATGATTTGCGCAAAGTTGGTTTCTAAGAATGCGGCGAGAACGCAACCAAGTTCTGTGGGCTTGAGTCGTTTCTGATCTTTAACTGTGTAGTCGCGGCTTTGGATTTTGTTCATGATCGCGGCGTAGGTGGAAGGGCGTCCGATGCCTGATTTTTCCAATTCTTTCACCAGAGACGCTTCTGTATAACGGGGCGGTGGTTTGGTAAAGGCTTGTTCGTGCGTTACCTTTTCTAGGCTGAGTATTTGGCCTTCCACTAGAGGCGGTAGCATTTTATCTGTCTCAGATTCGGCGTCGTCCACTTTTTCTTCATAGATGGCTAGGAAGCCGGAAAACTTCATGACCGAGCCGGTGGCGCGGAGAGTAACGTTTCCTTGATCTGCCGAAATATCAGCTGCTACGGTGTCGTAGATGGCTGGGTTCATTTGCGAGGCGAAGAATCGTTTCCAAATGAGAGAGTAGAGGTTGGACTGTTCGCGTGAGAGATATTGCTCCACGTGTTCAGGTCGGTGGTCCAGGTTAGCGGGTCGGATGGCTTCGTGAGCATCCTGTGCGCTTTTTTTTGTGGAATAATTTTTTGGTTCATCAGGGAGATATTCGGGTCCGAATTCGGATTTAATCATCGCACGTGCTTGTGTGACAACTTCAGGTGCGACGCGTACGGAGTCGGTACGCATGTAGGTGATGAGGCCTTCGGTGCCTTGGCTTCCGAGGTCGACCCCTTCATAGAGACTTTGGGCGATGCTCATAGTTTTGGCTGCGTTGTACCCGAAGTGGCGGCTGGCTTCCTGTTGTAGTGTAGAGGTGATGAAGGGTGGTACGGGGAAGCGGCGTTTTTCTTTTCTGTCGACGGGCCCAACTTGATAGGGACCGCGCTTAACTCTTTGTACAATATTCTCAGCGGTTGTTTTGTCGCCGATGAGCGTGACTTCTTTTCCGGGTACGGCCTCTTTTTCGACGCGTTTGTGGTCGACAGCGTAGAGGTAGGAAGAGAAGACGGTGTCATCAGTGCGGAAGAGTGCGCCGATGTTCCAGTATTCGATGGATTTGAATGCTTCGATCTCTTTTTCTCGATCTACGACGAGTTTGAGTGCGACGGATTGTACGCGTCCAGCGGAGACGCCTTTATTTTGACCGCGTTGGATGCGTCGGTTGAGGATAGGGGAGATTTTATAGCCTACAATACGGTCTAGAAGTCGTCGTGCCTGTTGTGCATTGACGAGGGCGTCATCTAATTCGCGGGGATGAGCAAGTGCGTCGAGGACGGCATCCTTGGTCATGGAGTTGGAGGCGACGCGTTTGAATTTGGTGCCTTTGGGGAGAATTTGGGTGATGTGCCAGGCGATGGCCTCTCCTTCGCGGTCGGGGTCAGAAAAGAGGTAGACGATGTCGACTTCTTTAGCGGCTTTACGGAGTTTTTCGATCACCCCTTTTTTATCGGCCATCGTTTCGTAATGGGGTTCGAACTTATTTTCGATGTCGATGCCGAATTCTTTTTCGGGTAGATCGCGAATGTGTCCGACGCTGGATTCGAGCAGATATTCAGGCCCGAGGAACTTCTTTAGCGTCTTAGTTTTTGTCGGTGACTCGACGATGATTAGTTTTTTTCCCATAATGATTTAACCTTTAATTATTACTTTTTTATAGATCTTGCCGGGGAACTCTTTGACAGCGCGCTTCAATACTAGACTCATTAGCAGAACGTTTAATTTCGAGATAGGGAGTTTTGTATCGGCGAGTAGCTCGTCAATGGCGAGTTCTTGATCGGGCATTTGATCGAAGAGTTGGCGTTCCTCAGCTTCGAGGGGGATGGCGTTTGCTGTTGGGAGCTTGGTTAGGAGCTCGCCAAAGTGGCTTGCGATGTCTTGGGCGGATTCGATGAGGAGTGCTTTGCCGCCTTTTAGGAGTGCATGATTGCCACGGAAGTGAGGTGTGTCGGCGCGCCCGGGTAGGGCGAAGATGGCTCGCTGGCCTTGGCTAAGGGCTTTTTCTACGGTGATTAGGGCGCCACTCTGTTCGGGTGCTTCTATGAGTACGATGCCGAGGGAGAGCCCGCTGACGATGCGATTGCGCTGGGGGAATTGTTGGCGGTCGGGCGGAGTGAGCATGGGGAATTCGCTGATGACTGCGCCTTGGTTGGCGATGTGTGTTGCGAGGTGTTCGTTTTCTTTTGGGTAGAGCTTAGACAAGCCTGAGCCTATGACGGCGAGGGTGCGACCACCTGCATTTAAGGTCGCTTGGTGAGCGGCGGTGTCGATCCCACGGGCGAGCCCGCTGACTATGGTATAGCCTTGTCGTGCTAGATCACTGGAAAGTTGCCGAGTCATTTCTGTCCCATAGATAGTGGCGGCTCGAGTGCCTACGACGGCTAGAGAGCGTGCGTCATTTGGCAGCAGGGTGCCTTTTGCATAGAGGACCACTGGCGCATCGGGTAGGAGACCTAATCGTTTTGGGTAGCGCGGGTCAGTGAAGGGGATGAGAGTAACTTCTTTGCGTGTGACTTCCTCGAGATCTTCTCGCCAGGCATCGCTTGTTTTACAGTCGGCTAAACCTTTGATGACTTTTGAGTTAAAGCCGGGAAGTTCCGCCCAGTCAGTGGGGGAGGCGTGCAAGGCGTCGAGAGCGGACCCAAAATGGCGCAGCATTAGGCGGACACGAACGGGTCCCACTTGAGAGGCACTGTTTAATGCGACGAGAGCTTCTGATTCGTTCATAGCAACCACTCTTCTTGTATGTCTTGCACTAGCTCGGCTTTACCGAGTCCACGCAGGAGAACGAACGAAAGGTGTCCTTGAATCACTTTTTTATCTCGTCGCATCCAGGGAATGAGTTCAGATACTGAAATGGGCAGGTCTGTAGGTAGACCGGCTTGTTTGCACAGGGATACAAGTTGCGTGGCGACTGCTGGTGGAGTGATGGCTAACTTGACACCCAGTCGTGCGGCGACGTTCATCCCAATTGCTACGGCTTCTCCATGCAGAATCTGATCACCCAGAGCGCGCTCTAAAGCATGTGCGGTGGTGTGGCCAAAGTTTAGGATGGCTCGTAGGCCGGTGTCTTTGGGATCTTGCTCGACGACTTCTTGCTTTACTTTGATGCAGCGGTGAATCAATTCACTTAGCGGTTTTTCTTTGCGTTGGAGCAATTCATCCATGTGGGTGTTCAAAAATGAAATTAACGTGGGATCCCAAATGAAAGCCGCTTTGATCGCTTCTGCGAGACCTGCGCGTATTTCGCGGTCAGGAAGGCTGTTTAAACAGGCGAGGTTGGCGTAAATGGCACGGGGTTGATGAAAGGTGCCGACCGCGTTTTTTAAGTCGCCAAAATTGATCCCATTCTTTCCGCCGACAGCTGCGTCGATCATGCTCAACAGTGTTGTCGGTAGCATCAGTAAGTCGATCCCACGCATGTAGCAAGAGGCTGCAAAGCCTGCTGCATCTGTCAAGGCACCGCCACCAAGGCTTAACATAACGGACCTTCTATCGAGTCCTAACTCTTGCATGGCAGTCCAGCAGGATGCGGCATGCGACAACTCCTTAGCCTCTTCACCGCAAGGGAAAAGAAAGGCGTCGCATGACCAACCAGCACTCTGGCAAGCTTGTTCTACTGCAGCACCATACAGTTCATAAGCGGTTTTTGTTGAGACAAGAATGCTCCGGCAACCTTTCGGCCAACGAGCCAATAGGCCAGATAAGTCAGTAAATCCCAAAGATACAACTGCTTCTTCCATTACTCCGCAAGATTTCTTGATAAACCGTTGAACGATCTTATAGAGCTGTTCGTTAGCTCACAAGAAAAATCATTAAGTAGCTGAAAAAGAAGGGCCTGTTGAACATCAATTGATATAACCAACAAGATGTTGTGATTATTAATAAATTAAGTTGATTAAAATTGTATTTTTATATATAATTTTATTAATTAAAAGGTAAGGTTTTATGTTGTATGTTTCATCTGGAACTAAAGTGACGTTGGGCTGTTTTGCTGTTGGCGTACTTTGGGGTAAACTTATTGATGGAGGGCTAGCCAACATATTAGCCGTGGAATCATTGCGACATGGGACAAATTTTTTCAGTTCGGTAAGTCTTCGCTTTTTCGGGGGCGATCCCAATTGGGGTGGAACCAAGATAGGTTCAACCAATGGCTTTTTTTATGACCCTGATGTAAAACGTCATTTTTATGTTTTCCGAGATACCGAATACAAACATTTTCGTTTCAATGATCCGGCTTTGTCGAGTATTAAAGAGCGCATCCTGGCTTTGTTTGGTAAATGGGCTTTTCCAAAGCTGCATATCTTTTTGTCTGGGGCGAATTTGTGTTCGAACACCCTAGGTCTTCCGCAGGATTCTACAAATTGCCTCGTGAAGAGAATTAGGTATGGCACATCTTTAGTGGGTGGCCTGGTTTCGCTTGCGATAACTCCAACGATAAAATTTCGAGTAGACCGGATTGATCCCAAGCGCTTTCTAGATGACCCCCGTTACTATGAGAGTGCTTATATGACGCCGCAGAAACTTGAGGCATGGCGAATAGGCATCATGGGATCTCTATTAACAGGAGTAAATTTCCGATGGTTTCAGAGAGCTGCAGCTCATCCGTTGAAGCCTGTGGTTGGCATTATGCAGCTTACGGCTGGGGTTGGTTTGGCAAGGTTTGTGACACAATTTGCGTCAAAGACAGCCTTGGCTCCTGTTCAGATGTTGGTACCATGCGCGTTGGGGTTTTTACTGTCCTAACCATTTTGGTTAGGACATTGTAGTCCAAATAATTTTTTAATTGTTTTTCAGGATGACAGGATGAACAGGATAAAATTGAAAATACGTTAATATAGTTTAGGTTTTTCTTTTTATCCTGTTCATCCTGTCATCCTGAAAAAATAAAAATTGTGTATACCCTGATCACACTTTCGAGACATCCTCTCAGATGTTTTTGCAAAATAATCCTAAAAAGCTCAACATGGTTACATTTTGATCTAAGAGAGCTGAACATGGCACACAAAGAGAAGACAGAGCCTGTGGAAATTGACTTGACGCCGGGGTCTCCATGGATGTTTAAACTGGCTGACTGGTTTCACGAGCATGGGCAGAAGGTTGTCTATGGGGCGATCGGTGTTGTGGCGATACTGATTTTTGCTTTGGTATGGACGCAGCAGCGGAAGGGTGCGTCGGAGAAGGCCTACGTCAGCGCTGAGATCGCTTTTGATAAGTTCTTTCGAATCGCCTCTGATCAGACGGATCCTGCAAAGGAAGAGCCGTTTGTGACGCTTAAGGAAGCGATCGAGGATCACCCTGAGTTGGGTGCTCGTTATGACGGAGCTATTGCCCAAGTATTTCTTCGCGTAGGTGCGATGGAACCCGCTCTTGTTTATGGTGACCAGGCCTTAAAGCGTTTGTCTGAAGAAAATTTCCCATTTTTTGAAGAATTTTCTAAAACATCTCTGCTTCTCGTACAAGGAAGCGACCAAGAAGCGTTGAAGCGTGTGCTCTTTCTTCAGAAAAAAATGGAAGAAATCGGAACCAGAAATGCATTGGTTTTATTAAATCAGATTCGTTTAGCCATGCTTTATGGACGATTAGGAAATAAAGACGACGAGATTAAAGCATGGAATCATTGGGATCAGCTTATTACAACTAATCCACAAGCAGCTCAACAGATTGCGGATGGATTTAAAACAGGTAAGGTGACTTTAGCAGATTATATTGCTGCTAGAAAAAAAGAATTAGGGTACACAAAAAGGTAGCCTGAAAATAGTGGGACAATGGAGCAAGGAAGGAGGTGACATTAGTCATTTATTGACGCTCGAAACCACGGCCTTCAGGATTTTGGAAAGTTAATAGGACATTGGACTCATATGCTTAGGTGTATGAGATGGAAAATTTTATAGAGAAGGTGCTTGACACTGCTTTGGTGGTAGTCTGTGCATGAGAACTTGGAGGAGTTGGATTGCTTGGGTTTCGCTTGAGTCGTTTGGGTCTCTTCTCTCAGCCGTCCGAAAGGACAGGTGGAGTAACTTACAGTGAGTACAACTATTGGCTCGCTGGCGTTTGATGAATATGAAGAAGGAATGGAAGGAGTTCAACGCTATGCCACAAGGATTGCTTTGGAACCTTTGTTTAACTTCAGTCACGGCGCCGGGACATTATCAGAAAGCTGTTTTCCTTTGGAAACGAGCACAAGATCTCAAGACGAAGTTGTGTTAGTGAAAGGGAAAATTACTGTTTCTTTCTAAGACGAAAGGAATAACGATTTTGCGGCTGTTTGGCGAGGTATATGCCAGACAGCCGTTTTTATTCTCCTGGACCGATCATGAATTATCCAGGAAGTACTTGGAATTGTGGAAAACGCAGAGAAGGCAGAGCCGCTGAGTACGCTGAGATTTTTTTGTTCGCCTTGATTACCCGAGTACGGAGGTTTTGCCTAGCTTATTACCCAGACAGTACTTGGAATTGTGGAAAACGCAGAGAAGGCAGAGCTGCTGAGTACGCTGAGATTTTTTTGTTCGCCTTGATTACCCGATGAGTACAGAGATTTTATGCCCTCAACACACCATCGTCACTCTTTGAGCAAAGCTCAAAGTCGTACTATCGAGGGGTCGTCTTAAAAAATAAGAGAGAGAGGATCGTGTTATAATCCATTAATAAACGTTCTCTCTTATTTTTTAAGACGACCCCTCGATAGTAGATTTGCAGTTGCAAAAGTGCGATGGTGCTCTGCGTCTCTGTCTCCTCTGCGTTTTCCACGTTTCAAACTGCACCAACAGAGCATCATCATTTTCGACACCCGCTGCCCTTGCTGTTCTTGTCCCTTACCTGCTATAGCTACAGGTTCTACTAGTGGGGACGGGAATGGGTTTTCCGACGATAGATCTGTGGCCACTTATGTTGGTGGCGTTGGGTTTGGCTGCAGCGACCCTGACGATGCGTTGGTGGCGCGTAGAGGATCCTTTTGTCTATGTTTCTCAGGCGAATGATTATGATTTTGAGGGGACGGAATCGTGGCGAGTACGATGGCAGGCTTTGCCTACGCAGTTGATGATTGCGGCTCTTTGTTTTTTTTGTTTAGCTTTTGCGAATCCGCGTATTCCACTTTCGGTGACGAATGACTCAGAGGTTTCTAAGCCTGTGCCTACGCGGGGTTTGGCGTTTTACTTGTTGATCGACCGTTCGGGTTCTATGCGTCAGAATGCGGCGGGAGCGTTTACGGACGAGGGGTTGCCGTTGTCTAAGATGACGCTTCTGAAGGAGGTGGCGACTGCATTTATTGAGCAGCGTCCGAACGATTTGCTGGGTTTGGTGGCGTTTTCGCGTTCGGCTGATGTTGTGGCGCCTCTCACGTTGGATCATGTGGCTGTTTCTCGTGCGTTGCAGGAAATTAATCTTGTAGACAATCCGGACGACGATGGTACTGGGATAGGATACGCGATATTTAAGACGGTGAGTTCGATTGTTGCGACGAAGCATTTTGGCCAGCAGATTCAGGCGGAGAAAAAGCCTTCTTATACCATTGATCGTGTGGTGATCATTTTGTTGACGGATGGATTTCAGAGTACGAATCCTTTGGATACGGGCGATTGGCGGCGTACGATGCCGATGGAGGATGCAGCGGCCTTTGCTAAGGCAAAAGATGTGCGGGTGTATTTGATCAATATTGATCCGATGATTCGAGGTGATGAGTTTGAGCCGCACCGCAAGCTTCTACAGCGTGTTGCAGAGACTACTGAAGGGGATTTCTTTATCGCTGACAATCCGGATCTATTGCAGGGTGTGTTCCGGCAAATTGATCGGATTGAGACGGAGGAGCTGCCGGTTGATGCAGAGTTAGTGGAGCAGCCTGGAACGGAAAAGCGTTGGCTGTTGTTGTATCCATATTTTGCGGCGTTGGGTGTGGTCTGTCTTGGGTTGGCGCTGTTGCTGTACACAACTGTTTTGCGTAAGGTCCCTTAGCCTATGTGGATTTCTTATGATGCACCTGCGTTTGCTAGTCTGTTGTTTGCAGTGCCGTTGTTTATTCTATTGTTTTTCTTGCTGGCGCGCCATCGTCGACAAGCGCTGAAGGAGTTTTTTCAAGACCGACAAGTGGATGCCTCGACAGGTCAATTGCGGTCGGATCTGGCTAGTGTTTTTCGTGGTGCTTCCTTCATTTTGGCGTATGTGCTTGGTGTGTTGGCCTTGATGGATCCGATGCTGCATGTGGTCTCTGAACAGACTGTAAGTGAGTCTTCACCTGCGCAAACAACTACAGTGCGTCGTAAGACCCATGATGTGGTTTTTTTGCTCGATGTGTCGGCGTCGATGGGGGTCAAGGATGGACGTCTCTCACGATCTCGTCTGGATTATGCTAAAGAGCTTATCGACGAAATTGTAGCCCGATTGCATGGGGAGACGGCTTCTCTCTATACATTCACGTCAAAAGTAACTCAGGTGGTACCTGGGACGATGGATTACTTGTATTTACGAATGCTTTTACGCGATGTTGAGGTGAACTCTACAGGAGTTACTGGAACGGATTTAGGCGAAGCCCTGAAGAGTGTATATTCGCGTTTCTGGAAGCATCCGGAACAGCGTAGCGTGACTGTTGTTTTGCTTTCAGATGGCGGAGATACCTCTGTGGAGGACGCTTCGGGTTCCGCACGCCAGGCAAAGATTGATAAAATAACAGGCGAACTACATCGTCATGGTGTTGTGGATGTGATCGGTGTAGGAACTGCGGGTGGAGGGGAAGTTCCAGGCATCAATCAAAAAGTGCGTTCGATATTGGATGAAGATCTGTTGCAGGCGGTTGCTACGGCGGGCAGAGGACAGTATTTGCGCGCTTCGGATTTTTCATCAGCAGATTTGGCAGAGCAGTTAGTGGGTAGTATTCAGGAAAAGTCTGTTTTTGGATCTGCTCAGGGAGGAGTTTTAGTCGCGGGTAAGGCGATTCGGTCTGAGACGTCGCGTCATGCTCTGTTCCAGCTTTTTCTGGGTTTGGCGCTATTGTTTTTGGCGCTTGGATTGGTATGGCCTGTTGGGAAATTTCTATTGGCGATTCTGTGTGTGTTGTTCCCTTTAGGCGTGCAAGCGGATGATGAGGCTGTGGAACGCGCATCGCGACGAGGGGCTGTCTATTTACGTGCGCGCGATTTTGAACATGCACGTAGCATCTTTCAGGGGCTATTGTCAGATGACTTAGCAGTCTGGCAAAAGGACCTGCTGCGTTATGATTTAGGAGTTCTTTCTTTATTGCAACAACAGTGGACGCAAGCATTAGAGTGGTTGGAGAAAGTGGAAAGACCGGATCAATTAGGCGCGGATTTTCTGGATCGATGGCGCTATAACCGGGCCTTGGCCTTATACGGGCTGGCTTCGTCGACCGTGGCTATCGATGATGATGAACGTATCGCGTTGCTTGAGGATGCGTTGGCGATCACGAAGGACAGCGTACAACCCCTCATGAGGAACATTCGCATGGCCGTAAAACAATGGCTGGTGAATTTGCGTGAAAAACAAGCGGTGAACTTTCTTACCGTTGAGTCGCCATTGCAAGGATTCGGTGTTGTTTGGGCATGGGCGGGTGATCTTAAAAATCAGCTCCAGGTAGTACCAAAAGAAGCTTCTTCGACAAATGTAAAAGAATGGCTGCTTTCCTATGTGGATGCAGGTCAGATTATGCAGACGTTTTTACCGAAGAACGCACAACAGATTAAAGCGTTATTAGAAGTTGTAGTTACGCAACTGTCTTATGGGGCGACGCAGTCGTTGCCGCTGCAATTGAATCAGCTTTTGGCGGAGTTGGAAGTCGCTATGAAGCCGACGAATGACGCGGCGGGACAGCTGCAAACCGCATTGGTTGAAGCTCTGGCGATTCGTCCTGTGGTGCTAAAAAAAGCGGAGGAGATGCAGAAGAAACTAGAGTCAATGATCTCTTCCTACTATACCCTGGAACAATCGAGTATGACTGCAGCGTTGGCATCGGACAACGATCAGTTGAAGGCGATCTATGGGCAGCAAGCCCTTTTTTGGTTGCAAGAAGCGATGCAAAAGGAGCAATTGACTACACCGAAAGAAACATTGGAGCGTGCTGTGCGTCAGGAAAATCGCGCCTGGCAGTTAACAAGAGAAGCTACGAAATTCCCGGAATTAAAGTCAGCTGTTTCCGCGGATCAGCAGCAAGTGCTTGCTGCGATCGCTCCGTTTGTTTCTCAAGTTTTAGAGCAGCAACGCATTAGTTACGCAGCGCAGACTTGCCAGCAGCCCCTGTGGCAAGGAGTTATCCCACTCTTTTTTCAAGGAGAAGCTGCAGCCAAACAGGCAGGTCAAGGGGCGGTATCTTTGTTATCCATGATCCAAAGTCAAAAAGAAGCTTACAGGAAATGGTCTAAAGCTTTAGAAATGCTGAGTAAAGAGCAACCACCGCAACAGAGGTCGCCTGAGTCCGAAGCTGCGCGTAAAGAATTGCCAAAGCAAATTAAGGATTTATCCGTGCAAGATGCACTGAGGCTGTTACAGTCTATGCAAGAAGCTGATCGTCGTAAAACACCGTCGATTCCTGTGAAACAAGGGCCGAAACCGTGGTGAGAATTCCTATGTCCACAACTTATAAGCAAACGATCAGTGGTTTATGTGCCTTCATGATGTTGGCTTGTACCCCTTTAGCAGCGGTTAAAGTTACAGCAGCTATCGATTCCGCGCGCATTGCCGAGAATCGCAAGCTTGATGGGATTATTCAAGTTACACACCTGGCCACTGAAACGATTAATGAAAAGGCATTTCAATTAGATGGTAAACCGCTTTCAGTGGAACGTCAGAGCGAGTCCCCAAAAGGGAAAGACCTAGTCACCAGTTACCGCTTTCAAATTCCGGGTAAGCCAAAAGGATTATACGGCTTGCCAGCTGTTACGGTTGTAATCGATGGAAAACCCTTCTACACCGCCCCTTCGACTTATGAAGTCACCAGTGCGCAGGCGAGCAACTCGTTGGATCTTGAAGTAATTGTCGACCCTAGCACGCCTTTATACCCTACTCAGCATGCGATTTTTACTTACCGTATCTATTACAATAGAAGTATCGAACTTACTGCTGAAGAGCTGCCCTTCTTGGAAGCTGCTGGTTTCCAAAAAGTGGGAGACAAAAAGGTTAAGGACTTTCAGACTGATGAATATACCGTTCAGGAAATCAGTCAGGAAGTACGCGCATTAGAGCCTGGAGACTATGCTTACGGACCTTCTTACGTCGAAGGATTTGCCTACAAAGATGATTTAAGCGGGGCGAGAGTATATGAAAAACCGCGTTTGCGCGCTAATGTTGATCAGGTAGTGATTTCCGTTAAGGCGTTTCCCGAGCAGGACAGACCACATTCCTTTGCCGGCACCGTTGGAAGTTATGAAGTAAAAGCACGCCTGACCACACCCAAAGAGGTAAACATTGGTGATAAGATAGAGGTGGGTTATTCCGTGTCGGGTAACGGTGAAATAGACTCGGTCGCCATGGCTGATATCTCCTGTCAGCCTGGCTTCAGTGGCTTTTTTGAGTTAGGTGCATATCCCTATTTCGAACAACGCGAAAATAATGGAAAAGAGTTCATTCTGACCTTTAGACCACTTTCGGCAGACATTAAAGCCATTCCGGAAATTGAATTTTCTTTTTTCGACCCGCTATCGCAGCAATATCAAACGGTACATTCCGCACCTATTGATATTTCTGTACGGCCCTTTATGACCGTTTCTGTGCCTCGCCGCACAGGATATCAGGAGCCGAAAGGTGCGAAACTCACTGCCGACAACGCCAGGCTTGAGGCTCAACCCACTCTGGGCAAAGCCGAGGAGACTTCTGCGGTTAGACCTTTTGAACTCACTCGCTTGGACCTTTCCCCTCAGCATGGATCCATTCAGGATGTATGGTTAGCTTTAGCTGCCTTTCCTGTACTGATTGGCGGACAGTTGGTTGTAAGACGATTCCGAGCTCGCCAAAAACCCCTTCCAAAGCGCACCACAAGCGAAGATTATCTTGCGTTGGCTGTTCGTAGCAAAGGGCAAAGCGCCAAGGTTTACAGCTATTTGGAAAAAACTTTTTTCCTACTGCTGCAAGAAAAAGGCTATTATGATCAAGTACTTACCTCTCCTGAACGCCTTCCCACAGAAGGCGATGTCGGCTTGGTGCGTCAATTTCTCGTCGAATTAGAAGCCCGCAGGTTTGCTAAAGGTGAGCAGCTCTCCGACAGCCAAATGCTCAAAGAAGCCAGACGATTGTACAACCGCGTTAGATATGGGCGAGGATGAGTGAAATGATGAAGTTGGTGGCGCTTTTTTTATCTCTTACTGTCTTCCTCTACGCAGACGGCCTTCAGACGCAATTAAACGAAGCCTACGCGAGTTATATGCAAGGGGCTAATGCTGATATTGTCTCGGAGCAGCAAGAGGCGTACAATCGAGCTCTGAGGCTTTATGGCCAGCTGGAACAAGAACCCGGTAACGGGAAATTATTCTATAACATCGCTAACACCTATTACGAACTCGGTGAGTATGGCTGGGCCATCTATTACTATCGCTTGGCGCAGCAGCTCCTGCCGCGTAACGATCAAATTCGCCAGCAACTCACGCGCACGCTAGTAAAGCAAAGCTTGCCCACGCCAGTGGAGCAGCCCGTTGTGCAAAATGTTCTCTATTGGCAATACAAGATGTCGCAACCAGAGCGCGTTCTTCTCTTTATCGCTCTACTTGGCGCAACCTTTCTCATTGCTTCGCTCTATGTTTGGGTTAGGCGGGAACCGATCAAGATTCTAGTGGGAGTCTTAGGAACCTGTTCAGCCATTGTTTTGGGCAGTATTCTGTATATCCAGTACTTTGCCCCTACTCAGGCTATTGTTGTGGAAGCCTATGGGCTTTACCATACGCCCTCGGAAGAATCAGCTATTGTTAGCGGTGAACCGCTTATCCCTGGCACCTCTTTACAGGTTCATGATATACTAGATGATGGTACCTGGCTGAAGGTGGTGACGCCTACAGGTCAGATGGGATACTTGCCCAGTGAAGCGGCGAGAGTGGTGTGATCAAGATAAGAGAGAATGATGGACGAGGCGTGTAAGCTAGAAACAAATTTTACGAGTGCGGAACTGATTTCTTCTGAAATGCAGAAGCGTTTCGAAGATCTTTACCATCTCTATTCTCATGTAGATGAGCGAGCGCAAGCAATTGAAGAGCGCCTACAAAGCTACACACCTCGGCAGTTGTCAGACCTGCCTCTGCGAGAAGTTTGATGGAAATGCAACGCAAGGCCTTATATAATCTTCTACGCCTAAATTGGCTGCTAGAACCCGATATTGATGTCGCCTATTGGCAAGTCGAAGACTACCGCAGCCTATCTATAGAGACGTTATTTAAACGTTTAGAAAAGCAGCACATAGACCTCGATCGCAACAGCTTTTTAGCTTTTGCCGAGAGCTATAGCAGCCCAGAAGAGCTTGCCGAAGATCTTACCGAAGAGGCTGATGAATCTGATGAGTCTATTCAAGAACAAGATCGCGCCTATTTGCTTATTTTTGAACTCTGGCGGCGTTTAGCACCCGAAAAACTCTGTTTATCCGTTTTTTGCGACGAACTAGATTATCAAGTGTCTCTATACGATAGCGGAGAGATGGAAAACGCTGAAGGTTTGCAAGATGCTTTGGCCAGTTTACAAGATATCCTAGACCAAAATGTCGATGAAGGTGCCTCTTCTGAAGAAGCATTTGTTTCTGTTGTCGAAGGTTGTGCAAATAACATTGAAGATTTTATTTACGATTTTACTGCTGATCAAATTGATTCAGAAAACGACACCTACGCCTTCGAGTTGATTGAAGGGTTTTATCCTTATGTAGAAGATAAAAAATGGTTTGATTTTCTGAAAGCCCGTCTCCTGCTCAACACAGATACGCTTGATGGAAACCGATTATTACGAAAACTTCTGGATGAAGCAAGTGAAGATGAAGACCTGGAATTTCATCTTGAAGTCCTTTCAAGCATGATTGATGGCGGAGAACGCGATCTATTTGTCAAACTTGTAGAATCCACTATTCCTTTGATCGAGTTGGAAGAAGAGTTCCAAGAGCTGCTCGGTATCTGTGCGGAATATTATCAGCGGCTTGACTACGATTGGGAAGAAAAAGAAATTCACAAAATTCTCGATCAGCGACAAACACGCCTCCTAGACGCCGAAGTGCATGCAGCTGACCTCCACAAAGGACAGCTGCTCACAGTCGTGCTGAATCGAGGGGTTTGAGGAAGCGTCTCCGAGTGAGATTGATTTCGCGTTAACCCAAAACAGCAATTCATTTAAAAATTTTCCGGTAATCTGAGTTTATTTTTCTATTGTTAATCCCTGCGAAAATTTGGATGTATTTCGATAGTAGAAACACAGAGGCACAAAGGGCACAGAGAGGGCATGGAGAGCAATCAACTAATCCAAACGGAGAGGTGGCTTTCGAGTTGACTTATTGGTTAACAAATTGATCATGATTGAGTTGAAAACTCAAACTTTTCGCATTTGCGACTTCTGAATTTGCAAGTATTAATAACTTTCTCCGTGTCCTCCGTGCCTCTGTGTTTCAAATAAGCACGGTTTAGGTATTGAGCGTTTGTAGTACTAATTCTGCTGTCGAAGATAGAAAATTCATATAGAACTTTCTTGAAATTTGAGTTTACTTTTCTATTGTTAATTCCTGCGAAAATTTGATGTATTTCGATAGTAGAAACACAGAGGCACAAAGGGCACAGAGAGGGCATGGAGAGCAATCAACTAATTCAAACGGAGAGGTGGCTTTCGAGTTGACTTATTGGTTAACAAATTGATCATGATTGAGTTGAAAACTCAAACTTTTCGCATTTGCGACTTCTGAATTTGCAAGTATTAATAACTTTCTCCGTGTCCTCCGTGCCTCTGTGTTTCAAATAAGCACGGTTTAGGTATTGAGCGTTTGTAGTACTAATTCTGCTGTCGAAGATAGAAAATTCATGTAGAACTTTCTTGAAATTTGAGTTTATTTTTCTATTGTTAATCCCTGCGAAAATTTGGATGTATTTCGATAGTAGAAACACAGAGGCACAAAGGGCACAGAGAGGGCATGGAGAGCAATCAACTAATCCAAACGGAGAGGTGGCTTTCGAGTTGACTTATTGGTCAACAAATTGACCATGATTGAGTTAAAAACTCAAACTTTTCGCATTTGCGACTTCTGAATTTGCAAGTATTAATAACTTTCTCCGTGTCCTCCGTGCCTCTGTGTTTCAAATAAGCACGGTTTAGGTATTGAGCGTTTGTAGTACTAATTCTGCTGTCGAAGATAGAAAGTTCATATAGAACTTTCTTGAAATTTGAGTTTACTTTTCTATTGTTAATTCCTGCGAAAATTTGATGTATTTCGATAGTAGAAACACAGAGGCACAAAGGGCACAGAGAGGGCATGGAGAGCAATCAACTAATCCAAACGGAGAGGTGGCTTTCGAGTTGACTTATTGGTTAACAAATTGATCATGATTGAGTTGAAAACTCAAACTTTTCGCATTTGCGACTTCTGAATTTGCAAGTATTAATAACTTTCTCCGTGTCCTCCGTGCCTCTGTGTTTCAAATAAGCACGGTTTAGGTATTGAGCGTTTGTAGTACTAATTCTGCTGTCGAAGATAGAAAATTCATGTAGAACTTTCTTGAAATTTGAGTTTATTACTCTATTATGGATTTCTCACGAAAAATTTGGCGTGTATTTTAGGATATAAACACAGAGGCACAAAGGGCGCGGAGAGAGCATGGAAAACAACCAATTAACCCAGGCAATTATTGGAGCCGCTATAGAAGTTCACAAGCGACTAGGACCTGGATTGCTCGAGTCCGCATATCGAGCCTGTTTGGCGTATGAGCTGAGAAAGCGAGAGTTTAACGTAATAGAAGAACACCCAGTTCCTGTGTTTTACGATGAACTGCACCTGGAGTGCGGTTTTCGAGCGGACTTGTTGGTTAACAAATTGATCGTGGTTGAGTTGAAAGCAAAAGCTGCAGTGCATCCTGTTGACAAAGCCCAGACTCTTTCGCATTTGCGACTTCTGAATTTACGAGTGGGATTGCTTATCAATTTTCATGAGGAGAAATTGGTTGATGGTGTTCATAGGATCATAAATGGATATTGAATTACTCTTTCTCCGTGTCCTCCGTGCCTCTGTGTTTCCACAATTTTACCTTAATAGAGAACTCTGCATTTGGCTGGTTCCTACAACTGCTGTTGCTCGGATTAGCCAAAAAGTTCTGAATGAGAACCGAGTCGCTCAAACCGAATGCTATCCATGTCGTGATCAATCTTATAAATTAGAAGGAGATCATTTTCGATATGGCATTCTCTATATCCTTGCCAGTTCCCTTTGAGGGGATGATCTCGATGTTTAGGAGGTAGGATTTTCTCTTCAGTGAGTGCTACCATCACTTTCTTTACCAAATCGAGATTTCGTTTCTGTTTTTTTGCTTTTCGACGTCTTTTTCGAATTTATTGGTGTAAACGTATCTAAGCATCTAAAGACTCGCATATGTAGTTCTTGACTCTCTGTCAAAAACCTAGTCTAAAGACCAAGACTCTTGAACATGTCATCCGGTGAATCATATGTATGGAGGCCGTTGCCTCTCTCGCTTGCCTCAATGGAGGCGATTGTCTCGGCGTTAGGAATATGATTGAGGCCGAAAGGGCAATTGGCATACCGATCTTCCACCAGAGCTAGCATAAAATCGGTGATACTCATATCCATACTGGCTGCGAGCATTTTGATTTTGCGTTTTTGATCTAACGAACAGTCAATGGTTAGTCGGGTTTCTCTCGCCCTATGTACCTTTTTTTCGTGTCTTTGGGGTTCTGAGCGCATGATTAGTCTCCAACTTCTATACCCCTATGGTATCACTTCTGATTATTCCCGTAAAGGCGACTTGTCACCTTGTTGGGGGAGAAGGGTCGAAGTTGGATAATAGGCCCAGGCAATGAATATGACTTCATTGCCTGGGTTTTTAGGCTATCTTATTGGGCAAGCACCTGAAGCGCAGGACTCTTCGTAGAGTTCATCTTCCATTTCAATGCCGTCGTAGCGGATGTCTTCGAGTTGTGAAGCGTATTCTTCCCACTCGTCGCGTGTGACCACCTCTTGTGCGAGGTAGGGGTAGCCAAGATCTTCCGCTTTTTTTGTTGGGTCGTTTCGGAAAAGAAAGGATACGCCTACATAGGAATTCCAGTTTTCCATAAACCAGTCGATGATCTCAGGTATCTCCGAAGGATCGTAGGAGATCGTTACTGAGACGTTTTGCTCACACCAAGTATCCATCATCATTTTATAACGCTGAAGTTGGATGAGTGCTGATTCGAGGTTGATTTCGACCTCTTCAATTTTGCCATCTTTACGTGTGATGGTTTTGCGTGTGAAGGGGACGTTGTCATACTTAACCGGGAATTTTACGAGCACGGATTCTGGCTCGAACGGTTTCTCTGTGACGCTATAGCTTGCATCTCGGAACCGTTCCACAAGAGGATCATGTTTAGAGTAACAGATGTTATTGAAGATATACTTTCCGAGGGGAAGGTGAACGCCTTCTGGTACTTCGCCCCAATTTTCGGTGCCCATAATTTTGCTGACCGTGCCGCTTGGCTTGATGCAGGTGACGTTTTTAGGCAGTGGCGAATTGAGTTCATTGGCCATGCTATATGCCGCACTGACGGTGATGTTACGCATGCGCTTGAGGTCATAGGAAGAGAGGTCTGGCCGTGCAGCTAAGCCTGTTAGGCCTACTCCACACAAATGCAAGAACTCGTTATTGAGATGCCAAGCTTCCTGCAAAATTTCATCGCGCAGTTGTACCATGGTTTGGCGGTAGTTCATTCTGCCAGCCAAATAGAGCGCACGCTCGAGACCGATCTTATCACCCTTGAAGGCAAGGACGTTGACTTCGGTCAGGTTACAGAAGCATTTGTTTCCGAGCAAAATTTCAGCGCAGGGGTTAACACCCTTGAACCAAGGTGCGCGACGTTCTGCTTCTGTTGCGTTGATAAATCCGGGTTCGGATCCGCCTGAATCCAACATGAGTTGAAAGAGTTTTTCCAGCTCTTCTCGGTTAGGTACATGGCGGAATAAGAGGCTATTATTGGATTGTTGACGATGGGCGTTGTCGTGAATCCACCACTCTTTTTTAGCTGTGGCGAATTCGTCCCATTCTGGTTGACCAAACTCAAAGAGAGCAATCTGTGCGGATCGTCGGCTGGAAAGAATGGTGCCTAACCAGTTGACGATGTCGAGGATGTCCATACGAGTGAGGAGTTGGTCTGCGCGGTCAGAGAGGATTTGTGCGATGGCTTTAAACGCTTTTGAGATTTGTTCATCACCGGAAGAGATCCATCCATATCCTTTTAGGCGAGTGCCTGAGGGTCTGATTTCGCTGAAGTCGAGAATGAGTGAGCGTGCGGCGTACTTCCCTGCGATGAGTTTACCAACGGCCTTTGCCCAGGCTATAGCGGAGTCTCCTACCTTGATTGTCCACGTATGGGTAGCGGGATCATAGGATTCTACGTTGTGTTCTATGCCACCTTTTTCTGTACGTTGCGAGCGGATTACCTTGATGTCGATGAGCGGACGTCTGAAGCCGTTAAGGGTGCCAGTGACGGGTTTGAATCCGACGCCGCATCCTTGGAGGAGCAACCAAAGGGCGTCTACCACGTCATAAACGGTTTCAATGTGTGTAAAGGCGCAGTTGAACATGCACGATTCGCGTTTGCGACTTAGCGAGGTGCCACCGAGCCAAAGTGTACGTCCGGCTGGTGCGAGGTAGCGGCCAATAATCAGCTGGCGAAGCTCCTCTAGTTCATGGTTTTCTCTTTCGTTAAGTTCGCGTCCAAGCGCGCGTTCCCACAGCCAAAGCTGGTGGTTAATCACTCGGTCGACCACTTGTTCCCAACTTTCAAGAAGAGTTCCCCCTTCAATCACGGGTCTGTGGTACGTACGGAGTGCAGTGGCTACTGCTCGAGAAGTAGGCTTTGTCATGAGGTTATATCCCATACTAATAATGATCAAGGTAATGGACTTCCGCAAGTCCCTGGCGGCTATGCACTAAACACAATATGTAGTAGTTTTTGTTTGAGATGACCACTACAGGTTGTGTTTATGTATGCCCACGGTATCTCTCTTTTGACTAAAAAAGTCAACAGCGAGATGTAACCGATGGGCATATCATTATCGTCCAATAGCTTGCGAAAAATGATCCTGATCCTACGCGCACAATTATAACATATTGTGTGTTAGTTTCTCAATATAAGTGCGTTACGTTTAACCTCGGCGTAATCCACCGAGTAAAGACACAAGAAACAGGACCAAAAAGATGATGAAGAGGATCTTGGCGAACTCGGTTGCGACGCCGGCTAATCCCCCGAATCCCAACAG
Organism: uncultured Chlamydiae bacterium; assembly: GCA_963790215.1. Lineage (GTDB taxonomy): Bacteria > Chlamydiota > Chlamydiia > Chlamydiales > JAJFMA01 > CAWBNS01. The sequence continues at coordinate 24,806 of CAWBNS010000011.1, forward strand.
AGCAGCAACCAGAGCGATGATCAAAAAGGTGACAGCCCAATTCAACATACGGACCTCCTGTTAATTCCTTAGTAGCGCGTTACGCTTATGTTGTCAAATGAAGGGGGACGAGACGATTGTGTCTCTTTAATCTGAAATGATAGAACGATAAAAATGATAAAGTTGAATTAAATAACGCGAGTTTTGGATAAGTCAGTCTTGGAAATAGCTTAGAATAAATTATTTGAGTTGAAAAAACTTCACAGGTTCAGGCTAAGATAAGTTTTTGTGATTATGCAATTGATAACAAGCTCATTACGACAGGAAGACCCTCGTAGAGGGTCTCTGAATGTAGCTCACCGTGAACCTGCGATCGTCAGCGAAGACAGGTGTAACGGTGGGAATAAGCGCACAATAGTCCCCGCACTCTCGAACGAGAGTGCCTCAGCTCGTTAATTGTAAACAACGCGAGTTTTGGATAAGCCAGTCTTGGAAATAGCTTAGAATAAGTTATTTGAGTTGAAAAAAACTTCACAGGTTCAGGCTAAGATAAGTTTTTGTGATTATGCAATTGATACAAGCTCATTACGACAGGAAGACCCTCGTAGAGGGTCTCTGAATGTAGCCCACCGTGAACCTGCGAGCGTCAGCGAAGACAGGTGTAACGGTGGGAATATGGGTAAAATAGGGTTCGCACTCTCGAACGAGAGTGCCTCAGCCCGTTGATTACAAATAGCTTGAGGCACACCCCTTCGTGGGTGCAATAGGTTTTCGACACATTTTCCCACCGTTACACCTGTCTTCGCTTCGCTCGCAGGTTCACGGTGGGCTACATTCAGAGACCCTCTACGAGGGTCTTCCTGTCGTAATGAGCTTGTATCAATTGCATAATCACAAAAACTTATCTTAGCCTGAACCTGTGAAGTTTTTTAAACTCAAATCACTTATTCTAAGCTATTTCCAAGACTGGCTTATCCAAAACTCGCGTTTATTAACGCGAGTTTTGGATAAGAAAATTGATCAAAATCAGTCCGTCAGATCGGTTTAGGCACCAATTGATCAAATAGTTTTTGCTTTTCTTTTTTCGTCAGCTGTATCGAAGGTTTGCAGGTATCGTAAGCATATGCCACTATCCCACTCACGAGATTGACCAGAAAATTTTGTGGGCTGCGATGGCGATGGTGTTCAATCTGACAGTCTGATTTTAACTTATTGTTCACACTTTCTATAACACCACGGCTTCTCAACAATAATTTATCAACTAGTAATATTAATTTGTTTTTCATATTCTTTTTTAACCTAGTTATTATGCTAATTCCTTTCTCATACAAATTAAGAAACAGCTCTTGAGAAATATAACCTTTGTCTCCAAAAAGTTTGCCAAATAGACCTTGAGATAATCCCGGAACAGGGACACGATCGTCAATGTTCCCTGAAGTTAGCATGTAGGCCAGGATTTCTCCAATATCGTTGATGATTAGGTGTAATTTAAACCCGTAAAACCATCCTGTTGAGGTTTTTCCTCGCTTTGCCATTTTCTTGAATACTCGGTGCGAGTTAATACGACGCGCATGACAGACAGTTAAGATGGTTGAGTCGACGAAAGAAATCCCGCTACACTGACCCATACAGCCTTGAGAAAAAACAAATAAGGGAAACAGACAAGTCTTCATCAAGTTGATAAATCTACTATAACTCAACAACTTAGGGAAGAACGGTCTCAGAAAAGCAAGAACGTATCTTTCATAATAATCTTTAAATGTCCTATGTCGAGTTTTATGAAACATAATAACAATTGTTATCGCTTCGCTCAGCAATAGTTCGGTTTTCCTATTCCTTCTTCTTCTACCTTGAGGTGATTGACCACTTTGGTCTTCGATTAGAACTTTTCTCCATTCCGGCTCAAACTCCTTGCAAAAATCGTCAACATCACAAAAAATTGAAACCAATAAGAGAGCATCTTGCTTTAGCATTTGGACCTTCCAAGTTAAAAATTTGTTTGCGAAACAAAATTTTAAACCTGTGAAGGTCTTTTTTCAACTCAAATCACTTACCTTAAGAGGGTTTTAAGTCTGGCTTATCCAAAACTCGCGTTAAATAAGATAAAAACCGTATGTTAATTCGATTTTATCGTTTTGTCGAAAGAATATTTTCGTTAATTTACTAAATAGTTTAGAGCATCTCTTTGAGAATCGTGTGCTATGGAAGCCGCGGCATACAGAGGCCTTGAATCTAGTTGGTTTATCACTGAATAATTGAGAGAGGAGAAGCGAATAGCCGAGGGAGATTTAGGGTGAGTTTCTAAAAACAGGTGAAGGCTGCGCAATGTATTGCCGTGGCTACTTTTGACTTCAATAGGCAGGATTGTTTCGCCTCGTTGAATGAGATAATCTACTTCTGCAGAACTATTCTTATGTTTTCGTTTCCAAAAGTGAATTTCGGCCTTGTTCTCTGGATTCGCATAACATATTAGTTCTTGTCCAATAAATCCCTCAGCGATTTCTCCTCGATTTTCGAAGCCTTCAAGAGGTTGTAAAAACCAGATTGAAATGTCGGACCCCAAAATGGCTTGGCACAGCCCTATGTCTAGATAGATTACTTTGAAGATATCAAAGTCCGTCTCCGCTCCGATGGGAATCCCTTGTCCAGAGGAGCAACGAATCATGTGTATGATATTGGCCCTCTCAAGTAGCTCTAGCGCGGGGGCTAGTTCTCTTTTTCGATATTCCCCATGAATTTCTCGATAGGAAAACTTTTTACTTACAAGATGAGGTATCTGGCGAAAAAGTTGTTCTAAGTACTTCACTTGTGCTTTTCGGGCATATTTTTCAAAATCCTGTCGATAAGTTGCGGCAATTTGCTGCAGAACATTTAATGCGTTAGCGGGGTCTTTAGTTTGGGTCCATCTTGTGACCGCCTCGGGCATTCCACCAATCGATAAATATTCGCCTAGAAGGCTTAGAATTTGTCTATGCACGGCTTCCTCTATAGGAACTCCCACAGAATGGTTTAGAATTTCTTTGCCTATGAGCTGGTTGCTGGTTGCGACGAGGTATTCAATGAAGGAAAGGGGGTACATGTAGAGCATCGAGACACGTCCGACAGGGATTCCGACCTTTGCGATGGCAAATTCTAGCAGAGACCCGGCTGCGATAACATGGAGGTCAGGCATCTCTTCAAAGAAGTAGCGCAAAGCCAAGATGGCTCGAGGAGCTTCTTGAACTTCATCAAAAAAGAGTAATGTTTCACCTGGGATAATCTGGGTTTTTAAAAGAAGCGATAGGGAGAGGATAATTTTTTCTGGTATGAGGTCCTTTTCGAAAATAGAAGCAGCTCCTTCTAAACGTTCGAAATTGACTTCAACAAACGATTTGAATTTTCGGCCTAGTCTCCGCACAGCATAAGTTTTTCCAACCTGTCTCGCGCCTCTAAGAATGAGGGGCTTGCGGAATTTATTCGTCTTCCATTTGTCTAGGTGAAAATCGATGATTCTCTTAAACATGGTTGTTTTCCAGGGCAAAAATGCTTTAATTTTGGTCATTTTACAACCCAAAAATTACACAGTTTTGGTTGTTTTACAAGGGTAAATCTAGAGAAAGTTGGTTTTGTGGTGCCTTAGTTCTCGATTTTGAGAGGGACGCAATTGAGGTAGTCGCAGGCAGTGAGCAGGTAACGGATGCCGTTTTTTTCGCCCATTGGGAGGGCGTTTGGAATTACGCTGTGGATGTGTCCAAATAGGCACAGGTTGACGTTATATTTCTCCAGCAGGGCAGAGGTGCGGGAGGGGGCTAAATCGGGTCCTATAGGGGGATAATGCGTCATAACGACGCGTAGGCGAGCTTGTTGGTTTAAGGCTTGTAAGCTGAGTTCTAGCCGCTGAAGTTCTCTGTTAAAGACCTTTTCATCATCCGTGGACGGGTGATCGACCAGCCGGGCTATGCCTTCAGGAGTTTCGGTCGATTCTATAACTGAATCAAAGGTGTATTCCGGTGTATCCCACAAGCGGGTGCCTGCGATGCTGATGTCTTTCCAGTGAAAGGCGTCGTTTTGAATGACGTGTATGCTAGACGGGAGGATGGACCGCACCTTTTTTAATGAACTCCACCAATAATCGTGGTTGCCCTGGATCATGACTTTAGTTCCGGGAAGTGCATGGATCCAGTCTAGATCGGGTCGTACTTCTTCTAGAAGTTTTGCCCAGGAGATATCCCCGGCGATGAGTACGAGGTCTTCAGGGGCTATGAGGCGGCTCCAATTCTCTCGAAGGCGCCTGGCGTGGTCATGCCATCGAGGACCAAAAACGTCCATTTTCTTATTAGGCACCCCAAACGAGAGGTGCAGATCGGCGATGGTCCAGATGCTCATTTAGAAGCAGAATCCAGTAGGAATATGGGTATTGGCAGGGATAACGATGATTCCATCGCGCACGTGTAGCTGATCACTATCGTATTCCTTAAGCCCTTGCGAGTTACATAAGCGCACATCATCGCCGATGGTAACGCCATTGTCAAGAATGGTGCGTTCGATGTGGCACTGGCGGCCGATGGTTATGTGACCCATGGCGTAGGCGTCGCGAAGGACGGTGCCTGATTTTACCATTGTTTGCGGGCCTAGGATACCGTGGGTAATTTCTTTTCCTTCGATGATGCAGCCGTTGCAGAGGATGGAGTGGTTTATTTCAGCGCGGGAGATTTTAGGCGGTGGGAGTTGGGTGACGTGATGGAATAGCGGTGTAGACTGGTCGTAGCAATTGAAGAAGGGTTCAGGACGTGTGAGAGCCATATTGGCTTGATAGAAGCTTGAGATGGTGCCGATGTCTTCCCAATAGCCTTCATAGAGGTAGGCAGAGGCTTTTCCGGCGGCGACCAGGGTGGGAATTAGGTGTTGGCCAAAGTCATCTCGGGTATCTTCGAGTAGGATGTTTTTTAGGGCTTCTTTTTTGAAGAGATAGATGCCCATGGAGGCGAGATAGAGGGGCTTGTTACCTTCTTTTCCTAGGGAATTGAGGAGGGATTTGGGGCAGTGAAACCCTTCTAACAGGCGCGGTTCTTTGGGTTTTTCGATGAAATCGCAGATTCGGTAGTTTTCGTCCACCTTTAGGACGCCCATCCGGGTCGCTGTGGAGGCATCCAGCGGCAGGGTAGCGATAACTAAGTCGGCGTCGGTAGAGATCGCCCAACTGACCATGCGGGAAAAATCCATGTTATAGAGCTGGTCGCCTGATAGGATGAGGAAATAGTCGGCGGAAGAGGCGAGAATATACTCCAGGCACTGCCTAACGGCGTCGGCGGTGCCGGCGAACCAACGGCTTTGCTCGTTTCGCTGCTCGGCTCCGAGTACTTCCATGCGCTGAGAGCCTACCATGTGGGTTTGGTAGGTTTGTAAAAGATGTTTTTGCAGTGAGGCGGAGAGAAATTGAGTAACGACAAAAACTTTACTGCATCCAGCATGTATGGCGTGGGATAGAGGAACATCGATCAGACGATAGTGGCCACCAAAATGGATTGCAGGTTTGCAACGTGTGCGGGTGAGAGGGTAGAGTCTTTTGCCTTCTCCTCCAGCCAATATGACGCATCCGATGCGACTCATGTCTGCTGCGGGGTAATCCCCTCGTTTGCGAGGTTGTGCCCTCTTGTCGGATCCTAGGGTCGTTGAAACGGTGGACATTTCTGCTCCTGGTAGGATTTCTGCACCATAGAAAATTTCCGGTTTGGTGACAAGTGCAGAAGTGATTATTCCCGATCTGTTATAATGGCTATGAAAACAGGTGGATGACTATGAAGAAGGCGTTAAAACGTAAGAATATGACCCGTCTGCTGATTGTTGCTGGGGTCCTGATGTTTCTATTGGGTTGGGTTGCTTTTAGTGGACCGGGGTCGGATTCTAGTGCGGGGATTGTCTATCGCATCGCGAAAGATCCGACTTGGTACCCGATTGATTTTATGAGCAAAGAGCAGGAAATAGCTGCCTTTTCGGATGAACTGATTCGGTCTGTAGCCGATGAAGAAGATATGCGTGTTTCGTTTGCGTCAACGGGTTCTAATGCTCTTTTGGGAGGGCTTAATTCGGATCAGTATGATCTTATTTTAACTGGCGTTCCGCCGACCCCATCGACTGAAAAGTTATTTGTCTATTCGAATTCCTATTATGATTACGGACCGGTCGTAGTGGTATCTAACAAGTCTACGTTCACAGATCCAAAGCAGTTAGACGGACGTATTGTAGGCGTGGAGCGCGGTTCTGCCACGGTTGTTAACTTGGCTATTGATCCTCGCACGACCTTGGTGGCTTATGACAATATTCTGGACGCGATGGAGGCGCTGACAAAAGGGGAGATTGACGGGGTGATTCTCAATGTGCTACCGGCTTATCTTTATGCGCAGAGTTTGTATACGGGGAATCTTAAAATTATTTCTAAACCATTGTCGGATGATGGTTTGCGGCTTGTCGCTCGTAGAAATAGACCTGGAGTTGATTTTGTCGAAGCGTTTAATAAGGCGCTCGAAAAAATGAAGACGGATGGTCGGTACGAGGCATTGCTGCAGCGCTGGGGTTTACCTAACCCAGATATGAAGTAGTAGTGATTCACCACGGAGTCGCAAACACTCTTCTCAGACTTCTGTTTGATACGGACTAAAACGTGGAAAACGCAGAGTAGGCTGAGCCGCTGAGGACGCAGAGCACCATCGCACTTTTGCAATTGCAAATCCACTAGAGAGGGGTCGCCTTAAAAAACAAGAGAGAGCGCCATTATTGGTGTCGCAACCAGACCCTCTCTCTTGTTTTTTAAGGCGACCCCTCTCTAGTGAGACTTTGAGCTGTGCTCAAAGAGTGACGATGGTGTGATGGGGGCATAAAATACCTGTGGCCATCGGATAATCAAGATTGGCTAAAATCTCAGCGAACTCAGCGGCTCTGCCTTCTCTGCGTTTTCCACAATTCAAGTACTATCCGGATAATTACATTCCCGATCTCTTAATCTCTTTACTCTGCATCTCACAGGATCAGTACTCTGCAACGATCGTGTTGGCTGTATTCGTGTGCGATGCGTGCGAGGATTTGTTCATCGATGGGGCAGGGGTCGATTCCCCATACTTTAGTGGCGTAGTTTTTGATGGCGTAGTCGGAGGAGAAGGTTCCCATAGCGCCGATGTTATGGAGGCAGGTGGCTGCCCACTGATCGGGTTTGGAGAAGAGTGTCTCTACTCGTTTTTGTGTTTCGTAGTAGGATTGGAGGTCTTTGAGGACGAAGAAGCGGTCTGGTGTTTGTCCGAACTGTCCTTTGAGCAGGTCATTGTAGAGGCTGAGGAGGGATTGGTGTTCGCTGTCTGTGATGGCGAGGCTACCACCTTTGAGGTGATCTACAGCTTGGCGTATGGCTTCGTGATTGGCGTAGATCTCGCCTGGATTATAACTTTGAGATTGTCGAATTGCATCGAGTTCAGTTGCGGAGGCGCCAAACAGAAAGGGCCACCAGGTATCGGTGACGGCTTCACGCATCTCGATGTTTGCACCATCATCTGTTCCTATGGTTAAGGCGCCGTTGAGGGCCATCTTCATATTTCCGGTGCCGGAGGCTTCCATACCGGCGGTGGAGATTTGTTCGGAGAGGTCTGTAGCGGGGATGATGGCTTCAGCGCGTGAGACGTTGTAGTTTTCTACGAAGACCACCTTGAGGAGACCTTGCACTTGTGGGTCGCGGTTGATGGTGCGTGCGACGCAATAGATGAGGCGAATGATATTTTTTGCGGTTTCGTAGCCGGCTGCGGCTTTTCCTCCGATGATGCAGGTACGGGGTATTCGTCCGCTACTTGGTCGGGCTCTCATTTCGTCCCATAGCATGAGGACGTGGAGGATATTCATGAGTTGCCGTTTGTATTCGTGGATGCGTTTGATCTGCACGTCAAAGAGACTGTGGTTGTCGATTAGTGGCAGTTCATCGAGGAAGTGACCTTGTGCATCGCGTGGTTTATTCTGTTGGGCTAGATAGTAGATGAGTCGTTGTTTGTTTTTTTGTTTGATATCGAGGAATTCCTGCTGAGAGCTAGCATCGTAGGCATAGTCAATGAGTTTTTGAATTTGCGTGAAGTCAGTGACCCAATCGTCTCCGATGCGTTTCGTGATGAATTTGGCAAGGTCGGGGTTGCAATGTAGCAGCCAGCGGCGAGGGGTGACTCCGTTGGTGATATTGATAAATCGATCTGGGTACATGTCGTAGAAGTCGCGGAAGACTTTATCTTTTAGAATTTGTGTGTGCAGCGCGGCCACTCCGTTGACTCTATGAGAGCCGAAAATGGAGAGGTTAGCCATGCGCACCATGCCGTGCTCAATGATAGAGAGGCGCTGGATGCGTGGTTCATCGTTAGGGAAGCGTCTGCGTGCTTCATTGAGGAATTCGAGATTAAGCCTCTCAATGACTTTATATTGTTGGGGAAGCAGATAGCTGATGAGGTTTTGATCCCACTGCTCTAAAGCTTCCGACAAAATGGTGTGGTTGGTATAACCCGTTACCTCTCTAGCTATATCTACAGCTCGATTCCAGGGAATATCGTATTGGCTGTATAGCAGACGGATAAGCTCTGGAATGACGAGAGCGGGGTGAGTGTCGTTGATTTGTATCCGTACTTTGTCAGCGAAGGCGCGGAAATTTTCATGATTTTCGAGATAGTGGCGGAAGATGTCTTGTAGCGAAGCAGAGACTAGTAGGAATTCCTGTTTCAGACGTATGCGTTTGCCTGTTTCGTGGTGGTCGCTGGGGTAGAGCACGTCGGTCAAGGCGCTGTTTTCTGCGGCCTGGTCGAGTCGTCCGGCGTTATAGCGTTGCAGCTGGAAGTTGCGAGGAGATTCCTTGGTGGTCCATAGGCGCAGTGTGCCGACGGAAAAGCGATGTTGCTTGCTGTACCCGATGATGGGGACGTCGTAGGGAAGAGCGGATACCTCTTCATAATCTTTGATTTGGAAGATCTCATCGCCATGCAAGTTTAGCTCTGGCACGAGGTGTCCGCAAAAGCGAACGTTAACCTTGCGCAAGTCGCGACGGAATTCCCAAGGATTTTCGCTAACTAGCCAAGTATCAGGGGCTTCTATTTGTATTCCATCCCAGATCTGTTGTTCAAACGTTCCGTATTGATAGCGTAAGCCATAACCACGGGCAGGATAATTTTGTGTGGCTAACGAATCTAAGAAGCACGAGGCAAGCCTTCCGAGGCCTCCGTTTCCTAATCCGGGGTCTGATTCACGCGAGATGATCTCGGCGAAACTACGGTTCATTTTGTGCAGGACCAAGCGGACTAATTCTAGAGACTGGAGGTTCGTGATGTTATTGGCGAGAAGCCGACCGGGGAGATACTCCATGGATAAGTAATAGAGCATACGGGTGTCGCGATGCTGAACTGTCTGCACCGTGGCCAGCCAGTGCATCATGATCTCTTCCCGCAGGGCATAGGTGAGGCCGCGATAGTATTCGTCAGCATTGGCGTCTTGAGCGGTGCGACCCATAGTGGTGATCAGGTAGTGTCGAATTTTTTGCGTAAGCATTTCTGCTTGTAGATCAATATCTATCGCCACGCGACACCACCCCCATTAATCTGATCTCAATTCAAGCTCATCATACGGGTACAGGTATTTATTGAAAGGATGATGTCTTTGTGTTTACAATCTGATGTTGTTATTACCCCTGAAATTTTAAGTCGAAAATCGGCTCAAAAGAACCCGAAAATTAACAAAAATTTTTTACTGGAATAGGTTCGAGCGTGCATTTTAAAGATATTCACTGGTTTAATTACGTATTTTTTTTGATCACCCTTACGATGACACTTGGCGGGGGGTACGTGGTTTATGTTGCGCATACTCGTCCGTCTGGAAGTAGTGGGATCGATGCAGGCAAGCTGACGCAAATGCGTATTGACGGCAAGGCTATGAGCGCATGACTTTATTTCTGACGATGCTTCCCGTCTATATTTTTGGTAATTTACATTGTATAGGTATGTGTGGGCCGCTTGTGGCGATGATTGGCCGGCATCGCTTTAGGAATTACTACTTTGTAGGTCGGCTGCTTTCGTTTACTTTTGCGGGTTGGGTAGCTGGGGCAGTTGGGGCGGTATTGACGGCTGCGTTGGCTTATTATCATGTTTCTGCGGCGGCTAGCTTTCTTTTTGGGGCGATTATTTTGGTTGCTGCCTTGGCAAGCCTTTGGGGACGTCCTTTTCCTGGAATGTACTTGCTGGCAGGGCCGGGTCAGAGGTTGTCGTTGTTGATGTTGCGGGATAGGCGTTGGCCTACTTTTCTATTTGGTTTTTTTACGTTAGCTTTGCCGTGCGGTCAGACGATTATTGTTTTTTCCGCTTGTGCACTGGCTGGAGATCCTTGGGTTGGTTTAGCGAATGGTTTTTTGTTTGCCTTGATCACCTCTCCTTCTTTGTTCTGTGCGATGCATGCATGGAAACTGGTGGGAAGTCTCAAGAAACACTACAATATGGCTATGGGGCTTGCTGGGTTAGTAGTGGGTGGGTTGGCGATCTGTCGTGGTTTGGCGGAGGTTGATGTGATTCCTCATTTAGTCCTGAACGCGTCAGCACCGGCGGCGTATCATCTGGTGATTTTTTAGCTTGATTGTGGGAAGCAACATGTTGGCCTAAAAGAGGCGGAAGATGGACCCATTGGTAAATTGGACGAAGATTTTGATGCGTATGCTTGCGGTAGCATATTTTCGTCCATTGTCCATCTTTTTTCCTTCCACTTGTTATCAGGTTTGCCTTATCGTGAACAGCTATGAAAATATTTGTTTTTCAAATCTTTCTATTTCTAGCGATCACCACGGCCCACGCGCACGATTCACGCTTAGCTCCAGAGGCTGAGGTTCTTGCACTGGTGCATGGCTGCGTCAATGTAGTGACAGGGGAATTCGTTCAGCAGGAAACCGATTTATTCATCGATGGTCCTTCGTTAGTCCATAGCAGAGTTTACGATAGTGGGAATAGCAATGTACACTCTGCCCTTGGAGCCGGCTTCACCTGGTCTATTGCAAGACAAATTAGATTCCTCGATGAGTTTAAGAAACGAGGCAAGGATGACGAGGGCAATAGAGTCGACGGAGGTACCACAGTCATTTCGATAGAAGAGAGAGAAGGAGTTCCTCTCATCTATCAAGGACGACACAACGGCAAACCTTCTGGCTTAGATGGTCAGGAATACTCCGTTCGCTCTTCTACTCTAAGCCGTGGTTATACTAATTACTCTCCATGGGGCATCAGCGGCGCGACGAGCCTGCATAATGTCACTCCTCTGCATCGTAATTATAAGAGTGGTACAGAAGGCACCTTTACCGTCACGCTTGGCTGTGGAACCAAACGCATCTACAACTGCGTAAGAGCAAGATGCTGGAACCTATCGCAAGAAATCCGACCCAACGGAACCAAACTCTTCTATGACTATGACAAAGACACGTTGCGAAAAGTCTGGCTGACAGATGCGGAAGAAACAACACCCATCGCTTCGTACAGCGTCACACCTACCAACCGAGCTATCATTGTCGAAGGCAATAATGGCCAAACCATTCAGTACATTACGGATAAAAATAGGACCGGATATGAAGCCTTTTGGCGTCTCGTTCAAGTAGAAGCAGACCACCTTCCTAAAACTGAATACCGCTATATTGAAGACCGGGTTACGATTCCGACATTAGGAAAAGTGACTAGTATAACCCGTCCGGATGGCAGAGAAGTAGGCATCAAGTATCATGAAACAGGTCGTGTGCGTGCTTTATATCAACCTGATTCAGAAAAACCCTTGGCCACCTTTAGCTATGGCGGCAACTATTGCAAGGTCGTCGGAGCCTCGGACGAAATAACGCGATACATAATTAACCCGCAAAGACGCATTTCTCACATTCAACATTTCTCGCATCTGAAGCTGCACCACCAGAGTAAATACTATTGGGGTACTGACGGAAAATCCGCAGGCAACCTTGTGGCTAAAGCCCTCTGTGATGCCTCTGGAAAGGCTTTGAATAGTAAATATTTGATCTACGATGACTTCGGTAACATCACCCGTGAAACCCTTTTCGGCAATCTGACAGGACAAGGCACATCCGAATTTGCGTTGACTGCAAATGGAATACCAGAGGGCCATGTACAAGGATATGCCACAGAGCGTAGCTACCTCCCCGTATTCAATGTCATCACCGAAGAAAAAGGCGATGATGGCTCCTACACTAAGTATTGCTATAAAGAAGGCACCAATCTCCTAATTGCAAAACTACAAGGTCGCCCTCGACATATTGAGCGTGAATTTTTCGAGTACGACAAATTCGCCAATCAAATCCGTCATATTGTCGATGATGGCAGTGGAAGTGATTCAGATGACCTCACCGACGTCTCTGTACGTACCATAACCGAAATTGACCCCATCACAACGCCTCTTTCACCTGCTTTCGGCAAACCACTAACCCGTCGAGAAAAGTATTGGGAATGCGGATCTGGTCGAGAAATCCCGCTACGCACGATTCATTACCAATACAACGACCATGGCTATCCTATCCAAGAAGATCACCATGATGCCAAAGGCGCTCTTCGCTATTCCCTGCATCGTGTTTATGATGCCGCAGGTAGAGTCCTCGAAGAGACTAACCCGATAGGCGACAAAACAACACATTCTTATGATGCAAATGGCAATCGCATTCTCACCACGCTCGTGGAGCAGAAAATCTCGTTTGAATACCTCTATGACAAACGCAACCGCCTGATTAAAGAGACTGAAGTCCACCCAAATGCTCGCTACGAAACGACCCATTGTTATGATTTGAGCAATCGCAAAACCGCTACCGTAGATGCGTTTGGAAATGAAACACTCTACGAGCATAACCAGCTGGGTGAAATCACCTCGGTTACACATCCGCAGGTAAATAATATCCGCGGCATCGAGAAGTTTGACTACGACCTTGCAGGTAATAAAATCCTGGTTCAAGATGTGTTAGGAGGCATTACACGCACTACATATACCGCGCGTGGACAACCCATTTTGGTTACCTATCCAGATGGATCAGAGGAACACTCTCTCTATGGTGGCAATGGCCTATTGACCCAACATACAGCGACCAACAAGGTCGTCACCACCCTCTATTACGACTCCTGTCAAAGACCCATTGTCAAGCAGATTGCTGGAGAGAATCTCAGCTATTGTACCCGTGCCAAGTACAAAGGCACACGCATCATCAAAGAAGTCGATGCCAATGGCATAAAGACCAAGTACAACTATGATGGTGCAGGTCGCCTCATCGAAACAAGCAAAGGCGTTCAACGTACTACCCTTTCTTACGATACTTTGGGACGCAAATGCTGCTCTCTCGAACACATTGATGACACCACAGCTCGTGCCACCTGCTGGGAATATGACCTTCTAAACCGTATCACCGAAGAACGTGTCGAAGAATATTCGCTCATCACTAAACAATCATCGCTCATCTCTTCCAACAAATTTACCTATGACCAGTACGGTAATTGCTGCTTACACCTCTCAGAAACCAGTCAGGGCATAGCTAGAACCCAAACTGATTACGATAGCCGCCATCGTCCCGTTCGTGTTACGGATGCTTTAGGGAATATCACTGTTACCGAATATGACGAAGACTTGACTCACGGCATTCTCACCACAACCGTGACGGACGCTTTAGGCAATCAAACCATCACCACGCAAAACTCTGTTGGTCAGGTTACAGAGCAGCTTCGCAAAGACATCTTGGGAATCACCCGTGCACATAGCACATTCACCTATGATTTAGCTGGCCATAAGACTGGCCAATGCGATACAGCCATGGCACCCAACCTACCCGACCGCAAAATCGTCACGGAGTGGGTTTACGACGCTATGGGGCGCGTAACGATACTAACCGAAGCTAAAGACACACCTGAGCAAAAAACCACCGTCTATGGCTTTAATTCCCTCGGTCAAAAAGAGTCGATTTGCCTCCCTGATGGCACCATTCTCTTACACACTTACGATGGCTTAGGTCGTCTGCAGCGCTACTATGCCTCGGATAATTCTTTCGACTATACCTACGAGTACGATCTAAACAACAACCTACTCAATGTAGCAGATGCGCTCACACAAACCATGACCCAGCGTCTCTACGACGACAACAACCGCATAATCTGCGAGACGCTAGCCAATGGCCTATCGCTCGAGTATTCGTACGATGCCTTAAACAGACCCCTTCAAGTTACGCTTCCAGATGCGTCCAAAATAACCTACAACTATACCGCAGGACATCTCAAAACCGTATCTCGTAATGGCTATGAGCATCAGTACACTTCCTATGACCTCTCTGGAGTACTTCTCGAAGAGAATACTCCGATCGGCAAAATTTCCTATTCCTGGGATTTATTAAATCGCCCATGCACGATCGAATCTAGCTACTTTAGTGAAACCATTCCAGAAACTGGCTACGATGCCGTCGGTAACCTGCTCCACAAAAGCCGTCAAGATCCAGAGCGCCTCACACACTGCGCGTATAGCTATGATCCTCTCTATCAACTCAAGTCCGAAACGATCACTGGATTTGATGCACATGAATATACTTATGATTCTCTCTACAACCGACGTTTACGCGACAATAAAGAGCACACAGTCAACCATCTGAATCAGTTGCTTCAACTCGAAGAAACGACCTACACTTATGACAAACGTGGACATCTGATTGCAGAAGATAGCCCTACAAACCATTCTGAGTATACATATGATGCGCTGGGTCGTCTCACTTCCCTCTCTCGTAATGGCAATCAATACACCTACCAGTACGATGCGTTTAATCGACGCATTGCCAAGCGCTCACCTCGATCAGTTGAGCGTTATCTCTACATCGACCAAAACGAGATTGGCATGGTCGATGACCAGAACAGAATCGTACAACTGCGCATTCTCGGTCGTGGTAAAGGTGCCGAGATCGGTGCTGCAGTGGCTCTTGAGCTAGAGGATAGCACCTACATTCCGATTCATGATCATTGCGGTCACGTTTCTGTGCTGATCGACCTCGAAACACAAGAATTCGCCGAAGGCTATGTCTACAGCGCTTTTGGTGAGCAACAGCGTTATGGGTCTGGCACTACCAATCCGTGGCATTTTTCCAGCAAGCGCTACGATCCAGAAAGCGGCTGGGTTTATTTTGGACGACGTTATTATGACCCCGCAACAGGTCGTTGGACAACACCCGACCCAATCGGCTTCGCCGACGGCCCTAATCTCTACGCCTACGTCAAAAATAGCCCCCTAACGCATTTCGATGCGTATGGTTTGCTTGGTGCAGGGACAGGCATGAATGTGTGGAGCAAAATGAACCGAGCTTCGGACGAAGCCTGGAATTCCCGCGGGCCTTTAAAACCTATTACATGGCAAGACGCAAAAAACGCAGTCAAAGGGATAGGCCATGGCTGCGTAGACTTCGGTGTGCAAACTTGGCACGGGATGAAAGAAGGCGCGGCTCACATTGGTTGTGGCAACTTGGAAAGCTGTAGTCTTCACGAACGTACAGCCTTCATGGGATCTGTAGAACAATCCCTTACCAAACAAGCAATGCGTATTGAAAGACGAGTACAGAACTTACTATCAGTAGACCCAACCAATGCAATTTATCAAGATTTTCGCCAAGCGACCAGTACAGGCCTGGTGATAGCCTCTGCTGTCTATGGGGGCTATAGCTTAGCCCGCGCAGGCGTTGGGATCTGGAGGGCGAGTTATGTCACTCAAACCGGAATGCAGCTTGGCGGAATGATTGGTAGAACTATACAAGCGGAAATAATGGCTGCTTCGAATACTTTGAAATGTACTTCGCAAAATACCACAAAAATTGGAGTGGGCTCAAAAGAGTTGTACAGAGCAGTAAAGTCTGAAGAACTTGCGGACCTACAAAAACTGGGGAAGTTTCGTAACCTGGGTGATGCCGAAGGTAAATATTTCACTACATCAAGTGAAAGTGCTTCTTACTACGCAAAGCAAGCCGTGCAGGGATTAGGCGATCCACCATACACGGTCGTTAAAACTCAGATATCTGACAGTATTTTTAAAGATATAACACCAACTCTAGTTGATAGAGGAATTCCTGCATGGGTTATTCCTGAGGATAGGTTACCTCAATTAGTTCCTGAGATTATGACTTGGATGATGATTCCTAAATAAGAGGTTTGATGAGAGCTGATATTTATATAAACGTGAGATTCAAAACATATGCAGAGGGAGGGCGTAAAACTTCTTTAAAACGAAAGTTCCCTTTGGGAGTAGATTTTTATGCATGCCCGATGATCATCGATGGAACTGCCTATGATTGTCGCTTGTTGATCGGGGATCAAGAGCTTAAGCTGGGGAAATACTACGAAGTGCCAGTAAAATTTCTTAATAAAGACTTAGTTTTACCAAATCTGTTTGTTGGAAAAAACATTGTGCTTTGGGAAGGTAAGGAAGTTGCATCTGGGACGGTAATCAAGCTTTTTGAATAAAAAGGGTCCTTAGCTGCGATGAAAGGAGCCGCAGCAATTCAAGCAGCCGAACGGCCACACCAATTCTTAAAACCTTGACTACAACCACAATTGTTGAAGAAACTCAGGTTGCTAATAACCTAAATCGCTTTCATTATGCCGCTAAAAATCTTTCTGAAACTGGTCAAACCAATATACGAATTCTAAGAAGCTGGGCTAAAAGTAAGGGGTGGATGCGGCAAGACAATTCAACTGGTGGACCCGAAACG
>CAWBNS010000012.1:0-124271 GCA_963790215.1 uncultured Chlamydiae bacterium
AGTAGTATTGTTACTACTCCTACTACTGATACTTTTTTCGGACGGGACGGATCGATGGCACAGAGTGTGAAGGACCGTGTGTACGCGGCCGCCGAGCGGATCAGTGCCGAGCGGCGGCCCACGGTGTCGACGGTGCGGGCCGCGGCGGGCGTGAGCAACGCCGACGCCACCCGGTACCTGAAGGAATGGTCGGAGGAACGCAGCCGCCGCGGGCGGGGAGCTCGCCGCGACCCCGGCCGTGCTGCTGGAGCACGCCGCACGCCTGGCCGGGGCCTGCTGGGCCGAGGCCTCGGCGCTGGCGGATGCACGCCACGCCGCCGTCGAGACCGCCTGGGTCGCAGGAGAGATAAGGACCTGACCGTGGAGGTCGCCGAGCTCGTCGCGGACCTGGACCGGCTCACCCGAGGACAAGGACGCGGCCGTCGCCGTGCTCACCGCACGGGTCCAGGACCTCGAGACGCAGTTGAACGCAGCGATGGGGGAGTTGGAGGGCTCCCGGGTCGCGGAGCGGGCCGCCGCAACCGAGGCCGCGACGGCGGTGACCCGGCTCGCCGCCGCGGCGGCGCGCGAGACGGCGCTGCAGGGAGCGTACGAGGCTTTGCTGGGCCGGATCAGCCCGTCCCCGGACTCCGGCGACCAAGACCGCGACGTCGTTCCCGGTCAGGAACCGGACACTGCCGGGTGAGTGCGGGGTTATGAGAGCGAAGAGGGTTGCGGCGTTCACCCCGTACTTCACGGAGGACGAGGCGGATCAGGTGCGGGCGGCGTTCCTGGCCGCCGGGAATCTGGAGGGGGACGCGTCCGTGTCGGACTTCATCGTCCGCGCCACGATGCGCGAAGTGAAACGCCTCCAACGCAAGCACAACGAAGGCAGACAATGGGACCCGGCCCCGCCGGGTTCACTCCGGCGCGGACAACGCACCAAAGACGAACTCCGGCACCGGACCGAGGACGGGTAACCATGACCAAACGCACCGCAGACGGAATGGGTTCGGCGGCGCGGAAACCGGCGTGGTCTTCCAGGATGCTCACCCTGGAGCAGGTGGCGAATTCCAGGAGATCCTGAACGTTAAAAGCCCGCTGGTCTACGCGCTCGTGCGCAGCGGAGAGCTGAAGGCCGCCCAATTCGGGGGTAGGGGTGTGTGGCGGGTCCGCCAGGACGATCTGGCCGCGTACATCGACGCCGCGTACGCGAAGACAGCTGAACGCATCGCGAGCGGTCAGGTCCGGGACGATGAGGTCGCCGCGGACGACTAAACCGCAGCAGCAGAACGCAGCGAAGGCCGGCACCTCGGAATGAACTGGTCCCCGACAGGTGCCGGCCTTCGCTGCGTTTGCGTACCGGGGCTCTCCTCGCCGCCGCATCCGGGCAGGCACATGGACGGGGGCTGTCAGGGAACGGGTTGTGCCCATTGCGGACAGCTTTGAGCTGTGGAGGGCTCCCACCTGTCCGCAATGGGCACAACCCGTCCCTAAAGCACCGGTTTCGGCTGCGCAGCCGGCGTCACCATGACGCTACCGTGATGTGCCCAGACGACAGACGCCCCGTACTCGGGCGGGGCTCCCGGCGGCTGGCCCCAACGCCCCGGTGCCGCCTGCCGTCACGGGGAGCGTCGCCAGTTCCAGCTCGGCGGCACCGGGCCGGCGGCAACTGGCCCCGAGGCACTTCAGTAGGTCGTCCGCCCCCTCGCCGAGCCTTTCGATGAGCTTCCGGTTGCCGGACAGGCAGCGCAGCAGCTCGCACCACGGGTCGGGTCCGCCGTTCGACGGGTGTGCCCGACCGACCATGATTACCGCCGTGAGCGTGAACTCCCGGGTGAACGGCGATCCACCGGCGGTGATGCCCTGGCACCGTATCCTGGCCCGGTAGATCCCTGGGATCGTCGCCGTGAAGCCGCCGCGGAACTGCCCCGTCGCCTTCGGCATGGCCACCCCGAAGGTGATGCCGCCCGGATCGGTGACTTCGGCCCACACCTGTGCACCGGTCTCGACGACCCGGCTGTACTCGACCAGCCGCGCGTGCAGGCTGACGTGGCTGCCGGGCGTGTAACCCGGCTGGGTGAGCCAGCCCTTCAGCTCAAGGCTGGAGTAGGCGTGAACGACCACGTCGCAGGGCGTGGTCGCGGTGGCGTGTTCCGCTGGCTGGTACTCCGAGGTGTAGCGTCCTCCCTTACCGCGGCGCACGCGGACCAGGGCGTGCCAGCGGCCCGCGTGGGTGCCGTCCGGCTGGGACGGCACCGCGGGCAGAGCGACCCGGTATAGCCACATCCCGGGGCGCAGCGCCTGCTCGCCGGTGTCCTGATCGGCCAGTACGGCGGCGTCGATGATCGTGCCGTCGGGTGCCTCCAGGACACATTCCAGCCGGCCCGGGTCGGGCGTCAGCAGGAACACGTCTAGGCCGTAGTCGGCTTCGGTGAGATCGAATGGTACCCGGTGCACCACGCCAGGCGGCACCTGGACCGATGGATCCACCACGATCGAGGCATTGGTGATCCCGGCCAGCACCTGGAGGAAATACTTCGTCAGGCGGGTTCGCTGGTCGGTGGTGAGCTCGCCGGTCACCACCAGATAGCCGTTGTTGCCTTGCGTCAACGCGGTCAGGGAGGCGACGCTGATGTTGGCTGGCAACCCCAGCCCGATGGCGAAGGTGCTGGCGGTGATGCTGGAGCCCACGGCGGACAGCATCGGCGTGGTGTTCTCGACACCGTCGCTGAGCACCACCATTGCCTGCACGTCGTAAGGCGGCGAGGCGGCCGTTGGCCGTCGGTCAGGGTGAGGGCACCCTCGACCACCCCGGCGCCGATCGAGGTCGCCCCGGCGGGGTCCAGGGCGTTGCTGGTGATGTGCCCAATCGCCGTCGCCCGGCCCCCCGGTTCCGTTCAGCGGTCCAACCTCAGTGATGTCCATCAGGCGCTGCGCGGTGTCGTCGAAGCGAACCAGCCCGATGGCGTCTCCTGGGAGCATCGCGCCGACGAAGATCGACGCAGCCTCCCGAAGCTTCTGCACCTTGGTAGTGCCGTCGCCGGCGTCCTCGGCCATGCTGCCCGAGTGGTCTAGCACCAGTGCGACGGCGGACTTCGGCCTAGGGATGGTCCAGGGCTGTGATGGCGATGGTCCAGCTGAGGGCGAGCTGGTCGCAGCGGACAGTCACGCTGCCGTTGGCCACGGCCCCCGCGGTCGTGGAGGTGTAGCCAACCCAGACGGGCACGCGGTTCACCGGGGTGATGGAAGCGGCTGGGTCGGCGACGACGACGGTTCCAAGCGGCGCGGTGAACCCACCAGTCGGGCCGGCCGTGATCCGGAACGTCAGCGGCCGGCAGGAGACGACCTCAAACACGACAGCACGGTGGGTCGTCACTCCAATGCCGCCGATACCTTCGGGAACGCCGCCGAAATCCAGGCTCGGCGACGGCGGAGCCACCGATTCCGCGGGCAGAAACGGCGAGAGGGTCTGGCGGATCACTCGTGCGCAGACCGGGCAGAACGGCGCGTAGTCGCGCATGTAGCACGACGACAGCGGCCGGTAGACGCCGCAGTTGCTGTAGTCGGCGCCCTCGTAGGTGCCGACCGCATTGGACGGAGGCGGGGTGGCCGGTGGGGTGCAGCCGCTGCACGGAACCAACGGGGTGCCGGTGGTGACGCCGCACGCCGACGGCATGGGCGTGGCCGGCAGTACCAGGTCGCGCCATTTATTGGTTGCCCGGCTGGTGTCGCGGGTCACGTTGGGCCTGGATGACTCACCGGCCGTCGTGCCGACGCCGTCGCCGCCGTACTCGTCGGCCAGGTTGAACGCGGAGTGGCCCATCTCGTGGATGGCGATTTCGAAGGCGTTGAGGCTCGAGGTCGCCACCGACCCGCCCGATCCGCCGTACCGGGTGCTGTTGACCAGCATCAGCACCTGGTGGAGTACCTGCGGCACGCGTGCCGTGGCCACGGCCTTGGCCTCGGTAGCGTTGCCGGTCAACAGCCGGGAATACTGCACCCCGCCAGGGCCGACACTGCAGAACGTCGAGTCGAAATAAGTCCGGAGTTCGCCTGAACCCGTGCCGCCGTCACCGCAGTTTGCCGGCTCGGACAACACCCCAACCACCCAAATTATTCACGTGCAAATAGAGCGTTTCAAAGACTAGAATTTGCGTACTATACCAAACGATATCGTTGAAGAACTGTAGTAAAAGATTAAAACGCGATTGTAAATCTGCAATCGCACTTAGTTGACACAAAATCCACTCTACTCTGAATAATTTCATAACTGTCTTCATACTAGGCTCCTGTCCCTGTGTAGTGCCGAAGACCCTGTTTCCAAATGATCCGTGCCACCAGGCCGAAGACGAGGGTTCCTGCAGCGATGCTGACGAAGCCAAAGAGGAACTGATCTAGAGGAACTCGTCCTGATAAGTATCCTGCAGGTAAATAGATGCCTCCAGCGAAAGGAAGCCGCACCAGGATGTCACGTATGTGATCTGGAAAGAGATCAAGAGGGATAAGTTCCCCCGTCAAAAACCAAAGCACCATATTTTTGGTGAGGTTGATGTTGAAAATATTCTCAAAGAAAAAAGAGAGCGATGCCAGGCAGAAGTTCAGTGTAAACAGCATGATTAAGTAACAATAGCCCATAGCCATTGCTGGCCATAGCCGGTCTATGTGAATCGGGAGATCCCACCAGGCTGCAATGGTCAAGATGACAGGAATCATTAGGATTGATTTTAAGATTTTCTGACCGAGAAACTGTCCTAGCTGAAACTCATAGTAGCTGGTGGGGCGTAAGAGTATGCTATTCACAGCACCTGAGTTTACCTCTTCGATAATCACGCGCTCAGACCGCAAATTCATGCTGCCAAACTGCGTGAGAAACCATAAGAGATAGGCGAGGTAATCGGCAAGATGATACCCGCCAATCGTGGCTTGTCCTGACGCATGGAATATACCTACCCAAAAAGCGGCTTCGATGGCATAGATAATTACGGGAAACAAAATGAATCCCATTATAAAATCGAAGCGATATGCTAGATTACTGATTATGCCTAGTTTGATGTAGGCTAGATTCTTTTTCAATAAAACCACGAATTACTTCCTCAAAATCAGGTTCTTCGATCTTGATATCGCGCAACTCAGGTAACGGAGCTACGACCTTCAAAATGTCTAGTAAATCTGTCGTGGAGACTGAGCTCTCTAACAGCAGTGTATCCTTGGCTATCACGTCGCCGGAAGCGAGTATAATTTCTTCGGTTGTGGGTTCATTGAACTCAACCACCAATCGTTTTTTGTGGGGTGTGCGGCCCATAAAGTCTTTCACAGATCCATCATAGACCATTTTACCGTGGCTGATTAGGAGCAACCGTTCTGTCAAGGCGGCGATGTCATCCATATAGTGACTAGTCAAAATGATGGTCATTCCGCGTGCCTGATGTTCCTCTAGAATAAATTTTCGGATGCTATTTTGTGCCACAACATCCAGTCCGATGGTGGGTTCGTCCAGGAACAAGACTTCGGGAGAATGAAGTAGGCAGCCGATCAGCTCCATTTTCATGCGTTCACCGAGGCTTAGTCTGCGTAGAGGTGTGTGCAGTACGTGTGAGCACTGAAGTCGTTCAGCTAGGTCAGCCACGCGACGTGTCGCGGTGGTTTTATCGAGGTCATAGATGGTCGTGAGGAGTTGGAAACTATCCATGGCAGGAATATCCCACCATAGTTGGTTTTTCTGTCCTAATAGCAGACTGATTCTTCTTAAGAAGTCATAGTTGCGTTCCCAAGGGGCATAACCCAGTACGGACGCTGTGCCTTCAGTAGGAAAAATTAGTCCCGAGAGGATTTTTAATAGAGTTGTTTTTCCAGCGCCGTTTCCGCCGACGAGTCCAACAATTTGCCCACGCGGAATTTCTAAGTCTAAAGAGTAAAGTGCGGTTCGTGTAAAAACATTGCGCTTAAAAAACTGTTTTAAGGCGGCACCAACGCCTTCGCTTTTAGTATGCGTTTCGTACTGACGCATTAATTGCTTGGTTGAGATAACCACATCGCGCATAAAAACTGTCCGGAAATATGAGGTATGGACAGATACTAAATGCGCGATGTGATTTTCAGCAATTAAAAAGTGTAATTCATTTTAGTTATTGTGGTGTTTTGTCGGAATTCATAAAAGCATAAGGTCGAGCTGAGGCTATAAGCCATTTGCCATTACGTTTAACTACCAGGAATACTACATGGTGGTCTAGGGGTAGTTTGTTCTCGGGATTGGGGGTGGGAAAAGTTAACCGAATATTGCTATCAACCCAGGCGATATTGGGTGTAAGGAAACGGACCTTTTCGATATTTTGTTGTATGACGCTCTCTTTCAATGGCCCGGTTTGCTCATAGCTGAAGAGCTGCTCAATTTCCTGACGATTTTTTGCGCGTTTTCCCCATGGATTGATGAGATCAGCATCTTCTGTCCAATAGGAGGCCATGGTTTTAGGATTGTGGGTATTGTTCCAAGCCTCTGAAAAGAAGGTGATTGATCCTCGGACACCGCTTTCGTCTTGGGATTCTTGAGCGGCGACCAGGTGAGATACTGAAATAAAAACTAAGAAAAGTATACGCTTAAGCATAGAGCCTCCGATTGTTGGATTTATTCTTTGACTTATCTTAAACAATAATTCAGTGCAATAGAGCTTATATTGTTTCTTAGTCGCACCGGATGGAGTATGAGGCGCTAGAGTTAGGCTTGAGGCTATCTTTCTACAGACCGTTTAAAACGTCTGCTGGCTTGAAAGTGTTCGATTACGGGCGGACCCAAATCCTTCATTGAGTCGAAGATTAAGCAGTAAGAAGGACTCAAATCACTTACTTTAAGCTATTTCCAAGACTGGCTTATCCAAAACTCGCGTTTTATTAAATGGAAATAAGGGTGGGATGGGCTAATTTCGTCCGAAACGGAATAGTCAAGGAAAACAAGATACGTCTAGAATTTAGGTATGAGCACGTTTTGGATGAGAGCTCCCCTTAATAGGTAAAAAGCGAATCTCAACTCTCTTGTCAAGAGCGGCAGCGATGCGATTAAGCATAGCAAGAGAGTGCCCTTCATAATCAGAGTCTTCTAGCCTGCAAATAACAGAAGCGCTAGTTCCAATTAGATCAGCAAGTTCTCTCTGGGAAAGTCCTACTTTTGTACGTAAATCATGGATCTTTCTCGCCACATCATTATCAGCACGAATCTTATCCAAATCAGCAAGCGCCTCTGGATCATCCTTAACAAAACGGCGATGGAGGATTTCAACGGCATCGTCTATAGGTTTATGTTTTTGCTTAGCCATATCTTTATTTCTCCTCATAAGTATGTTTTTTTGGATCTCTCTCAAAATTCTCCCGACGCTGTATTGCCCTATCTATTTCTATTGGAGGAACAGCATCTTCTTTTACGATCCCATGAGAAAGAACAGCGGCTACGTTCCCATGAAAAAAATAGAGGATTCTATAGTGAATACCTTGCAACGTTGCCCTTAGCTCGTAAATTTTATCTCTAAGCAAATCCGCTTCCGGCCGTCGCAAATTATGTCCTTCTTCCTTGAGTCGCTCAATTCTTGTTAGGCATTTTAAGCGAGCCTTAAGAGGAATACTTTCTAACCATTCGAGCACCAAAGCCGTTGGGTCACTCTTCTCTTTGTAGAAAACGACCTTTGTTTTACCCATAGCGCCTCTCTAGATAATGTTATCAAATTTGCGAACAAAAGTCAAACGCAGAGAAATTCGAATATTCTCCTGTTTAACGCGAGTTTTGGATAAGCCAGTCTTGGAAATAGCTTAGAATAAGTTGTTTGAGTTGAAAAAAACTTATCTTAGCCTGATGCGTATGCCTAATTATCCTGTAAGAATAGATTCAGGTGGGTTGCTCAATAAATAAGCACTCCAAACACTCTGTCGACATATCCGAACATACGGAATTTTTGGAGTTCAAAGTTGAGTACTAGGCCTGCAGGTAGGTCTTCGTTAAAAAAGAGGACACGATTTCCGGCCTTCCATTGGTCGAGACCGTCGCTATGGTCTGCGAAGATCTGAATGCGATCCCCGGTGTCGAGGATAACTATACGGTCGGTGACCGCCTCGATTCGTGGTGCGTGGACCAGGTCAATATGGTTATATGCGGGGGATTTCCATAAACCTTCATAGTTGATCATATAGGATTTTTCTAAGCATTGGTTGAATACAAATGGATCTGAATTGCTGGAAAAGCCGGCTTCGATGGGGCGAAACCAAAATTGAATGGAGTCTCCCTCTTTCCATTCCTTTGCACTAGGTAGAGAAAGGACTACGCCGTTAGAGAGGGTGATTTCGTCACGGTCGCTAACAGTGGTTATATGGGAAACAACGGGTTTTGTGAAGGAGGCGTCGCGCTGGTTAGGGTATTCACTGATAGGTGGTGCGGTGCCGTCGAGTTTTGCATACACGGAGGCTGGCATCCCTGGACTGCCTTTAACCTCCCGACTTAGGTTAAGAAGCAAAGGGGTGTTTCTGTCGAATTTATTCGTTATTGGGTTCGTAGGGAAGACTACGATGCGATCTCCTTCCTTCCAATCTTTGGCCTTTTTGGAAAAGAGTGTTGAATACCAGGATTCTTGTACAGACCAGGTGGAACCGTCGTTTAGAAGAATTTTGCTGCCATCAATTTGCTCGATTGTCTCAGTCAAGGCTTCAGGAGAGGCGGCTATTTTGACTGGGATTGCCCCTTGATAGCTCAAATTAAGAAGTATATACGTATTATCTGAAAAGACCAACGGCATACTTATAGGGAGGTTGTAGTCTACGTTACTGCTGAGATCAATAAGGACCCGATCCCCGTCTTTCCACCCGATGCCTTCGGCGAATAGGTCATGCTGAGAATAGGTTAGTGTCAGTCCATTATTTAGGTGGATGGTGGTTGTTCCATCTTCAAGCTCCTTGTGGGAAGCGACTACTTGTGAATCAAAATTGAGGGAGGAGGGGAGGCCTTCGCCTGAGAGAGTCGTTAGTAGACCAAAAGCAAATATAAAAGCAAAAAACGCTAAGGTTTTACCCATAAAAACACCTGTTTTTTATTGAATCTTACCTAAATGATAAACTTTATATTTCTAAAAAGTATAGGAAAAAATCACCAAGAGTCTGGTATTTTAATATCTGTTTACAAGATGAAACGTTTGTATTAAAATGTCTCTATTCTAGCAATTAAAAGAGGGTTGTATAATGAAAACTAAGATATTATTTACAATATTGTTACTAGCAGTTGTAGTGCCATTTTTTACTGGAGTACCTCAGCTTGAAGCGGGGCGTAGTGGAAGAACGACAACGAATGCGTTTGTTGGAGGTCTTGTAGGTGGTATTGTGGGTGGGATTATTGGCAATTCAAGCCGTCCTTGCCGTGGATGCTGTGAGCATTACGTAGTGGAGCAGCCTGTGTATGTTGAGCGGCCTGTTTACGTTGAGCCAGCCTATGTATACGCACCACCAGTGGTATACGTACCGCAGCGCAGCGTTTACAAAGAAGTGCGCTATTATCAAGCACCGGCACCTGTTTATCATCGTTCTTACACGGTGTATCATTAAGTAAATATGGACGATGGTAAATCCATCGTCCACTTATGTCTCCTTTTATGTCTCCTTATGGAAACACTCAGTTTCGTTGTGACGAGAAAACTCTCGAAGAGGGTTTTCTTGGAAATGATTTTTCAATTCCTTTAAACTCATTAGAGTGAAGAAAATTACGTTTAACCAGTCATAAGAAAGGAGAAAATAATGACAGAAAATTTAGATGCAATGAAGACAAGCCAGTATTTATGTCAGTCAGTTTTTTGTGGTTATGCTCAGGGGTTGCTTGGTGCTGCACTATTACAGCAGGGTGTGAAATTTTTGGCGAATTCTAACAAGCCAGGGGCTGTATTTGCCTTGACATCGTCTCCGGGTTTTCTAAAAAAGGTAGCTCTCGGTAGCCTAGTGGTCTCGCTAGCTCACACTGTTTTTAAGCATGTTACCCCAAAAGACACTTATACAGCTCCAGCGGACAACGAACGATTGACACGATCGACTTTACCTGAGAAGCCTAAAATCCGGAAGCGAGCTCATCCGGTACGTTTGGGCCTTGGGTTTGTTAGGCGTTTGCTTGATCCTGGTGTTTCTATTGCATTAGGGCTTTTGGCTGCGTCCGCTGTGAACACAAATAATCGATCAGTCGCCATAGGCGCAAACGTTATTTGGGGCTTGTCTGGTGCAGCGGTTGCTGTTCTGTGTTTTGCAGAGAAAAAGAAAAACAGTAGGAATTACTTATTGGATAATAGTGATGCCAATGGTTAAATGAGTTAAGGATCGTCTCTGTAATTCTTCAGGGGCGATCTTTTATTTTGTTGCGAGAGGTGCACGGTGGTCTATGCGGACGGAGATTTGTTAATTGATAACAAGATGCGTATGGGTCAGTCACCTGTTTGGTTAGCTGGTTTTCTTGAAAATGATTTTCATTTTCTTTAGACTTGCCAAAACGTGAAGAAATTTCTTTTACTGAAGGCACATCAAAAAGGGATGATATATGGCAAAAGATTTTATAGACAGAGCTGTGATTATAAGCTGTGCTTTAAGCAAGCCTGCTGGTTTCGGTTATTTTCAGGGTTTTCTGGGTGCAGCTCTGTTGCAGAAGGGTGTGAATTTTTGGATGAATCAGACAAGCAAAGGGGCTACTGTACATGCTTTGACATCTTCGCCAGGTTTTGTACAGAAGGTGGCTGTTGGTGTAATGGTGTGTTCGCTTGCAAAGACTGCATTAGACCTGCTTACTCCTAAGGATACGTATAAAGAGAAAATAAGATTTGACAAGACCGCAAAACAAGATAGAGCGTCTTCTGTGCGTGGAGGGCTTTGGCTTACGAGGGTTTTTCTCACTCCTACTATTTCTACTGCCTTGGGGGTGTTAACGGCGGTAGTTGTGAATCCGAATACCCGATCATTTACTATCGGTAAGTATTTATTCTGGGGTTTGACTGGTGCGGGAGCTGCTGGCTACGCGGCCTGGAAATTCAAAAAAGAAAATGGCAAGCTAAACTACTCGTTGTATGTTGATAGTTAATCGTATGCAAGTTTGCAGGTTTTAATAAAGAAATTGGCTTTACTGAATTGATACCAAAAGGGAAAAATCATTATGGCAGAATTTTTGAGTGAGGTTCGAGCTAATAGCGCGATCTTAAGTCGTTCAATTTTTTTTGGTTACCCGCAAGGTTTTGCTGCGGCTGCTCTTTTGCAGCAGGGCGTGAAGTTTTTGACGAATTCGAATAATCCAGGCGCAGTACATGCGTTGACGTCATCGGCGGGCTTTTTGCACAAAGTGGCTCTTTGCACAAAGTGGCTCTTGGTGTAATGGTATGTTCACTTGTTCAAGCAGTTTTAGAGCTGGTGATTACCGGGAACAGATATGCTGATCGGTATGGGTCGGAGAAGCGAACTTTTCCTGTACGTATGGGGCTTGGGCTTACGAGGAATGTATTGGCACCTGGAGTTGCTGCTGCGGCAGGGTTTTTGACGGCAACAACTGTGAATACGAATAATCGATCTATTGTGATTGGCAGTTATGTGGCTTGGGCCTTGGCTGGTTCTACGGCTGCTATTCTGGCTTATATAGAATACAGGAAGAAGAAGGCTGAAGAGTATGACTCGTTCTAGTAGCGATTATTAACCGTATAATCAAGTAAGTGTTAAATCGCCCCTGTTGCGTGACTGCAGGGGCGATTTTTTATTTTGTTGCGGGATGTGCTGGGTGTTCTATGCGGCCGGAGATTTGTTCTATGAGACTGTGTAGCCATTCGAAGCCTTTGGCTGCCCAGGAGACGAGGACGGCGAAGGTGTCGGGGGCATAGAGGAAGATGGCGTAGAAGAGCAGTCCAAAAAAGATGAAGCTGAGCAGTAGTCGTATCATGAGTTTTCTCCAGTCATGGCGGTTAGGATGCGTCGTTTGCCTGTGAAGGTGTTGCGTCCATGCATGGTGAGTACGTTGTCGAGCATGAGGACGTCGCCTTTTTGCCAGGGGAAGGCGATGGTATGGGCGTCAAGGACGTCTAGGATATGGTAGAGATCTTCTTTGGGGATTTTTGTTCCGTCAGCGAAGAAGATTTTATGTAGTGCAGTGTGGGGTCTGGCGTAGATGGCTTTGAGGGCGAGGTGTCGCCACCATCCAAGTAGTTTAGGGTTAAAGTCAAACAGGTGTGCTTGGTTGAACCAGACGGTTTCACCTGTGATGGGGTGATTCATGATTGCGGGTCTGAGTTGGCTGATTTCGATCCAATTATCTTTGTGCCATTGGTAGGCGATGTCATTTTCTTTGCAGCGTTTTTCTACTTCGCGTTTGTCTTCGGTTTCGAATACGTGTATCCAGGATTTGTGTGCGCCTCCGACGAGGAGATTGATAAGAGATTGATGGTTGTTGTGATAACAGGATACGTAGCGTAGTCCTTTGTTGATGAAGCGTTGGCGTACGGTGGGGTCGATGGCTTGGTAGATTTTGCGTGAGTCGGCGATGATGGTTTCTCCATTGGCTGCGGGTGGAATATCGCAGTAGAAGTAGATGTGAGAGGGGTATTTTCTCACGTAGGAGAGTTCGTTATGCAGGGCGATTTTGAAGGAGGGTGGTGCTTCTGTAGAGGTATAGACGCCATCTTTAAGCTTAGTGCGGGGGCTGTCTCCTCCGACATATTCGAGGCATTTTCCTGTGTCTAGTGCTTTGATGACTGTGGCATAATCTTCTAGGGTTCGTACGGGGAAATTCCTGAAAAGGATTCCGCCGTAATTGAGGAGGTCGCGTTTGAGGGAGCTATTCTGGTCTTGGATGAATTCGAGGAATTCTTGGAGGGTGATATTGCGATTGGCGGGTTCAATAACGAGTGGTAATTCATCTGAAGTTAAGAACTTTTTTGCGGTATCTGTGTGGGTTAATGTGCGGGCCATTATGCCTCCAGTTTAAAAATATTTTGATATAGCATTGGAGGAAATATTGCGAAATTATTTTTTCAAGAGAGGCGAAAAACGAATCCCATCCATTTGTCTTCTTGAATTTCTTTTATGAGGGTCCATTTGCGTAGAGTGCATTCTTTGAGGTAGCGTTTTTTTTCGGTGGCGAGGATGCCTGATGTGATCCAGATAGCGGGTGTTTGGTGTAGTTGTGGGAGGGAATTCCATGCGGTTGTTTGTTCTGTGCGGATCATGTTCATGAGGATGACGGGTATGTTGTGGAGTTGGTTGGTGAAGGTTTTGGGTTGCGTGAAGTGGGTGTCTAGATGGTTGAGGGAGGCATTTTCTTGTGCATGGTGTAGGGCATCGGGGTCGATGTCTAGTCCGTAGACGGTTTTGGCATGCATGAGAGAGGCGGCGAGGCTTAGGATTCCACTTCCGCAGCCGATGTCGAGAACGTCTTTGTTTTTGATGTAGGGGGCCATAAGTTGGAGCGTGAGGCGTGTGGTGGGATGGGAGAGATCTCCGAATCCTGGGCCGGCGATTAGGCGTAGTTTTTGCGTGACACCGTATTGTGAGAGGTCGATTTCAATGGTTTCTGCGGACCATTGTTTGGTCCAATCGATTTGGTCTTCCAGGGTTATTTCTTCGAAGTTTGGTGTAGGTCCTGTGGCTGGTAGGTAGAGGTGTGTTTTGCCGTCGGCATCGCTTAGGATAAAGTGGTCGGTGGGTAGGTGCAGTTTCAGATAGCGCATGGGTTTACTTGGCTATTACTCGTCGGGCGAGCTGGCTTCCTAGATGAAGGACAGGGCGACTGAATAGGGTAAGGGCGGTGACCATAATGGCGAGATGAGTATCTGTTAGTTTGTTTTGTCTGAAGCGAACGAATTGGCTGTCTTCGTTTTTGATCCAGAGGGTTGGGGGAAGGTTTGGTTTTTCACAGAGTTTGTATTTAGCGCCTATTGTCTGGAAGGCTTCAAAAACTGTGCATATAATGATGGGAAGTGCGAGGCCGACAGAGATAAAACTGGTTAGGTGGCGTATATGGGCGGGGTTTCCGGCAAAATGTATGTTGGCACCGAATGCTTTTTGTATCTGTATATCGGTGTAAAGTCTTTGCATGGCGAAGCCAATTAATTGAGCACCTGGCCATGAGGTGGCGGCTCCGAGAATGAGGGAGGTTTTTGCGGTCCACCGGACGAATTGTCGGCGATCTATGGAGTCATAAGCAACGGCCACGCCGCATAGTGCGGCGGCGGCACCGACGAGGAGTTTGATCCGGTCTTTTGTGTTGGTGCGGGTTAGCCAGGTTACCAACGAACCCAGAGCGGAGATATTTTGTTGTGATTCCATGCTGCCTTCTTGTGGGTGATCATGATATTCTAGCAGTCGCAATTTTGGCAATGTTGTGGTAAAAGGGGGGTGTAACCATAAGTCCAAGATTTATCGAGGAGCATTTTGTTTTGCGTTGGTTAGTGTCCTGTTGTTCGGGGTTAGGGGATACGATTTTGAAGATCCCGATGTTTCGGGCGCTGCATGAGTTGGATTCTGAGGCAGTGGTAGATGTGGTTACGTTTCCTGATCGCGAAGTGGATCGTTTGTTTTGTCATTCTCCTTGGGTGAATGAGGTTCATATGTTGTCTCCGGGCGCTTCTGTTGTGGAGAAGGCTCGATTTTTTTGGGCGCTTCGCAGGTATGGTTATGAAGCGATTTTTCTTTCTTATGAGGCGGCGCATCCCTATTTGATTTGGGGTTCGTATTTGGCGGGGATTCGATGTCGAGTGATGCATTATGGGCGGACTCTTAATAGTTTTAAAAATAGGGTGAGGCAGGGGTTGGTGCCGCTCCTACCAGGTTCGCTGCTGTCCTCATTGCAAGCTGGAAGGCATAAGATCGACCTTAATTTTGATTTGTTGGAGACCTATTTTGGGGTTGGTTTGAAGCGTGATTATTCAACCCCGATTCATCAAGGTGCCGATGGGCAGTCTTTGAGACGGTTTGGGTTGGCGAGCAAGTGTTATCTAGTGCTTCAACCTGGTGCTGCGAGGGGGATGGCGACGCCTAAGACTTGGGCGCCGCACAACTTTGTGGAGCTGATTAGACGTGTGAAGGGGCGATGGCCAGGACTAGCGGTGGTGGCTGTGGGGGATAAAGGCGATACTGAGGTGAGCTGTATGTTGCAGCGCGAGGTGCCGTTTATCATCAACACGGCTGGTCAGACGACCCTTACAGAGCTTACAGACTTGCTCCAAAACGCGCTATTGGTCGTGTGCCATGATAGTGGCATCATGCATCTTGCCAACGCATTAGAGGTTGATCTGATTGCTCTATACGGGCCGACGGATGATACGTGTACACGTCCTTTTGGAACTAAAAGCCGGCTTCTGTTCTCTGACAACGAGTGTCGGCGACTGATGTATGATTGGATGTTAAGCGAGCAGGAAATTGTCTTGAGATATCCGTTGCATTACTGTCTTTCAGCCTTATCGGTAGATGCCCTTTATGACGAAGTTACGCGGGTTCTCTCCCAACAAGCCAATCGCCCCAAGCAGGGATTAGAGTTTTAGAGGCTGGCGTAGTGACGTCAAAAACGCTGTCTCCTGTGCCTTGTTTCTCGTAGATGTTAGCCAAAATGGCTGACAAGGCGGTACGGAGTTGTGACTCCGTGCTTTTTCGGTAAATGCTTTCGCCTTCCAAGGGGTCTTCCGGCCCTAGGTCATAAATGGCTTCAACTACACTTGTTATTGATTTAGCGTACTTTTCCACCGCCTCGCCTTCTGTTGTAAAACCGGATAGATTTATTGGAGTTCCATTTTTTTCAGCAATTTGCCCACTTTTAACCATATTAGCCATATCTTTTATAAATAGATCAACAATAAACAAACTAAGAAGGTCCGCATCTTGATCAAAGAGAGCTAGCTGGTCCTCTACTCCTATGGATTTAGCTAGGACCTGGAGAACTCTTGGGGTCATCACGCTGTCTTCCAACCACTGGGCGAGTGCGGGAGCCAGCAGTTTTTCAATGGCAATGCACTCGGATTTAAGGATAACGTTATCGACAGTTTTACGTTTGAGTGATTTGACGATAAATTTGCCGATGCCGACCTCGCTTCTTTTTGGTGCAGAAGATTTTCTCGTGATAATTTTTGCCATATTCGTGCCAATGCGGCTGGTGGCATGTTTTTTAAATTTTTTTGTGCTTGTTTCCGGCATACCAAGTAGTTGCAATAGTTTTTCGGGTGGGTCACCTACTTCCATATGTTTAAGAGCCACTAACGATGAGTAGAGGGCGCGATTCAAGTTCATGCCTATTCTTGCCAGTGTTTTTGGATCGTCTAGCAATTTCAAATTCATTTCCAGATCTGCTCGGATCGATTCTGCGATTTTGCCGCTCACGTCTTGAAGGAGTTCGGGTTGTTGTGCGAGGCCTTGTTCAGTCCACTCTTGCACCATTTCCTTAAATGAGTGACCTTCAAAAATTGTTTCAGGGGTAAATCCTTTTGCGTACTCGATTACTTTTTTGTCTTTATAATCGCGGATGAGGAGTCGTGTTTCTTCAGTGAAGTAGCTGCCTGCATCTTGGAGAAATTCACCGGTCTGTTTCGCTGCGTCGAGTGTTTTTTGTCCGACAAATGTTCCACCAATGGCTGCCATTTGGACGGTGCTTTTGGCTATGTCTAGGGTTCCTCGAGCGATTGTTTCTCCTGTCTGTTTAGCGGCTATGCCGGCATCTAGAACGGTTAATCCCGTCTCAACTAGGGTGTCTCCAAGATTTTCTACAGTTTGTTTAGCTCCGATGCCGGCTTCGAGGACGGTTAACCCGGCACCTAGGGCAGTATCTTCAATGGTTTTTCTGACTTTTGCAGTGGTTTCAGCGGTTTTATTTGCTAGGTTGCTAACGTGGTCTTTAATGGTTTGGCTGTAGGTTTTTGTTTCATTAAAGAGTTTTTCTAGATCAGCACCCAAGTTTTCATCCTCTAAATTCGCTATAGCCTCGGTCTTTTGTTGGTGAACTTTTTCCATGGTGGTCACAAGTTCTTTGAAGTCCATGCCGTCGATTTTTTTGGCTGTCTGCACGCGGCCTTGGTCCCCTGTTGATTTTTTGAGGGCGAGGCGAACTGCGCGCATGGAGATGGGGAGTGCGGGATTTTTCATGGCTTGCTGAAACTGGTCGATTCCTTTGATTACATCTTGCTCGGTGACTTCCTTACTTTCTTTTTTAAATAGGGACTGACCGATGGCTGCAATTTGGCTGGCGGCTTGTAGACCCCGGGAAGAAGTTTTGGTGGAGGCATTTTTTGCCATTTGTGATTTTGTCATCTCGAATTTGACATCATCCATGAGATCTTTGAAGGCGTACATGAGTGTCATTTTTTGTAAGTTGTTGAGGTCTTCTGTTTTTTCTGGGTTGGAGTAGCGTCGGAAAACGTCGGTGAAGAGGGCAAGATTTTCGGAGACGGCTTTGGGGTTTGTTTTATCGGACCTTAAGCTAGCATAGACTCGTCCGGCGCTTTCGACGATTTCTTTTCTGACATCTGCGTGGATAGTGGGGTCTTTTCCTAGGTGGGAGATGAGGTCTTCTCCATGTGAGAAAGTAGAGTTGGGTTCCATAATTCTTCCTTTTACAAATGAAATAATAATAAAACTATCTAAATATAATAATATTACTATCGTTAGTAAATTAATATTTAAAATTTATGTAATAAAGAAAAGCGTCAAATAAAGAGACATAGGGACAACAGGGACAATGGAGAGTAGTCTGTCGTTCCTATGTCTCTGTCGTGCTTTGTCTAGACTGAGGCGAGGGCTGCTTGGCGGTTGATGCTGTGAGAGAAGAAGGTGCCATCAGCGAGTTTAAGGAGAGTTTTGTTAACAGTCCCTTCTTCATTGAGGGTTTCTTGGAGGAGTTCGACGATTTCGTTGTCTACTCCGAGGTGTTTGGCGAAGCTGTGGAGAGTGGCGTAAGAGGCGAGTTCATAGTGTTCTATTTTTTGGGTGGCGGCGATGATGGCGGCGTCGACGATGGGGGATTCGTTGCGGTTTTTGATGAGTTCTGCGGCTTCTCTTAGTAGGCCTTTCATGGCTTCGCAGGCGACTTTTTCGCGCTTGGTTTTTAGGATGGCGAAGATGCGTTCTAGGCGTTTGGCTTGTTCTTTGGTTTCTTCCAGGTGTGTGTTTAGTACTTCTCGTAATTCTGCGGAACAACAAAGTTTAATTAATTTTGGAAGATTTTTAATTGTTTGTATTTCTGCATCGTACATATCTTCTAATTGTTCAATAAAAATATCGAATAGCGCCTTCATGCCAACTCCTTAAAATTTTTAAAATTTAACTTCGTATTAGGTGAATTTTTGGCGTGATGTGACTAATCGAGTGTGTATATTTTCTTTGGCATAACCAAAGCTTGTTTTTTACGCAAGTAGCAATGAGTTTCTCCTTGGAATTCCCTGGGGGATTGCTTTGACAACTATTAAATTTATTTTTAAAATAAGAGTAACCAGACAACCGACGGAGGCTGACATGGACATAAGAAAATATATCCCTTCTGCTTTGTATGCGGGGATATTGGCGTTAATGCTTGGTTCTCTCAGCTTTTTGGCAGTGGAAGCAGGCGGTCATCATGGAGGTGGCGGTGGCCATCATAGCGGCGGTCATCATGGTGGCCATCACAGCGGCGGTCATCATGGGCACCACGGGCACCACGGGCATCATGGTCATCATGGCCATCATGGTCATCACGGACATCATTGGGATGGGAATTGGGGTGGTTATGGCGGTTATGGTGGTTATGGAGGAAATGGCTATTGGGAAGGGGGCAGTTATAACGGGGGTACAATGACTGAGGAGTACC
This sequence comes from uncultured Chlamydiae bacterium, assembly GCA_963790215.1. Taxonomy (GTDB): domain Bacteria; phylum Chlamydiota; class Chlamydiia; order Chlamydiales; family JAJFMA01; genus CAWBNS01. Next base: position 18,782 of record CAWBNS010000012.1, read on the forward strand.
TCTGGGATCCTGCGCAAGAGCTTTACTACTACTTAGACAATGAGGGTGGTAAGGTGTATCTTAAAAAAGGAAGTCATTAGTAAGTAGTAAGTAAGGATTTAATAAAAAAAGGCTCAGGTCTTAGGACCTGAGCCTTTTTTTTATCTATGTAGGGCTTGTCTTGTGGCTTCTACGGCTCCTAGTTGTTCGAGGAGGCTTAGTCGATCCCAGTTTTGGTGCACTTCGGTGATTTTATCGTTTTTGATGGTGTAGATGCTGATTCCGGTGACATTGCAAAAGGTGCGGTCAGTAGCGGGTAGATCTTGCAGATCTCCGCTTTGCATGCCTTGTCCGCACCAGTAAACGACGACTCTGTTATTATCAGCCATAAAAATTTCTTCAATGGTGAGTTGTTTTCCTGGGAAGGCGTTGTGGTAGATTTGTTCACGGTCTTTATATCCTTGGGCTCCGCCGCGGAAGTTGGGCACGGAGGGATCGAAGACTTTGACGTTGGGGTCAAGGAGTTGATCGAGGGCGTCGGTATTGCCTTGGTTGAAGACCTCATCGAAGAGCCTCCGAATGAGCTGTATGGCTTGGTTCTCCATGTATACCTCCTTTGTTTAATTTTGAGGAGAGTTATGGAAACAGGGTGTTGGTTTTGAGTGCGAGGCTAAGGTGTGAGTATGGCTTAAGTTAACCATGAGCCGGGCAGGTGACTGACCATTAAATCGATTTCTTGAATTTAGAATTCGGCTAGTAGAAACTGGTTGAAACACATTTTCAGGGAGTTTTTCATGAGCCAACCAAAGGGAAAGATACCTTCCCATATTAAGGTAAAATCATTTAATCATCCAGGAACAGCTAGTCGTATAGTATTGACTCTCTGTGAAATAGAAGATCCTCGTCAGCCGTCCTGTAATTTCCATTACTCGTTAGTGACAATTATATTTATCTCACTCGTGGGTGTTCTGTGTGGAGCAAAAGATTGGGAAGAGATCGTGCAAGCCGCTAACGGAATAGAGGATTGGCTAGGCAAACATGTCGATGTTTCGTCAGGAATCCCTTCAAGTAAGACGTTAAAACGGGTTATGGGTCTCATACCTACAGACTCTTTGGAGGGCTTGCTCAATTGTATAAAATCGGACCTTACGGAGGGAGATATCATAGCAATAGATGGGAAAACTCTTCGTGGTAGTCGCGGTTGGAACGAGGAAAGTCGACCACTTCATTTACTACATGCCTGGAGTACAGAGCTTGGAGTTTGCTTGGGGCAGGTGTCTGTGGATGAGAAATCTAATGAGATCACGGCATTTCCGAAGTTGATTGAGCGATTAGAACTTAAAGGGACAATAGTTACTACAGATGCCTTGAATACTCAAAAGAAAGCCGCAACCGCAATTATCAACCAAAAAGCAGATTATGTATTGCCGGTGAAGGAGAATCATAAAGACCTGTATGAAGACATAAAATTATTGTTTGAGGATGCTGATAAGAAAGGGTTTAGAGGTGTTGATGCAGCAGAAAGCCACACTCAAGAAAAATCAGCTGGACGAGTAGAAGAGCGTAGCTATGAGCTTGTGGATATAGAGGATCTGGCTTCAGCAGGGAAATGGTCAGGTTGCTCAAGTGTGGGAAGAGTAACTAGGAGGAGAACAAAAAAAGGCAAGACATCAACGGAGGTATGTTACTACATAACCAGTTTAGAATTAGATGTGGAGAAGTTTTCCAGAAGCGTACGAAAGCATTGGGGAGTTGAAAACGGTTTGCACCTATGTCTGGATGTTGTCTTTGAAGAGGATAAGCATCGTTATCAAGACAAGATAGGAGCAGCAAACCTGTCGTTGTTGAGGAAAGTGGCGTTGGGAATATTAGGAAAGGACGCAACACTTAAGTGCGGAAAACCTGGTAAGCAGATGAGAGCAGCCACCTCGTCGACATACAGAGACCATCTAATCAAAAATTGCTTTTAATGGTCAGTCACCTGATGAGCCGGGGGGGATTTGTTGTCAATTAGCGGTCGTTGGGTTAGACTGGGTGCGCTTCCGCGCGCGGGTTTTTGTAAGACTGGCTATTTGTTGTTCTTGTTGATCAAGAGCAATTCCTTTATAATCAGTGCTTTTAAACCAAAAAAACGTTTTATGTCTTATCTTCCTTCTGATGTTCATGGTTGTCCGTATTTGATTCTTGCCCCTATGGAGGGGGTGGGGGATCGTTGTTTTAGGAGGGCGATGGCCTCTGTAGGTGGTTTTGATGAGGCTGTTCGTGATTTTTTGCGGGTTCCAAAAAACGCACATGTAGCGAGTTTGGCGCAGGTCTATCAGGCTAACGAATTGGGGGTGATTCCGCTTGCGGCGCAGTTGATGGGGTCGGATCTTGATCTTATGGCGGCTATGGCGCAAGAGATAGAGCGTCGAGGAGCTCCGAGGATAGATCTCAACTGTGGGTGTCCCTCCAATACGGTAACGGGGCGTGGGGCGGGTTCTAGTTTACTTAAAGAGCCTTCCTTTCTGCATGAGGTAGCTAAGTCTGTCGTGAAGGCGGTTTCGATTCCTGTGATGTTAAAAATGCGTTCAGGTTATGAGGACACATCGCTTTTTCATGAGAATCTTTTGGCTGCTCAGGAGAGTGGTGTGCGTTATATTACGTTACATCCAAGGACGAAGGTGGATGGGTATGGTCCTCCGGCGAGATGGGATCTGATTGCTGAGGCGAAATCGCTTTTGCGTATTCCTGTGGTGGGGAATGGGGATATTCTTACTGTGGACCATGCGTTGGCGATGTTGAAGGAGACGCGGTGTGATGCGTTGATGATTGGGCGTGGGAGCATTATTAATCCCTTCCTCTTTTTGCAGATTAGAGCACATTTTGCAAAACAGGTCTACACACCTTCCTTGGCTGATTTAGAGGGGTATTTAGGCGTTTATTTCGCGGAGATTACGCCTGATACGCCTACGAGGACGAAGTTGAACAAGCTGAAGCAGCTTTTGAGTTTTTTATTTAAGGGGTCTGAGTCTCTTTTGTCTAAGCGGTCCGCCATTTTAACGGCACAACATAAAGATCCAGAGGTGTTTATGTGTTTTGCAAAATCGCTTCTTAGAGAGGGTTGGGAGGGGATTTAGAATTTATTTTAAAAATCTTGTTCAATAAATCCAGCGACCTGTATGGAAAGATTTTGTAGGGCATAATAGAGTGCCCGCTCCATGGGAGGATTGCTATGAAAGTTAGATTCGCTTCATGTATCCTTGCACTGTGTTTTGGAATGTTACTCTTCGCGCCTGTAAAGGCGGAGGCTGGAAACTGGTTTGGTAACTGGTTTGGTGGAAACAGCAACAAGTGTTGTTGCTCTAACGACCAATGTTGTGACAACAACTGTGGCTGCTGCTGCTATACATGCTACAGACCAAAAACCTGTTACAATACCTACTGTGTTTGCGAACCATATTGTGTTCGTAAAAAGTGCTATTGCTACGAGCCAAAATATTATACTAAAAAATGCTGCTACTACGTTCCACAGTATTATTGCCAAACATACTGCTACAACGTAAAACGCTGCTTCTATACTACAGAAACACGTTATCGCACACGTAAAGTTTGCGAAAAACAGTGTTACTGCGAGCCATATACATGCTGCGTTCCAGCACAGAACAATTGCTGTGACACCGGCTGCTACAATGGTTGTAACGGTGGTAACAACTACGGTAACAACTATTAGTCGTGTTGTCGACTTCCCTGGTTCGCCAGGGGAGTCGACTTTGTTTTTTGACGTCTTCTTATTTCTATCATTTCTTTCAATTCCTTAACGGTGTATCTACTTTGCGGGCTTAGCTATGCTTGCGAGGATGAGATGGAGATTGAAGGTTCTGGGAATTCATTAGCCAGGTTAATGGCTGGTAATCAGCGATATGTGAACAACGAGCTTAAGCATCCGAATCGGTCGCAGGAGAGTCGTAACGCGGTTTTGGATATGCAGAGTCCGTTTGCGATTGTGCTGGGTTGTTCGGATTCGCGGGTGAGTCCGGAGATTATTTTTGATCAGGGGATAGGTGATCTGTTTGTGGTGCGCGTCGCTGGGAATGTTGCGGGGCCGTTGGAGGTGGATAGCATAGAGTTGGCGGCGGCTCATTTGGGGGCGTCTTTGTTGTTGGTTTTGGGTCATGAGGGTTGTGGTGCTGTTACGGCTGTGGTGAAGGATCAAGCGGGGGATATTGCGTCTGTGGCTAGGTTGATTAGGCCTGCGGTGGATGCTGCGCGTAAAAAGCCGGGTGATGTGCTGGAAAATGCGATTGAAGTGAACGTCCGGATGGTTGTGGCTTATTTGCAGACGGTTCCGATTATTGCTAACTTAGTAAAAGAGGGTAAGCTACAGATTGTGGGTGGGTTTTATCATCTTAAGAACGGGGAAGTTACGATTGTGGAGACTTCTTAAACAGGGTCGGTAGAGATAGCAGGGATAGCTTTGAGCATAGTAATTTTCTTTTTTTTAACAGGATAAGCAGGGGATAAGCAGGATCGCCTTCGGCGGCAGGATAAAGAAAATATATCTTATCCAAAAGTGCTTTTAAAGCCACTTTATGCGATTTTTTTAAACACAGAGGCACAAAGAACGCAGAGAGAGTAACTTTCTAGTAATGAAGATGTTGTGATTAACAGATGATCTCTCCGTGTGCTCTGTGTCTCTGTGTTTAAAAAAATGTATAAAGTGGCTTTAAAAGTACTTTTGGATAGGATATTATTCTCTTTATCCTGCCGCCGAAGGCGATCTTGCTTATCCTGTTAAAAAAAGAAAAATAGGGAGATTCGGTTATCCCTTATTCCCGATATTTGTTAGGGTGCGGTTGGGTGTGAAGTATCTTGAGGGGGCGTTGAGTGGGCATGAAACCGTGCGTGTTTTTTGTGAATGAGCTTCGGAGTTTGTATCAGGCGGAGCAGCAGTCGTTGCAGGCGTTGGCAAAGATGTCGGAGCAGGCGAAATCGGATCGACTATCCGATCTATTTAATACGCGTCTGCCTATTTCTCAGCAGCATTTGAAGAGGTTGGAGGAGGTATTTGTTTTGGTGGAGTCGCCACCTCAGGGGAAGAAGTCTGAGGGGATGGAGGGGCTGATTGCTGAGGCGAATACTGTGATTAACGAGTCGATGAATATGCCGCAATGTGATGCGGCGTTGATTTCTTGCGCACAGAAGATCACGCACTACAAGGTTGCGTGTTATGGTTGTCTTTGCAGCTGGAGTTATGTGATGGACTTGCAGTCTATTCTGGAGCTACTGAGGGCTAATCTGCAGGAGGCTAAGGCGTTTGACAGTGCGCTTACTGAGATTGCGCAAAATGAGATCAATGTCGATGCTTTCTCGCTAACGCCATGAAGAATTCTAGCGTTGCTTTAGGTATTTATCAAAATTTGACGACTGCTGAAGACGTATTGGTGGAGTTGCGTCGCAAGGGTGTGCGCAGGGTTGCGGCTGTGCATCATCGTGCGGATGGAAATTTGGTAGTGCATAATTGGTGGTCGCGTGTGGATCGTCGGGTGATTGCGCGCTATCAGGATGCGGTGATGGATGATGAGGTGCTGGTCATTGCGGAGATTCCTCCCAGTGCTGTGCGCAAGGTTTTGGGTATCTTGCGTGAGGTAAAAGCGGGGCATCCTGTTTCTTTCTTGCTGCGCAGTGAGATTCCTACGATCGGTGGTCATGATGTTGGCGATAAGGTTAGTGGTGAGCCGCTCACGTTGGAGGGGTTGGAGGTGTATGCGGCTCAGGTGGCTTCGTTGATGTCTCCGGCGGAGGTGAGTCGTCGTCGGGTTAGCAAGCATTTTGCGAAGCGTCTGAATACGATTAAGCAGACGTTGCGTCATTTGCGCGATGATATCAGCGACGCGGAGTACATTGAACAGACGATTACTTCGTCAGCGCAGTGGCTTTTGGATAACTCGTATGCGATTAATAGCAGCATTGAAGAGATCAAGAAGAATTTGCCTGAGTCTTACTACGCTGAGTTGCCAAAGTTGGTGTCTGGGCCTCATGCGGGGATGCCGCGTATTTATGCGATTGCGCGAGAATTCATTCAAAGTGCTGCAGGGAGGTTAACGCGTGAGAATATCTGTGCATTTTTGAAGGGGTATCAGACGATTCAGTCGTTAACGATCGGCGAGTTGTGGGCGTTGCCGTTGATGTTGCGTTATCGCTTGTTGGAGTTGATTGAGGCGTTATCGTGGACGGTAGATCAGCGGATGCGAGACGGTGAGTTAGCCAATTTTTGGGGTAATCGTTTGTTGAACGTGGCGCGTCGAAAGCCGGATGATGTCTCTAGACTATTGTCAATGATGACGAGGGACCAGCCAGAGCCTTCGTTTCATTTTGCGGAGGAGTTGTTGAATCATCTGTTCGATGAGGAGACGGTTTTGCCGATGGTGAAGCAATGGTTTGAGGGGCGTTATAGGGTGTCTAGCGCGGAGATCATTCATCAGGAGCAGATAAGTGAGGCTTCGGAGCAGCTGACTTTTTCTAGTTTGATGGTGAGTTTGATTTCGCTATCGCAGCTTTCATGGCCGGTGATTTTTGAAGCGGTTAGTTTGGTGAATGAGACGTTGAATCGCGATCCTGTGGGGATTTATCCTGAGATGGATTTTGGGACGCGCAATCGTTATCGGCAAGCATTAGAAAACGTAGCGCGGGGCTCTGGGGTTGAGGAGGGTGTTGTTGCGTCGCGGGTGCTGCAGTTGGCTTCAAGGGCTAAAGAGGCGGTAGAGCAGCATGTGGGTTATTATTTGATCGATGACGGCAGGCCTGCGCTTGAGGCGGCGGTTGGGTATCGTGCGGTGGGGCTGCGTCGGGTACGGAAGGTTTTGCGGGCTCATCCTGCGTGTACTTATGTGGGTGGTATTGTCCTCTTGACGGTGGTGCTGGAGAGTTTATTTCTTTTTATGACTTTGGCTACGGGTGTGAGTGGGCTGCAAGCGGGGTTGATGGCTTTGGCGGCATTGCTTCCCTTGAGCGAGATTAGCGTTCAGATTGTGAATTTTCTTCTGGCTCGTTTGTTGCCGCCTGAGGGTTTGTCTAAGATGGCCTTTGAGGAGGGGATTCCGCTGAATTGTAGGACGTTGGTGGTTGTGCCGACGATGTTGTTGTATCCGGAGGGGATTCAGGAGGAGTTGAATCGTTTAGAGATTCGTTATTTAGCGAATACGGATGAAGCGTTGAAGTTTGCGTTGTTAGGGGATTTTGCGGATGCGACGCAGGCGCAGATGCCGGACGATGAGGAGTTGTTGCGGGTTGCGAAGGAGGGGATTGAGGCTCTGGATGCGAAGTATGGGCCTGGGAAGTTTTTTCTGTTCTATCGTGGTCGGGAGTGGAGTGAGAGTGAAGGTGCTTGGATTGGGTGGGAGAGGAAGCGGGGGAAGATCGAGCAGCTGAACCGTTTTATAATCGACGAGAGCGCGTCTAATTTCTTTCATACGGGCGTTGCGGAGGAGGTGAGGGGTGTTGAGTATGTGATCACCTTAGATGCAGACACGCAGCTTCCAAAGGGCAAGGCGAGGGAGCTTGTGGCGGTGTTGGCTCATCCGTTGAATGAACCGTATTTGAGTGCGGATGGGCGGAGTTTGGTTCGGGGTTATAGTTTGATTCAGCCGCGTGTGTCTACGGATTTTCCGCAGACTAAGACGTCTTATTTTACGCGTATTTTTTCTGAGCCGTGGACGGTGGATCCTTATACAAGGGCGATTTCGAATGTGTATCAGGATTTGACTGGGGAGGGGACGTATCATGGTAAGGGGATTTATCATGTGAGGTCTTTTCATAGTATTGTAGGTGGGCGTTTTCCGGTTGAGCATTTGTTGAGCCACGATTTGCTGGAGGGTGTTTTTGCGCGCGTGGCGTTTGCCAGTGATGTTTGTTTGTTGGATTTGTTTCCTGCTGATTATTTGACGTGGTCTAAGCGTGAGCATCGTTGGATGCGTGGGGACTGGCAAATTGCGGATTGGTTGTTTTTCTATACGCCTTCGGGTCGGAATACGTTGTCAGCGTTGAATCGGTGGAAGATTTTCGACAATCTTCGGCGTGCGTTGTTGCCGGTGTCGTTGGTGTTGTTGTTGTTGTGCGACTGGTTTATGTCTGCTGGGGTGGGGTTAGGAACGGCGATTGTGCTGTTTGTGTTGACGTTGCCGACGGTGTCGTTGTTGTTGGGCAATATGTTTGCGTTGACGCTTCCTGCGTTGTTGTATTGGCAGGAGGTGGCGCTTTGTTTGGTGCGTTTGGTGGTGAATACGTCCTTGCTTCTGCATCAGGCGTTGAATGCTGTGGATGCGATGGTTCGGGTATTTTATCGTCGTTTGGTGTCTCACCGCCATTTGTTGCAGTGGATGTCGTTTACGGGTTCTGCAAAGGGTCCTTCGACGATGAGGGGACTGGTTTTGTGCGCGGTTTTTGGGTTCGCGGTTTTGGTTGTTCTTGCTCTTACGGCTCCGAAGCAGATTTTGTTTGCACTGCCGTTTGGGGTGTTTTGGATGATATCGCCGTTGCTGGTTCGGTTTATGGATACATCGACGGAGAGGTTGCCGGATCGTGCATTGACGGAGCGAGATCGGCAGATGTTGCGGGAGATTGCGCGGCGCACGTGGCGATATTTTGATGATTTTGTGAGTCCGCAATCGAACTGGCTGCCTCCGGACAACTTTCAGGAGGCGCTTAAGGTTGAGGTGGCGATGCGTACGTCACCGACGAATATTGGCTTGTGGTTGTTAGCTTTATTAAACGCCTATGATTTTGCGTACATTACGTTGGATGATTTGCTTGAGCGGCTCTCTTCTACGATGGTGTCCTTGGGTAAGCTTGAGCGGTTCGAGGGTCATTTTCTGAACTGGTACGATATTAGTACGTTGAATCCCTTATATCCTCGATACATTTCGACGGTGGATAGCGGCAATCTAATTGCTTGTTTGTGGACCTTGCAGGAGGGGTTGGTTGAGGATATCAAGGCGCCGTTGTTGTCGTTGAAGGTGATTGATGGGTTGAAGGATACGTATGCGTTGTTGGTGAAGGATGCGGGGAATATTCCGGGCTTGCAGAAGGAATTGAGTGAACCTGCGCATGATTTATTGTCGTTGATTGGCTGGATCCATAGTGCGGCAAAGGCGGCGGAAGCGTTGACGATGCATATGGGGGGGCAGAATGCTTATTGGGCGGAGAGATTGACGAGGCAGCTTCACAGCTGGGAGGCAACGGTTAGTCGTTATTTCTCTTGGGTGGAGATTTTTGTAGAGGTTTGTCCGCACCGGTTGAAGAAGGAATTGCCTACTGTTTCGATTTCGCTGGAGGATTTAGCGAGTGGGCGTGTGACGCAGAACATTGAGATGTTTATGGCGTCAGTGGAAGCGGATCCGGAGTTGAATGATTGGCATAAGCGGCTTAAGGGGGCGTTGGAGACGGCTCAGTGGTTGGCGGGGGAGACGTTGTCGAACTTGCAGAAGTTGCTGAATGAGATTGAGTTGATGGCTAATGAGATGAACCTGAAGTATCTCTACAATGTAGACAGAAAGGTTTTTTCGATTGGCTATAATCTTGAGACGAGGCGTTTGGATCCTAACTATTATGATTTGTTGGCGAGCGAAGCGCGGCTGGCGAGTTTAGTGGGGATTGCGAAGGAAGATGTGCCTGTGGAGCATTGGTGGGCGTTGGGGCGTCCGTATGCGTTGGTGGATGGTCGGCATGTATTGCTCTCTTGGGGCGGGACGATGTTTGAGTATTTGATGCCGCTGTTATTGAATCGTCATTACCCAGATTCCTTGTTGGGAAATGGTTGTGCGATGGCTGTAGCGTGTCAGATCGATTATGGGCAGAAGCGTGGGATTTGTTGGGGAATTTCTGAGTCGGCGTTTAGTGTGATTGATGCGAGTAAGACGTATCAGTATCGCAGTTTTGGTGTGCCTGGAACGGGTTTGAAAAGGGGGTTGGAGGAGGATCTTGTTGTTAGTCCGTATTCGTCTGCGTTGGCGTTGATGATCGATCCTAAGGCTGCTGCGAAGAACTTGCATGAGTTGATTCATCGCAATCCGCAATCGATGCTGGGTCCATATGGGTTGTATGAATCGGTGGATTTTACTGGGCAGACGGACCAGACGGGCGAGCGAGGGATCATCGTGTATGCCTACATGGCGCATCACCAGGGGATGATTTTTGGGTCGATCAATAATTTGCTTCACAACAGTATTTTGAACACGCGTTTTCACAGTGATCCGCGTGTGATGGGTGTGGAGTCGTTGTTGTATGAGCGGGTGCCTACATCTGTGCCGGTCTCGACTCAGAACTATCAGAAGAGGGTCGTTGTTAGTCGGTTAGTACCGTTTTCTTCTGTACCGGTAATGGGTATGGCTGAAACGCCTGACAGTGTGTTGCCGAAGGTTAATTTGTTATCTAACGGTCATTATTCCATCATGGTGACCAATTCGGGCGGTGGGTATAGCATGTGGGGTGATTATGATGTCACTCGATGGCGTGCTGATACGACATGTGATGGTTGGGGTACTTTTTGTTATGTGAAGGATTTGGACTCGGGTGCTGTTTGGTCGAACACGTATCAGCCGACGCGTACAAGTGGTCGACAGTACTCTGTGAGTTTCAAAGGGGACAAGGTTGAGTTTACGCGCAAGGATCAGCGTATTGAAACGCGCACAGAAATCATTGTTTCTCCTGAGGACAATGTAGAGATTCGGTTGATTACATTGATCAATCATTCGAAAGAGGTGCGTCGCTTAGAAGTAACTAGTTATGCGGAGTTGGTGTTAGCTCCGCGTGCGACGGATCGTGCGCACCCGGCGTTCAACAAGTTTTTTGTGGAGACTGAGTCGTTGCCGCATTTGTCGGCTTTGTTGGCGTTTCGGCGTTTGCGTTCGAAGGAGGATCAGCCGCTGTGGGCGGGTCATCGGGTTGTTGGTGAGGAGAGTGGGGGGCAGGTTCAGTACGAGACGGATCGAGCCAAGTTTGTGGGTCGTGGCGGTACTGTGCAGCATCCTGTGGCGTTGGATCATAAGTTATCCAACAGTGCGGGTACGACTTTAGACCCGATCTTTAGCTTGCGTAAGCAGGTGACGTTAGAGCCTGGGCGTCGTATGCAGATTGCGTTTGTAACGGGTGTGGGGGGTGACCGTTCTACGGTGGCGAGTTTGATGGAGAAGTATCAGGATTTTTCTGTCATTCAGCGTGCGTTCGAGTTGTCATGGAACTATGCACAATTGGAGTTGCGGCACCTGCGTGTACAACCGGAGGAGGTACAGCTTTACCAAAAGTTGGCTAGCCGTATTCTTTATCCTCATTTGCAACTTCGTGCTTCACAAGCTCGTCTGCGCAGTAATCGGTTGGGACAGTCTAAATTGTGGGCGTATGGCATTTCGGGTGATCTTCCTATTGTTGTTGTGACTGTGCGTGATTTGCATGAGACAGACATTGTGCGTCAGTCGTTGATCGCGCATAACTTTTGGCGTTTAAGGGGATTGAAGGTTGACCTTGTGATTTTGAATGAGGAAGAGGTGAGTTACGATCGTCCGATTCGGGATCAGATCAATCGTATTTTGGAGGCTTATGCGGAGCGTTCTGAGATAGACAAGCCTGGTGGTGTATTTTTGCGTAACAAAGATGATCTTTCGCGCGAGGATCTGACATTGCTTTTGTGTTCTGCGAGAGCGCTTTTGATTGCAGCGCGAGGGACGTTTAGGCAGCAGCTTGTCTCTCCGTTGCCTGCAACTACGTATCCGGCTAATTTACCGCCTAAGCGAAAGGTGCCAGAGGCGTTGTCTAAGCCGCTTCCTTTCTTAGAATTGTCCCATTTTAATGGGTTGGGTGGGTTTTCGCCGGACGGTAAGACTTATGCCATTTATTTGGATCGCAATCAGCATACGCCTCAACCGTGGATCAATGTGATGGCGAATCCGATGTTTGGTACGATGGTGTCGGAGGCTGGTTGTGGATGTACGTGGTATGGCAATAGCCAGACGAATCGGTTGACTCCTTGGTCGAATGATCCTGTTGTTAATCCGATTGCGGATGTTATTTACATTCGCGACGAGGAATCGCAAATCTATTGGACAGCTACGCCAGGGCCGATTCGAGAATTGGATGCGTATCGTATCACACATGGTCAGGGTTACAGTCGATTTGAGCACAATAGCCATGGTTTGGAGCAGGAGTTGGTTGTCTTTGTGCCTGTTGATGAACAGGGTGGATTGCCGTTGCGTGTTCAGCGATTGCGCATTAAGAATAATTCTGGGCGTCGTCGCAGCCTTACAGTGACCTCTTATGCAGACCTTGTGTTAGGAACAAATCGCGATGAGACGCAGATGCATGTGTACACGGAATGGGATGCTTTGAGTCAGAGTCTGCATGCCTATAACCGTTATCATGCTGATTATTCATCGCATGTGGCGTTTGTTTCATCGTCTCCGCCTGCGCGATCTTTTACGGGCGATCGTGCGGAATTTATTGGTCGAAACAATGGTCTAAATACACCTGCAGCTATGCGTCGGAGTCGTTTATCTGGGCATATTTCTACCGGGTTGGATCCTTGTGCAGCGCTTCAGATTTCTGTTGAACTTGAGCCAGGAGTTACTACAGAAGTGGTTTTTGTTTTAGGTTATGCTGAAGATCAAGCGCAGGCACGTGTTTTGACGACATTGGTGCGTGAACCCAATAAAGTTGAAGAGTTGTTGAATCAGACAACAGCATGGTGGGAGCATACGTTGCAGACGGTGCAAATTGAGGTTCCGGATCCTACGATAAACCTACTACTCAACCGTTGGCTGCTCTATCAAACTTTGAGCTGCCGTTTTTGGGGAAGGGCAGCGTTCTATCAGTCGAGCGGTGCGTATGGGTTCCGAGATCAGTTGCAAGATGCGATGGGGTTGATTTATTCGCATCCGGAATTGGCGCGTGCGCATATTCTTAAAACGGCTGCACGGCAGTTTGTCGAGGGGGATGTGCAGCATTGGTGGCACCCTCAGTCAGGTTTAGGGGTTCGGACTCGCATCTCAGATGATCTTTTATGGCTTCCTTTTGTGACGGCACATTATGTGCGCGTGACGGGCGATCTTGCTGTTTTGGATGAGAGTATCCCTTTCTTGGACGCGCCATTGCTTGCTGACAACGAACATGAAGTTGTTTCTGTTCCTGCTATTTCTATGGAGAGTGGAACTTTGTTGGAGCACTGTCTGCGTGCTATTCGTAAAGGCAGCACGAGCGGTGTCAATGGGTTGCCTTTGATGGGAGGGGGCGATTGGAACGATGGCATGAATCGCGTAGGTATAGAAGGAAAGGGAGAAAGTGTTTGGCTCGGTTGGTTTTTGATTCACGTACTGCACGATTATGCAGAGTTGCTGGAACGAAAGAGTCAGAAGGAAGAGGGTTTACAATATATTGAGCAAGCGACGCGGTTAGCGCAGGCGATCGAAGCTAATGGCTGGGATGGGGGCTGGTATCGACGTGCGTATTTTGACGATGAGACTCCTCTTGGAACAAAGGACTCCAGCGAAGCGAAGATAGACTCTATCGCGCAATCATGGTCAGTCATCAGTGGTGCAGGGGAGAAGAAGCGCAGCAGACAAGCGCTACTCGCTGCAGAACAGCATCTCGCTCGTGATGGGATCGTACGCCTTCTGACTCCGCCGTTCGATCAGACGTCGCATGATCCGGGCTACATCAAGGGCTATCCACCAGGCGTGCGCGAGAACGGCGGACAATATACGCATGGGTCTCTATGGCTTCCTATGGCGTTTGCACGCTTAGGCGATGGGGATAAAGCAGTTAGCCTGTTGCAGATGATGAACCCAATCAACCATGCTCTCAATGCAGAGCAGGCCGCCCTATATAGGTTGGAACCGTATGTGTTAGCGGGAGATGTGTATGATCTTCCAGGACAGGTAGGGAGAGGCGGATGGAGTTGGTATTCGGGCGCCTCTGCATGGATGTATCGCGTTTGGCTGGAAGAGGTCTGCGGGTTTGTCTTGCGTGAGAATGTACTGCGCATCGATCCTGTTATTCCATGTAGTTGGGATGGGTTTAAGATTTTGTATCGCTATGGGAAGAGTATGTATCGAATTGTGGTGGAAAACCCGCAGCATGTTGGTAGAAGTGTTAAGGTTCACGAGATCAAATTGGTTGATGATGGTCAGGATCATGAGGTTAGGGTTGTGATGGCAGGAGACAAGGACAACAAGGACTGCAGGCATACGCATCACCTTGAGCTTTAAGAAACCCAATAAAAAAAGAAAACAGGATAAGCATGATCGCCTTCGGCGGCAGGATAGAGAGGCATACGCATCAGGCTAAGATAAGTTTTTGATGCGCATATATTTGATAGCAAGCTTGTTGCGAAAGGAAAACCCTCGTAGAGGGTTTCTGAATGTAGCCCACCGTGAACCTGCGAGCGTTAGCGAAGACAGGTGTAACGGTGGGAATAATGGCAAAATAGAGTTCGCACTCTCGAACGAGAGTGCCTCAACCCGTTGATTTAAAATCTTGAGGCACGCCCCTTCGGGGGTGCAATAGGTTTTCGGCGCATTTTCCCACCGTTACACCTGTCTTCGCTCCGCTCGCAGGTTCACGGTGGGCTACATTCAGAGACCCTCTACGAGGGTCTTCCTGTCGTAATGAGCTTGTTATCAATTGCATAATCACAAAAACTTATCTTAGCCTGATGCGTATGGGATAGAGAGGATTATATCAATCCACAAGTGCTTTGGAAGCCACTTTATGCATTTTTTTTAAACACAAAGACGCAAAGGCGCAAAGAAAATTTAATCAACCCTTTCTTCGTGCCTTTGTGTCTTTGTGTTTAAAAAAATGCATAAAGTGGCTTCCAAAACACTTGTGGATTGATATAATCCTCTCTATCCTGCCGCTTGCGATCCTGCTTATCTTGTTTTTTTTATTCTTGGATTTGAGTCTGCTGAAGCGTTAAGTTGATGCGTATGTCTGTTAATCCTGTTATCCTGAAAAAAAGAAAGAAAGAATGGTTCTGGTGATCTATGAACAAGATCTATTTGCCGACATCTGATGACGATCTTTTGGCGGAGTGCAAGGTTGATACGTTTCGTTCAAGTGGAAGCGGCGGTCAGCATGTCAACGTGACGGACAGTGCTGTACGGCTTACGCATCTTCCGACGGGAATCGTAGTGACAAGTCAACGACAACGTAGTCAGTTTGCTAACAAAGCGGACTGCCTCGTGAAACTACGCGAAGCCGTTGCTAAACTCAATTACCGGAAGCCATACCGCGTTCCGACGCGTACGCCTTATTCTGTGAAGGTAAAGGGGCGCGTAGAAAAATCCAAAAATTCTCAGAAGAAGGCCTTGCGCAGGCCACCTCGTGAAGATTAATGTTTCACTAAAAAACTGACTTTAGCTCGGATACGGAACTTAGTGACTTTGTTTTTTTCGACCAAAGCTTCCACGTGATCTACGTTGACTTGCAGAATTCCTTCTACAGTCTTAGCAGCTTCTGAGACGGCGGCTTTGATACCGTCCTCTATTGAGGCACCTTCACTAATGACTTCGATCACTTTCACGATAGACATGAGCTTTCTCCTGGTTCAGATTAAGCTCCGTTTAGCAACTTCTATTCGATGAGTCAATTAATTTCTTAGCAATATTCGTGAAGCAGCTACTACTATTATTGCGACAATCAGACCGGCAGCGCGAAATGGGAAGGTAAATGGTCTGATTTCATCAGGCAGTTTGCCCGCATGATTTCGAATCGTGAGGTCTCCCCCTTTCTGAGCTAGGCGCGGTAGCAGGAAACCGTATCCAGATGCGACGATGATATGGAGTGGCGTGTTGCCGTCTTTGGTCTGTTCATTGAGGTCGAGACCCCAGGATTGGAGTTCCAGCATGGCTGGAACTTCACCGCGAGAGGCCGCATAATGGAGAGCAGATAATCCTTTTGCGGTTCGATGCTCTAGGTCGCAGTGACCTTTTAGCAAACGCAACATTTCGACATTGCCTTGATTTGCGGCTGTCATAAGAGCAGTAATTCCTGATGCATCTGGCTTGTCTTTTGTACCGGATTGAAGCAGTTCAGACATCCACTTCAAGTCACCTGAGAAAGCGGCAGACACAAGAGGTGGATTAAGGAAGTCATGGTTAGCGAGGGAGAAAAGTTTAAAGAGTCGCTGATGTATATTAGGTCGGTGGTAAATTACAGCATCGATCAGTTTCTCATTGCGAATACTAATGATCTTTTGTTCAAAGCTTGAGAAAGAATCTTTCGTTGAAGGTTCGAAAGAATAGTCATAACCATCTCTTGCTGAAATTTCACTAACAATAACCATAGTTCGATTTTCCTGATTATGTTTTTTATAACTATGACTTATTATCGGTAAAATGTCAATTATGTTGTGATGGAATTTTGAAGACAGAAATTGGCGATTTCTTTATGATTAGTCGAATTTTAATCACCAGGGGTGCTGGAGTGGCCATGTGGGCTATTTCAGCTGAGAGAGTCCCTATGAGGGTGTCTTGAAAGTTCGATCGAATGATTTGTGTGCTAGATTTCGATCACACTTTCAAGATACCCTCCATAACCTGATCTGGGTCATGCCAGCGGAGGGAGAGTGAAGATGGCGGCGTCTGCATCTGTAGCGAAGGCTACGAAATCTCTATTTATTGTTCCACGAGAGACCTGGGCGGGTCTTGTTTCCAGTTTGATGGAAGCGTATAACATGTCGATATACGCGTTCACAGCGCCGGTTCTGGCGAATCTTTTATTTCGAGAGTCGCACGCTTGGAGTGCGTTATTTTTCTCTTATTGTCTCGCGTTTGCGGGGTCTTGTCTGATGTATCCTTTGGGGGCGTTGTACTATGGCAGGCTTGGGGATAAGCAGGGTCGTCGGAGTACCTGTACGCATTCTGCGTTGGGATTGGCTGTTTCGACGGGGTTGATGGGTTTGGTTCCTATTGGTTTGTGGGGAGATCAGGCTTGGATCGCGTTTTTGGTTCTTATAGGTGCGCAGAATTTCTTCTCAGGTGGCGAGTATCATGGGTCGATTGTCTTTTCATTGGAGCACGCGGATGATCGGCGGCAGAGCGGTCTTTTGAGTGCGACGAGTTGTTTATTTGCGGTGTTTGGGCTGTGTTTGGCGAATGTGTGTGCTACTGTTTCGGTGGAGAGTGAGTGGCTGATTCGCGGTTGTTTTTTGTTGGGATCATTGGGGGGATTAGTCAGTTACATTCTGAAAAATTTCTGTCGTGAGACGCCGCAGTTCGCAGCTTTGTCGCATGGGGCGTTGAGCGGGGTGAATTTGTGGTCTTTTATGCGAGAGGAATGGCGTCGTATTGGTCGTGCGGTGAGTGTTTTGGCGTTTTTTATTGTGAGTTATTCGTTCATCTTTTTGTTTCTTCCTCTTACGCAGGAGGGTGGGGTTGAAGGTGTGCAATTTGATACGTTTAAGTCTTTGGTGGCGTATGGGGTTTGTTTGGTGGTTGGTGGGGCTTTAGCTGATCGGTTTGGGTTGCAGAGGGTGATGGTTGCGGGTGCAGGTTTGTTTGCCTTGATGGTGGTTCCGTTGTGTTATTTCTGTTCGAGTTTGTTGGTGTTGCAGTTGATTTTAACGAGTTTGGCTTCTTTGGTGATTGGTCCGGTGCATGGGTGGATGTTGGGGCATTTTCCTGTGCCTATGCGTTGTCGGGGAATTTTTATTAGCTCGGCGATTGCAACATCACTTTTTCTTGGCAGTACTGTGCCGATTTGTTTGTTGTTGTATGAGGCGTTTCATTCTTTAGCGGTTTGTGGGATTTTTCCGATGGTTGTGGCGGTACTATGTGCCCTTTCGTTGAGAACTTTCGAGCCCGAGCCCGTGTGCGTGCCCGAGCCCGATTAGCATGATTGTTGTGGGGTGGTTCTGTTGTGTAAGTTTTTCGGGCTCGGGCACGGATTTATGTAAGGTACGCACGGGTGTACTTGCCGATAAGGTTGTGATGCATTAGTTTCTGAGACATGGCGATAGACCGTATTTATGATGCATCTGTGATTGGTTCGGGCCCGAATGGGTTGGCGGCGGCGATTACGTTAGCGCAGGCGGGTTTGTCTGTGGTTGTGTATGAGTCGTTGTCTACGGCTGGTGGGGGGATGCGTTCGGCTGAGCTGACGCTTCCGGGATTTACGCATGATATTTGTTCTGCGATCCATCCTTTAGGGGTGGCTTCGCCTTTTTTTCGGGGTATTTCTCTTCAGAAATATGGTTTGGAGTGGGTTTATCCATTGGCGTCGATGGCGCATCCGCTTGACGGTGGCACGGCGGCGGTCTTAGATCTTTCGGTGGAGAAAACGAGCGATACGCTTGGTGTGGATGTGGAGGCGTATCGTGGTCTGATGCAGCCGTTGGTGGACGATTGGCCTAGGCTAATGGATGATGTTCTGGCTCCGTTACATGTTCCGCACCATCCGCTTGCAGTTGCGCGATTGGGTTGGTTAGGGCTTCGTTCGGCGCAGAGTTTGCTGATGAGTCGATTTCGAGGCGAGCGCGCGCGTGCGCTTTTTGCGGGTCTTGCGGCGCATGCGATCATGCCATTGGACAAGTATCTGACAGCGGCATTTGGTTTGATTTTAGGGATCACTGGGCATGCGGTGGGTTGGCCGATGGCTAAGGGTGGATCTCAGAGCATAGCCAATGCGATGATTGCGCATTTAAGAGAGCTTGGCGGGGATGTGGTAACGGGTACGACGATTGAATCGATCGATCAGCTTGCTTCGTCCAAGGTAATTTTGTGCGACATTACACCGCGACAGCTATTGCGTGTTGCTGGTCACCGTTTGCCGAAGAGTTACCGAGAGAAGTTAGAACGGTATCGTTATGGTCCGGGTGTGTTTAAGATCGATTGGGCGTTAAGCGATTCTATTCCATGGACAGCCAAAGAGTGCACACGCGCAGGTACGGTTCATGTGGGGGGTACTGCGCAAGAGATCATCGACTCCGAACGGGATGTTTGGGTTGGTAAAGGTTCAAAAAAACCGTTTGTGTTGGTGGCTCAGCAGAGTTTATTCGATTCTAGCCGAGCGCCTCCGGGCAAGCACACGGCGTGGGCGTATTGTCATGTTGCGAATGGGTCAACTGTGGACATGACGGATCTGATAGAGTCGCAAATTGAGCGCTTTGCACCTGGATTTCGCGATTGCATTTTGGCGCGCAATACGAAGAATGCGATGCAAATGGAGCAGTATAACGCAAACTATATTGGCGGGGATATTAACGGTGGCGTACAAGACATTTGTCAGTTTCTGACCCGTCCTACGGCGTGTATTGATCCTTATTCGACACCTGTGAAGGGGTTGTATATTTGTTCTTCCTCGACGCCGCCGGGTGGTGGGGTGCATGGGATGTGTGGATTTCACGCGGCGCAAGCGGTTTTACGGTATTGGGAGAGGTTATGAAAAGACCTGATCTAACGCCTGCACAACAGGCACAATGGATTAAAATCACAGCTGGATGCTGGATTTTGTTCTACACGGTGCTGTTTCCTTTGGTCTTATATTCGGCATATGGCTTTTCGATCGTTATCTTGCTAGCACCGGCAGTCCCTTTGATTTTGGGAATTATTGTGACGGTGTTGTTTGCGATTCCAGCTTTGGCGTTGCCGGTGAGTATTTATCAAATTCGGAAGGCTTATTATGAGGAACGGTATGAGGAGATTTTCTTCTGGGGTGTTCTGCCGTTTTATCTCGGTGTGGTGTGTGTTGGGTTGATTGTTGTTTTGGTTCGGCCTTTGATGGAATTGTAGTTGGCCAAAGCGCTTCGCGCCCTATGAACGGTGTAAATGTAGGTTAAAAGGTTCGTTATGGTGCTTAAGGAACAGGTGGGTACATTTTATCTTGGTCGAGTGATCAATCCTGTAGCTAAGGAGAGTTCTACCGATCAGGCGTTGTTTTACAATGCCAAGAATTTCACTACGCATGCTCTTTGTATTGGGATGACGGGCAGCGGTAAGACGGGCCTTGGGATCAGCCTACTGGAAGAAGCGGCCTTAGATAAAATTCCTGCGCTTGTGATCGATCCTAAAGGTGACTTAGGGAATTTGTTGCTGACTTTTCCTAAGCTTGAGGCGAGCGATTTTCTTCCTTGGATCGACAAGGAGGAGGCGGAAAGAAAGGGGCTGGAGCCAAAGGCGTACGCAGAAGCTACTGCAAAGACCTGGCGCGAGGGGTTGGCTTCTTGGGATGAAACGCCGGAGAGGATTCAGACGCTGCGCAAGAATGTTGAGATGGCGATCTACACGCCTGCTAGTCAAGCTGGCATTCCTATATCAGTCCTGAGTTCGTTTGCGGCGCCTTCTGATGAGTTGAGGCAAGATAAAGAGGCGATGCGCGATCGTATCATGTCTACCTCTTCCGGCGTGCTTGCGTTATTGGGTATCGATACAGATCCGATTAAGAGCCGTGAACATATTCTGATCTCGAACATTCTCTCTCGCGCATGGGATGAAGGGAAGGATATGGATATCTCGACTCTGATTGAACAGGTACAAAAACCTCCGTTCAAAAAGATTGGTGCGTTAGATGTGGATACTTTTTTTGCTCCGAAAGAGCGGATGAATCTATCGATTACGCTGAATAATCTTTTAGCCTCGCCAGGCTTTCAAGCATGGATGGAAGGGGATGCGTTAGACATTCAGAGTCTTTTGTACACATCTGAGGGCAAGCCGAAGCTTTCGATTTTGTCGATTGCTCATCTGTCGGCAGCAGAGCGCATGTTTTTTGTGACGATTTTTTTGAATGAGCTGATTTCATGGATGCGTAAGCAACCGGGGACATCGAGTTTGCGTGCGTTGCTTTATATGGATGAGATTTTTGGATTTTTCCCGCCCACAGCCACACCTCCATCAAAACTTCCCATGTTGACGCTGTTAAAACAGGCTCGTGCTTATGGTTTGGGAGTGGTATTGACAACACAGAATCCTGTGGATTTAGATTACAAGGGTTTATCGAATTGTGGAACTTGGTTTATTGGGAAGTTGCAAACGGAGCGCGACAAGGGACGCGTGCTGGAAGGGTTGCAGGTTGCGTCTAATGGTGAAATCAATGCGAAGGCGTTCGACAAGCTGCTTTCATTTACGAAGAATCGTGTGTTCATCATGCAGAGTATTTATGAGGATGCGCCGATTCTTTTTGAGACACGTTGGACGATGTCTTACTTGCGCGGGCCGCTCACACTGGCGCAGATCGGGTTATTAGTCGATAAAACGGACAAGGTAGTGACTAGAAAAAAGAAAAAGAGAAGCCTGCTGCTGCTAGTAAAAGTGCGGGGAAAAAAGCGTATGCGATCGGATTAGCAAAGGTGCATTTTGTCGACAGCAAAAATGAGATCGACGTGTGGAAAGAGGTGAAGATCAAGGCGCCTATCGATGATGATGGCTCCACAATACTCTGGGAAGAGGGATCGGAGCTTGTAGATGTGTCTGATCTTTCAGATGGTAAAAAAGATTCCGAAGCAGAAAAAGGGTTTGCTGCCTTTCTGTACCAGAAGCAGGTGTTGACGCTGTATCGTGCGGCGGAGTTACATTTGCTCTCTAAACCTAACCAAACTAAGGCGGATTTTCTCGCTTCTGTGGGGCTGACGTTACGTGAGAAGCGTGATGAGATGGTTGCTAAAGCACAAAGCAAGTACGCGAACAAGAAAGCGCAACTGCAAGAAAAAGTGCGGCGCGCAGAAGAGAAAATGGGTGTGAAAAAGCGTAGTGCACTGTGGCAAAAGGCAGATACATTCATTTCGTTTGTTACTTCTGTTGCCGGAGCTTTTTTAGGTAAAGGCGTAACGAAAGGCACGATGACAAATGCCGGAACAACATTGCGAAGAGCGGGTAAAATCGGACAAGAGAATCAAGCTGCAGAGGTAGCTGAAGCGGATTATAAAAGTAATGTGCAACAGTTACAGGATCTGCAAGCGCAGTTGGATGGTGAGGTCGCCGAGTTAGGTAATCGGTTAGATCCAAAAGATGTAGAGGTGGAATCTGTGGAGGTTCATCCTCGTAAAAGTGATTTGTCTGTCGAGAAGGTTGTTTTTATGTAGTGTGGACGTTTAAGAGAGCTAAAGAAGAGAACAGGATAAGCAGGATCGCCTTCGGCGGCAGGATGAGCAGGATGATAGTATTTGACTAGGTTTATGCCCGTCCAGAGTATGCTTTTTGATTAAACACAAAGACACAAAGGCGCAAGAAAGATTTTGGAGACGGTTCTTGCGAAGCAAGCTGAGTGGAACCGGCACCGAGGCCAGCAAGGGCGTTACAGAGATGTGAAAATCATGATCGCCCTTGCTGGCTCTCAGGTGCCGGTTCCGGCCTATTGAGCTGCGCTCAAAAAATATCTATCTTCGTGCCTTTGTGTCTTTGTGTTTAATCAAAAAGCATACTCTGGAGGGGCATAAACCTAGTCAAATACTATCATCCTGCTCATCCTGCCGCCGAAGGCGATCCTTCTTATCCTGTTCTTTTCAGTTGGAGTCTGCTAAGACTCACACGATCAGTACAGCCGGATTTTCCAGGTAGAGCTTCACTGTCTGAAGGAACTGTGCGGCTACTGCACCATCGATGACTCTGTGGTCAGAAGATAAAACCAAGTTCAGAACCTTGCCTGGAACGGCTTTTCCGCCTTTGATCACGGCTTGATCCATCACGGCACCTATGGCCAAAATAGCGGCTTGAGGCGGATTGATCACAGCAGTGAACTCATCAACTCCATACATGCCTAGATTGGAAATAGTAAAAGAGCCTCCACGGTATTCATGAGGCTGGAGTTTGCCTTCGCGCGCTTTTTTTGCGAGATGGCGGATCTCACTGGATATCTCTCCCAGATTTTTATGATCGGCATGCCAAATTACAGGTGTGATCAATCCATCTTCGACAGCTACAGCAACGCAGATGTCGATGGTTTGGTAGCGGGTGATGGTGTTGTTAACGGAGTTATAACCGCTGTTGATTTTTGGGTGTTTGCGTAAAGCCAACGCGCAAGCGCGAACGATGAAATCGTTGAGGCTGACTTTAACTCCAGTTACTTCAAGTTGTTCCCTGGCGGAGACCAGTGCGTCGACATGAATAGAGCGGCGCACGTAATAGTGCGGGATGAATGTTTTAGCGGCTTGTAAGCGCTGGCTTATAGCCTTGCGCATAGGAGAGAGTTTCTCCTCCTCATAGGTGCCTGGGGCATTCTGAGGTGCTTGTCCTGGGGCAAAACTCGCTGCGGCGGATTGTACGGCTTTTCCTAAATCGTGCGACATGATTCGTCCACTTGGGCCGGTGCCTTGTACTGATGTAAGATCCAAATTGCGTTCGTCTGCAAGCTTGCGCGCTAGTGGAGAGGCCATTACGCGCCCATGTACTGCTTCGCGTGGATTGGTAAAAGTGTAATTGGTTAGCGGTGGTTCTGGAGCGAATGCCGGCTGCACTAATCCTTGTGCGGCTTTAGGAGAGGCGGTATTGCGTTCTTCTGGTGGTGCTTCTTGACGTTCTTGGGAGGGCTCTGCGGTGGGTTGAGGGGTAGATTCTGTTTGAATGCCTTCTATGTTTTCGTTGGGGTCTGTGGTTACGATGGCGATGGGTTGGTTGACGTGCGCTTCGTCACCTTCTTTGACTAGGATTTTACGCATCCATCCGTCATCAAGTGCTTCATGTTCGACGGTTGCTTTATCTGTAGCGACTTCCATGAGGATCTCGCCTGCCTTAACTTGGTCGCCTTCTTTTTTGTTCCATTTGACGATGACTCCAGACTCCATTGTAGGCGATAGTTTGGGCATTTTGAGAAGCGTGGCCATCAGTGTTTTACTCCAAGATTAAGTAAACGTTGCACGGCAAATAGAATTCGCGGCACGTTGGGCAAGGTTTCGCGTTCCAGCATTTGGGAATAGGGCATGGGTGTTTCTCGCTGGCAGACGCGCTCGATCGGGGCGTCGAGAAAGTCGAAGCAGTTCTGTTGGATTTGAAAACCGACTTCGGCTGTGATTCCTGCAAAGAGATGTCCTTCTTCGACAAGCAAGCAGAAGTGTGTCTTCCGCACGGATTGTGCGACGGTTGCGATGTCGAGGGGTTTTACTGTGCGTAGATCAATCAGTTCGGCCGAAATGCCTTGCTTGGCCAGTTCTAGAACCGCTTGTTCACATACACGTACCATTCGGCCATGTGAGACGATGGTGATATCTCGCCCTTCGCGGAAGATGGAGGCTTTTCCGATGGGAACAAGGTATTCCTCGGTCGGAATTTCCATCTTGTCGCCGTAGGAGAGTTCATTTTCTAAAAACAGAACAGGGTTGTTGTTGCGAATAGCGCTTTTTAATAGTCCTTTGCCATCGTAAGGGTTGCTAGGTGCGAGGATAATCAGGCCTGGGAAGGTGCCGTAGATGGATTCCACGCAGTGAGAGTGCTGGGAGGATACTTGTGCGGCCGCACCGTTGGGTCCGCGGAACACGATGGGCACTGGAAATCGGTTGCCGGACATGTAGTACATTTTGGGCGCGTTGGAGATGATCTGATCGGCTGCTACGAAGGAGAAGTTAAAGCTCATGAACTCGACAATAGGCCGTAGGCCGGTTAGTGCGGCACCTATGGCGAGGCCAGTAAAGCCGAGTTCTGCAATAGGTGTGTCGATGATGCGGTCTGGACCCCATTTGTCCAGCATGCCTTTGGTCACTTTATAGGCGCCATTGTATTCGGCCACCTCTTCGCCCATGATGAAAACGTTAGGATCGCGTTGCATCTCTTCATCCATTGCTTGGCGCAACGCTTCTCGATAGTCAACAACTTGCGTTCCCATAATGAGACCTAATTCCTAAGGTGCAAAAACATCTTCTTCAAGATGGATTGGATCGGGCCATGGACTGCGTTCTGCATGCTCTAACGCCTTTGCAGCGGCCTCGCGAGCTTCTTTATCCATGGTTTCAAATTCGGCGTCGCTGAGCAAAGCGCGCGCGGATAACTCGCTTCTTAGCTTTGCGATAGGGTCTTTTTTCATGGCTTCCTGTAGGGCTTCTTTGCTGCGATAGAGTCCTGGATCAGAAATGGAATGTCCCCTAAAGCGCTCTGCCAAGGCTTCGATAATGACAGGCCGGCCTGTTGCAAGCACTTCCTGATAGAGGTGATGAAAAGCGGCATAACAGTCGAAAAAGTTTGTGCCATCGACGGTATAGCCTTTCATGTGATAGGCAGGGGCGAGATCTTCTGCGATCTTTTTCATACTGAGTGCGCGTTCTACACCGGTGCCCATGCCCCATTTATTGTTTTCGATGACATAGATGCATGGGAGGTTCCAGAGACTCGCCAAATTGAGCGACTCATGCACAGCGCCTTGTGCGACAGCTCCGTCACCGAGAAAGCAGACAGCCACTTCGTTGGGAATTTTGCGATATTTAATCGAAAAAGCGGCTCCTGTAGCGACAGGGACGTGCCCGCCGACAATGCCGAATCCGCCTAGTAGTCGGTCGGCATACAGGTGCATCGACCCGCCACGGCCTTTTGCATTGCCGTTTGCACGGCCAAAAAATTCTGAAGCAATGTCTTCTAAGGAAACGCCGAGTAAGATGGCCAACGCATGGCAGCGATAGGTGGTGATGTACCAATTTTGTGGACCGAGCGCGGCTAAGACACCTGTCTGGATGGCTTCTTGGCCGGCGTACGAGTGGAAGAATCCGCCGATTTTGCCTTCTTGATACGCGGCTTCTGCACGGCGCTCAAAATGTCGGATACGCAGCATCTCACGCAATATCGCGACCAAACGGTCACGACCTAAGTCGGTGGTAAGCTGATCTGGATTTCCTATAAAAAACGTGTACGCCATACAAGATTTATACTACCTGGGAAGGAACTTTTTTCACCAGAGGAGGATGCTTAGGTGTTTTGAGCAAAGATTGAGCCAATGACGGATTTCCCAGGCAGTACTAGGAATTGTGGAAAACGCAGAGAAGGCAGAGCCGCAGAGTGCGCTGAGATTTTTGCCAATCTTGATTACCCAATGAGCACAGAGATTTGGTCCCCCA
Source organism: uncultured Chlamydiae bacterium (assembly GCA_963790215.1). Taxonomy (GTDB): domain Bacteria; phylum Chlamydiota; class Chlamydiia; order Chlamydiales; family JAJFMA01; genus CAWBNS01. The sequence continues at coordinate 44,751 of CAWBNS010000012.1, forward strand.
TCACACCATCGCTACTCTTTGAGCAAAGCTCAAAGTCGTACTAGAAGAGGGTTGGCCTTAAAAAAACAAGAGAGGTGTCAATTTCGGATACAAACAATAGCGCTCTCTTGTTATTTTTAAGGCCAACCCTCTTCTAGTAGATTTGCAGTTGCAAAAGTGCGATGGTGCTCTGCGTCCTCAGCGACTCAGCCTTCTCTGCGTTTTCCACGTTTAAACCCCGTGCCAGCAGAACATCGCGTCTCTATTGCGGCTTAGCAACTGTCCAAAAGGTTGTCCAATACTTGTTCTTGTTTGCTAAGCTGTCTGACAGCGATTCGCCTTCTTTTGTTTTTATTCGTTCAGGTTGCTCAAGGTAATAAGTAAGCAGATCTAAAATACGTTCTTGTTCTAGATCGATTAACTTATTGATTAATTCCTTTCCTTGTAATTGATTGATAATTTCGGCGAAGCGATTAATTTTATCTTCACTAATTGATTTTAGATTAGCATTACCTATGTGATTTGCTATAATAAGCATTTGGTAAATTTCTGATATTAAATTTTCTTGAATTTTATTTAATAATTCTGCGGCATCGACGTTGTCTTGTTGACTACGACGGAATTCGCGTGCCACGAGGTAGGGTTTTAGATTCAGGCTGATGAGCTTTGCATCCACGCCTGAGCATAGGCCTGCGTCATAAAGGTCCGCTATGGGAAATGGTGCAGCTTTTGTGCCTAAAGGACCTTCAGGAAGAAGGTCCATTACAAAGCGTGGCATGTCTATTTCTTCTAGTTCCTTGTCTAGGCTTAGTTGTTCCTGCGGAAATTTAGGAGAGAGTGCGATCAGTGCTGCCTGGTAGCTAGTTAGGTTTTGCTCTAATTGATTCAAAAGATCTAGATCCAACGGTACATCGGGTGAAAGCTGTCTGAGTAGTTGCAAATTGCGCTTGCTTGCCAGTACAGTACCGAGCTCGCTGGAATATTGCTGCTTGGTGAATTTATTGTCTTTTAATTTAGCGGCTGCCAATTCCTGGTAGTTATTATAGGCTGTTTTTACTAATTCATTTAGAGACTCAACTAGTTCAGCTCGTTTTTCCGGTGATAAATAGGCGATGATGGCGAGGCTTGCCTCAGGAGATTGACTACGGATCAAGTTGGTGAAGTTGATATTTAAATGTTCCAAAACGGGAACAACCCAGGCGAAGGCGTCATGATGCGAGGCGGCCATGTCGTGAAATGGCCTGTGGAGAAGATGAAGGTTTTGTAACATTTTGTCGCGTGTCGATTCATTAAGCAGCGCAGCAGCAATTTTCACTGGATTATAGGTGTATAGACTCAAGAGGTCCTGTTCTAGTAGCTGATCGATTTCAGCAGCGATGTGTGCCAGAGCGGTTTCAGGTAGTGGATAAAGAATCTCCTGAAGCCATTGTTGAGGGCGTTCGCTCAATTTAATGCAGGGTGTTAACGCATCAGATTGGACACCGGGAGAGGCTGAATAAGTTAGTGGGGGATTGTGTTGCAGTAGGAATCTGACTGCATAAAATTGCTTTTTTTCGAGGGCTAGTTGCAGGATTGGTTTATCTTCAAAACTCAAAGCATTTAGGTCGACTTTGCTCTCGACAAGCTCCATCCATTTGTATTGGTCGGTCAGCAATTCTGAATGATAGTAGTAGTGCAGTAGAGCTCGGCGATTTTTTTCTTCGTTCCAGGCGGCAGAGCCTTGCAGCAGTTCTAAAAGGGCTGGTCGTGTTTCTTTGGAAGCTTTCAATACATAGTGGAGTGGTGTCTTGCCTTTGAGATCTTCGATGTTGGGGCTTGCACCAAGCTTAAGGAGTGTTTTGACTAGACGTAGGTTTCCTAACTCCACAGCTGCTTGAAGGGGGGTTCTGCCGTTATAGTCGCCTGCATTTATCTGAGCAGGCGATTTGAATGCGTTGATGATCTCGGCCATGTGTTTTTCAGATAGTTGAGGCTTTGCCCCTGCAAACCAATGGAGGGGCGTCTTTTGATATTCGTCTCTGATGCCGTAAGGATCAATAGAGAAACGTTCGACAAATAGGGAGATGAGTTCTGTATGCCCTTTTCTGGCGGCATAGTGCAGTGGGTGCTGGTGCCAGCGATCGAACTGATTTAGTAATGAAGGATCTTTATCTATCCTCTGTTCCGCTTCTTTTTTCATGCCTAGATTGCAATAGGCTTGAAGAAGGTATACGCCTTGCTTGTCTTTTGGGATCCCGGCTCTATTTGATAGGGCACGAATCACCTTTGGAGAGCAATCATGTATAATGGCGAGACGTAGAGTTAGATAATCAGCTGTGGCACCCTTTTGAAGCAGTAGCAAAGCTTTTTCGGATTGTCCGGATATACACGCATAATTTAGGGGTGTTACTAGGTAGCCACCGAGTGCATTTACATCGACTCCAGGCAGCTCGAGTAGGGCTTTCACCATGTCGACACTGGTTGTTCTTATGCTACAGGCCAAATGTAAGGCGGTGCCTTTGGCAACGGCTGTGTCCAATTGGTTCACGTTCAAATTGCTATTGGCTATTGATCGGACCATTGCGCGCGCTCTGTATCCAGAAAACTTTGATTTTGCGAGTGAGTGTAGGATTGTGTCACCGAAGCGATCTTTCGTGTCCCATTTGAAAGGAAGCCTTTTTGCGATCCAAGATCCGACGGGTCCGGCATGCGAAAGAGCCGAGAGAACGGAAAAAGAATTGGTGTGGGACCATGGCGTACGAGGATCAGTTTGGAGATATGCCATAGCGATGACTGCATAGGCTTTAAAGGCTTCTAAGGTTATGTGCAAGATCCTTGTAGGAGAGTCCAGATCTGAGGGGATCCAGGTGGCATAGAAGTGGTTTCGGAATGTAAAGAAGCTGTAGCCCCAGTCTCCGCCGCGAACAAATTGATAGAAGAATCGCTCTACGAATGGTTTCAGCTGCTGAAGTGCTAGGGTTTGACCTGATATGTAGTTTTTCTTGTAGAGGAAAATATTGACAGCAGTGTGAAGTGCTAAATCTAATGGGGTGCCGTAGCTGTTTTGTAGGCGTTTGATGGACTTGGTTTGCACTAGTCGTTTCATGGCGAGGTCGAATCCGACTCCGGCGCAGACGCCCGCGAAGGCATCATACCGGCGGGAGATGAGGAGGACGGCTAGGGCTACCGTGCCGATCAAGATTTCAAATGTATGCTTGGTGAGCGATAGTGTCGATTGTACTTCTTCGCCAAAGGCGGCTACTGATGGGCGCACTTTGAATCGGGCGGCCAAACCGGAATGAATGGCTGACGTTATGCCTCCGATGGCGGTCAAAGAGGGAAGAATGTAGAATGCCTTCAGGCCAGGGCCTTGTGCACCCATGGAAAATTCAGCCAAACGAACAAGGACCGAGGCTTTGAAAAGGCCGGTAATATAGTGGGAGTTTGGTGTGGTTTTGGAGCTGCTATCACTTAGTTCCGAAAAGGTGGCGCCTAAACGAAATCCGGTAACAAAAGATGTTAGTAGCATTACCTCTCCTGTTAGTAAATGAATTGTTATATACTAAATGGGAGTAATAGTCAAGGGGTGCGCGCTTCCGCGCGCAGGTGCTTGTAAGACTGAGTATGGACAAAAGATGGACGATTAATGGACGGAAGAATGGACATTTAATGGACGAATGATCGGCGAGCTTGTCCATTAAATGTCCATTCTTCCGTCCATTAATCGTCCATCTTTTGTCCATACTTAGTCGGTCAAATACCTGCGCGCCGACGCGCGCACCTTAACCGCCTAGGGTGACGTAATCGTCTTGGGGTTTGCTGCTGGTGCCGCAGCCGCCGTGTCCGCATCCGCATTTTTTTCGTGGCACGGGGGCTGGAGCTGGGCCTAGATGTTCTGCAAAGGCGGTTTCTAAGGCTTCTGATGTGATGTTTTCGTTATCGATGTCATAGACGGCTTTGCCATCGACAAATAGAATGACTTGGGGTGATTGATGGACAACGTTTGCAATCTGAGCGGCTTGATCAGATACGGGTTTGCTCTCATCTACGCGTATAAATGCTAAGGAGATATTCTCTCTGAGATCGAGTGCTTCTTCGACATGGCCGAAGGCTTGCATTGTTTTATGGCAGGATCCGGCGTTGAAGATTACGCTGGTGGGGAAGTGATCCAGAAACTCTTTTACTTCGTCTTCTTCGGTTAATTCATACATGCGCTCGTGCAGGCTCATGGGTGGTACTCCTAGCTGTTAGGTAAGTTCTTGGGCAAAATGGTTCGATCTTTCATTGTCGAGGTTCGCGGATTCGGCGACTTCTTTATCTACGACGGCGGTGACGCAGGAATCAGACCAGACATTGATGGCGCTTTCTAGCATGTCTATGAAGGAATAGAAGGGTAAGATAACTCCAAGGATGTGCAAGGGCACGTCCATAGCGACTAGGAAGGCGGTGGACATGAAGTAGCAGCCCATGGGGACGCCGGCGTTGCCAATGGCGGCAACGGTTGCAATCAGGACCCATACGATCATTTCTGCAAGGGAGAATTGCATTCCATTGATCATGGCGACGAAGAGAACGGTAGTGAGGATAAAAGCGGCGCAGCCGTTCATGTTGATGGTGGTGCAGAGGGGGAGGCTGAAGTTGGCGATTTTGGGTGACATGCCGGCTTTTTCTTGAGCGCAGCGGATGGCCATTGGTAGGGCACCGCTAGAGGATTTAGCGAAGAAGGCGACGGAGAGGGCGGGAAACATGGCTTTGGCCATTTTTAATGGGGAGATTCCTTTCGCTTTCAAGAAGATGGGCAATACGACGAGGGCTTGGATCAAATTGGCGGCCAAAACGACGAGTAGATAGTAGGCTAGGCTTTTATAGGGTAGGCCTTCGCGGAGATCCTTCACGAATAGGGCGACAAACGCCCAGATGGCGATGGGCATTAAGGCGATGACACCGGTGGTTACTTTCATTACGGCGGCATATAGCGCGGAAAATAGTCCATGTAGGGTTTTACGTGTGTCTTCGGCTAACGAGATGGTGGCCAGGCTCAGGATGATGGCGATAAATAGTACGCCGACAACGTTGTTGTTCAGAAATGGTTCGATGATGTTTGCAGGGACGATCTGGATGAAGTACTTAATGTAGTTGGGTTGGGTGGTTGTCTGGACGGCGATGCTTCCATCGCCGGTGTAGGCGCTGACGGGATCGATCAATAGGAAAAGTCCGAGGGCTGTAACAGCTGCGATTACCGTGGTGAAGATGGTATATTTAAGTACTCGTGATCCTAATCTTCGTAGCTCTAGAACGCTTTCCATGCCGGATGCCGTTGAAACAATCGAAAGAAAAATAATTGGCAGACTAACTAACTTTAATAGGTTGATGAACAAATCCGAAATAACAGACGCAGTTGAAGTAATCCATGAAACATTTAAGGAGCCAGCTAATAAACCTAGGCCGACGGCCAAAGCCATGTAGATGGTCGTTCGGTGTGTTCCACAGCATCCACTTGTGTGGGTATGTGCCTGATTACTCACGGTTTTCCTCTAGTAAATAAAAAAGTCAATTGTACCTGAAATGCGCTTTGGTGTCAATGGGGGCCGGGAATGGACAATGGACAAATGATGCGGCGACAGGAAAACCCTCTACGAGGGTTTTCCTGTCGCAACAAGCTTGCTATCAAATATATGCGCATCAAAAACTTATCTTAGTTCCTGATGCGTATGTCTGTTTATCCTGGTATCCTGAAGAAAAAAGGAAAGTTTGTTTTACCGATATCAAGTATGTTATTTAATTGAAAATTAATGTGATTTAAAGTTTAATGTTGTTTTTTTATATTAAGGATTAATTATAATGTCTGTTTCGTCTTTGCGTTTGGCTTATGATCGTTTTGCTTTGGTCGATGAGTATACGCTTCCAAGCTGGGTTCCTGGGGTGATTCGGGAGCGGGTTCCTTCTTATATGGCCCGACCTGTCCAAGGTTCTTTTTACCCTTTGGTTCATTTTTTTCAGTGGATGAAGGTAGTTTCGGTTGTTAAGGCAGTGAACGAAGCTCGACTGGCTTGTGGGTTTGGTGTTTCGTCGTCGACTTCTAGGGTTTGGACTGTTTTGCGGCACGCTCCTTTGGCTCTGTTTTTTGTTCCGCGAGGTGATTTAAGCAAGTACAAATTCGTTAAACCGCTGGCATTTGTCCGGGACCATTGGACGCATATTTCTATGGGGATTCAGTTGGTTGCGTCTGTCGCGCTTTTTGCTGTTGGGGATTATGCTCGGGGTGGTGGGGCGATTATTGGATTGAGCTGTCAGATTATTCAAGAGTTTGACGCCGTTCCTCAGAAGGTGAGGTCGTGTGTTGCGATTGTGGAGAGTGTTGCGAGTAACTGTATTTTCTATGTTCCGTCTATTTTGAATTATCGCAATGGTTTGGTGGGGGCAGCATTCTCTCTGGCGCAGGCTGTTTATTTTGTTAAATCTGTTGTGGAGGCGGAGAAGGCGAAGCGTCCTCAAGCGGAATTAGACCTCGAGGTGGTTGTTGAGGTGGATCAGATACGTCCGGTTGATCTGGTGTATAATCCTAAATTGAATTTGGAAGAGATGTGGCATATGACCTTTGGTTCTTATCAGGAAGAGGTGAGTGTCATGGTGGCAAAGATTGAGGGTTGTGTGATTAGTGATCGGCCCTATCTTGAGTTGATGGCTTTGTTGTTGGTGTTAAACGGTATAGATATAGATTACGAGCCGTTGAAGGGGAATCTATCTGCAAAGGAAGAGTGTGCCAAGTTATTGCCTTCTGTTGTTAAGAGGCTTTCTGAGGAAGTGTTCGGTGAAGATGAGTGTGTGAAAGCTTCCTGGTTATTAGCTTATCGTTCTGTTGATTTAAACAAGATTGGCTACAGCTATGTTTGGGAGCAGGTTATGGGCTCGTTAGAGGAGCAGCAAAAAACTCTCTGGAAGGCTCCGGTTGGGGGAGATGATGAAGTCGCGTCGGCGATGGGTCTTTTGCAGACATTCAAACTCTACGCGGCAGATGGGGACGATAAGAAGGATTGGAACAGGCTCAAATTGCTCAAAGCGGGGATTATTGTCCAAAAGAAGGCCGTAGAGAAGAGAGGTTTTTTTCAAAAGCTTCATGCGTTGGTTTCGGGTTAGGCATCGGCCTTTAGAAATCCTCTACGAGGGTTTCTACAGTTCAGACATTTTAGGCCCTTCGCGCCTAGAAAATGTCTGAACTGTAGAATAGGATTATATCCTATCTATAATCTATCTTGAAGCCACTTCATGCATATTTTTAACACAGAGAATCTCGTTAAACATCTCTGTGTTCCTCCTAAATAACAAAATCATGAGCCTCTCTGTGTACTCTGTGATCTCTGTGGTGATTAATTTTTTCAATAATGTTTAAAAATTCTACCACAGAGATCACAGAGGACACAGAGAGGCTCATATTCGTTGTTTACCGGTAGAGGGGCAGAAGGAACTGTCTCGCTCTGTATTAAAAAAAGAAATGAACTTGTTTTACAAGCACTTCTGCAACTACCTCTGCTGCAACATCGACAAATCGCCACTCCAAAAAAGCGATAATCTATTCTTTTTTGCCATCAAAGGTGGTCGTCACCAACCTGATTTTTCTTGGATGTGCTCGTAATAAAAAATAAACTATGTATTTTACTTGATGTTTAATCCTGTCTGTTGTATAATAAATGCTTAATTGTAATAAATTAGAGGGAAATTAGATGGCCGCTTCCGCTTTCAGTCGGGTTTGTCAAAGCTTTGCATCTATCGATGAGTATCCGGTTCCAAGTATTGTTCCTGATGCGGTACGGCAATGGATTCCGGCCAGTTTTACTGCACGACCGATCACGAAAGGACCTTATCCTTTGGTGCATCTTTTTCAGTGGGCGAAGGTTGTTTCGGTTGTCAAGGCGGTCAATGAAGCTCGATTGGCTTGGGGGTTTCCTGTTTCTTCTTCAACTTCTCGAGTTTGGACGGTTCTGCGTCATGCTCCGCTAGCTTTATTTTTTGTTCCGCGCGGCGATTTGAGTAAGTACAAGATCGTTAAGCCTCTGGCTTTTGTTCAGAATCATTGGACTCATATTTCTATGGGAGTTCAGCTGGTTGCTTCTATCGCGCTGTTTGCTGCTGGGGATTATGTTCACGGTGGTGGTGCTATTATCGGACTTACTTGTCAGATTGTTCAGGAGTTTGATGCTGTTCCGCAGGAGTTAAAGACGCTGATTGCAATTGTGGAAAGTGTTGCGACGAATCTTATTTTTTATGGTCCGACGATTGTTGGGTTGAGTCTTGATATTGAGTGGGCAACGTCTTTGGGAATTTTCCTGTACAGTGTGAATTCGACGATTGCGGCGGAGGGTGAGAAGTTCCCTAGGCCGAATATTGAGACAGAGCCGGTGCTTGAGATTGAGCAGTTGCGTCATGAGGCTGTGGTTTATAATTACAAGGCGGATCTTAAGCAGATGTGGGAAGACACCTTCGGTTTGTATAAGGATGAAGTTAAGGCAATGGTGAAATCCATTGATGGTTCTATGACCAGAGATAGGCCGTATCTTGAGTTAGCTGCGTTGTTGTTAGTATTGAAGGGTGTTGATGTAGAGAGCGAGCCGTTAAAGGCGAAGTCGTCTGCTAAGGAGCAGTGTGCTGAATTATTGACTTCAGTTGTTAAGGATCTTTCGAAAAGTACTTATGGTGAAGATGAGTGCGCGAAGGTTGCGTGGCTTTTAGCGTATCGTTTTACTGATTTGGAGAAGATTGGTTATAGTTATACTTGGGAGCAGGTTATGGGTTCTTTGGAGGAGCAGTTAAGTGCTCTTTGGAAGCCTCCGATTGGTGATGATATTGTAGAAGGAGTAGCTGTTGGGTTTTTGGAGTCATTTGACTTATACGCCCTACCTAGGCCCACATTTGGTCCAGATGATTCTGCTGAGGACAGGCAACGGCTTAGACAAGAAATGGAAGTCATCAGAGACGATCGGCGTGACCGTAATTTGGTCAGGTTGATCAAAGCGGGAATCCTTGTGCAGCAGAAAAAGGTTGTTGAACCGGTAGAAGGAACGCAAGAGAGTGGTGAAAAAGCCAAGCCTCTTAGTGGTCAAAATAATGCTGAAGACGGAGAAGCGAAGAAAGGTGAAGAGCCTAAGAATCAGGGAAATATCAACGACATAAATAGTTTTAATAATATCATTGAATCGGATGGTGATAGTTCGGGTTCGGATGACGAATCTAACCATTTTACAATCGAAGAATTGAGTGATGATGACTAGTATTTTGACAGGGATTACGCAGGGGGTCGAGCGTTGGAGTAGGGCGGATCAGTGGCCGATTCCTTCGCAGATATTGAACAGGGCGACTCGGCCGGTGGCTTGGGTTGGTTCATTTTTCCCTATGCATTGGTTGGAACAAAGTGGGCGAGCGAACGGTAATTTTTGGTTTGCTCATGTTGCACAGAGTTTGCGATTGCCGCATACGTTGAATGTGGCGGGCGAGGCGTTACGGGCATGTGGAAAGGAAGTCTACCTTCCTGGTCATGCGCGGACGGGTTTATTGATTGCGACGCCGTTTCTTTTTTTTGTGCCGCGCGGTTGGCGTGTGTCGGGTTTTCTCCGCGATCATTTGTCTGAAATCGGTCTTGTCGTGCAAACGGTGGCCGCGGTTGCTTTGTATCAAAAGGGAAAAATAGCTGTTGCGGTTGCGGTAGGTTTGTTGGTTGCTGAGCGCACTGTAGAGTACTTTGGGCTCATCCCCACGAAATGGCAAACGACGTTCAATGTGGTGCGGTTTTTCAGTCCGCAGCTTTTGGCCTTTTTCCTTCCGCTGGCGAACTATAAGGCAAATCCCAAGCTTGCTGCTGAGATTGTGTTGAAGGCGTCTGTAGTGGGGCTGGCGATTGTGTTGGTCAGAAAGATTTATGATTCTCTGTTACCGCAGCATCGGTTCACGGCGGAGCAAGCGTATCGGATCAAGTCTGAGCGTCTAAATATCAATACAGACTTGGATTTGAATAGGAAGTCGAAGTCTGTTAAAGGCGAGCTGGAGGCTTGGTTCTATCCAGAGTTAAGAGCTCGCTACGTGGCCAGTGTAGAAGATAAGGGGTATTGGGGAACGCAGTTTTACGGTACGAAAGCGGAGCGTCAGGCTCTTTGGGCGAGGAGTTCTATTCCTGAGGCTAGAGAAGTTCTGGAAGATGTACCGGGAGAGCTTCGACGAGACTGGATGCGTAAGCGTTTTGGTGGTCGTACGGAGATTCCTTTGCATGCGTTTTTTAAACCTAGACAAGAGTTGATGAAAAGCGGGAGCGTGAGTCGTTCGGTTGCGCGTCAGTTGGAGGCGGTCGAAGCTGCGTTTGATCAGGTAGGTGGTGCATTGACGACTACTGATTGGCAAAACCCTTCACAGAAGCGTGTGGGGGAGGAGTTCCCTAAATTTTTGGAGCCTATTTTGAGTCTATATTTGTCGGAGATAGGATCTTTTATGACGCGAACGCCGAAGCATGGAATTGATTTAGCCAATGTGCTTAAAGCGCCGACTAAAGAGGCGATGTTTGCACGCGTTAAGACGATTTATGAGGAGCATGTTCCAAGTGCAGCGGCGTGGGGAAAATATTTTGAGTTAGAGACGCAGTTGCTCCATAGTGCGGGTGCTCGTTGGGAAACTCATGTTCCGGAAGCATCTGATTTAGGTCTCGATGTGGGTGAGGACTGGTTACAAGAGAGAACGGCTAAGCAGAAAGAGATGACCATTGCTCTTATGTTGATGGATCTTGATTTTGCGAGGCAGGGATAGGGGGCGCGCTTCCGCGCGCAGGTTTTTGCACGACTAGCTATGGACAAAAGATGGACGATTGATGGACGAAGAATGGACATTTAATGGACGAGTGGTCAGCAGATTTGTCCATTAGCTGTCCATTCTTCGTCCATCAATCGTCCATCTTTTGTCCATACCTAGTCGTGCAAAAACCTGCGCGCGGAAGCGCGCTCTTGTTTCAGTTCTTGAACTTCTTTTTGCAGCTGTTTTACTTGTGGGATGTAGTTTTTAAGATTCTTGAGATGAACGAGTTGTCTGTGGTGTTCTTGTCCTGGTTGGACGGGGATTCCGCTGTACTTGCCCGGTTTATCAATGGAGCTCATGACGCCTGAGCATGCGGCGACGATGACGCCGCTGGTGATGTGAACGTGATCGTTCACACCGACTTGTCCGGCGAGGATGACGTAGTCTCCTGTGCTGGAGGATCCGGCGATTCCTGTCTGTGAGACGATGAGGTTGTGTTTTCCTAGTTTGACATTGTGTGCGATCTGCACGAGGTTGTCGATTTTTGTGCCTTGTCCGATGATGGTGGAGGAGAGGCGTGCGCGGTCGATGGTGCTATTCGCGCCGATTTCGACGTCGTCGGCGATTTCGACGTTTCCGAGGTGGGTGAGTCTTTGGTGTTTGCCATCGGGTGTTTGTCTGAGTCCGTAGCCGCAGGAGCCTATAACGGCGCCTGGGTAGATGACGACTCTGTTTCCTAGTTTAGTATTGGCTTCTAGAACGACTCTGGCGTGGATATTGCAGTGAGAGCCGATGTGTGTATAGGGGCCTATGATGGCACCGGGGCCGATGTGTGTGTGTGGGCCGATGTGTGTGTGTTGATCGATGACTACGTGGGGTCCGATGTGGACGCCTTCTGCTAGTTTGGCTGTTTCGTGGATGATGGCTGAGGGGTGTATGCCGTGGAAGCCTGAGAGGGGTTCTTTGGAGGAGGCGACGAGGGAGGCCCATTGGTCGAATGCGGCGGCGGGGTCGATGTGGAGGAGGTAGTTTCTGCCGTCGATGCGTGGGGTATCTGGGTGAATAAAGATCACTCCAGCATGTAGGTGCTGGAGTGTTGGTTGTGTGCGCGATGGGATGAAGAAGGTTGCGTCGTTGGGCGTTGCGGTGCTGAGTTCTGCTGCGCCGGTTATGACGATTTCAGGTGATCCTATAAGAGAGCATCCTATTTTTGTGGATAGTTCTCCTAGGGTTAGTCCTTTCCAGCCTTGATGACTCATCGCGCACTCCTTCTTGTAGATCCTATTTTTTCGCGGGTGTATTTTTGTTGTTGGTTGCGTTTTTTTGTTGTTCGGCGAGGGCTTTCACTTCGTCGTCGAACTTTTTATTTAGGCGTGCAACGATTTCTTCTGAGACATCCAGGCTTGGGCTGTAGTAGAAGGCGGCTTCTTCGTTGATGACGAGGTCTAGTTGTTTGCTTTGCGCCACTTCTTTAGCGGTGGTGGAGACGAGTTCCGCCAAGCTTTGGATGACCTTCATGTTTGCTTGTTGGAGTGCTTGGACGAACTGTTGTTGCATGGTTTGGTATTCTTGTCCGAGCGAGCGGTATTTGTGTTTGAGTTCGTTTTCGGCTTCTGGTTTAACGCCGTCGAGGTAGTCGGGGTCATTCAGTTTAGCGGAGACTTCTGTGAGTTGTTTTTGTAGGTCTTGTAGGGCGCTTTCCATTTGTGATTGCATGGATTCTAGCGCTGCGGTTTCTTGTTTTCCTTTTTTGGATTCTTCAATGCATTTGCGGAAGTTTGCGACGCCGATTTTGAGCGTGGATTTTGCGGTTGCTGCGGCTGAGGCTGGTGCGTCAGCAGCGCAGAGTGCGGTTGTCATTAGTGTGAAAGCTGCGGCCATTGTGTAGGCGGCGTTAAAGCTAAATTTCTTCATGTCATGCTCCTTAAAGTTGTGTTAAAACCTTCCTCCCAAGGCCCAGAAGAATTTCTTCTCGTCGCTGCGCGACTGGGCATTGATGGGGATACCGTATCCGATGGTTACAGGGGGGCCGGCTTCGAACACTTGGAAGCGGATGCCGGCGCCGTAGGACATATAGAGGTTACCGAAATCGAACACTTTGTCTGTGAGGTAGCCGGAGTCGAAGAAGACGAAGGCGTCGAGTTTCTCGAAAATTTTGTAGTTGTATTCTGTGGAGAACATGCCTAGGGAGATACCTCCGGAGGGTTCGGTGGAGTTGGCGAATTTGGGTCCGATGCTGTAGGGGCGATAGCCGCGTAGTTGATCATCGCCGCCGAGGTAGAGGCGTTCGTCGAGTGGGAGGAGTGGGTAGCTGGTGGATCCGACGGGGATGACGTAGCGGACGTCTGCGCGTAGTTTGAGTGTGCCTTTGCAGGTTACGGGGTGGTAGAGGGTATTGAGGTAGGCGGCGCTGCCGAAGTGATCATCGCCACCGAGGCCTGCGTATTCGATTTCGAGTCGTGAGCGGAAGCCATCTGTGGGGCAGTTTACGCTGTTGGTTGAGTCGTAGGCGAGTGAGACGCCCATGGCGGAGATGAGGCCGCCGTTTTTGGCTTCTTGGCGTAGTTGAGCACTGGCGTTATGGCCTGTGGTTACGGTGCTATTGCGAAGGCGGTAGTGCCAGGCGAAGCGTGTCCATTGGTCGATGGGGTAGGAGGCGTGTAGAGCGAATCCCCAGATTTTGTTGCGGTAGTCTTTGGATACTTCTTGGCTTAGGATGCGTTCGATATCAAAGCCGATGCTCCATTGGGTGTCCATGAAGTAGGGTTTGGTCCAGGAGAAGGCGTAGCTGGTGCTTTTTTTACCGACGTTGACGCCTACGTTTACATATTCGCCACCGCCGCGTAGGGCGCAGATGCCGTGGTTGAACATGCGTAGGAGTCCGCAGTGGTCAAAGTTCTTTTCTGTAAGGGTTAGGCCTCCGAAAACGCTGTCAGCGGTGCTGAATCCGAAGAAGGCGCCGAAGTGTCCGGTGCCGCATTCTTCTACTTCGATGTGTACGTCTCGGTAGCGGCAGCCGCAGGCGCTGAGGATTTGGTTTTCGCTGGCTGGGTAGACGTTGACGCATTTGAAGTAGCCGATGTTTTCTAGGCGTTCTTCACTTTTGCTGAGCTTGTCTAGGTTGAATACTTCGCCTGGATAGAGGAGGCATTCATGGAGGATTACCTGTGGGAGTGTATTTTGGTTTCCGAACACTTTGATGAGGCCGACGTGATATTGTTCGCCTTCTTCGATGGTGAATCGGACGGAGTAGGCGTTTTTATCATCCATGAGGACGGGTTCGTAGTCGACGATGGCGTCGATGTAGCCGTGTCGTCCGTAGAGGTCGGTGATGGTGTTGACGGTTTCGCGCATGGCTTCGGGTGAGAAGCAGTTGCCTTCGATGGCTTTGAAGCAGCGTTGTATGCATTCGTCATCGTAGATGCAGTTACCGCAGAAGGTGATGGGGCCGAAGGAGTAGCATTCTCCTTTTGTGGCGGTGATGCGGATGATGATGCGATCGCAGCTGCATCCTTCGATGACATCGATGTCGACGCTGGCATCGGAGTAGCCGAGGTTATGTAGGTAATTGAGGATGCGGAACTGGTCTTGCTGGATGGCTTCTTCGTTGTAGGTGCCTTCTTGGGTATACCAGCTGAGGAAAAAGTTGTAGGGTTTGGTATACATCATGGCGTAGATTTCATCTTCTTCGCAGCGTGAGAAGCCGCAGAACTCGATTTTTTGAATTCTGCCAGAGCGTCCTTCGTTGATGCAGACGACGATATGTACTTCGTTGCAGGAGTCATCTAGTTGGACTGTGTAGTCGAGGGTGGCTTCGAAGTAGCCTTGTTTGATGTAGTAGATTTTCAGTTTATGGAAGGCTTCGTTAAAGCTGACGCGATCGAAGAGTTGTTTTTCTTTGCAGCCGAGTTCTTCTAGGAGTTTCCAGTCTTTGACTTTGAGATTGCCTTCGAAACAGATGGTGCCGATGATGGGTTTAGGCCATATCTTCAGCTTGATTTCCATTTTGTCATTGAAAACATTCACTTCGGGTTCGACATGGTCGTACTGTTCTGCAAGTGATTTCAGGTCGCTATCGAAGTCTGTTTGGTTGAAACGGTCGCCTTTGGTGGTGCGGAGGATGTCGAGCACTTTTTGTGGGCGGTAGCTGGTGGTGTCAGGTTCGTTGACAAAGAGGACTTCGATTTTTTCGATTACGAGTTGTTCATAATCTGTCACCTCAGCTGATAGAAGACATGGCAGCAACAGTAAGAGGAGGGAAAAAAGAAGGGAAAGTCGGTGTATCAGTTTCAGGATCATAGTCACTTCGCATTCAAAACACAGCGATCATAGGAGGGTAGGAGAATATTTGCAATAAAGTAACCGTTTCCAACAGAAACTCGTGCCCGCTCGATAACCTTCCCAGCAGATTTTCGTGCCCGGAACACCAACCATTCCCTACAGAATTCGTGCCCGTGCCCGTGTGCGTGCCCGTGCCCGAAGTGGCATGAATGTCGGGGGAAATTCCTGTCTCTTGCCGTTTGAAAATCGGGCACGGGCACGGGCACGCACACGGGCACGAATTCTGTAGGGAATGGTTGGTGTTCCGGGCACGAATTCTGTTGGGAATGGTTGGTGTTTCGGGCACGAATTCTGTAGGGAATGGTTGGTGTTCCGGGCACGAATTTTGTTGGGAATGGTTGGTGTTCCGGGCACGAATTCTGTAGGGAATGGCTTTTTACAGTCTGATCAACTGATTCTGTTTGAGTTCGTAGGGGTAAACATATTTATGTTTGAACTCGTTGGGGGACCGCAGGATTTGATCTTCGTCTGGGTGTTCGTAGGCGTGTAGGGAGAGGCATATTTGGTCATGGGGATCGCGGCATAGGAGGCGGTGAACGAACGGACTTTCGGTTTCGAGATCATCGACTTCTGCGTCGCCTTCTTTGAGTTGATCGGTTCCTTCGAAGCGAGCGACATTGCAGGTGTATCCTGGTACGTCTGTGTAGTTTTCTTGAACCAGGGTTCCTTTTAGGATGGCAAACGCGCATCGTGTGGAGTGTTTGTGTACATTAGAGCTGTAGAGTGTGCTGCGAGGATTTATGGAGCGCGCGATGCGTTCTGCGGGCCAAGAGTAGATGAAAAAGGTTAGGGGGATACCTGCAGAATGACCATCCCAGATGGGTTCTGAGTGGACGCAGGGGGTTCCGTTGTTTGTAGCATGTATTCGGTGATAGCGCTTGAGGTTAATTCCTTGTTGCTTAGCTTGTTGGGCGATGAGTCCGATATCGCGGCTGAGGTAGATGGCTTTTTCTGCGGGAGTGGCTTGGGGCGGGTAGCTGTCTAGGTGTTCTTTGATGACTTTTGCGAGGATGGGGTCTTGCGAGGCTGTGAGGGGGGTGAAAAAGCAGGTTAATAAGAAAATAAATGTAACTATATGACGCATGATGGATCCATTATTAGTAGAAAGATGATAACGAGAAGATTTAATATGAGTTTCTCTGTGTACTCTGTGATCTCTGTGGTAGAATTTTGAATCAGTATTGTTTAAAAATTTTACCACAGAGATCACAGAGTACACAGAGAAGCTCATGATTTGTTATTTAAAAGACGCAAAGAAAATAATTTAATTCTTCGCGTCTTTGCGTCTTTGCGTTTAATAGAAAAGAATAGGTTTGTTTTACAGACACTTTTGCAACTGTTTCATGATTAAAATGTGTTTCTTCCTGATAGTGCGCGAGCGAGTGTGTCGCCATCGACATAATCGAGGGAGCTGCCTAGGGGGAGTCCGAAGGCGAGCCGAGAGATATTGAGTTGGTGTCCTGCGAGGGCTTGTTTTAGGTAGAGGGCAGTGGCGTCGCCTTCGAGAGTGGCGTCTAGGGCAATGACCATTTCGGTGATGTTATATTGTTCAATGCGATGGATGAGGCGATGGAGGGCTAGGGTTTCTGGCCCGCGGCCATCGATTGGAGATAGAAGTCCACCGAGAACATGATAGAGGCCTTTGTATTCGCGTGTGCGTTCGATGGCAAAGGCATCTCTTGGAGAGGCGACGAGGCAGATGATGTGACGGTCTCGGGTTTCATTATGGCAAAAGGAGCAGGGTTGTTGCAGGTTGGCTAGGCAGTTGCATTCTGGGCAGGTTTGGACTTGATCTGGAACATCGCTGATGACTTGTCCCATTTCTTGAAGGTGGTCGTCGGGCCAGCTTAGCATGTGAAAGGCAAAGCGTTCTGCGCTTTTTGTTCCGACTCCGGGCAAACGCTTGAGCACTTCGATCAGTTTGTTTAAATGGATTGGGTAATTCATCATGAGGCCATGATAACAGATGGTTGCCGTTTCCTCACAGAACAATCCGAGCCCCCGAAATGACGTTCTCATAAGCAATTTTCGTGCCCGTGCCCGTGCCCGTGCCCGTGCCCGAAATTTTCGATCGGGCTAGTGATCAGGCTGTGAGTAATTTGGTTAATTTGGTTCTCTTTTATGAATATTCATGCCATTTCGGGCACGGGCACGCACACGGGCACGGGCACGAATTTATAGTAGGGAAACGTCATCACGGGCACTACCCAGTGAACGGTTACGTATAATCTCCTAATTTGCTATACTTCTCCTTACTTTATCAATGGGTAGAATCAGATAATGAAAGCACGGATAGTTGGGCTGGGTTCATACCTTCCTGAGAGGGTTCTGAGTAATCAGGATTTGGAGAAGTTGGTGGACACTTCCGATGAGTGGATAGTGACGCGAACGGGGATGCGCGAGCGTCGTATAGCTGGATCGGATGAGTTTACCTCTACGATGGCGGCGGAGGCGGGTCGCAGGGCGTTGGCGGATGCGAAGTTGTCGATCGAAGATGTGGATGCGATTATTGTGGCGACGATGACGCCGGACTATATCAGTCCGAGCACGGCGGCTTTGGTGCAGCCTTTGTTGGGTGCGAAAGAGATTCCTGTATGGGATTTATCGGCGGCTTGCACGGGGTTTGTGTATAGTCTTGCGATGGCTAAGGCGTTGGTGGATTCGGGGATGTATCGCACGGTTTTGATGATTGGTGCGGAGAAGATGTCGGCATTTATGGATTATACTGATCGCAACACGTGTGTGTTGTTTGGCGATGGGGCTTCTGCGGTGGTTGTTTCGGATCGAGGGGTTGGCTTGCGAGTGGATGCGACGAGTTTGGGCGCGGATGGAGAGCTGGCGGATCTGATTATTATTCCTGGTGGCGGGTCGCGTCATCCGACGAGTGAAGAGACGATGGCTGAGGGAAAGCATTTTTTCAAAATGAATGGCCGAGAGGTGTTCAAGCATGCGGTTAGGCGCGGTGTGAGTGTGTCGAAGCAGTGTTTGCAGCAGGCGGGGTTACGGGAGAGCGATTTGGCTTGGGTGATTCCTCATCAGGCGAATGTGCGTATTTTGGATGCGATTGGAAAGGCTTTAGAGCTACCTGAGGATCGAGTTTTTACGACGATTGAAAAGACGGGTAATACATCTGCGGCGAGCGTGGGGATTGCTCTGGATCAATTAATGAAGGCGCATTGTGTTGTGGAAGGCGAGCATCTTCTTTTGGTTGCGTTTGGAGGTGGATTTACTTGGGGAGCGGCGATTTTGACAAAGGTGAACGAATGACGACACGACTAAAGATGGCTTGGTTATTTCCTGGGCAAGGGGCGCAGTATGCGGGGATGGGGAAGAGTTTTTTCCAAACTTATGCAGAGGCACGTCACACGTTTGAGCAGGCGGATGATTTATTGAAGAGATCGTTGTCGAAGATTATTCTTGAGGGTCCTGAAGAGGAGCTTACACAGACGCGCAATAGTCAGACTGGTATCTATGTGATGAGTATGGCACTGGTGCGTGTGTTGCAGAGGTTGTTTCCTGATTTGGTTCCGGCGGTTACGGCAGGGTTAAGTTTAGGTGAATATACGGCTCTCGTGGCTTCTGGAAGGCTTTCTTTTGAGCAGGGATTGGAGCTTGTGCAGTGGCGCGGTGATTATATGAACGAGGCGTGCGAGCAGACGAAGGGTACGATGGCTGTGGTGATGGGGTTGGACGCCGGGGATGTTGAGGAGATGGTTGCCGAAATGCGCCTTCCTGAGGATCTGTGGGTGGCCAATTTCAATTGCCCGGGGCAGGTGGTTCTTTCTGGTACGATGCGCGGTGTGGAGGCGGGGAGTGAGGCAGCTAAAGCGCGTGGCGCTAAGCGTGTTATTCCTTTGCAAGTACATGGCGCTTTTCATAGCGGTTTGATGTATAGCGCAGAAAAACAGTTAGCCCCTCATATTGCTGCGGCCGACTTGCGCGACGCGCCTGTAGGGCTCGTAATGAATGTTCCTGGCGATTTTGTGACGGAGATAGCTGCTATTCGAAGCAACCTGGTGCAGCAGGTGACGCATCCTGTGCGTTGGGAGCAGGGAATTCGTGCGATTCAACAGAGTGCGGTGGATTTATACGTTGAGATAGGGCCTGGCAAGACGCTTGCTGGCATGAACAAGCGGATTGGCGTGAGTGTACCGACTGTTAGTGTTGAAACGGTAGACGATCTCGCCAAATTGGAAATGTCTGTAGTATGAGGGAGCAAATGTTAAAAGATCAGATAGCGATTATTACTGGTGGCACGAATGGGATTGGGCGTGCGATAGCGGAGCGTTTTGCTAAAGAGGGGGCGAGGGTTTTGCTGTTGGCAACTTCCCCTGAGCGTGGTTCAAAGGCTGTTAGCGAGATTAACAGTGTGACGCAGCCGGGTCAGGCGGAGTTTTTTCAAGTTGATGTTTCGGATACTAGCAAAGTGAAAGAGATTGTTGATGGTATTTGTGAAAAGTATGGGCGTGTGGATATTTTGGTGAATAATGCAGGGATCACGCGCGACCAGTTGTTGATGAAGATGAGTGAGGAAGATTGGGATCGTGTATTGGACGTTAACGCGAAATCTTGTTTTAATACGTGTAAGGCGGTGGTTCGAGCGATGATGAAGGCGCGTAAGGGTCGTATCATCAACGTAACATCGGTTGTGGGAATGACGGGGAATACAGGGCAGTCTAACTATGCGGCATCCAAAGCTGCGGTGATTGGGTTTACGAAATCGTTGGCAAAAGAGATCGCTTCCCGTAATATCTCAGTCAATTGTATTGCTCCGGGCTTTATCGATACGGATATGACGAGTAGCTTGGGCGATAAAGTAAAAGAAGGGATCCTCACACAAGTGCCTATGGGGCGTTTGGGGCGATCCGAAGAAGTAGCCAATACGGCACTGTACTTGGCCTCCGACCTATCAAATTACGTGACTGGTCAGGTTCTTGTTGTCGATGGCGGCATGGTTATGTAAATTGGGTTAATTTCAAAAAGAAGGTAAATCGTATGTCTACAGAACAACAAGTCATCGATATCGTGGTCGAGCAACTAGGCGTCGATCGCAACGAGGTGACAACAGAAAAATCGTTCATCGAAGATCTTAACGCAGACTCTCTGGATCTGACAGAACTCATCATGACTTTCGAAGAGAAGTTCGGTTGTGAAATCTCCGAGGAACAAGCCGAGAAATTAAAGACTGTCGGTGATGTGATCCACTATATCCAAATTCATCAGCCTAGAATCGAAGCAGACGAGCCTCAATTTGGAGCTTAAACAAGCAGTTTCGAATCAGAAAAAGCCCTCGCATTTTATTGTGAGGGCTTTTACAATGATTCATATACAGGCTTAAAGATCTTTCGTTTTCACGTGAGACTAGTACGTTAAGTTACTATCGCAATTTTGCTGAAATGGTCAGTTTTTCTGAAGAATCTCTTTTTAACGGTCAGCCACTACCTGCTTGAAGCCCATCATTTTTCAAATTTCTAGTGGAATTGCTGGGGTGCGACCCAATGTAAAAAATATGAAAGAGTCTGATGTGTCATTCACTATTTAAAAATAAGGTCTAACAAAAATAAATTCAGGGTAAGTTTAATTATTTTATGTGATTGATTCAAATCGCATCTCTAGCTACTATTGCCAGCCTAGCCTTTCAAGGAGATGTGCATGTCATCTAGTTTGAGTCGTAAGAGCCGCATTAGTCTTTCTGATTACGGTTACCGTGTGGATATCGAGCATCGACTGATGATGGCGCATTTTACGGAGTTTGAGGTTGAGGTATTGCAAGAGGTGCTTCATGGGTCTTTGCGTTTTTCAGCAGAGTCTTTGGCTCATCAGCTGGGGGTGTCTGTTGCGGACATTACGAAGACTTTGGGGGATTTGCAACGAACGAAGCTATTTCAACTACAGAATGGTCATGTGGTTGTTGATAAGGAGCTGCGCAAGTACTACGAATCTCAGATGGAAAAATTTGATGATGACTTTGAGCCTGATGTGGAATTTGCGTTGACTATGTTGAAGCGTGTTCCTATTCATGTGTTGCCATCTTGGTATACCATTCCTAAAGCTACAGACGACATTTTTAGTAGTATTGTGGAGAAGCATTTGGCGACGCCACAAATCTACCGGCGTTATTTAGCGGATTTATATTATGACGATCCTATTTCTGCGGGTATTGTAGAGGATATTTTTGCGGCTCCGGATTTTAAGGTTTGTAGCAAGGTGATTTGCGAGAAGTATAAGCTTTCTAGGGAGCAGTTTGAGGAGCGTTTATTGCAGCTGGAGTTTCAGTTTGCGTGTTTTTTGAGTTATGGTCGGGTGGATGGTGAGTGGCAGGAGGTGGTGACACCTTTGCATGAGTGGCGTCAGTTTATGCGTTTTCAGCGCGATACGCAGCCTGTAAGTATCCCAGAAGAGGAAGTGGAGCGTTATCGAAGCGATGATTTTGGTTTTATGTTGGATCTTGGCGCTTTGTTACGAGCCAGTCAACAAGATCGGATAGTTGTGAAGAAGGGTTCTGTCGATGGAACTACGGTAAAGACTTGGCTCTCTCAGGTTGCGGGGGAACGAGCGCTGGAAGATCCAGAATACCTTACGGCTTTAGTTTCTCGGGCAGTGCAGATCCATTTGTGTGAAATTGTTGATGACCAGATAAAAGTGCTTTCCACGACAGATCCTTGGTTGCAACAGATTCCGCTGGAGCAGGCAGTGATTCTCTATCGTTGCATAGATAGGGCCACGGAGCGAGATCTTCGTTCTGTAGAAAAGAGCCTCAAGAGGGTGATTGGGACAGGTTGGGTTGTTTTTGACGATTTCATGAAAGGCTTTTTGCAGCCAATTGGGGATGGATCGGCAGTTCAACTGGTTAAGAAGGGGAAGCGTTGGCGGTACGATATACCGGTTTACAATGCGTCTGCGCAAGTGTCTATTCGCAATCTGATTTTTCAGCATCTTTTTCAAGCAGGTCTTATTGCTAGGGGTATATGGAAGGGTCAGGATTGTTTCAAGGTGACTACGTTTGGACGATTCACGTTGGGAGAATGATTGGGTAGCTTGGATAAGCCTTTGCTTTCAACATCCGCTGATCGTGTTCAATAATTGATCCAGACGAATTTTTTTTATTTTTTTCAGGATAACAGGATGAACAGGATAAAGAAAAAATCCTTCAAATTTCAATGAATTTTAAGTGTTTTCTCTTTATCCTGTTCATCCTGTTATCCTGAAAAAAATAAAAAATTGTTCTATCCAAAACTGTGACTTCTTTTATCGGGCAAAATTTTGCAATTGCCTGAGAACGTTCAGTTCACTCATCTACTTATTTATTTTTCCATTATGAACGGTAAATATTTCTGTTTGCCGGTCTTTGAACAACGGTAGATCTGTGTGAGTGGAGGTGATGAATACTTGTTTGAGTTTTTGCATTTCTTCGAGGAAGCGGTTTCGGCGGTGTTGGTCGAAGCTGACGGTGAGATCATCGACGAGAAAGAGAGGGGCGAAGCCTGTGCGTTGTCGCATGTGGTGCCACTCTGCGAGTTTGAGTGCAGCTACGCAAGAGCGGGCTTGTCCTTCGCTTGAGAAGTGGCGTGCTTCGCGTCCGTCGATGTTGATCAGGAGATCATCTTTATGAGGTCCTGTGAGGGTGCTTCCGTGTTCGGCTTCCTTGGGTCTATCGAGCAGGTATCTTTCTTGGTAGTATTGTTGTAAGGGTTCTGCATCTTGAACTTCTGGTGCACCGGTTTTGTAGCGCAGGCTTAAGGATTCGGTGGCTTGAGTGAGGTGCTGATAGTGTTGTTGCGTTTGTTTTGTTAGGGCTTCGAGTAGGTGTTGGCGGTTGAGGACTATGTAAGAGGCTGAGTGAGCCATTTCTTGTTCCCATGCGCCTATGGTGTCGAAGGAGTGTGTTTTTAGTAGGGTGTTGCGTTGCCTCATGGCTCGTTGATAGCGGCTGAGGTGGTTCATGTAGTTGGTGTCGGCTTGCGCGAGTTGTAGATCCATGTATTGCCGGCGTACTTGTGGGCTGCCTTTTACGATTTCAAGGTGATCTGGTGTCATCAAGACGCCATGGAGAGCGCCTATGATGGTTGTGATGGAGGGGCAGGGCGAATTGTTGTAGGTGACTTTGCGTTCAAATCCGTCAAAGGCGATGCGTATGCGTTGTTCTACACCATTTTTTTCAAAATGGAGTTCGACGGCAAAGTAGGGTGTGTTTTGTTTGACTAGGTGTAGGAGTTGAGAGGTGCGGAAGGATTTTCCGCAGATAGCGAGGAAGATGGCTTCGAGCAGGGAGGTTTTGCCTTGTGCGTTGACTCCGACGAAGGCGTTGAAGTCTGGGCAGAGGGCGACCTCTGCCTGCTCGATGTTACGAAAGTTGTGTACTAGAATGCGGGTAAGCCGCATTAAGCCTCGTTGATGCGCATGGGCATGAGCACGAACAAGGGGCTTTCGGCTTGTATTTCGGCTAGGGTTTGATCGCGATCTGTGACGAGACCTGGTGTAAAAGCATCAGAGATGGCAAGTGAAACGACTTCATTGCGACAGTGGCGCAAGATATCTAGGAAATAGCCTGGATTGAAGGCGATTTCTAGTTTTGGTCCTTGGTAGTTGGCGGGCATGCTTACATGGCCTTCACCGATGTCCGAGCTATTGGCGGAAACTTGTAGGTCTCCTTCGGTGAGGGTGAACCGCACAGAGTGGGTAGGATCGGTGATGAAGAGAGAGATTTGGCGCAGTAGTGAAGCGAGTTCTTGAGCGTGTAAGCTGACGGCAACTTCGGATTGGCTTGGGATCACGGTGTTGTAGTCGGGATAATCTCCGGAAAGGAGTTTTGTGATGATGGTCATTTGGGAGCATTCGATGGCGATGCGGTCTTCGAGTAGGTAGAGGGTGGCCATTTCTTCTTCGTCGTCGGAGAGGTTACGTGCGATTTCCTCTACGGCTTTGAGGGGGATTGTGTAGGCGCCTTTGAACTCTTTATCGATATCGTCGAGTTGAATATGTGCGCGGGCGAGGCGTTTTCCGTCAGTGCCGACGAAGGTTGCAGCGCCGTCGGCGATGCACATGTAGACACCTGTGAGGACGTAGCGGTTATCTTCGCGCGAGACAGAGAAGGCTGTGCGGAAGAGCATATCTTTCAACACATGTTGTTTGATGGTAAAGCGCGCTGCGCCTTCGAAGTCGGGGAGGTCTGGAAAATCTTCTTTGCTCATGCCGTGGAGTTTAAAGCGAGAGGAGTCTGCAGCAATTTCTACGCGATGGTTATCGGTGGTTGTGATCTCGAGATTGACAGCGGTTAGTTCTTTCACTAGTTGCGCCATTTTTTTTACGGGCAATGTGATGGCTCCTTCGCGGATGACTTTTGTGTCTGTATAGCAGCGAATTGCTACGGTAAGGTCTGTGGCGCTTAGGATTAACTCGTCATTGGCTGCTTCGAGTAAAAAGTGCGATAGGATAGGCACTGTTGTGCGGTTAGATACGATGTTCTGTAACTTGCTTAATAAGGCGCTAAGTTCAAGCCGAGAGATAATAAATTTCATGAGTTCCTCCTCCACGTCCGTTAGAGCATGCGATTATGTGAGGTTCTGGGGTCGGTTGTCAAGCTAAAGCGCGCTTCCGCGCGCAGGATCTTTTAAGACTAAGCATGGACAAAACTGGACGAACTGGACGTTCTTGCGCGCGTCGCGCGCCTGTTTACAATGGACGGAAACCTCTCTCTCGATATACTCTTGATTGGGGGGATTTTTATGACCAAGCATGAAGGTGACATTGTTAGTAATCGCAGGGCGCGTTTTGAGTATGAAATACTCGAGACGTTTGAGGCGGGTATTTGTCTGACTGGGACTGAGATAAAGTCTTTGCGTGAAAATGGTGGAAGCCTTCAAGAAGCTTATGTCAGGCCGATCGACCAGGCTATATGGTTGATTGGCGCATCGATTGCTCCTTACAAATTCGGGAGCATTTACAATCATGAAGAGAAGAGAGATCGCAAGCTTCTGATGCATAAGCGGGAGATTGCGCAGCTGAGTCGTGCCACGCGAGAGAAGGGGATGACGTTGGTTCCTTTAGGCATGTATCTTGTGCGCGGCCGTGTGAAGGTTCGCATTGGATTGGCGAAAGGAAAGACAACAGGAGACAAGCGTCAAGCGATCAAAGAGCGCGATGACAAGCGTCACATGCAACGTGTGATGCGGCAGGGTCAGTAATGCTTACGCTAAAGATGTTGTGCGTGGGACGGCCCGGAGAATCCTGGCTGGAGGAGGGAATCGACATGTACCTTACCCGTATGCGTGGATATTTAAAGCCTGTTCAGATTTGGATGAAAGATGATGCGCAGTTGATCAAAACTATAGCGGCGGAACGCGTGATTGTGGCGCTTGACCCTGCTGGAAAATCGATGTCCAGCGAACAGTTTTCGGTCTTCATTCAAGAGCAATTTGTTCGAGGAGGATCGCAGGTGGCTTGTGTGATTGGAGGGGCGAATGGTTTACCGAAGGAGATTCGGGATCTTTCGATTCCATTCTTGAGTCTTTCACAGATGGTTTTGCCGCATCATTTAGCGCGGCTCTTCTTTGTCGAGCAGTTATATCGGGCTTTTGAGATTTCTAAAGGAACTGCTTATCACAAGTAGTTCTAAAAAATTTGTTGCAATTTCCATTTTCTCTGATCATACTTGTTGGGATTTCTCGAGGACATTTGTATGAAATTATTGGCTTCATTTTTCTTTTCGTTTTTCATATTTACGTATGGGTATTGTGATACAAATCGTTCCTATTTGGTTGATTTGGGTGTGCTTAATACTCAGTATGTGCGGGTTTTGCAGGATCCTGAATATCAGCAACTGAGCGTTCGTGTGCTGAATGAGCTGAAGAACAGTTGGTGTTCGGAAGAAAAAGCCCGGTTGTTGATGGACTTGATTGTTTTAGAGCGCCCTCAAGTGTGTGTGGAGATAGGTGTATTTGGAGGTGCCTCGTTTTTGCCGGCGGCGGCGGTGATCAAGTTCTTAGGGGAGGGGGACATTTATGCGATTGACCCCTGGTCTGACACTGAAGCGACTAAGAACATGGCTGATACCGATCCGAACAAAGTTTGGTGGCTAACGGTGGAGTTTGACGCTATCTATCATTCGTTTCAGCTCATGCGTTTGCGATGGAACTTGCACTCGCATAGTCATGTGATGCGGCTTACTTCTGAGCGAGCGGCAAAATATATAGGGAAGATAGACTTGTTGCATATGGATGGAGATTACTCTGTTCAGCAGTCTGTGCGAGATGTGGAGTTATATCTGCCAAAAGTGCGCAAGGGTGGCTATGTTTTGTTCTCGAACCGGCTTTTAACGGTCAACGGCGAACAACCGAAGATGGTTGCGTTCAACCAGTTGCTAGACTACTGCGAGGTGGTTCATCAATTGGATAATGGCAACGTTGTGTTGCTGCGCAAAATTGTGGATTAAGGGCGGGCGCGCTTCCGCGCGCTCAAGGGGTGTTGTAAGACTAGCTATGGACAAAACTGGACGATCTGGACGTACTGGACTAACTGAGACGATTTCATAATTCTGGCTGATAAACGTTTTTTTTCTTTTTTTAACAGGATTTGCAGGATCGCAAGCGGCAGGATAAGCAGGATTATATGCAATCAACAAGTGCTTTTGAAGAGGCATTTATGCCTTTTTGACGCAAAGGCGCAAAGACGCGAAGGTTCGCAAAGACGGTTCTTTACAAACTAAACTAATTTCAATTTTTTTTTAAAGTTTTATGTCTTTTTGACCGTCTTTGCGAACCTTCGCGTCTTTGCGCCTTTGCGTCGAGAAAAGCATGAAATGGCTTCAAGAGCACTTTTGGATTGCATATAATCCTACTTATCCTGCCGCTTGCGATCCTGCAAATCCCATACGCATCAGGCTAAGATAAGTTTTTGATGCGCATATATTTGATAGCAAGCTTGTTGCGAAAGGAAAACCCTCTACGAGGGTTTTCTTGTCGCAACGAATTTACTATCAATTGTATATGCATCAAAAACTTATCTTAGCCTGATGCATATGCCTGCAAATCCTGTTAAAAAAGAAAAAACGTTTATCAGCCGGAATTGTGAAATCGTCTCAGATCGTCCAGTTTTGTCCATAGTTAATTGCACAATAACCTGCGCCGGTAACGGCGCCCCCGCTCCTACCAAATTTTAATTTTGCCAAAAAATCAACACATGAGTAGCTTTAGGAAACCTTTTTTTTAACCTCAAGGAGAAGTTAATGAAAGTCCTATTGACGCTACTTTGTACGACGGTTTTGAGTGTTTGTTCTGCAGACTATCAACCGCATGAATTCCAAGGCTTTTCGGAAACGTACAATATCCGTAACTTGCGGCTTTTGGCCAAGTTTCTCCCTGAAAACCCTGTTATTGTTGAAGCAGGCGCTTACGAGGGGCGTGATACAGGCAAGTTGGCTCAGAGATTTTCGAATGGTCGTGTTTTTGCTTTCGAACCTTTGAAGAGTCATTTTCCTATTCTACAACAAAATATGAGTTCTCTTGCTAACGTGACTGTATTTAACGAGGCGTTGGATATTATTTCTGGAACAAAGAACTTTTATGTTTGTCACGGTACAAACGGTCAAAATACTATCTTCGAGTTTCATAGTTCTTTGCTAAAGCCGGTCGGTTCTATGGCGGTGCATTTAATGGGTCCTATTGAGCCTACCTCCTGTATTTCGTTGGTTGATTTTTGTAAAAATCAGAAGATCGATCAGATCGATTTTCTTTGGTTGTCCACTGAAGGCAGTGAGTTGCAGATTCTTCATGGCGCGCAGGAATTGATTGAGAAGGTGTCTTTGGTTTATGTGCGGACCAAGCTCTATCCTTCCAGACAGGATATCACATTATTTCCTGCTTTGAAGGACTTTATGGAGGCGCATGGGTTTGTCCTGCTCTCTCACTTCTATTTAAAGGATATTCACGGTGACGCTCTGTTTGTTAAGAGGGAAAAGCTGGATAAGTTAGTTAAGTAAAGTGATTAAAACAGTATCTTAGAGTCATTTTAACTATCAACGAATGTATAGGAGTGAATCATGCAATTGAAAAGAGCGTTTATTGTCGGTGCTATGTTGTTGTTTTCGATAACTGTATCTGCATCTGAGTCTTATTATGTTTCACCGAAGGGGTATTTCATCGGTGATTCTGAACATGTTACGGATTACCAGTTGGCCGAGGGGGTTGTTGACTTTTTACATTCCGAAGGGGCTCATAGCTTGGTGGATTTTGGTTGTGGCGACGGGGACTATGTGAATTTCTACTTGAAGCAGGGCTTTGAAGCTGTGGGTTATGATGGGAATCCTGTGACTGAGGAGGCGAGTGGTGGGACGTGTTACGTAATGGATTTAAGTGTTCCTGTGGATTTAGGCAGGAAATTCGACTGGGTGCATAGCCTTGAAACAGGCGAGCATTTGCCGAAGCAATATGAGCGGATTTTTATTGAAAACCTTTTGCGTCACGTGAAGGATGGTCTGATCCTAAGTTGGGCATACGAGGGACAGGGCGGTACAGGTCATTTCAACGAGCGCAACAATGGGTATATCAAGAAGGTGTTGGACGAGCTTGGTTGGTATAATGATCTTGAGGCTGAAAAGTATTTGAGAGAGAGGGCTGGGATACCGTGGTTCAAAGTGACGGTCATGGTGTTTAGACGCAAGTGATGAAAGGATGAAGGAAGGAATGACCCTATTTGTTTGTGCTCGGTACGTGCTATTGCTAGCATTGTGTCTTTGTGGTCCTCTTGTGGGGACTGTGGAGACATACTTCCGGCCGATTACAACCAAGGGTCATTCCTCTGGCCATTCTCTACCGGGCATAGATTTCATTTATTTGATCAATCTCGATGTCCGTCCAGAGAAGCTTGCTAGTACTTTGGCGGAGCTT
Organism: uncultured Chlamydiae bacterium; assembly: GCA_963790215.1. Taxonomy (GTDB): domain Bacteria; phylum Chlamydiota; class Chlamydiia; order Chlamydiales; family JAJFMA01; genus CAWBNS01. The sequence continues at coordinate 73,703 of CAWBNS010000012.1, forward strand.
GATCCCTACAATATTCATCCGTTTCGCTTCTCGGCTGTGAATGGTTGGGACCTACCTTTGGAAGTCATTAACGAGCTCGGGGTTATCTGGGAGCCGGGCATGGTCGAGGGGCTTTGGGGTACTTCATATCCTATTGAGGATGGCTATCAACCGCTTGACGAGATTATGTCCGATACGGGACGGGTCTATTTTTGTCATCTCACTCCGTTGGGAACGATTGGTTGCCACTTAAGCCATCTCTCAGTTTTACAGCATGCCTATGATTCTGGTTATGAAACGATATGGGTTTTAGAAGATGATATCGAAGTGGTGCGCTCACCGCATCTTCTGCCTGATCTTATTGAAGAGTTAGATGAACAAGTCGGCTCTGACGGTTGGGATATCTTATTTACTGACAGGGATGGTCGAGACAATATTACTGGTCAGTATGTTCCTTGTTATACTTATTCTCCGAGGCCTAATTTTGTTCCTGATCCCTATCTATTTATTATCCGTGAAGACTATGGGAAGTTCCTTAAAGTGGGTGCTCGTTATAGTACGCATTCGATGATTATTCGTAGATCGGGGATGGAGAAGATCCTGAACTTTATCAAAACATATCAGCTGTTTTTACCGATTGATATGGAGATTCCGCAAGTGCCGGGTATCCGGTTGTATACGTTGGCTGATGATGTTGTGACGAACAAGCCACGGTCGGCGACAGATAACAAGGCGCCGTTTTATTTGGACAATAAGGGAGATGGACGAAGATGGACTTCCGAGTTCGAGCCCGAGCCCGTGTGCGTGCCCGAGCCCGAAAAACCGTTGCTTCCATAGGGCTGATCGAATCCGATGGTGTAGAAACGCGAATCTAAGCTACGGTTTTTCGGGCTCGGGCACGCACACGGGCTCGGGCTCGGATTTCTACCCCCTGAACGGTTACCTTTTTCTCAATGAAATACTTGCTTGGTTAAAACCATCTCTATACACTGCCGAGAAATTTAATCATCGGCACTAAATGTGTTCTTAAACAGTATCTAAAACCCGATCAGCACATAGGAGACTTCATGTTAGACCTACCTTATAACGACTACGCGGACTTCAAGAACGATCAACCTGCATCGCATTATGAGTGGACGGCGGAGCTGAATTTTAGGGCGCCCAATGCGGATACTATTACGGCTGGTTTTTATGATATGGAGAGGACTCCAGATGGTTGGTGTTCAAAACAAAAAGCGTTTTGGATGATGAATTTCATTTATTTGAAAAAGCCTATGGTGATTGTTGAGATTGGTGTTTGGGGGGGGAAGTCTTTACTTCCCATGGCGCGTGCTGTCAAGGATCAAAACAATGGTGGGCAGGTTTATGGGATTGATCCTTGGTCGGTGGATGCTTCTATCGTAGGGATGGATCAGATTAACAAAGATTGGTGGAGTAATCAGGCCGACCAGAAGGTTCATGATAAGGTCTATAACGAGTTGCAGGTACGTATCCAGCAGTTCGATTTACAGGACACTGTACAGTTAGTGCGTGCCACCTCTCAAAGTGCGCCGGCAATAGAAAACATTGATATTTTGCATATCGATGGCAATCACTGTGAAGAATCGGCGTTTTTTGATGTGACGACATGGGTTCCACGAGTCGTTTCAGGCGGGATGATCTTTCTTGATGACCTTACCTGGACGATTAATGGTCGGCCTACAGTGCAGAAATCTGTGCAGTGGTTAGACGAGCATTGCATTCGTTTAACGGATGTTCCTGATGTGGACAATGCCTGGGGTGTTTGGATTAAAAAATAGAGGGAGAAGCCATGCTACGAGTGATTTTAGGTACATCTCTCTGTTTATTGTTTTGTTTAGAGGCGGATGACTCTTTCTTTAAGTTTGAGGGTTATTTAGGTTCGCCTGTGACAAACATCAACAATATGAATTTTTATGCACAGGCATTTATTCCTTACAATCCTACGATTGTAGAGATAGGTGCTTATGAGGGTGAGGGCACATTTGCGCTTGGTGTGGCTTATCCGTACGGTCGGGTTTTTGCCTTTGAGCCTAATCCTAGGGCTTATGCGTTGATGCGGGATAGGGTGGAGCGTTTTTCGAATGTGGTGCCTGTTAATTTGGCTGTATCTACCTATAATGGAAAGGCGTACCTCAATGTGAATCCAGATGGTGTGATCGAAAGAGGAACTTATTTAATGCCGCCTAAGCATGATGTGTCTGCTCGTGACCTAGTGGTACCTTGTGTAGTTTTGGACGATTGGTGCAGGGATCATGGTATCGATCGTGTGCATTTTCTGCGTTTGGATACAGGGGGAACGGAATACCAGATCTTGTTAAATTCGCCAAAAATGCTGAGCACGGCATTGGTTGTGGTGATAAAGACTCATTTGCATCAGTCTAACGATTTCGTCATTCTCTATCCTGCAGTGAAGGATTTTTTGAAGAAACAGGGTTTTGAACTGCTTTCTCACTGGTATCAGGAGGGGATTGGCGGAGAGGCTTGTTTTGTTCGGCAGTACATGTACGATTCTTTATTTAAGTAGTTGAGGGGCTATGAGTCAACTGATAAGAAAACTGTTTTTTTGTGCTGCTTTCTGCGGCTTGTTGCTCTATTTTCCTTGTTATGGCCGGGTGCAGGATCATTTGAAGCTTGCTTTGAACAAGGATGACGGCCACAGTATCAGAAACATCGACTACATCTATATGATCAATTTAGATCAACGGCCGCAAAAATTTGCGTTAGCTACGAGTTACTTGGATAAGTATGGCATTCGACCTTATCGCTTTTCGGCGGTGAATGGTTGGGAGTTAACTAAGGAGGCGATTCAGGACGTTGGGGTAAAGTTCCAGCCTGGCATGACCCCGTTGCTGGCGACGACTTATCCGGTTGAAGTGGATAAGTTTATCCAGAGCCATGAGTTTATGAATGAGTATGGGAAGACCTATTTTGTTCATTGCATGAGCGTGGGGGCGATTGGTTGCACGTTGAGCCACATGTCGATTCTGCAGGATGCTTACGATTCGGGCTATGAAACGATTTGGGTGATGGAAGACGATGTGGAGGTCATGCAGGATCCGCATATTTTGTCGGAGATCATTGACGAATTGGATGCGCTTGTTGGTCATGGCAATTGGGATGTTCTGTTCACTGACTATGATTATCGGATAGGTGTGGGTCAATATTTGCCTGCCTATGGAGCACCGAAGCGTCCTGACATGGATTGTAGATCAGAGGAGAGGCATAGTGACAAGTATATGAAGTCGTATGCTGTGAGCGAACGGTTGCGTAAAGTCGCGGCGCGTTTTGGGTCAGCTTCGATGATTATTCGTCGATCAGGAATTGAAAAGTTGTTGATTTTTGCTAAGAGGGGCATTTATTTGCCTTATGATTTGGAAAACTATCTCTCACCGGGTATTCAGCGTTATGGTCTGACGTTTGATGTTGTGACGAATATGCTGAATCCGTTGTCGGATATTGGCAATCCTGACTATTTGAATTCACCACAGTGAGGAGTTTTGCATGAAATGGGTTGTTATGCTTTTGGCCGTGCCAGGGCTATGTTTTGGGGTGTCGGCTGTGGACGATTACCCTTGGGATGGCCGTACGGAGAGGGCGGAGTTTGTGCTTTCTCTGATAAAGCCCGGCGATATTGGTCTTGAGATTGGTGTACAGATGGGGATTTTTGCGCATCACGTGCTGCTTCCGGCGCGGCCTGCAAAACTCTATTTGGTCGACCCTTGGCTGGGTGGTTTACAAGGTTATGAAAGCACTCCGGTGGCTGGTCGTGTGTATGAGTATGACATTGTCTGCCATCTATTCGCTTCCCATCCTGAAGTGGAAATTTTAAAGATGACCTCGACAGAGGCTTCTGGGTTATTTCCTGACCAGTACTTTGATTATATTTATATCGATGACGAGCACTCGTATCGTGGCGTGTGGGCTGATTTGAACAACTATTTTTCAAAGGTCAAAGTGGGTGGCTATATCATTGGCGACGACTATGGTTGGGACGGAATAGCGGCTGCGGTGCAGGATTTTCTACGTGCTCATCAAGATGAACTGATTTTTTCGGATGATCCATATAGTGGTCGCACAGGCGGGCAGTATGCGATAAGGAGGCTAAAATAGCATGGGCTGTTATTTGAAAACCGTGTTGGGTGTTTGTCTGTGTTTGGCCTCAGGGCTGAGTGCTGATGAGCGGCTAGAGGCATTTCTAAAACCTTATGGCAACTTAATCTATCAGGACATCGTGATTGAAGATCAGATCTATCCTATTGGGACTGATGTATGCGAGCCTAGGTACGATCTAATTAAACCTGTTTTAGATCGATATGAGAGGCCGTTTACTGTGTTGGATTTAGGTGCAGCTCAAGGGTATTTTTCATTTCGTATTGCCAACGATTATCCACATGGCTCTTGTGTGATGGTGGAGGCTGATGACACTTCCTATTATTCGCGGCATGGTTCGATGTTGTATGACTTATGCTTATTGAATAAGCGCTTGGATAACATTTACTATTTGCAACGTCGAATGGATTTGGCTGATCTTCGTTTTTTGAAGAGGCAGGAGCACTTTGATGTCGTATTGGCGTTTCTTGTTGTGCATCTGATGCATGATCAACTTCGGGAGCAAATTAAACTGTTAGAGTGCCTTTTAGAGATCGGTGACAATGTGATTCTAGAAGTAGCTAACGATGTTGCTGTGTTGCACACGATTTATGTGGAGCATCTAAGTGAGACTTTGGATTGCCAATATCTCGGCGAGGTGAAGCGGCATAAAGATTCTCGTTCGACGAGCACAGGTCAACTCTACTGGTTCAGACGTAAGGCTACTGCGAACAGCACAGATGTGCCCGCTGTTCCCATCAAAAAGGAAACATTCATCAACCTACATGGAGTATACCCGAAAGATGTTCATGAAACACTATGATTTCGCTAAAGCATTCGCGTGTGCAACTCTGCTTTTTTCTGCTTTAAGCCCTACTCTGAATGCGGAATGGGTGCCTCGGTGCTTTCCTATGAAGGTTGAAGAGGTGAGCGCTGTGTTAAAGCGGCCAGGAGTGGCAGAGCTGGAACGGCAGGTGTTGGACTTTGCCAAGGACAGTTGGTGTTCTCAGGACAAAGCCAAGCTTCTTTTTGAATTGGTTGTGCTTACGCAGCCCAAGGTTTGTGTGGAGATTGGTTCGTTTACTGGTTCTTGCACTATTCCTATGGCGGCGGGGTTACGGTATCTTGGGCAGGGGCAAGCGTATGTGATTGATGCTTGGTCTTCGGCGGAAAATGTACGTGGTCTTCCGGAAAGCGACGTCAACACACAGTGGTGGGCGGGTTTGGATATGAAGGCCATTAAAAATACGTATCTTCACTGGATCAACTACTGGTCGTTAGGCAGCTATTGCCAGACCTTACATATGCCTTCGCGAGATGCTGTGTCTAAGGTGCCAGCGATTGACTTTTTGCATATGGATGGCAATTTTTCCGCCGATGGAGCGGAGCTCGACGCGCAACTTTATATTCCCAAGGTAGTTTCAGGTGGTTATGTGCTCTTGTCGAATGCATTGATGATGGTAGATGGGCATGCTTCAAAAGCGAAAGCTGTGAAGGTGCTTTTCAAGTACTGTGATTTGATCGATGAACTCGACCAGCAAAATACTTTGTTATTTAGAAAGAAATGAGGGTCAGAAACCCTCTTCGAGGGTTTTCATGTTGTTACATCAATTTTTGTCGTGCACAGAGGAAATAAGGGTTAAACTATGCGTATTCTACTTTCTTTCATCGCTTTACAATTGGTTCTTTGCACAACGGTTAGTGCTAAAGAACCGCTAGGGTACATCTCCGCCTCTACCATTAATATTGGGGATGATGTTCAGGTTGTTGCAGCAAGGCGTTTGTTGCCGCCGAATTCTATTCCTGTGGATCGCGAATTCATCAGTGAATTTGATTATCCAACCACGGTCAAAACGCTGGTTAGTGGTTGGTTCATGCATGAAAAAGGGGCTTATTGGGACCTTAAGCTTCCTCCTCCGGAAAGAAGCTGGCCTCCCTCGCCTAAGGTGGATCCTTTCTTCTTCTCTTTCCACATTACGGGCACGCTTATTCCAACCGTGTTTTCAGAGGAGAACATTGGGTATTTAAGGGCTCATGCTCCTATTGGTGCACGTGATTTATTCACTTTGAACGAGCTGCAGCTGCGAGACATTCCTAGCTATTTCTCCGGATGTTTGACCCTAACGTTGGATAATCCTTTCACGGAAAGAAATGACGTAATTTATGTGGTCGATCTGGATGAAAAGATTGTGAATTACATTCGGTCTAAAACGAGTTCACCTGTGGTAGAGGTGACGCATGGTAAGCCTATGCTGCAGTATCTCGATTTAGAGGACAGATTAGCCTACACGGAATATGTGCTGAATCTTTACCGCAAGGCAAAGTGTGTCGTGACGGCTAGGTTGCACGCTGCGATGCCTTGTTTAGCCTTTGAGACACCGTTGTTGATGTTGTATGCGGAAACGCCGGGAGCATATGATCCTCGGTTTATTGGTTTAGTTGAACTGACCAATCATACTTCGAGGCAAGAGTTTCTAGGCGGGGAATATAGCTACGATTTTGACAACCCACCAAAAAATCCTAAAGACTATGTTCCGATTAGAGAGAACCTCATCAACACTGTTTGTGAGTGGGTGGAGAAAAATTCAAAATAAGGCTGAATCGTGATACGGATCTTAGTAAGTTGTTTATCTATCCTTAGTTTGACGAACATCGAGGCGGTTCCATTTGGTGTACCGGCTTATGAGGGGGTACGCGAGTACGAAAACTATGCAGATGGTGGTAGATTAGGTTTGGTGGCTCGGTTTTTGCCTGAGGACCCTGTCGTGTTTGAAGCGGGTGCTCATTATGGCGAGGATTCTGTTGTATTGGCGAGTAAATGGCCGAGGGGAACGATTTTATCTTTTGAGCCAAATCCTCATGCTTTTCAGATGTTGCTGGATAGCACGAAGGATGTTTCTAATATACGGCCGTATCCAGTTGCTTTGGCTGAATACAATGGTACAGCTACACTTTACGTATGTTATGGAACTAAGGGCAATGAACCTCAGTATTTCGACGGTGCGAGCTCATTGTTAGTCGCATCCGAAGGTCAGAAAATTCACTATCAAGGGCCGCAGGTCGAGGTTCCTTGCGTGGTTCTCGACGATTGGTGTCGTGAGCATGATGTGGACCATCTTGATTTCATGTGGATTGATCTAGAGGGCATGGAATTGCAATTATTGCGAAGCTCTCAGAATATACTCAAGACGGTGAAGGTGATCTATGCAGAGACTAATTTTTATGGCTTTCGTTTAGGTACAACGCAGTTTTCTGATTTGAAGAACTTTCTGGAGCAACAGGGGTTCAAGCTCGTCGCTCACTGGTTCACTGGTGGGTTGCAGGGTGACGCTATCTTTGTGCGTAAAGAGTTAGAAATTTAAGAGGGAATTAATTTGTTCTATCGATTATTTTTGATTGTAACATTTTGTGCCTTTTTAGATTTATACGCCGACTTTCAAGATCATCTTAAACCAATTTTAAATAAAGGCAATAATCATTCAATAAGAAATGTGGATTTTATATATCTTATTAATTTGGATGTGAGGCCAGAAAAATTAGCGCGGAGTTTGAATCAATTATCGCCTTATGGAATTCACCCCTATCGTTTTTCTGCGGTGAATGGTTGGTTATTAACATTAGAAACGATCAATGATCTTGGAGTGGTTTACGAGCCATGGATGAGGTACGATCTTCAGGCTACGTATTTTTACGAAGACAACGGTCCGAAGCCTTATCATGATGAACTTTGTAGCGTGCCGGGGAGGGCCTATTTCTGCCATAAGACCGCGTTGGGCACGATAGGGATTATGTTAAGCCATCTATCGATATTGCAAGATGCGTACGATTCTGGTTATGAAACGATTTGGGTGATGGAGGATGATATTCAGGTTCTTCGTGATCCACGCATTATTTCTGACTTGATTGAGGAACTGGATAGGCTAGCTGGACGTGGTTGGGACATGTTGTTTATGGATCGGGATGCTAAAGATGATAACGGAAGCTATGTGCGTTGTGCCAGTTATGCGCCTCGTCCAAATTTCAGACCTAAAAACGAGGGTCGTTTTAAGATTAGAAGAAAGCTGGGGGACAATTTTATCCAGGTGGGTGCGCGTTACAGTCCAACGTCTGTGATTATTCGTCGGTCGGGCATGCGCAAAATTCTAGACTTTCATAAGCGATATCGTTTGTTTTTGCCTTTTGACATGGACATGACGCTACCGGAGCATATGAATTTGGTGTCGGTGGCAGAGGATATTATTTCTAATTGGCCGGGAGCGGAATCGGATAACGGGCAGCCTTATTATTTAGAGAAAGGTTAACAGGGAAAAAAAGAAAACAGGATGATAGGATCGCAGTTCGCAGTTCATTAGAAGTCACATCATGCTGTGTTTCGACGCAAAGACGCAAAGGCGCAAAGAAATATTTTGGAGACGGTGTCTTATAGGACTAGAAGTAACCAAGATAGTCTTTGAGCGAAGCTCAATAGGCCGGAACCGGCACCTAAGAGCCAGCAAGGGCTATAATGACCTGTATGTCTCTGTAAAAGCCCTTGCTGGCCTCGGTGCCGGTTCCACTCAGCTTGCTTCGCAAGAACCGTCTCCAAAATATTTCTTTGCGCCTTTGCGTCTTTGCGTCGAAAAAGGCATAAAGTGGTTTATAGGTAACCGCGTGCTTAGCTTGTTTTTTCCTTGTTAACGTCGCTCTTTGTACAAGGGATTACCATTGTCTGAAGGGGAATTAGGCTTTGTTGAGACTACATCCTCAGCAAGAGCAAAGAGTTTGATGTTGTTGGGTAGACAGAAGTCCATGTCAAACGGAAGGAACAGTTTATATGTCTTGAAATGGTTTAGAAGTTTTTCCATTCCTTGTCTGCGGATGATGTAAGAGTAGGCTCCATATCTAGCGCCTACTTGTCGAAAGTGTCTGCCTCTGCTAGTTCTGTCTGAAAAGCGATATAGGTTAGCAGGCAGGAAGTTGGGGCGATGCGCATAGCCCTTGCAAGGTACGTAAACTCCATCACTATTTTTTGTGTCCTGATCGGTGAACAGGATGTCCCAGTTGTTTCGACCTACTTTGATGTCGAGTTCGTCTATCAGGTACGAAAGTATATGAGGATTTTTGAGTACTTGTATGTCATCTTCCATGATCCAGACGGCTTTGTACCCAGCATCGTAGGCGTCTTGGATGATGGATAGGTGGCTTAAGCATATGCCTATGGGGCCTCTAGCCATGCAATGGCAGTAGTAGGTGCGTCCTGGGACGGAGATGGGTTCGTGTAAGGCTGTGAGATCTCCATCTTCTAGATAATAGGTGCCCCATAGCTCTGGTGGCATGCGTGCGGCCATCCATGGTTCGTATACGACTCCTAAGCGGTTAACGTCTGTCGCTGTCAATTCCCATCCATTTACGGCTGAAAAACGATGTGGGAGAATTCCGTATGGAGCCAACTGTTCGACGGAATCTTTAAATTTCTCAGGTCGTTGGTCGAGGTTAATCATGTAGATGTAGTCGATGTTCCTGATGCTGTGAATGGGATTTTTTTCACCTACAGGCTTCAGGTAGTGGTCTATGTTCCCGTGAAGTAGGCAGGGAATCCAAACTACGAATATAAAAAATAGTCTATACATGCTGGCTCCAATGTTGTGTTCAACATATTTGAAGACAGCATGTTATTTTGGAAAGTGGATTTTTATTCTTTATGCTTTGAGGGCGCGTTTGAAATAGACGACTGATCCATTGATGAGGGCAGCGCCGACGGCGACGTCAACCCATCCGCGGATATCTAGAGGCACTAAGCGCATGGCGATACCAATGCCCATCATTAAGGCGACGAGGATGTAGTAGCGTTTGCTGTAGAGGTTTTGAGCGGGGGCAGGATTAGGGAGTGCTTTGATGCGATTGCTTTCGCGTTCTGCAGACTTTCCTAAAATGTATCGTCCTTTGAAGTACCCTACAAAGAGGCCTGATGCAATGAGGATGACCAGTGCATTGGCATGAGAGAGGAAATTTTCCATCAAACTAAGTAGAGGAAGAGAAGAGGAGAGATTTGTGGCGGGTTCCGCCAAAAATTTCAATCCTAGTGGTAGTAGGTAGAGTCCGACTGCTAACCAGACTAAACCACCAAGTGCTAACATCGTTGAGTGCTTAAGTTTCATGGCTGCGAGTCTACCAGAATGCCAAATTAAAATGCAAATCCGTTGATCGACAAAAATGCAAAGCTGTGGCATACTGCCGCGCTAATGAAAGGCTTATAACCCTATCCATCAAATGTAGGTAATCGATGAAACTCTCTATAGTCTTTATCCGAAATTTTTTCATTTTTCTGAGTGCATTGCTGATGACAGCATATGTGATGAGTACATCGTCCGAAGGGGATGCTGTAGTGCGTCTTGGTATAGGTTTGGGGGCTGGTTTAGGGTTTGGGTTTTTGTTAGCGGGGGCGGGTCGGATGATTGAGCGGTTCAATCTTCGCGTGTTTAACGTGGCAGCTTTAGGGTTGTTTTTTGGTTTTTTGATGGGCGAAGCGCTGATGGGTGTGATTCGGTCTTTTCTTGATATAGGGCTTGTGCAGGTAGATCCTGCGGCGTTGGGTTTGACGAGGGCTTTGGTCTTCTTAGCGACGATTTATTTAGGTTTGGTGTTAACAGCACGAGCGAGTGAAGAGATTTCGATTAGTATACCGTTTGTTCGTTTTCAGTCTTCGACAGATAAGAAGAGAGCGCTTGTGGTGGATACTTCGGCGTTGTTAGATGCAAGATTGATTGATTTGGTGAATACGGGGTTATTTGATCAGGCGCTGATTATTCCGCAGTTTGTTGTGACGGAGTTACAGGCACAGGCGGAGGACAGCGATGAGACCGTTAAGACGCGAGGTCGGCGTGGGCTTGAGACGTTGAAGAAGCTAGAAACGACTCCTAGCTTAGGTTTGCGCCATTCTGATACGGATTTTCCTGAGTTGAAGGATCCGTTTCAAAAGCTTGAGCGTTTGGGGAAATTATTGAATGCGGGCATATTATCTGCGGATACGAATCGGATGCAGTCAGATGCTGAGGGTGTTCGTGTTGTGAACATTCATGCGTTGGCCAATGCATTGAAGCCTTTGGCGCAGTCGGGTGAATGTTTTCAGATCAAGATTCAGCGTTACGGAAAAGAGGCGAGACAGGGTGTAGGGTATCTTGAGGATGGAACCATGGTGGTAGTGAACGGTGGTGCGCCATTCATTGGCGACGTGATTCGTGTGCGGGTGTTATCGGTGAAGCATACAACATCTGGCAGAATGGTATTTTGCAATGCCTTGGAAGAGGGAGCGGAGCACGAAGTTGTGCGCGAGCGTGAAGAGGTGGTTGCATCATCGTCTGCAACGGCGTCTAAGCGCTATTTTTCGATATAGCGATATTGTCCATGATTCTCGGAATTGGAACGGACATCATAGAGATTTCGCGCATCAACGATGCGCTTCAGCGTCACGGAGAGCGGTTTTTAGACCGCATTTTTTTAGTCAGTGAAATTGCTTATTGTCGGACGTTTCAAGATCCGTCACCGTCGCTTGCTGCGCGTTTTGCGGCCAAAGAGGCTGTTGTCAAGGCATTGGGAACGGGTTTCGGTGAAGAGGTCGGATTTCATGATGTCGAGGTTGTGAAGGGTCTGAAAGGGCAGCCGGAGGTGCGATTTTCCGAGAGAGTGTCCGAGTTAGTAAAAGGAACCAAGTGTTTGCTAACGATGAGTCATTGTAGGGAATATGCGACTGCGACTGCAGTGTTAATAAGTGTTGAGTGACAGGGGATTTGTAAGGAGCATTCATGTCTTTTTTCGACGCAAAGGCGCTAAGGCGCTAAGGTTCGCAAAGACGGTCTAAAAGACACTAAACTATAAAAATAATACATAAAATGGTTTTAAAGGTAGCCCTAGTTGTCTTATTTTTTATAGTTTAGTGTCTTTTAGACCGTCTTTGCGAACCTTAGCGCCTTAGCGCCTTTGCGTCGAAAAAAGACATGAATGCTCCTTACAAATCCCCTGTCACTCAAGACTTTCTTACAACCCAAACGGATAAAGAAGCGTCAGGGTGACGGTGTGTGCTTGTATGGGGACGTATCGTCCGTAGGCGCGGTATTCGTATTGTGCGGTGAGCATGAAGTCTTCGTGCTTGTATGAATAGCCTCCACCGATGTCTATGAAGCGGTAGCGGATGGGTCCATAGCCATCGAAGGGTTGGTTGAGGTCTAGTTTGTGATTACCGAATCCGATGCGTGTTTCAGCTATGGCGTAGAGGCGGTGGCATTCGCAGTAGTTGCGTTCTACGATGGTTTTTGTGCGGAGATATGCGCTGCCGATATCGCCTACGCCGATGCCGAGATTTTGCCACCAGCGCCAGCACCAGGTGTCGAACATGGGGCATTCTTTTCCTACGGAGAGGTGGGCTTCGTATTCGAGGTGTCCGTGGTGTAGGAGATTGTAATCGCGTAGGGCTATGCCATTAACGCCGGCGATGGTGATGCCTGCGGATAGGCTAAAGGGGTCTTGTGCGGTGATGTCGTTGAAGATGAAGTAGCGGCCGGTGATGCGTAAGTCATCGGCTTCGCAGTCGCGCAGGCTTGTGTGAGCGATGCCGCCTTCTATTTCGCAGGCGAGGCCGTTGTGGGCGGCTAGCGAGACACTGAGGCGATAGAGTTGATTGAAGGAATGATGTTTTAGGTCACCTGTGGAGGTGTTTATGCGCGGGAATGATTGCAGGACCACGCTTGGTTGCAATTGTATTTCGTAAACTCTGCTTGGCCAGGGACTCCATTCTGTGGCGGCGAGCGCAAGGGGGAGTGTAAGCAGCCATGCGGCTATTCGTGTTCTGAGAGCCATCGTTCCGCCTCTAATGCAGCCATGCATCCTGTTCCGGCAGCGGATACTGCCTGTCGGTAGGTGAAGTCTTGAACGTCGCCTGCGGCGAAAACGCCGTCGAGGTTAGTGCGGCAGGTGCCTGGGATGACTTTGATGTAGCCGTTGTCATGGAGGTCGATTTGGTTTTGCAGGAAGGCGGTGTTGGGTACGTGTCCGACAGCGAAGAAAAGGCCTCCGGCGTCGCGTATTTCTTCTTGTTGTGTTTGGAGGTTTTGGATAGTGACGCTGCGTACGACGTTATCGCCTTCGACTTTTGAGACGACGCTGTTCCAGAGAATTTCGAGTTTAGGGTGGTTTTGTGCGCGTTCGGCCATGATTTTAGAAGCGCGTAGTTCGTCGCGGCGGTGGACCATATAGACTTTGCTGGCGTAGCGCGTGAGGAAGAGGGCTTCTTCGACTGCGGAGTCACCTCCACCGACTACGTAGAGGTCTTTTTGACGGAAGATGGGCATAGCGCCATCGCATACGGCGCAGGCGGTTACGCCTTTTTGCCAGAACTCGCCGTCGCGTGTACCTGGGATGTCTAGTCGTTTAGCGGTGGCTCCTGTGGAGATGATGACGGCGTCAGCTTGTGTGACGAATTTTTTTCCTGTAACGGTGAAGGGGCGCTGTTTGAGGTCGACGGTGACGACGTCGTCTGTGAGCACTTCGGTACCGAAGCGGATGGCTTGTGCTTTGAATTTTTCCATCAGTTCAGGGCCTGTAACACCTTCTGGAAAGCCTGGGTAGTTTTCTACTTCAGTGGTGGTCATGAGTTGTCCGCCGGCTGGACCGGAGAAAAAGCCTTCATAAAGAACGGGTGCTAGGTTGGCGCGTGCGGCGTAGATGGCGGCGGTGTATCCGGCTGGACCGGAGCCTATGATGACCAGTTTACCTTTTTTCATATCGTCCTCGGCTGTATAATAAAGCGTTAATCATAGCGTGGAACGGGGTAAAGATCAAGATGGCGAAGAGATGGTTTTCCTTTTTGTATCCTTTGGCATTGACAGTTGGTGCACTGGCGCTGTTGCCAAAGGCGATAAAGCGTTGGAGAAAGGTTCCTGAGCCGCTTCCAGAAGGGGCGGGGTTGTCAATATGGATTCATGCGGTGTCGATGGGTGAGACGAGGGCGGTGGCTCCTTTGGCGAAGATGATTCAGGATAGGGTGCCAGGGGTGCGTATTGTTGTGTCGTCGGTGACGGATACGGGTCATGAAGAGGCCAAAAAGGCGATGCCTTTTGCAGCTGCGCATGTGTATCTCCCTTTGGACTATGCGTGGGTGGTACGGCGCTGGTTGCGCTGGTTTTCTCCGGATTTGGTGATCGTGGCCGAAACCGACTTTTGGGCTCAGTTTTTGCGATTGGCAAAGGCGGGTGGAGCTAAGCTTGCGGTTGTAAATGGAAAATTGTCTGAACGCTCTACAAGTAGATATCAGAGGTTTCCGAGCGTTACGGATGAGATCTTGGGGTTGATGGATTTGTTTTGTGTGCAGAGTACGGATTATGCAGAGCGCTTTTTGACGGTTGGTATTGCTGACGAGCGAATTGTGGTTACTGGGAATATGAAATTTGATTATCAGACCGAAAAGCTGACAGGTGAAGAGAAGCGGGAATGGCGTTTGCGATTGGGTGTGGGTGAAGGTCAGCAGGTGGTAGTGGTGGGGTCGACGCATGATCCTGAGGAGAAGTTGATTCTGGCGGCTATGAGAGCGGTGTGGTCGGTTCGTCCGACGGTGAAGCTTATATTGGCGCCGCGGCATCCGGAGCGATTTCGGTTGGTAGCGGAGTTGTTGGCTGGTGAGGGTATTACGTTCGACAGGTATTCAGAGGGGCATTCGACGGGTGCAAGCGTGATGCTGATGGATGTGATGGGATTGTTGCGGTGTTGCTATCAGGTAGCGGACGTGGCGATTGTGGGCGGTAGTTTTACGGAGAGGGTTGGTGGGCACAACATTTTGGAGCCTGCTGATTGTGGTGTACCGGTTTTGTTTGGGCCTTATATGCATTCGCAGCCGGAGTTGGAGCGCTTGATGCTTGGGGCAGGTGCGGGTAAGAAGGTGAGTGAGGAGCAGTTGGAGGTTGCGTTGAAGTGTCTTTTGGAGAGTGTGGGAGAGCGCGAGGCGATGGGTGCGATGGGTGTCAAGTTGGCTGCGGCTAACCTTGGTGCTACAGAGCGTACATGGAAAGAGTTAGAGAAGTTAGCCAGCAGTCCTCGAGCAAAATAAGAATATGAGCCTCTCTGTACTCTGTGATCTCTGTGGTAGAATTTTTAAACAATATTAAAAAAATTAATCACCACAGAGATCACGGAGTACACAGAGAGGCTCATGGTTTTGTTATTTAGGAGAACACAGAGATGTAAAGAGATTCTCTATGTTAAAAAAGCATGAATTGGTTTCGCAAGAATTGTCTCGGGTCATTGATGCGGTTTCTGCGCATTTGAATTGAGTGGTATAAAGAAAAGACTCAGGAATGGGGGCTTTGATCTCCTTCTTCCTGAGTCTAAAATAATTAGGTTTTCTGAAGTGTTCTTTTTCTTAGTTTGAATCCGACTAGTAGTAGGCAGCTACCTAGGATGAGGTAGGTTTCAGGTTCTGGGGTTCCGACGCCTACGAGGGTTTGAGAGATGTGTCCATCGGGCGAGTTATTAGCATCGACCATCATCTTGAGGGTGTCATAACTGGGGTTGCCGATGTAATTTTGAGCTAGGTGAAGGAATGCGAGTGCGTCAGCGAGGGTTGGGTTTGTGAGTCCTGGGGCGGAGAAGGGATCTGAGGCAGTGCCTAGGGTATTGTCTGGGTGGTTGGCTGCGGACCAGTTATAGAGGATGCTCCAAATAGCGAGCTGTAGGGCACTGTATTTGTTAGTATCATTGCCGAAAGAGGCTACGTCGGCATGATTGATGAGGGAGGCGGCGATTTCGCGGTTAAAGGGCCCGGCCATGTTGAGATAGGCAGGCAGTGCGGCAGAGGGGCTTGTTTGGAATACGGCATAGCTGCCGGGGACGGCGATGTTGTGGCCTAGGTCAAAGCAGAAGAAGAATCCTGTGGCGCCTCCATTGAACTGCCCGGTTATGCCGCCTGTGTAGATTGTCTGTTGATTTCCGTTAAAGATGACGGTTTCAGGGCGTATGAAGGTTGAGTTGATTTTGTCTAGGTGTAGGGAGCCTACCGCAGCAAAGGATGGAGCGGTTGAGAGGGCTATCCATCCGATGGCGAGAGAAAAGGCGATCTTTTTAATACTCGGAAAGTTCATATAGTTGTCCTCGTATTTGTGATTATAATTATTTATCTATTACTTAATCTTACTTAATAAGAATGTTTATTCCAAACATTATTAAATAATAATAATGAAAATGAGGGTTGACCAAGATATATTTCCTAGGTGAAGCTCGTGGAGAGAGGGAAACTTTAGGGGGGTGGATATGGCTGGCAAAAAGCAGGCGTTGATTTTGGTTGCGGACAAGTATGAGGATCTGGAGGTGCATTACCCCAGGCTTCGTCTGATTGAGGCGGGGTTGAAGGTGGTGGTTGCTGGGGATAAGGAGGGGCATACGTATGAGAGTAAGCATGGGTATCCTATGAAGGCGGATGTTTCTTTTGAGAAGGTGAAGGTTGGTGATTTTGATTTAGTGGTGATTCCTGGGGGGTATGCGCCTGACAAGCTGAGGATGATTCCTAGAGTATTGGAGATTACGCGGCAGTTTCATGAGGCAAAGAAGCTGATTGCGTATATTTGTCATGCTGGGTGGGTTCCTGTGTCAGCGGGGGTGATTAAGGGGATCAAGTGTACGTCTTATGTGGCGATTAAGGATGATATGATAAATGCGGGTGGCTTGTGGTCTGATTCTCCGGTAGTTGTGGACAAGCATTTTATTTCGAGCCGGTGTCCGGATGATCTTCCGCAGTTTTGTCAGGCTATTTTGAAGTTTTTGGCCGACAGATAGCGTTGGGAAGAACAAGGTTTTTTTTATTTTTTATCAGGATAGCAGGATGGGCAGGATAAAGAAGATTATATCCTAGCCATGAACACAGACTGGAACATGAAATTGAATGCTGTGCGTTAATTTGATTTTATCATTTTATCGTTTAAAAGCCCTAATCGCAATGGATTTGGATAAACTTCATCTTTATCCTGTTCATCCTGTTATCCTGATAAAAAATAAAAAAGCCTGTAGATTGTCTTTATTGTCCGTGTCCCATCAATGATCTTTCCTGATACTGAGAAGGCACTTTTCTAGGTCGATTCCTTTCTTGAGCATGGGTTTGAATAGGTCTCCGTGTTTTTTTATTCGTTGCAGCGTGTTTTGGATGGTGAATTGGGTGGGGTCGAGTCCTTTTTTGAGTTCGGACCAGTCGAGTGGGGTGGATACGGGTGCATGGTCGCGGGGTCGTACGCTGTAGGCTGAGGCGACGGTTTGTCCAAAATTATTTTGTAAATAGTCGATGTAGACTTTCTTTTGGCGTTTGGCTGGACTTCGTTCGAGGGAGGTGATGTTGGGGATTTGTTTGTGTGCGATTTCGGCGATGATTTGTGCGAATAGTTTGACTTGTTCGTAGGTGTATTTGGCGCCTGTTGGGATGTAGATGTGTATGCCGGTGGCGCCAGAGGTTTTGCAGTAGTGGGGGATTTTGTGGGTTTCCAGTAGATCATGGAGGGTTAGGGCGGTTTCGATGACGGCGGAGAAGGGAATGGTTTCTGGATCTAGGTCGAGGATTAGGTAATCGGGGTTTTCTAGGTTTTGGGTGCGGGAGCTGAAGGGATTGAATTCGATGCATCCTAGGTTGACGGCATAGAGTAGGGTTTTTTTGTCGGGGATCATAAGGTAGATATGTTTGGAATCTTTGTGTTGCACGGTGTGTCTGGGAACCCAGTCTGGGAAGGTTTGGTCGATATTTTTTTGGTAGAAGCCTTGTGCATGAATGCCGTTGGGAAAGCGGTGTAGGGTTTGTGGGCGGTCTTTGAGGTAGGGAAGGAGGTAGGGGGCGATTTCTTCATAATAGTGGATTAGATTGCCTTTGGTGTAGGGGTCTTTGGGGAAATAGATTTTGTCGAGATTGGTGTAGGTTGTATTTGGGGTTGTTTTGACCATGAGTGCGATCTCCTTTTTTACTTGCTGTGGTTTTTTATCTGAGCGAAGGCCTTGGAAGACGGGGTGTCGCATGCTGTTGTCTTGTGTCCATTCGGTGAAGGAGACTTCGCAGAGTAGTTTAGGTTTTACCCAGGTGACGGGCGTGTTGGTGGGTGTTTTTTTTGTGAAGGGGCATTGGTTGGTGATGAGTGGAGTAAGTTGTTTATGTATATCTGTGAGGGCTTTTTCGTCGAACCCGCCGCCTACGTGTCCGGCATAGTGTAGGGTGTTGTTTTCGTAGATTCCTAGAATGAGTGCGCCGAACTTGTTGCGGCGGCCGCGAGGGGCTGTGAAGCCGCAGATGATGGCTTCTTGGCGCATTTGTGTTTTGATTTTTAGCCATGAGCGACTGCGGTGGGATTGGTAGGTGCTGGTGCTGTCTTTAGCGATGATGCCTTCCCAGTTTTTCTTTTGTGCTTGGGCGAAGAGTTCTTTTCCTTTGGCAACAATGTGTGGGCTGTACTGGATGAGTGAGCTTGCTTTTTTAGGAAGAAGGGCTTGGAGGATTTGTTTTCGTTTTTCTAGGGGGTGTTCTCTGAGATCGTAGCCTGCGCAATAGAGGAGGTCGAAGCAGATGTAGCGTAGGTCTCCTTTGCCGGTGTTTTGGTAGTTTTGTAGGGCTTGAAAGCTGGATTTTCCGTGTTTGTCTAAGATGACGATTTCTCCATCGAGGATGGCTTCTACGCCTAGTTTTTTTAATGCGTGGGCGATGGGTGCGAAGCGCTCATTGAAGGATTGGAAGTTGCGCGAGTAGAGCTTTACGTGGTTTGATTTGACCTCTGCAATGGCGCGGTAGCCATCCCACTTGGTTTCGAAGAGCCATTCGTCATTATTAAAAGGTTCCTCTATCAGGTAGGCGAGCATGGGTTTGACATCTGTGGGCATTACGTCATGTTTGTGGGCTTTTGGGGCTTTTTTTTTAGCGGGTTTGTTGGACTTCCAGCTGGTGTCTGATTGCGAGATTTCATCCATGGTCCGATCGGTGAGAATGGAGTGATCTTGTTTAAGTATGTCTTTGGAGCTGGAGTAGTCGTCTTTGCCTTTGATGAGGAGCCAGTTATTTTCGTCGGGATTATTTTTGAGTTTAACGAGTGAGAAGCGTCCGTTTAGTTTTTTGCCTTCGAGGAAGAAGGAGAGGTGGCCTTTTGCGAGGCCTGCATGGAGGGCTTTGAGGTCAGTGTCGTTGCTGTCTTTATCGACGGGTCGGTAGGTGCCGGCGTCCCATACCATGACGGTGCCGGCGCCATAGTTGCCGGGAGCGATGGTGCCTTCGAAGTCGTGGTAGTCGTACGGGTGGTCTTCAACCATGATGGCGAGGCGTTTGTCGATGGGGTTCATGGAGGGTCCTTTCGGAACGGCCCAGCTTTTGAGTACGCCGTCGAGCTCTAGACGAAAGTCATAGTGAAGGTGAGAGGCGGCGTGTTTTTGGACAACGAATAGGAGGGCGTTTTTTTTTGTTTTTTTTGCTTTTGACGCTGGGCCGAAGGGTTCTGCGGTGGATTCAGGATTGCGTTTGCGTTTGTATTCTTTCAAGGGCATGTGTGCTCCAAGATGTTAGTGAGGATAAATTTTTTTCTTTTTTCAGGATAACAGGATGAACAGGATAAAGAGGGTTGTACTATCCACAACATATCTTGAAACCACTTCATGTATTTTTTAAAACACAGAGGCACAGAGGAAACAGAGAATTTCTTATTTGCATGGGTTGAGTTATTCTTTCTGTGTTCTCTGTGCCTCTGTGTTTCAGAAAAGTGCATGAATATGACTATCCGGTTTTCCGTTTCTTTTTTGGTGGTGATGGTTTTTTTTCTGTGGCGCGTGCGCGGGTTTCTTTGAGGCTGGCTTCGAGGAGTGCGGTGATGTCGTGGATTTTTGCAGATTTGGAGTTGGGTGTTTTTTTGCGAGTTCCTGAGCGTGTTTCTCCGGCGATTTTGGCTTCGATGAGTTCTTTGAGTTGGTCGGTATAGTTGTCATGGTATTGTTCTGCGTTGAATTTTTCGGTGAGTTCGTTCACGAGTTTGAGGGACATGTCGAGTTCTTTTTTATTTACGATTTTTTCGTCAGGTAGTTTGAGTTCATCGAGAGCGCGAATTTCTTCGGTGTAGCGCATCTGGAGGAGGAGGATGCAGTTCTGATAGGGTCTAAGGATGCCGATGTGTTCACGATCGCGAAAGACGTACTTGACGATGGCGACTTTTTTTGAAGCGAGGAGAGTTTCCCGCAATAGGGCGTAGGGTTTATTTGCGCCTTTTCCGGGTTCGAGGAAGTAGGGTTTTTCGAAATAGATGGAGTCTATTTCTTCGGCTTTGGCGAAGTGAAGAATTTCGATGCTTTGCGATTTTTCGGTGCGGGCATTTTTGAGATCTTCTGGGGAGACGACGACGTATTCACCTTTTTGGTATTCATATCCTTTTACGATGTCTTGGTAGGGTATTTCTTTTTCTTCTGCTTTGCAGATGCGTGCGTATCGGATGGGGGAGAGGTCTTTTTTGTGGAGCATGTCGAGGTCTAGGCTGCGCTCCTCGGATGCGCTGAAGAGTCGTATGGGGATGTTGATTAGGCCGAAACTGACGGCGCCTGACCATAGTGCACGCATAGTAACCTCTATTTTTTGTTTTTAAGTTTTTCGTTAAGTAGGCGTAATTCTTCGACGGATTTACGGATCATGTTTACGGAGTTGTTTTCGGTTGGGGAGGTGGTTGGTGCGGAGGCTTCTTTTTTTGTTTTGCCTATTTGGATATTGAGTGCGTTATTAAGGTTCCAGCGTTTGGAGAGAGAGCAGGCGAATTGGATGAGTTCGAGGTTGTCGAAGGGTTTTTTTAGGACGAAGAGTCGGTCTGTATCGCCGAATCGTTGCATGATGTCTTGCCAGGAGTATTTAGCGTAAGCGGTGCAGATGACGGTTTGGACTTCTTGGTCGAGTTCCCAGATGCGGCTGATGGTTTCTACGCCATCTTCGCCCGGGGGCATTTGGACGTCGACAAAGATGACGGCGAAGGGGAGTTTATCGCGAAGCGATTTTTTTACCAGATTGACTCCTTCTTCTCCTTGATAGGCGGAGGTAATTTCAAATCGTGGCAGTGTATCTTTGGGTGCGGTTGCGCCAAGAAGCATGGCATTCATTTCATCGAGTCGGGGATGTTTGGTTGGCTTTTTGGGGATGAGGATTTTGTTAAAGTCGGTATGGATGTCTTCGACGTCATCGATGACAAGGATTCGGTAGTTATCGCTCATGGTGGTGCTCCTAGTTTACAGATGGGCTTCGGTTAAATTATCTTTGTGTATGTGTTTGGGTAGGGTTAGGGCAAAGGTGGCGCCTTGATTGGGTCCTGGGCTAAAACCTTTGAGTGAGCCGCCGATTTCTTGTGCGGAGAGGGCACTGGCGTGTAGGCCGAATCCATGACCACTTTTCTTGGTGGTAAAGCCGTAGTTGAAGATGCGGTTGAGATCGGTTTGTTCTATGCCGAGTCCGTTGTCTGTCACTTCAACGCAGATGAAATCTTCCTCAAGGGATTTTGTGGATAGGATCAGGCGTTTGGGAGTGTTTTCGCTGGCGATGGCTGATTCGATGGCATTTTTAATGAGGTTAACGAGAGTTTGTAGTGTATTGACCTTATCGAGTTCGATGGGGTCCATGGTTTCGTACTGTCGTTCAATGATTATGTGATGTCGTTCGATCGACTCGGAGTTAATAGCTAGGGCATCTTCTAGTAGGTCGTTAATGGGTGCAATTTCGATGATATTTTTTCTGCCGCTGAGCGATTGCTGCATGGCGACGATGTTTTTGATGTGTTGGACTTTTGAATTGAGGGCTTCGAGTTCGCGATTTTGAAAATCTTGTTCGCTTTTCCAGAATTCGGCGAATCTTTGCAGGTATTCGGGAAGAATTTTTCCAACTGGGTCAGTTTTTAGGAAGGTTGGGAGGTTGTCTTTATGTTTTTCGAGGAGGTTTGCTAAGGCAATGAGGGCGGGGATTTGGGATTCGCTGTTTCGGTCGAGGAGTACTTGTGCGGATACGTTGACGCTGTTGAGGACGTTTCCTACGTTATGGAGCATGCACATGGCCACTTCGGCCATTCCGGCTACGCGTGCTGCTGCGACGATCTGCTGGTTGAGCATGGTGAGGTTCTCTTGTGCGCGTTTGCGCTCGGAGATGTCCCGCAGGACAATGATGTAGAGCACTTTTCCCGACACCTGAGACCTTGAGATATTCATTTCGATGGGAATCAATGTACTGTCCCGTCGCAACCCGATATATTCAAGTGGTTCTTCTGTTGAGGCAAGAGAGGAGAAAATGACGGGCTGGAAAGGGGGGTCGAGAGTTCTTTTGGCGATTCCGACGAAGTTTTCAATGCTGTGTGAGGTGATGTCTTGCACGAGGTAACCAAAGATTTCTGCGGCTGCGCGGTTGCATTCTTCGATGATTCCGAAGTGGTCGGTGACGATGATGCCATCGGCTGCGGCGATTAAGATAGAGAGAGTGAACAGGCCTGGGAGATAGTAGATGCGGACGTGCATCATCGCGGACATGCCAATGTAATGCATGGCGCTGATGCCGAAGCCCATGAGGATTCCACCACCGATAAGAGGGAACAGGCGGAATTCGGGGTTTTTGATGAGGAAGAAGGCAAAGGCTGAGGCTATGATGGCGACCACCAGGGATACCGCGGTCATTAGAGGGTCGTAGTCCATGGGCATGGGCATGACAAAGGCGAGCATGCCGATGAAATGCATGGTCCAGATACCGAGGCCCATGGTCACGGCGCCGCCTATGAGCCAGGACCTCTTGGAACTTGATTCGTCGTCGGTGGTGCGTAGTCGTTCTGTGATATCGAGCGCTACGTAAGAGGCCAAGACAGCCATTAGGTAAGAGAGAATAACCAATCCGGTGTCGTAGCTTCCGCCCATTGCATCGGGGGGAATGGGGCCTGATAGGAAATAGGTACTCCGGTCCATGATCACCTTATGCTTGCCTAATTACTGCCTATAAGGTGTAAAATAATTCTTTTACAAGGATGGATGGAATATTAGTAAAGATGTTCTGTCGGTACGGGCTTTAAAACGCAGAGAAGGCTGAGTCGCCGAGAATCCGAGCCCGAAAAACTTGCACAACAGAACCACCTCACAACATCATGCAGATCGCTCGGGCTTGGATTGTCAAAGCGCGGATTTATTATATTTTATAAATAAGGGTGCAATTAATTCAGCCAGCTGTTATCGTTGTAGTTTTTTTTGAGGAAACATGGAAAATAGTCAAAATACATCTTCTTTTAGTGACTTAGGATTATCCGAGCAGCTGTTGAAAGCGCTCAGTGACCAGGGTTATACGCAACCGACTTCCGTGCAGAGCGAAGCGATTCCGGTTATTTTAGCTGGGAAGGATGCTTTAGTAGGGGCACATACGGGAACGGGCAAGACGGCGGGTTTTACATTGCCGATCCTGCATAAGCTGAGTGCTCATAAGGGACCAAGAAGTGTTCGCGCCTTGATTTTAACACCGACGAGAGAGTTAGCGGCTCAGGTTGGACAGAGCGTAAAAACGTATGGCAAATACTTATCTTTGAAGTCTGCAGTTATTTACGGTGGTGTGGCGATTTATCCTCAGATCAAGTCGTTGCGAGCTGGGGTTGACATTTTGGTGGCGACGCCAGGGCGTCTGTTGGACCATGTGCGACAAGGCACAGTAGATTTGTCCAAGGTAGAGATTTTTGTTCTGGATGAAGCGGACCGTATGTTGGATATGGGATTTATTCCTGATATTCGCAAAGTGATTACATTGATGCCTGCGGGTCGTCAGAGCTTGCTGTTTTCGGCTACGTTTTCCCATGAGATCAAGACGTTGGCTGATCAATTTTTATCGTCTCCTAAGACGATTGAAGTGTCGAAGCCAAATAGCACAGCGGAGAACATTAAGCAGACTATTCATCCAGTGGACACGAAGCGTAAGCGTGCGTTGTTGTCTCATTTGATTACGACTCAAGATTGGAAGCAGGTATTGGTGTTTACCCGTACGAAGCATTGTGCGAACAAGCTTGTGGATCAGTTGGAAGAGGATGGCATCCGCTGCACAGCGGTTCATGGTAACAAGAGTCAAGGAGCCCGTACCAAGGCGCTGCATGATTTTAAACGAGGTGCAGTTCGCGTGTTGGTAGCGACTGATGTAGCGGCGCGTGGATTGGATATTGACCGTTTGCCTTACGTGGTGAACTACGAGTTGCCTAATGTTCCTGAAGATTACGTGCACCGTATTGGTCGTACAGGTCGTGCTGGAAATGAGGGTGCGGCTATTTCTTTAGTTTCTATTGATGAGAACAAATTCCTGCGCGGTATTGAGCGTTTGCTCAAGTGTGATATTGAGCGCATCGTTATTCCTGGATATGAGCCTGATCCTTCTATCAAAGCTGTTCCAGTGCTTGATCGTCGTGGTGGTGCTGGTGGGCCTAAAGGTCCAAGAACAGGATTTAGAAGTGGTCCGAGAAGAGGTCCTGGAGAGGGTCGTCGAGAAGGACGTCCTGAAGGTCGTGGAGCTGGTTTCGGATCTGGAGGCGGTGCACCAGGCAAATTCCGTGAGCGTCGCCCAGAGGGTGCAGTTCACCGCGCTAAGCGTACCGGAGTTAGTAGGTCAGCACCTAACTAAGAATAAATAAGAGGTCACAGAGACGCTTTCTTTTTATAGACGGTTTGGCGCGAAGCGCTTTGGAGTGCGTGCGACTTGTCGCCGCTTTCAAAGCGCTTCGCGCCAATCTGAGATCAAGAGAGAGCATTTTTAATTCCAAAAAACTTACTCACAACTAGATTTCAAGCACACACGGTACCAATAACAACCCCACTCATCTTTTCTCATGCAACCCCACCCTTTGTTTCACAGAGCTTGCGCACGGAAGGGTGCCTCTTAATTATTAGTATCTTCAATCTAATTTTTTGAATCCGAAAATTAGTTATCATTTTATTTTTTACCTGGTAGTGTGTTCTCTCTTTTTTTGGAATTCGATTGCGAGATAATCATGAAAGTAAATGACTTTGTTAGCTCACCGGCTCTTTTTTCTGTTGGACAAAGGGTTTTGGTTCCGTTGGTGGTGTGCGAGGATAATGCTGTACCAGTGGTGAAGACACCATTGGCTGTTGAAGCGTGGTATCACCGTGTGGGGTTGTTGTCGAAGACTTTGAGTGGCACATTCAAACAAATCGGTGAGCAGAAAATAGCACTTCCCAAGAATAGTGAACAGATAGTTGCTAAATGGTTTGACCAGCAGAATTCGTTTGATTCTGGTGTTGCGATTTCCGTTCGGGACTTGTTGACTCCAAGTGCAAATTATCAGTTGAATACATCGGTTTCTTGCTGCGGTTTGCATGGGTTTGCTGTTGAAGACTGGTTAAAGCGCGTGATCGTATGGGACGAGGTTTTTGAAACGTTAGGAATAACGGATGAGCAGCGTGTTACCGTATGCAAATTGGTGGAAGAGTCTTTGAATGCGGATTCCGATGACATTCGGTTAGAAGCGATAGTGTGGATTGAACCGGAGGAAGATCCTAGTGATATGTTGCAAGACTGTGCTTCTTTGATTCTTGGGGATCTTGCCTTTCAGAAACAAGTATCTAAGAAGCAGGTTTGTCAGCAGCTTCAACCAGACCTTTCTCTGAGCAGCGAAGGGAAGATAACGTATTCGTTACAGGCGAAGGCCTATTTTCCTCGCTCTATGACCTGTTCGGAGGTTCCGTTGCGGTTGGAGTTAGTTGTGCGGTATAACACGACTGTTCGCTTACAAAGTTCGTTGTATTTACCCTTGGATGGGCTTTTGAGGGGTGAACCGCTGCATGTGCCTCTAAGGGATATTTGGCAAGCGGTTTTGGGAGGTTGTTCGACTGAGGAAATGCCTTGTGATGAGATGGATGTCTTGCGTTTAGTCGAAGCGTATTCATTAGGGCAACGTTGTTTGGTGCCTAGCCAGAACGATCGCTGGCTGAAGTGGTTTGCTGGGCGCGCGGAAAAGGTGGGTGATCAAAGTGCTTTGGAACAAGTTTTGAGTTGGGTTAAACAGTTTAAGCTTCAGCGACAGTCTACTTTTGGGAAGATTGTATTGAGCTATCAGTTGACTCATATGCTGAGGGGTCATTTTAGAGATGCAGAGCTGTTGCGATTATGGAGTGCTGGCGGTTCGTTGGCGAAATGGCCGGATGGTCTTCCAAAGGTATTGGTGCAGGCATTAGCGAAGGACAAGCTTGCGCCTTCTTTTGTTGATTCTTTGCTTCAAGTGGTGTGTGCGTTGACAATAGCACTTTCTGCAAGGGAGCAGAGGCCTGATTTATGTTTAGACTATAGTGATGGTCAGGAGATGTTTAGCGTTGGTTGTGGCGGTGATGGTCGGTTATTGCTTGCTTCCAACTTAGCTGAGGCTATGCCAGCGTTGTTGAAGGGCTTGACTCATTCGCCTCAGGCTATTTCAACTGTTCTTAAAGGAATTCTGGATCAGATCGGGCCTAAAGAGCGTGGAGGAGATCTTGAAGCTGCACTTTATTTGCAGTCATTTGGATTGAATCCGAACGTTATGGTTGAGGTAGCTGATGAGTATTTATCTAGTGAGGAGCCCGAGATTTGCCGGTTTGGTTTTCTGTTGCACGAGCTATTGTATCGACTTCAGCCGGATGTAGAGATGAGAGGGAAGCTCTTTTTGCGTCTACCAGTGGCTTTGAGTGGACTGGTTGGTGAGGGTCGGACTCACTTTCTGCAAGGGTTTGAGGCGATGTTGGGTGGTTCTAAGTACGAGCGCATGCGTGATTGCTTGCCAACGTTGAATCAGTTGAATGAAGGGGTTGTGTCTTATTGGATTCAGTATTTAGTTGGTTCGTCTTTTGGGGAATGTAAGAGGATTGGAATAGGTCTTTGGAGGTCTATGCTGGATGGGGATTCTCACGTAGGGTTGCGACTTCTCCGCACGCTGAATGATTTTGCGCTTGGATTGGAGATTTTGTTGGGGATTCATGATAAGTCGGCGGAATTTTATGGTGCGTTGAAGAATCAGTTGGAGAGGTATCCGTCGCGACCGCAACCGAATGATAGGTTGATGCTTTCTCGTTTGTTCACAGAGTATTTTGATATTGTCAGTGTGGTTGTAAGGCAGTTTGACGTAAATGACTTTTTGAAGCTGTTTGGTCAGATGCCTGAAGAGGTTCGCTTGCGTTGCCTAGTAAGTTTTGGAACACCTTCACTGGATTCTGTCGGTTTTGTCAGGTTACGTGAGGCTTGGCTTGATGCGATGCGGCGAGCTTTGGACAATGGCGCTCAGGAAGAGGTCTGGGCTTTTTTGGTGCAAGTGCAGAGTAGCGGGATTGCTCTTGAGAAATTATTTGTTGGAGATAGCGCTTTGGTTTTTGCGGATTTCTTGATTCGTGCGTTGCCTCAAGGTTTTGATGGTCATGAAACTGAAGTATTAGTTGCTCTGGGCAAGAATTTTGAGTTGCAAGCTCTTCAGGAACGGATCCAAGCACGTGTGCAAGCTTATTTGGCGAGTTTGTTAGCAGAAAAATCAGAGACAGTCGTGTTGGCTGATGCGTTCAGACGGTTTAGTAGGTATATGACCTTAGAAGGACAGAGAGAGCTTCTTTTGCAGTTGGAAGAGATTTGGCTGGAGAGGAAGTGTGAGAAGTTGGCTGTGGGCTGCTTGTACCAATTATTGAAAGTTGGTTTTCCTGAGCGAGAAGTGGAGACGGTCGTTTTGACCGAGCGTGTTATCCGGTTTCTGATGCACGTAGATCGCTTAAGTGTGGTGGGATTTCTTACGCATCGCAAGCTGGAGGGAAAAATGGACGAGTCGCTTTGGTTTGAAGTAGGTGAGCTGGAGCTTGCGCAGGGCGCCGGAGCGCTGTCAGGCGTATTAGAGCCATTGTTATTAGGTCTGCATGCCTGGGCGTTGGACAAACGTAAGCTGGCCATACTGGCAGCGGATTGTGCGGTTGTGGTGGGAGCTAATTGGTCTCTTCCTTCAGATGCGCTTCAGGAATTAGCTACAGTGCTGTGCGAAGCTGGCGAATCGGAGCGTCTGTTTGGTTTGCTTGAAACGTTGATGAGGCACAAAAAGCTCGTACAGATAGATTTGGAAACGAGCACAAGGATCATTCTAAGCAGCATAGCTTCTGTTGATGTGAGGCGATTAAGTAGTTTGGCTATCCATTGTAAGATTACAGACAGCATCGTTGTAGAGGTGTTAATACACCGTTATCTTGCGCAGGATAACGTCGAGCAGGCAGAGGTGTGGTTAGATCGTTGTGGTCCCAAAATCGCAGCAGGACTCAAGCAAACGATAGCCATGGCCTATTTTAAACACGAAGACTATGCCAATTGTTTCAGGTTGTTGGAGCCGCTGGCAGGTTCAGAGGTTGATAGCCTGTTGCAGCAGCTGTTGGACGTGGTAGACCCGAAGCAACATGCCCGCATCATTGCTAAGATTCTGACTCGAGAAGGAGACTGGAAATTTTCGGAAAATAGCATCCCCGACTACTTTGAGAATCTTCTGTTGAGCGGCTCGTCTCCCAATCTGTTGTTCCATTTTCTCCAGAAATTTCCGACACGTTCTTTGTCTTTGTGGAGCAAGATCTGGCCATTGTTAGGAAGAAAACTCAACGAGAAGAAGATTGAGGAGTTGTTCTCCCTCTTTTTGCAGATGGAAACGGCTGCAAATAAAGATTGGGACATTTCGAATGAGATGAAAGAGATTTGTTGGAGTTCCGCCATTTTCGCATTACAACGATGCAAAAATCCTCGCCTTCCAGAATTATTAAGTTGTGACTATCGTGGACGGCTGGGTCTGGCTCTAACTGCGCCGACGGAACGTACGAATAAAGTTATTCTTGTTCTTTTTGAGGCGGCTATTGCTGCAGCAGTGAAAGAGGGTGATTTAGGTCAAATTTTCGTGCTTGTTGCGCGCTTTCATTCGCTGCGCCCTGATTGGGTGCTTGAGAATCAGGATGTGTCACAGAAGGTTATCCCAGTACAGATTTTTCTATCTTTAGGGCAGGCTATTTTTAACCTGCATATGGAGGTGCTATATGACTGGGCCGCAAAAGAGTTGATCGAGGTATTTGACTGGCTCAAGGAGGCAAAAACGCTGAATGTCTCAATAGACAAAGATCTGCATAAAACAATAGCTGGAACCGTTGACGCTCTAGCGGAAATTGAGGCGCTACCAGAATATGCATTTCAGGTGGCGGAAATAGTAAAGGCAGCTCAGAGATCTAAAGTAGCTTCTCAGCATTATGTAGGTTTACTCACCGCGCTGATACGATTCAAAGACACTGAGGTTGATGACGCGATTGCCTGGATGGTGCGTGGGTGTATGTTAGAAGTTAAGCTTCCGCTCAGATCACCTGTGTTTTCCAGCGCTTGTGAGAGACTTTCTGTTTACTCCACGGATGTGTATGAGGGATATTGTTACGCTAAAATCCTCAAAAATGATCGCGTATGCGAGTTTATGGACGAGACCAAACGCCGTATGGAACAAGTTCGACTCTTGGAAAAGGGCATTACGGCGCTGCTTGAGGCCAAGAAAATTTGGACCGTAGAATCTAACTTGCGAGAGTTGATGGACCAGGACTGGTTTGCTGAGCGTATGTTTCAAACACCCAGTAAGATCATCGTAGACGCTCTCTGCAGTGTAGAAGATTCTCTTATTACGGAGGATAAATTAGATGGTATGGATGTGTATAAAGACTTCTTGCCTTTGCTACGAACACTTTTTATCTCCGTACAAGCGGCTCATCGTCGCGTAATGTCGTTATTTGATGAGCCCGATCTTCATGGAAATAGCAACGCTAGATTAGCGTATAAAATTGCCGCGATATTGCTTAAGCATCATTGGAAAGAACCTCGGCTTGCGCGACGCGTGCATTTGTGGGTAGGCAGTTGGATAGTTAGTTTGACCAGAAGTGAGAGTTTTTCTAAGCACATCAAAGTTGTTTCTGAGGGTCTCTATCCCTTGCTGGCTCGGACCTGGGTGTTGTTAGAACTTGCCCCGGAGCATTTTCCACAGTCAGACCAAAATGTGCATAATGAGTGCCAAGAGGTAATCGATGAATTTCGTAAAGTGTTCATAAGTGTGGGAGAGACGCCGCTCATTGACCATCTAGTCCATGTTGACTATCGGGCGGCGGCCCTTTGCGTTGACAAGCTTAAGTTAGACGAATCTCCAGAACTTCGAATGCTGCAAATCCAAACTTTGTTGCCAATAGCATTCGATTTTCTTTTAGATAGCCCGTCATCTGAGACATGTGCCAAAGCGTATAGGCTCTTATCGCATGTTAGCGAGCTTACTAAAAATGGGAAGTCTCATGAGCTTTTATTAGACTATGTAGGTTCCCTCTTGCGAGCATGTAAGGATAATCCCTTCTTTGTCGATGATTCAAAATCCCTTACTTGGAGAGTTTATAACTTTCTTCGTGATTACAGAAAAATGGTCGAAGATATGCCCTCGAAGGCGCAGGGAATGACAGTGCTTCAGACGTTATTGGATGAACTGTTAAATGTCTTACGTCATCAGGTTGTGATAAATCCGTTGTTGACGGAGAAGATTATTGAAGAATATGCTTTTATTCTGAAAGACTCGCAGACAGACGAGTTCCCTCTTCCTTTAGCCAACTCACTTTCGATGCTTATTTTTGCGATGATGGAAAAACTCCGCGGCTCGGATGACGCAGAATATGACGATGACGACCTGGCTAAACTACTTTCTGTTCTTTTGGATGGAGAAAAAAAACGACAGTTCATGCAGCTAACCGGAATTAGTACGCTGGAGGCGGAGGACGAAGATAGTGATTTTATGAGCATGCTGAAACAGGAGCTTAAAGACCTTGAGGAGTAAGAACGGGGCGCGAGAGAGCTGTTCCGAGTGAGCTTTTGTCGTGTACAGAGCTCGAAGAAGGTTTCTATAGAGGTAGTTGCAAAAGGTCTTGTTGCATAATTCACCACTGAGCGAGACAGTTCCTTCGGCCCCCTTACCGGGAAATAACGAATACGAGCCTCTCTGTGTGCTCTGTGATCTCTGTGGTAGAATTTTTAAACGAAATTGAAAAAATTAATTACCACAGAGATCACAGAGTACACAGAGAGGCTCATGGTTTTGTTATTTAGGAGACACAGAGGGCAGTGAGCAAGTGTGAGATCGAGAGAGTACGTTTTCAACTTTTAAAATCCTTGCTTACAACTAGGCTACAACGAATCGTGCTACAAATAATGCCTTCTCAGTTCTTCTCATATTCGCTCACTGTTCTCCGTGTCTCGGTGGTTTAATTATGCAACAACGCTGTTGCAAAATGTTTTTAAGTCCTCGCAGAGCGTTTCCTAGATATTTTTTTCTTAGTTGAGTTTTTTTAAGCGATTCTAGGTATATATTCTACCTACAATTCATCTTGAAGCCACTTCATGCTTTTTTTTAACACAGAGAGCACAGAGGAACACAGAGAACCATTTTTTTTAATTTTATATCTTTTATAGCATCTCTGTGAACCTTTGTGTCTTTGTGCCTCCTAAATAACAAAATCACGAACCTCTGTGTACTCTGTGATCTCTGTGGTGATTAATTTTTTCAATATTGTTTAAAAAATTCTACCACAGAGAGCACGGAGTACACAGAGAGGTTCATATTCGTTATTTCCAGGTAAGGGCGCCGAAGGAACTGTCTCGCTCTGTGTTGAAAAAGAAATAACTTTGTTTTGAGGATACTTTTGCAATTACCTCTATAGAAACCCTCTTCGAGGGTTTTCTTATCGCAACGAACTTGTTATCAATTATATAAACATCAAAAACTTATCTTAGCCTGATGCGTATGGGAGTTGCAGGATCGCCTTTGGCGGATAAAGAGGATACATACAATCCACAAGTATTTCGGAAGATTTTTAGAATTACACAGATAAGAGGGCGCCCTTTCGGACACCCTCTAGAGTCTCTAGATTTCTACGATTTGGATTGGATTTTTCGGCTGCAGAAGAGAAAGAAAAGCTTGATGGTCGCCCAAAGGCTGTTTTGCATCGAGCTTTCTTTGTGCTTCTGAGAGTGCTGCTTCGTAGAATTGGCTCATGCCCAATTCAGTCATAGGATGCAGCTGTTCTAGTAGATCACTCTCATTCAACAGAGCATCCGTTTTTACTCTAACCAAAAACTCGTTGAGGAGTCGACAAGGGGCATGCCTAGTGCTGAATTTCCGCCACAAGATTTTCCAGTCCGCTTTGGCGAAGTCTTCCAGTTTTCCAGGAAGGTCCCGTACCAAGGGACTGCGATATTTTTCGGGTGTATGGTCCCACATTAGACATTTGACGTGCACTATTGCGTTTGATATTTTTATCTGTTTCAACCTTGCCGCTTCCTCTGCCGCTAGCTTGTCTTGATAAGCCTTCTTTTCCTGAGCTACCCTGTTTAGTCTGCTCGTTTCAAGGTTCGTCTTAAGCTGCTGTTCCGCACCTTTGAGGTAGTTTAGGGACTCATGATGCTGACCTTGTTTTCTGGTCAAGTGGGAACGAATTCTATTCAACTCCTGAGACGCAATGGAATCTGCAAAAGACTTCAAGAGCTTGTCTTGTAGCACTGAAGCTCCGTCGCCCTCGTCGCCGTTATCCCAACCTTCATCATCCCAATCATCATCATCTTGGACAACAAGTTTCTTCCGCGCTTTGCTAGCGTTTTCACAAAATCTCTTAACGTCATCGTCAGTGTAACTTGAAGCTTCGAAGGCTTCTAGATCTGCTTTTAAATTGTTGAAGAAGTCTCCGATCCTTACTACCCGTTCCAACATTTTTCGGACCCAAATGTCGAAAAACAACGTGTCTTCCTGTGCTTCCTCTTCCTTATCTTTCCACAGATACTTTTGTTGGACTTTTTGGTCTTCGACTTTTTTTAGTTCGATATTCTGAAATCCCATACGAATTTCGTCCATTGGGTTGCCAACGTTGTTGTTATTATTATTGTTGTTGTTGTTGTTGTTGGAAACCTCTTTTTTCTTATCGTTCTGAAGGGGAATAATAACTAAAGGCGGGGGTGGAGGAGGGGGTGGTGGAAACGATGGGGATCCTGTGGTAGGCTCTTCGTTTTTCTTAAGCGATGGTAGATTGAGATTTTCTAAATCCAACTCCAAAGGTTCCTCTTGAGTTGCAGCCGGTCGGGGAATATTTTGACTTTCTGCCACTTCGATCAAGGCACGAATCTTCTGTTCCAGATCTTTTTTCAATTTCTGATTTATGAGTTCAACCTGCTGAAGGTATAGATTTTTTTCCTCTAACTGTTGGGTCAGGTTTGTATAGTCTTTGGCTATAGAGTGGAGATTTAGGTCGAGCTCTTCATTCTCTTGCTTTAGCAGTAATATCTCATTACCCAACTTTGAAATTTCTTCGATTCTCTGTTCGTCACCATTTTGGATTGCACTGGATCGAACTTTTTCTGCATCTTCTACGCGTTTATTTACTTCAACCAACTGCTGAGTCAACTCTTGATTGATGTTGGTTAAATCTCTGAATTTTATTTCGTTATCGATCTTCGTTTGCTCGAGGTCTTTTTTTTGTTCCTGATTTATGAGTTCAACCTGCTGAAGGTGTAGATTTTTTTCCTCTAACTGTTGGGAAAGCGTTGTGTTGTCGTTGGCTATAGTGCTTAGATTTTGGCCAAGCTCTTCATTCTCTTGCTTTAGCAGTAATATCTCATTACCCAACTTTGAAATTTCTTCGATTCTTTGTTTGTCATCTAGGATTGCGCTGGACCAAGCTTTTTCTGCCTCTTCTGCGCGCTTGTTTGCTTCGTCCAATTGTTGGGTTAATTTCTGATTGTTACAGGTGATAACTGCTAACTTTAATTTGTTATTGATATTCACTTTGTTTAGTTCGAGCTGCAATTGGTCGTTATCATAAGCTTGTTTTTGAAGGTCATCGCCTAATTTTTTTTCTCGATCGGCGGCGGCGGGCTTGTTGTTGGGTGAGTTCTGTGATTCGAGTAGTTAGATGCTGGTTTTGCTGACCTTGTGAAGCAAGACCTTGTTCCAATTTTTGAATTTGTTGCTTTAGATCGGGCAGTAAGTTGGGTTGAGGTTGCGATTTTGAGGATTCTGATGGAGCGAGTTTACGATCCGGTGATTTTCGGGTTAATTTGACCGCGGTGGTGATGAGGATGGCTGCTGTTAGAAGTCCTCCGGCGATCCAATAGATTCTGACATCGATGGATCTTGCGACTTGACTGAGGGCGCTTGCATAGCGGGTGCAGGCCTCTTGAGTGATGGGGCGGTATGCAGAGATCCGTGA
This sequence comes from uncultured Chlamydiae bacterium, assembly GCA_963790215.1. GTDB lineage: Bacteria > Chlamydiota > Chlamydiia > Chlamydiales > JAJFMA01 > CAWBNS01. Next base: position 108,041 of record CAWBNS010000012.1, read on the forward strand.
TAGTATAGACATAATAATTCCTTTGTTTAAATAAAAGACTTATTATATGTTATTTGTTAATTAAATGCAATTTGTTATTTTTTATAGTAATATTTATTGCATCTAGATTGCTGAAATTGCAATTCTAAGGTATCGGCGAATGAAAATATTCTTCGAGCTTTGTACACGACAAGAATTGATCTAGTAAGGTGTTGCAACAGAAAAACCCTCGAAGAGGGTTTTTCTGTTGCAACGACCTTGTCACCGATAGCTTAAAAAAACACCAAATCTATTTTTTATTCTCCTCTAAAAATTGAAACCCAATTGGAGAGGGAAAGTTTTTTAGATATTCAATTAAACAAGTATTCAAGAGCACTCTCTCTGTGTTCTTTATGTCTCTGGGTTTCAAATCAGTTTGTTTAATTTATTTTTTAATATAATAATGTTGATTTATAAATCAGATTGTAGTATAATTTTTTATAAATTTTACTATAAGGTGTGGTTTGAATCAAATTAACGCAGCATTTAGTTCTTTCGCAACAAATGGTCGAACCCTGCTAGTTAAGGGGGGCGAAAAGCTATCTTCTTTGCAGTTTCAAGGTTATCAAATCAGGCCTATTCAGCTCGGAATCGCTGCAGTAGGAATCGCGCTTGCTATAACGGTGCTTGTCGCTTATCTCCTTCGTAAACCTTCTTCAACTGTTTCCTTAAATCCTCCCAGTCAAAAGAGCCAAAAGACTAACCCAACTCCCATTATCGTTATTCGGCAGCCATCGGAAAAGCAGAACGATGTAATCAATCCGGCCTCCGCAAACCTACAATCAAACTCCGTGCAAGAATCAGATTCCATACGGGCTCCCCAGCCTAATTCCCCTGCAGAAATAGCCGCAAAAGTGGAACAGGCACGTGCACAAGTCATTCCGCCGCCCCAAATTTCTTCGATTGAGACGCTCAAAAAACCAACAAACAATTTTAACCCCTTTTCTTTTGAACTATCGTTTCATGAAAGCAAAGAAAAAATTGAACTTCGTTCTGATCAAGATTTAGAAGATCTGATGCAACGGATTGTTGATACCATCGCTCATGGCCATGTAGAGATCCGCTCTGATTCTACAGTAGAGGCTAAAATGAAAATTCTTCAGCGATCCAAGCCTGGAAACCACCTGCGATTTAGCCTATCCAAATATAAAAATCGAATTATTATAATCAGACCCAAACCTATAGAAGTGGAGAAAATCTCGGCCGACAAGCTCCGAAACACTTATGCTAGTGGAGTCATTGAAGAATTTGCCCCTCTTAAACATAATTCGGCTGAAGGGATTCGCACTTTTCCCGACGGAACAAAAGAAGTAGGTGTTTTTTATGAAACAGGCGAGCTCTCGTCTGGATATAGGGTGAGAGGTGACGACGGATCGATTGACTTCATCAACCCGAAGGGTTTATTAAAAGACGATAAATTTCTTATTTGTGATGTTGAAGGAAAGCTCGTTGTAATTCGAAATAGCTACACAAGTGAGCACCGTCATGCATATTCGGTCAGCGATAGGTCTATAGAAGAAGTTCTCGAAGCCGCCTGCCAAAGAGAGACTTCAGGTGGAGAAAGCGTAAGAGAGATATTATCACATCCTGCCTTTAGTGAAGGCAAGAGAGCTTTTTTAGCATATGCTTTAGCACCGGATGAATCTGGTACGCCTAGACTATTTCATTTCTCCAATCAAGCTGTTTGCGATCTGATGGAGTTAGCATCTCAGAACAAGGACTTCAAGCCTCTATCAATCATTGATCCGGCGACTGGAAGAAATATATTCACCCAAGCGGCTCATTGGAAGAGTGACCTCCTATTGAGTAAGCTTGCCAAGCTTTTTCCTGACGCATTTTTAAAAGTGGGTCAAGAAGTGATCGAGAAACTCTTGCAAAAGGGTAGTTACCATGTACACACAATCACGAGAAAGTTTATCGAGTTAGGTGGAGAACTAGACTTATTCCACAGATTAGGGGTTCTAGTGGCAAGTCGCACAAAACCTCATGAGGAATTTAAGGAGCAATTTTCCTCGTTAACAACGGATCAGCAACGTATCCTGTATGACGTAGCTTTCCTTTACAAAAACTGCTTTATTCACGAGGCGCCCGAGACGGCCGTAGCACCCGATCAATATTCCATCAATTTAATGTGGATAAATAAAAAACCCATGCCAAAGGATCAGGAGTTCTTATTCGGGGATGGCGAAATAGAAGAGGAAAAAAAAGAGGATTTTCGGAAGAGATTTATTCAACCAGTATCCAAATGGGCCAAAGCGCATCCCGGTAGCTCAATCGATGTTTGGGTGGATTCCGCAATGGCCACTTCAGAAGCCGTGGAGAGATCTTTCGCTGCACTTAAAGAGGCCCTAAGTGGAGCCGAACACGCTGCAATTCAGTTTAGGGATGTGCGGCTCCTCGATGTGGTTAAGGCAAATCCTGAGGCTTTTACCGAGAAGATGCCTGTTTATTTTCGAGTGGATCTATTAAGAGCAATCGCAGCCGACCATGTTCTTAGGAACAAGGAAAAAAAATTATTTGTTTACGGAGATGTTGATATGGACCCGATGACATCTGAGGAACTGTTTGATAAGAGAACCGTGAATTATCTTAATGAGGATGGTTTTGTGATGGCTAAGGGAGGTTGGCTTGGCTTTGAAAACGGTTTCCAAATTTTGAATGGTGAGCACGCTCAATTTATGGATTCTCATAGAAAGGTGCTTATAGACCTTAGCGTGGAGATGGCGGTACAATGCCCAGCTGCTATAGGGGAACAACAGATCTACGATACCTATCCGGCTATGATAGCCCATCTTCTGGAAGCAGGGGGTCGTTACGGCGAATTAAAGTTGCGTGGTAAAAAGGCACAAGACCCCTCTCTCCGATTAAAGCAGTTCAGATACGATAGATTTAGAACCACAGCGCATAATAAAATTCCGTTTAAAAAGCCGATAAAATTGTCAGTTGTTGTGCCGACGAAACCTGTTCGTCTTCCTCCTTCTCACTTTGGCTAGTGAGCATGGTTGTGTCACTGAGAAGCTGTGAAAGGGGCCGGTGTGATTTGATGTTGCTGGGATCCCTTAGAACCCATGCAAATCCCATGCGCATCAGGCTAAGATAAGTTTTTGAATATGTATGCAATTGATACAAGCTCATTACGACAGGAAGACCCTCGTAGAGGGTCTCTGAATGTAGCCCACCGTGAACCTGCGAGCGTTAGCGAAGACAGGTGTAACGGTGGGAATAATGGCAAATAGAGAGTTCGCACTCTCGAATGAGAGTGCCTCAGCCCGTTGATTACAAGTGGCTTGAGGCACACCCCTTCGGGGGTGCGAAATTTGAGCCTGCACTTACCCACCGTTACACCTGTCTTCGCTTTGCTCGCAGGTTCACGGTGGGCTACATTCAGAAACCCTCTTCGAGGGTTTTTCTGTTGCAACGACCTTACTAGATCAATTCTTGTCGTGTACAGAGCTCTTCGAGGGTTTTTCTGTTGCAACGACCTTGTCACCGATAGCTTAAAAAAATCACAAATGGAGAGATTATTCTCTTAGAATGCTTAGGCATTTGCCATCGGTAGTATTAGCTCAGCATTTTGAAAATATCAGAGTGATTGTCATGGAACCCTACAGAAATCGGAGGGCGAATTTCAATCTCATACGTGAGTCAGAGCATTGTTCGCGCCAGCTTCACTGTCTTCGGCACGTCTAAACGAAGGGGGAAGACACGTCGGCTTTTTCTAGGTCACCGCATCTCTCACGAGGGCGAGCTGGTGAAAATTTTCAAATTTTACCGAAATTAATTCTTGACATTTCTGTACTATTTCACCAATGCTGTCTGACTTAATTCAGGCGTGATGTTTTAAGTAGGTCTAAATGATTTTTTATCGTTGCATGCTAGTATCCCTCATATTGATTGTTTTTGGATATGCTTCTCTCTCCGCGGAGCGAATCTACGAAACTGGTGATACGCCTCTTTGTCCGAAGCACCTTTTTTGGCATATTAAATGCGTAAAATGCGCTGAAACGGTAAAAAAATATGCCTATCTCATTCCTGGCTCGAATACGTGCAAGAAATACAAATGTCATCAGTGCGGGGAAATCCCTTGGGAGGAGGAGTTTGTTCTTGATGATGGTGACGAGCTTATATTTGTAGATGGCTTGAGTTGTCACTGTAAGGACGCCTTGTATGGGCATCTTGGAGATGACTTTGGGGGGTATTGGGCAGACAAAATGTCTTCCTGGTCTAGCTGCGAACGGTCAGCTATATATAAAGGTTATTTTGAAGATTCACGCTATATCCCGCTCTTTTGGGTAAAAACGAGGTAGAGTGGACTTGATATGAATAGCATAGAAGAGTTAGTTAGATTAAAATCTTGGCATGACTTGACAAGTCATTTTGATCCCCTATTAGTTGCTCGTAGATTGCCGTTTCGTGAAGGTATCGCTACTGCATACCGAATGTTCTTTAACAGAGAACATGATGATGATATATGCGATTATGCTGTCCGTCTCCTTTTTGCGATCAGGGATGTTTACCACAAGGATTGGGAATCTGATTTCGGCTATGACGTCTTACTTGGGGATACATGCGATATGACCTGGAGATATGATGAAAAGTATGCTGCTTTTAAACGTGCCTATGAAAAAGCGGACCAAAAAACTCCTTGTTTGCTGCTTTCCTTAGCAGGTTGTTACATTGCTCCGGGCTTACCACCTGTAACTATAGAAGAGGCAGAGGACCTGGTTAAGAGGGCTTTGGACCAAGAGCTATCGATTGAGGCTGTTGTTTTAATGAGGGGTATTTGCGCGAAGAAAAAAGATCAAAAGGGATTTGATCACTGGAATAAGATATTTCAGGAGGTCGAGGAAAAACAGCTGCGGAGTCGGTCGTCGCATTGGCCGGATTTTTTAAGTGAGATTTCTTTAGATGACTGATGATTGGCTTCATTAATATGAACGATGTAGAAGGCTTGATCAAATTAAAATCTTGGCGTCAATTGGCAAGGTTTTTTGCACCTCAAATAATCGCTTGTAGACTGCCATTTCGCGAAGGCATTATTACAGCACACAGAATGCTCTTTAACGATGAGTACGACGATGATATACGCGACTATTCTGTCCGTCTTCTTTTCGCAATCAGGGATGTTTACCGTGAGGAATGGGATTCTGACTTGAGTTATGACGTCTTACTGGGGGATGCGTGTGGTATGACCCGGAGATACGATGAGAAGTATGTTGCTTTTAAACGTGCCTATGACAAAGCGGATCAAAAAACTCCTTATTTATTACTTTCCTTAGCCGGCTGCTCCATTGCTCCGGACTTAGCACCTGTAGCAATAGAAGAGGCAGAGAACCTTGTTAAAAGGGCGTTGGACCAAGAGCTATCGATTGAGGCTGTTGTTTTAATGAGGGGCATTTGCACGAAGAAAAAAGATCAAAAGGGATTTGATCACTGGAATGAGGTATTTCAGGAAGTAAAGAAAAAACAGCTGCGGAGTCGGTCGTCGCATTGGCCGGATTTTTTAAGTGAGATTTCTTTAGATGACTGATGATTGGCTTCATTAATATGAACGATGTAGAAGGCTTGATCAAATTAAAATCTTGGCGTCAATTGGCAAGGTTTTTTGCACCTCAAATAATCGCTTGTAGACTGCCATTTCGCGAAGGCATTATTACAGCACACAGAATGCTCTTTAACGATGAGTACGACGATGATGTGCGCTTATTCCCACCGTTACACCTGTCTTCGCTGACGCTCGCAGGTTCACGGTGGGCTACATTCAGAGACCCTCTACGAGGGTCTCTAAAGTTCGGACATCTTAGTGCTAGGTTTGCATCATTAACTACAGGTGCGGATACTTTTGTTAAAAGAAAATGGCTGTTGTGTAGCCTGGCATCTAAACACGTCCAAGATCGAGGAAGGGCGCGAAGCGCCGATTTGCCACGGAGTGGCTGCCGATGCTAGCCGTATGGTGACTGAGCAACGCGAAGGAACCTACGGTGACGATGCCCACATCATTCGCGCCAGGAAGTGGCGCCGCCTTCGGGGCGCAAATATACGTTGACCGCATACCTTAGGCTGCGTCGCTTCGCTCCTTGCTTACGGCTAGCACCGGCAGCCAATCCGTGGCAAACTGGCGCTTCGCGCCTATTCTACTCAATAAAAAGATGTCCGAACTATAGAAATCCTCTTCGAGGGGTTTTCCTGTCGCAACAACCTAGTTTGATCACAATGTATCGTTGGATGTGACCGTACAGTTTGCCTAGCATGGTACGGAAATAAGCAGTTGTGGTGCAAAATGAGAAAGTCATGAAGAAAAAGAAACTGAGGTGAATTTGGCTCTTGCTCTGCTCGACATGGCTTATAAGGGTCTCTACGACCACGCATTCATTCTCTCTCGTGATTCCGATCTTGCCCCAGCAAGGTTAAGCAGAATTTTCCTAAAAAAGATGATTACAATCTTTGCACCTTACAATTACCGTCATAGTGAAGAGTTAATAAAAGGCTCTGTCAATCACAAAAGGATCAAATACAAGCACATGGCTACTTCACTATTGCTAGCTGATATCTATGATGCCGGAGGGAATCTCGTCGTCCGCAGGCCTCTGGAATATACACCGCCCACCCCCGAAAAATCCAGACTCCCATAGGATGAGTAAGTATGGTTTAGCAAATTTTCTTATCCAAAACTCGCGTTAGCGTTGGGATAACGTTTTTCAGGATCTCCAGAAGCGTATCGAAGTACTGGAATTGTCTAGCAAGAGGTAAGCATCAAATAAGTCTACAATTTGAACTTCTCCCTAGTAAACCTCCATGCATCCTGGCATAATCTTCTTTTTTTCAAGGGATGTGTCCTACTATGATTAAATCACCTGAATTAGGGTCGCATGCCCCAGCAAGAAATTTCCCAACGCCGAATGCTGGACAATTGCTCCTCGGCGCTATGAATGCCACCGAAGTAGCCTTGAATAGAGTTTTTTCACCTGTTCCCACCACCTTACAAGCTCTAGACAGAATGTTGGACAATAAAATTACCTATATCAAAGTATATTACTATGCCGAGATGAAAGAACTTAGATATGTGGTTATTTCTGGACTTTTATTTACTGTGGGAATGATTTCACTAGTAATGGGGACTAAACTTCCCCTGATAGTTTTTGGCTTTAGTTGCGTATTGGCTGCGGCGATCGCGCTACAGGGCGATTTCATGAGAATTTATTGATAGGCAAAATAATTTAGAGGTAAAGTCCTCTGCCAACTCACTAAGGGGGTTGGCATGGATGAAAACGAGCTTGACATAGAAGATAATAACGCTCTTAAGGGATCACTTCAAGAGCATTTTGGGGATTTGGATGATTATAGACGGCAAGGTAGCATCAGTCACCGGCTGATGGACATTTTGTTTATTACCATCTGTGCAGTCATCAGCGGTGCCAACAACCTAAAGTCTGTGGCTCTTTATGCCATTCGTAAGAGGGAGTGGTTAATCCAAGTACTAGACTTGCCAGATGGAATCCCATCATACACGACATTTTGGACTGTCTTTGCTCTTTTAGATCCTAGCGCTTTAGAAAAATCATTTGTCCACTGGGTTCGATCTAGAGTTAGCTTAAAGACCGGCGATGTTGTTAGCATCGATGGTAAAGCGCAACGGGGGACGGCAAAGCGAGGGCAGCCTCATTCCTTTGTCCATATCGTCAGCGCGTGGGCAGTAGCGAATCACTTGACGTTAGGGCAGCTGAAAGTTGATGGCAAGTCGAACGAGATCACCGCTATACCACAACTACTCGAAGTGCTTGAGATTGAAGGAACAATAGTTACCATTGACGCAATGGGTTGCCAAACTGATATAGCTGAGAAAATTGGGGAAAAGAACGCTGATTATGTACTGGCCTTAAAAGGCAATCAAGGGGCTATGGCAGATGAGGTGGAGAATTATTTTACTCAAGCTGAGACCGTTAATTTTGAAGGGATTTCATGTGATGCTGTGGGATCAAAAGATACAGGGCACGGTCGTGTGGAAAAACGGGAGGTATATGTGATAGAAGACCTTGACTGGCTTCCGCAAAAAGATGACTGGAAGAAGCTAAAAAGCATTGTAATGGTGGTGAGTGAGCGTATATTGCCTGACCAGCCCCCATCGATTGAAAAAAGATATTATCTATCGAGTTTGCCGGCATGTGCGTTGAATATCGCACGAGCTATTCGAAGTCACTGGGGGATTGAAAATCAGGCTCATTGGATCTTGGATGTGGCACTGCGAGAGGATGAACAAAAAGCTAATGCAGGTAATATAGCTGAGAACATGTCTCTGATGAGGCGGATGGCTCTGAATCTTCTTAAACAGGAGAAAACCGCCAAATGCGGAATAGAGCTAAAGCGTCAAGCCGCTGGCTGGGACAACGAATATTTACTCAAGGTAATAGGTGTAAAGTTTTTCTCATGAAATTGCCCTGGATCGCGCTAGCCACCGCCAACTTTTATCGATCGATGAAAGAGCTAGAACTTCCGCATGGAGTAGTAAAAAGCCATTCTCAAACGCTTGATTTAGTTGCGTCTTTTCAGATGTCCGAAGAGCAACAAATGCGTATTGATGCGAAAATGGAGTATTTAAGGAACAATATTCCTTGTGGGTGGCGGTGAACGAGTTACTTTTCCTTTAGTAGAGCTAATTTAAGAAGAGCTTAGGATTTGTTATGAGAAATTTTTTTTGTTTTGGCTTATTGATGGGGAATTTGTTATTGACGCAGATCTCGGCAGTACAAATAAGCTTAGAAGACGAGATGAAAGAAAAAATTAATATGCTGAGTGTGAATAGCTTCTCCTTCGTCGACTTGGGGTTGACCGAGAAAGAAATTGATCTGTCAGACCAGCTAAAAATTGATTTACTCCCTCAAGCATCTTCAGCACAATACGATCGATTTGGAGACTTGCATCTGCTTAATAACGAACTACCGGTCTTTTTGAATAGCATTGGAAACAACGACGAGGAGGTTATAGAAGTCATTACGAAAATTATAACTAGAACAGTCCAGAATATTGTTAGTGCTTCCAGTAGAAACAGTGCTTGGGTATGTGTCAGAGCCTTCACTCCAACTGCTAACTTTAACACTCCTCGGTGGCATATAGATGGAGCCTATTATGGGTTGAATGGCCCTTTTCCCTATCCGAAGACAGTTTTCAAATTTGCTGCAACTTTAAAGGGCAGTCCGACTTTGCTATATCAATTGCCTGATGATCAACGTGACACTTTTATTGAACATCAGCATGATCGCGAGTTTCTCAGTGAGTATTTGGACATAGACAAAGCAGAAAGCCCAAGAAGAGGGGAAGGCGTCTTCTTCATCGTAGCGAATAATAGGCAGGGTGCTGTTCATTCTGAACCTTCAATTGATAGCAATAGACTATTTTTTTCAGTCCTGATAGGAGACAAATCCGAAATTGAGGAACTTTATTCACGGTGGCACCCAAAAGAACCCTCAAAAAATTAATTCCCGTCATCAAGATGTGGGAAGCGCCAAAAATCACCTAAATAGTGAGGAGCTGGAAACCCTCAACCGACGGAGGTATTTTTTTGATTAATCAAGGAAATGGTGTAGAAGAATTGCAAAAAGATCCCGCTACAAACATTCGGGTCATAGAAATTGCTGTAGGATCTACCAATCCAGTCAAAATTCAAGCTGTTAAAAATGCACTGCATAATGAAAACATTCGAGTAATCTCTTGTTCTGCTCTATCGAAGGTATGCCCACAGCCCCTATCAGATGAGGAAACTCTACAAGGAGCAATTAACCGAGCCAAAGATTGCTTAGAAAAAACAGAATCCACGTTTGCTATTGGTCTAGAAGCAGGTGTGGTTTTCCTACAGGACCAAGTATATCTTTGCCATTGGGGTGCCATAGTCGACCGAAATCAAAGCACCTATTTTACAAATGGCCCCCTTATTTTGCTTCCTACAGGATATTGCAAACCATTGTTGACAGGGGAAAACTTAGAAGACATTATGCATTACTCTACAGGAATTAAAAGCTTGGGAGCTAAAGAGGGGGCTATCGGTGTATTTACTCAAAATCGCTTGAATCGCGAACAGGTACTGACACAGATTGTGAAAGCTCTCATCGGTCAATATCGCTATTATCAGCCAGAAATAAAATGAACGCCATTTGAGTGTTTACTCCCCCCATAACTGTTTTCTTGTTAACTCATTTTTTATTCTTTGCGAGTGATCTATCTATTTGGAAGTCTATCAGGAAGAAAGTTGTTCTGTGCACAGATAGCCTTCAGGCCTCGTCCCAGATCGTCCAAGTAATTCAGTTCGTGCCACCATCTAAGGAGATATCAAAGGAGATATATTATTGAAAACAAAGATATAAATAATTAGAATGGATTCTTTCATTAAATTGTAAGAGATTAGCAATGCGAATTGATTTTTCAGGAGTTACAAAGTGGCAAGTGGCGTCTATTGTGGTGGCTAGCGCGTTGGCGGGAGTTGTGATTGTGGCGATAGCCCTCCGAGCACTTAGACGTCGAGGCGTTAGCGCACAGGGTCTAAGCGAGCAAAGCCAGATTCAATTGCGACCTGAAGGTGAGGCATCTTCCCTACTCCAGCAGCGCGTAGGAAACGTTTTTTCCGAGACGCTGCCCTTACCATCGGCATTGAACCAGTCGCCAGCCGTCAGCCATGTTCCTAGTGCGGGGAATAGACCTGAGCCTCTACCCATCTCATCTTCTTTTTTAGCTTACCAGGCAGAAAGAGAGGCTAACGGTTTTCCAGTGGATCTCATTATTGGTAGAGGGAATAAACCTGATCCTGAGTACCCTCAACTGCTTGAGCGGCGCTTTGACTTAATGATGCAAAGTGAAAGGCCTTACAAGCCGTTCACCATGGACGCCTCGAATGGTACCGAGCCCGATCTTTGCGTCGACTGCACCAGTCTTTGGCAAATGTCGCAAATTCCCGATAACTCTATCGATGATATCTTTATGGAGAGAATCTTTCCTAGCACGCCCCAAACAAGTGCTTTCACTTACTGTACGGTAAATCGCATTCTTAAACCTGGGGGCACGTTTGTTATGGATATAAGCTCTTTATGCAACACGGATCAGGTGCAAGGAGTGACAGGGAGATTGGCCACTATATTTGACGAATGCAACATGCCCCTATCCCTTTACACCCTCTCTACCGAAAGGAATTCCCTTCATGTTGATAGACGTGGTAGATCGTGGAAATCGACAATTGCCTTTTATAAAACAGATGACAGGCCCGTCTTGCTCAGGCAGGATAATAGGATGAGGAAGCTGGACACTCTCTTAACGGGGTTAAGAGCTGAGATTAAAAATCAACAGCGCCTCCAATGGCCTTCTCGATAGGGCGCAGCAGTGATTCTAGAAATTAAGGTTACTCCTCAATCTCGCGAAAATAAGATCATAGAATTTAAGCATGGTATCTTGAAAATAAAAATTAAGGGTACTCCTGTCAAAGGGAAGGTCAATGAGAATCTAATCCGATTTCTGGCGAATCTACTCAATATTTCACAGCAGCAAGTTACGATTATATCTGGCTTCACAAGTCAGAGAAAGAGAGTTCAAATAGTGGGTGCCGAGGAGGATGTGTTGCGTGTGGTCGCACAAATCTCTACCCCGTGAACGGTTACGAAATACCTCGTCAATAATTTTTGGCGTCTCTTGTTTCCTGATGAGGACTAAGGGTCAAAGACGGATTTTCCTGAACGCTTGAACTCGGCATGAATCGTGAAAAGCCAGATGGCATGATTAAAGAGTTTGTTCCAAGAGCGGCTACATGCGTTTTGGCAATCTATCAGAAAGAAAGTTGTTCTGTGCACAGATAGCCTTCAAGCCTCGTCTTATATATGTAGGATTAATGATTCGGCTGAGACCACATTCAGCAGCCCTTCGTTCGACGAGTTTATGAAAATTCTTTGAGTCATGCCTTAGTAAACGCGAGTTTTGGATAAGCCAGTCTTGGAAATAGCTTAAAGTAAGTGATTTGAGTTTAAAAAACTTCACAGGTTCAGGCTAAGATAAGTTTTTGTGATTATGCAATTGATAAACAAGCTCATTACGACAGGAAGACCCTCTACGAGGGTTTTTCTGTTGCAACGACCTTGTCACCGATAGCTTAAAAAAATCACAAATGGAGAGATTATTCTCTTAGAATGCTTAGGCATTTGCATCGGCAGTATTAGCTCAGCATTTTGAAAATATCAGAGTGATTGTCATGGAATCCTACAGAAATCGGAGGGCGAATATCCGATCTCATGCGTGAGTCAGAGCACTGCTCGCGCCAGCTTCACTGTCTTCGGTACGTCTAAACGAAAGGGGGAGACACGTCGGCTTTTTCTAGGTCAACGCATCTCTTCACGAGGGGAGGCTGGTGAAATTTTTAAATTTTACCGAAATCAATTCTTGACATTCCTGTACAAATTCTCCGATGCTCAGCACCACATCATGCAAAAGAAACACGCCTGGGACAAGCTCATTACACTCAGCGGCAATGTTGAAGAAGACTGTCGGAAAGTTGTTGCCTTGTTAGAAGAACATGGTATTCAGAACAAATTATATTTCAAAGAGGTTTCTAAATTTCCAATCAATCCTCAAATTGAAAACGGTATACTTGTATACAATCACGCCAAAGAGATACATGGGCATACTGTGGAGGCTTTTTTTGAGATATACACCAAAACAGGCGAGATGTTTCTACAGGATGCCTGGATAAGGACAAAATAAATTGGACTTGAATATGAATAGTATAGGAGATTTGATTAGGCATAAATACTGGCAAAAACTGGCCACTCATTTTGAGCCTCAAACAACGGCTCGTAGCTTGCCTTTTCGCGAAGGTATTGTTACGGCGTACAAAATGCTCTTCAATAGCGAACATGACGATGACATACGCGATTATGCTGTCCGTCTTCTTTTTGCAATCAGGGATATCTATAATGAGGAATGGGAATCGGATTTGGGCTATGATGTACTACTTGGGGACGCATGCAGTCTGACCTGGAGATATGATGAAAAATATGCTGCCTTTAAGCGCGCTTATGACAGAGCTGACCCAAAAACCCCCTACCTACTATTTTCCTTAGCTGGGTGTTATATCACTCCTGATTTACCGTTCGTGACCATTGAGCAGGCTGAAGCATTTGTTAAGAAAGCTCTGGAGCAGGAATTATCCATTCAAGCTGTTGTACTAATCAGGGGTATTTGTCAAACAAAAGGGGATCAGAAAGGGTTGGATTACTGGGATGAAGTACTTGAGGAAGTTGAGAAAAAACAACTATGGAGTCGCTCATCAGATTGGCCAGCTTTCTTAAGTGAAATTTCATTGGATGACTAATGATAAGAAGATTGAACTCTATTTTTTAAAACAACATAGGAGATTTTAGCAGACTTGTTGCTTGCGAAAAACCGCATTCTCTATAACCTGCCTAATAACTGGACTTTTGACAAATCCTTGGGCTTCACCCAAGGATTTGTCAAATTCGTCTTATGAAAGGGGTCTAGCAGCAGCGAATCGCACATCGCAGGCTCCGGCCTAGGGGGATTAACCAGTGAGATTTTCGGCTCATTAGAGGCTTGAAAACCAGCCTCTTTTTTTTCCTCAGAGTTTAGCTTAACATCTTTATGTTGAGCTAGATCTGAGTGCTAGGTTTGCATCATTAACTACAGGTGCGGATACTTTTGTTAAAAGAAAATGGCTGCTGTGTAGCCTGGCATCTAAACACGTCCAAGATCGAGGAAGGGCGCGAAGCGCCGATTTGCCACGGAGTGGCTGCCGATGCTAGCCGTATGGTGACTGAGCAACGCGAAGGAACCTACGGTGACGATGCCCACATCATTCGCGCCAGGAAGTGGCGCCGCCTTCGGGGCGCAAATATACGTTGACCGCATACCGTAGGCTGCGTCGCTTCGCTCCTTGCTTACGGCTAGCATCGGCAGCCACTCCGTGGCAAACTGGCGCTTCCCGCCTATTCTACCCAACGCGAGTTTTGGATAAGCCAGTCTTGGAAATAGCTTAGAATAAGTTATTTGAGTTGAAAAAAACTTCACAGGTTCAGGCTAAGATAAGTTTTTGTGATTATGCAATTGATAACAAGCTCATTACGACAGGAAGACCCTCGTAGAGGGTCTCTGAATGTAGCCCACCCCATGTTCAGAGAATAATCGGACCAAAACGTCTTTTTTAACATAATGATAATTTTAAAATTCGCATGATCCCTGGGAGAATACGTCTTGATTTTCTAAAATAGCTTTGTAGTGTCAGAATTTGTGTTTTTTTATATTTCTTTTTTTATGCTAAAAATTTATACTGCTGTCATGTTTATACGCGAAACCATCAAAATCGATAAAAAAACAAACAAGAAGTACCTCTCATACCAGCTTGTAGAGGCGTTTCGAACCGTTAATGGGCCTAGGCAAAAAATACTTTTGACCATCGGTTCTGATGTAACGCTTTCGCCTAGTGAACGCAAGGAACTCGCCAATCGCATTGAAGAGATTGTAAAAGGGGAAAAAACTTTATTCCTCGCTCCTCCACATATTGAAAATTTAGCCCAGCATTTTGCCCAATTATTGCTGCGAGATCGCATTCAGACGGTTCAACAAACCGAGTCTGACGAATCTGACTGCCATACCATTAACATCAATAGTATACGTCACACTAGTGTTAGGTCTATCGGCTGTGAGTATGTCGCCTATTCCGCTTATTGTGACCTGGGCTTTGATGATCTTTTTAAACGACTAAAATTCTCTGAAAAACAAAGAGCTGCTGCTGCAGCTTCTATTATTGGGCGAGCCATCCACCCATCTAGTGAACGCTCGCTTTACAGATATGTGCAATCTCGTAGCGCTTTAGATAGCCTACTAAAAATCAGTTTTTCTAAATTATCATTGGATAGCTTGTATTTAATCTCTGATCATTTGTTTAGCTTTAAAAAGGTCATTGAAAAGCATCTCAAGAAAACGGAAGAGTCTCTATTTAACCTAAAAGAAGCAATTATTCTGTACGATATCACTAATACTTTTTTTGAAGGAAAGTGTAGTGCACACAGTAAAGCCAAAAGAGGCAAGTCCAAAGAAATGCGTGCAGATTGCCCTCTAATAGCTGTAGGTGTGGTTATAGACTCAGAGGGTTTTCCTAAGCACAGTGAAATTTTTGAAGGTAACGTTAGTGAGAGCGCAACCCTCCAACAAATGATATCCTCTCTAGACAGATCACCTTCAAAACAAAGTCCAGTTATAGTTCTTGATTCAGGTATCGCCACAAAAGATAACGTCGAATGGCTAAAATCACACGGATACTATTACATCGTGATGATGAAAAAGAAGGACAGACCACCTCGAGAAGAATGTAGCGATACAATTATTAGAGAAACCGGAAATCAACTAGTTACCGCTTCGCTTGTCCATGATGAGCAGACAGGAGATAGCTTTCTTAAATGCTATTCTCAGGCTAGAGTAAAGAAAGAACAGGACATTAAAGAGCGCACAGTGACCTTGCTTGAAAGCTCATTAATATACCTCAGAGAAGGCCTTTCAAAGCCTAGAAGAGTCAAGACAGTAGATAAAATTCATCAAAAAATAGGTCGTCTGAAGGAAAAGTATCCTCGACTTGCCCAGCATTATGCAATTAACGTGATAAGCTCAGATGGAGAAGTAGCCGAAGACATCGATTGGAAGTATGACGAGGCAAAAATTGAAAGAAGCTATAGCGGGACCTATACTCTTAGGACAAACATAAAAGATTTAGAAGCCGACAGACTCTGGCAGATTTATGTAATGCTCAATGAGGCTGAATCTTTTTTTCGCTGTCTTAAGTCTGAAGCAGGCTTGAGACCGAATTGGCATAAGCGTGAAGACCGAATAGATGGGCATATTTTTATTTCGATTCTTGCCTATCATTTAATAGCCACAATACGAAAGAAGCTCAAAGAAAGTGGTATAGAGGACAGCTGGGAGACGATTAGGCAAAAGCTGTCGGGTCACACATTAGTCAGTACATCGATGGAGACAGAAGAAGGATCGACATTGTACCTGAAGCAAGTAAGTGAAGTAGATAACGATCAACGATTAATCTATGGGGCTTTAGGATTACCACTAAAACCGATGAAGGCAGAGAAAACACTGATTCGAAAAGATGTAGTGTCGAAAAAGTGATCTGATTTTTTTCAAATCGTTAAATTTCAAGCACATACGCGATACCTACTCTGAA
>CAWBNS010000013.1:0-185885 GCA_963790215.1 uncultured Chlamydiae bacterium
TGTTCAGAGTAGGTATCGCGTATGTGCTTGAAATTTAACGATTTGAAAAAAATCAGATCACTTTTTCGACACTACATCTTTTCGAATCAGTGTTTTCTCTGCCTTCATCGGTTTTAGTGGTAATCCTAAAGCCCCATAGATTAATCGTTGATCGTTATCTACTTCACTTACTTGCTTCAGGTACAATGTCGATCCTTCTTCTGTCTCCATCGATGTACTGACTAATGTGTGACCCGACAGCTTTTGCCTAATCGTCTCCCAGCTGTCCTCTATACCACTTTCTTTGAGCTTCTTTCGTATTGTGGCTATTAAATGATAGGCAAGAATCGAAATAAAAATATGCCCATCTATTCGGTCTTCACGCTTATGCCAATTCGGTCTCAAGCCTGCTTCAGACTTAAGACAGCGAAAAAAAGATTCAGCCTCATTGAGCATTACATAAATCTGCCAGAGTCTGTCGGCTTCTAAATCTTTTATGTTTGTCCTAAGAGTATAGGTCCCGCTATAGCTTCTTTCAATTTTTGCCTCGTCATACTTCCAATCGATGTCTTCGGCTACTTCTCCATCTGAGCTTATCACGTTAATTGCATAATGCTGGGCAAGTCGAGGATACTTTTCCTTCAGACGACCTATTTTTTGATGAATTTTATCTACTGTCTTGACTCTTCTAGGCTTTGAAAGGCCTTCTCTGAGGTATATTAATGAGCTTTCAAGCAAGGTCACTGTGCGCTCTTTAATGTCCTGTTCTTTCTTTACTCTAGCCTGAGAATAGCATTTAAGAAAGCTATCTCCTGTCTGCTCATCATGGACAAGCGAAGCGGTAACTAGTTGATTTCCGGTTTCTCTAATAATTGTATCGCTACATTCTTCTCGAGGTGGTCTGTCCTTCTTTTTCATCATCACGATGTAATAGTATCCGTGTGATTTTAGCCATTCGACGTTATCTTTTGTGGCGATACCTGAATCAAGAACTATAACTGGACTTTGTTTTGAAGGTGATCTGTCTAGAGAGGATATCATTTGTTGGAGGGTTGCGCTCTCACTAACGTTACCTTCAAAAATTTCACTGTGCTTAGGAAAACCCTCTGAGTCTATAACCACACCTACAGCTATTAGAGGGCAATCTGCACGCATTTCTTTGGACTTGCCTCTTTTGGCTTTACTGTGTGCACTACACTTTCCTTCAAAAAAAGTATTAGTGATATCGTACAGAATAATTGCTTCTTTTAGGTTAAATAGAGACTCTTCCGTTTTCTTGAGATGCTTTTCAATGACCTTTTTAAAGCTAAACAAATGATCAGAGATTAAATACAAGCTATCCAATGATAATTTAGAAAAACTGATTTTTAGTAGGCTATCTAAAGCGCTACGAGATTGCACATATCTGTAAAGCGAGCGTTCACTAGATGGGTGGATGGCTCGCCCAATAATAGAAGCTGCAGCAGCAGCTCTTTGTTTTTCAGAGAATTTTAGTCGTTTAAAAAGATCATCAAAGCCCAGGTCACAATAAGCGGAATAGGCGACATACTCACAGCCGATAGACCTAACACTAGTGTGACGTATACTATTGATGTTAATGGTATGGCAGTCAGATTCGTCAGACTCGGTTTGTTGAACCGTCTGAATGCGATCTCGCAGCAATAATTGGGCAAAATGCTGGGCTAAATTTTCAATATGTGGAGGAGCGAGGAATAAAGTTTTTTCCCCTTTTACAATCTCTTCAATGCGATTGGCGAGTTCCTTGCGTTCACTAGGCGAAAGCGTTACATCAGAACCGATGGTCAAAAGTATTTTTTGCCTAGGCCCATTAACGGTTCGAAACGCCTCTACAAGCTGGTATGAGAGGTACTTCTTGTTTGTTTTTTTATCGATTTTGATGGTTTCGCGTATAAACATGACAGCAGTATAAATTTTTAGCATAAAAAAAGAAATATAAAAAAACACAAATTCTGACACTACAAAGCTATTTTAGAAAATCAAGACGTATTCTCCCAGGGATCATGCGAATTTTAAAATTATCATTATGTTAAAAAAGACGTTTTGGTCCGATTATTCTCTGAACATGGGCTGGTCTACGTCGCAGGAGGTGAGCAGGAAATGCGAACCAGATCCATGCATAGAACGCGTCCAGCAAAGGCAACAGGAGCAAATCAGTGGCAATCCAAGTCCATGAAACAACCGGCCCCGAAGCAAATAGACCTAACAATAAAGCATGCAGCAGGGTCGAAACTTCAGCAAATAGAAAAGTCATCACCGGCAGAGAGATTAAGCTGTCTTCAAAGAACCAAGATTTGGCGCGATAGACGATCATGGACGTCGCGCAATAGTTGACTGCAAGGATCCCCAACCTGGGATAGGGCGCCAGTAAATCCATAAACAGCCCGCATCCAAAAGCCATCCACAGGCATTGGGAGAAGGGCTTTTTGTAATACATAAGGACCAAGAACGGAGCGAAAAAAAATACCCGCAGCGAAGGTAGAAAAACCGGCAACACTAAAGCTGGAATCGCGGCAAACAGAAGTGCGATTAGAACGCGGCGCGACTGACTTTCTCTCAACTTAATAAGCTCCCCGGCTCCGAACGAGTTGCGGAAAGGTCTTTAAGACAAGTTTCAGATCAAATAGCAGAGTATGTGTACGTACGTATTCACGGTCCATGTCGATGCGTTGTGTATAGGAGATATTGTTGCGGCCGGATGTTTGCCAAATACCCGTGATGCCTGGACGGACTTGCAAGATTTCCGATGCATGCTTTCCCAGATATAGACGAACTTCTTCCTCACTGATCGGTCGAGGACCGACGACACTCATATCACCCAGAAGCACATTGAGAAATTGTGGTAATTCATCTAGCGATGTGCGTCGCAGAAAATGACCCAAGCGAGTGATACGGGGATCATTTTTTAGCTTGCGTGTCTCCTGCCATTCGCGTCGACATTCCGGATTCTCCTTTAGCAGCTTTTGCAGACGTTCTTCAGCATCGACGCACATGGTGCGAAACTTGAAACAGGAAAAAATTTTCCCACCGCGACCCACTCTTGACTGACGATAGATGGGATTTGTTCGCGAGCTGATGCCAACCAGTAAAGCAATGAGAAGAAATAACGGCAGCAGGACAATCATGGCCCCGAGGCTAAAGATGAGGTCAAATGCCCTTTTTAGGAGGAAAACCGGCGAGTTTATCGTTTCTGACTGTATAGCATCCATGTGCACATGTCCTACAAGGCGGAAGTTAGAAGTTATAGGACAACAGGAATATGGGGATCAAGTTATTTTGATGGGGCGCGCTTCCGCGCGCAGATGATCGTATGACTAGGTATGGACAAACCTGGACCATCTGGACGTACTGGACTATCTGGACAAGATATGTTGAACCTTTGTCCAGTTAGTCCAGATCGTCCAGACTGTCCAGATTTGTCCATACTTAGTCGTGCAACTACTCGCGCCCGGAAGGGCGCCCCTGTGCCTCTTCTTCGAACTGGGTTTGTCGGTCTATGTGTGATGCGATGGCTGTGGGTTGTCCTATGGAGATGTAGTCGAATCCTCTCTGAGCCATTTCTGAAGGCTTGTATTGGTTTCGTCCGTCGAAGAAGGCGTTGCCATGCATGGCTTCTAAAATGGCGTGGAAGTCAAGGAAGCGGAACTGTTTCCACTCTGTGATGAGCGCTATTGCGTCGGCATTTTGTGCGGTTTCCAGTTCGCTGTGGCACCAGGTGATTTGATCGTGGAAGGGGAAGGCGGCTTTGGCATTTTCTATGGCGACAGGATCATACACACGCACAGTCGCACCTGCGCGGAGAAGTTGATCAATCAGTACGCGTGCAGGGGCTTCTCGCACATCATCGGTATTGGGTTTGAAGGCAAGTCCAAGCACAGCTACAGTTTTGCCTTCTAAGCCACCACGCGCGTGGAAGTAGTCGATGATCTTATTGCCGAGCACTTGCTTCTGTCGCTGGTTGACTTGTTCAACCGCAGCGATGAGATGCATGTGGTATTCGGCCTTATTGGCCTGGCCTTGTAGGGCGCGGATATCTTTAGGGAAGCAAGATCCGCCAAAACCTGAACCGGCATAGAGGAATGACCAGCCGATACGACTATCAGAGCCAATGCCTTTACGCACCTGGGTGATGTCGGCGCCGAGTTCTTCACAGAGGCCCGAGAGTTCGTTCATGAACGAGATTCGAGTCGCTAGCATGGCGTTTGCCGCATACTTAGTCAGTTCGGCAGAGGCGATGTCCATGCAGATAATGCGATCATGGCTTAGGGTAAAGGCGTTGTAGAGGGTACGCATCACTTCTTCCGCTCGTTTGGAGTTAGTTCCGATGATGACGCGGTCGGGTTTCATGCAGTCGTTGATGGCATCGCCTTCTTTGAGGAATTCTGGGTTAGCGACCACGTCGACTTCTACAGCAAGTTTGCGTTCGGCGAGAGTTTCGGTGATGATGCGTTTCACTTCTTGTGCGGTGCCAACGGGTACAGTGGATTTGTTTACGACGATGCGATAGTCGGGCATATGTTCACCGATGGAGCGTGCGACTTTACGTACGCTGGTGAGATCGGCTTCGCCATTGGTGCCTGTAGGTGTATCGACGGCAATAAAACACACTAGAGAATTGCGTATGGCGGTTTCGTATTCGGTTGTGAAGGCTAGGCGACCGGCGGAGACGTTGCGCTCGATCATCTCATTTAAACCTGGCTCGTAGATCGGAACTTCGCCGCGCTGCAGCATGGCGATTTTATCGCGGTTGATGTCCAGGCAGGTGACGTGATGTCCCATCTCCGCCATACAGGTTCCTGTAACAAGGCCTACGTAGCCGGTTCCAACGACGACAATTTTCATAGATCCTCCCGATGCAAGTACAGAAGCTTGACACATCGGAGCTAAAATCTCAAGTGCAGTTACCGTCATAAGCAATAAGGCAAGGGTCTTCATTATCGTCTCCGTTCCCAACAGCCGATACATGGTGGAATAAAGGGCTGCTCCTTGGGGGGTTGTAAGCCTATTTTAATCGCAAAACTAAAGCGCTTGTCATTCGTTCGGTGTTGATAAGAAAGTTTTAGGTTCCAACAGGAACGAATCGTTTTCAAGATGTCAAACTGGTACTCGGTGTAATCGGGTTGGGTAGAGCGGTTCCAGCCATGTCTAACCTGAAAATCGAAGGCGAGGTCACGATTGTAACGATAAAAAGCGTGTCCAAGCAGGGTGTTTCGTTTATCGGACATTGCTGAGTTAAGCAATTCATTTTCTTTGCGGAAGGAGTCGATGATGAAGTTGTTGGCGTCGGCTTTGCGCCAGATCCATTGGTCGCGGTAGCGGAATTCGAGCGCGAGTGCGAGGGCATCGGAGAGGGTCCAGTCGGTGCGGAAGTTGAGTTGGTCGAGGGTGTTGTGTTCGCAGTTGTAGGAGGAGAGAGTAGTGTAGCGGAGGCGTGGCGTGGCGTCCCAGATCAGGCTGCCATAGACTCTCGGAACAGTTTTAAGTAGCGTTTTGGTGTTGTAGAAGGCGTAGCCATAGAGGTCGAAGGTGAAGACATGACCGATAGTAGGGGTGCAGCGGCGGTAGATGAGCTGTCTTGTGCCGAAGCGCATGCTGTTGAGACGAAACCAGCCGTCATTGATGTCGAAGATATAATGTTCGTCTGGCGAGGTGTTCGGTGTGGTGATGTAGTCATAGCGAACGTAGGGTTCTAGGATATGTTTAACGTCGCCGAAAGTGCGATAGAAGTGGGTGTTTACTTCACCGCCGAAGATTCCTGAAACCATCCATTCGCTTGACCGACTGGGTCCGTTGCCGTAATAGATCGCGATGACGCCGGCCTTTGGAGTGGCGTTGAGGTTGCAGAACGAGAAGGGGCGATAGAGCGTGTGTTGAAATTCAACTCGTGTGGCGTTGTAGTTGGTTACGTTAACGAGCTGCTTAGCGTAGCGGAATTCGTAGTAACCAAAACGCACGAGGTTTTCAGAAACAATACCTGTGGGACCAACGAGAAAGGGGTGGGTACTAAGAGTAATCGATGGTAATTCTTCGTTGACAGATTCGAAGGAGTTAATGCGGACGCGAGTGGTCATATCGGAGATGAGCCAGTCAGTTTGGGAGCGCAAGTGTGCCTGAGTGAGTTGTCCAGTTTCCAGGTCAAATTCGGCGTCGTTGTAGTCGGCCGCCATGTTGATGTCGCTTAATTTATCGTAGGAGACATCAAGGGTTACTTTATTGTCGCATAGACCTTTGTGGATAAGGCCTTGAATGCGATAACGTGTTTTTAGCGTTGTTTGCTCGATGGACGAATCGCGCGCCAGGTAGTTGCGCGTCAGAAATTGCTCACAGCGTGCCGGGTTGCAGTATTGTGTCTCGATGGCGCCGCCAGGACCTTTGGAGAGGCGATAATCAAAGCGTAGGAAGGTTTGAAGGCAGTTCCATTCGAACAGCTTATACGCCAACCCAATGCGCACGCCTTGTTCTCCACCCCAGCGTAATCGGTACCGTATAGGCGAGTCAAGAATCCAGTCCAGGTGAGTTTTAAAGCAGGGCAGGTAGAAGAGTGGAAGTTTCACCAACCTTACAACCATGTGATAGCCGGTAAGGAATCGGTTGCGTGTGAGACGTGCATATTTGAGTGCGATGCGCCAGTCGGGATCGGTTTTGTCTGAGGTCGTGATATAGCCGTTGTGCATGATCATGCTGCCGTCAGGGAGAAACTCAATGCAGTCGGCACCCATATACCAAGGGCAAAATGCACTGCGTGCATTGTAGACATATCCATGATGCGCAACGAAGTCATAGTCGAGTTCGGTTCCAATGAATACTTTATCTTCATATTCGAGCATGAGATGATTTTCGGCATGAACTTGGAATTCTTCCACGCCGTCCACGACGCGTTTTAGAGCTGTGATGCATTCACCCTGAATACGCACATCGCAGGCTTCCACCACACCGCCTTCGCAAGTGGTGAGGACGCCATCGCAATAAGTGGGATTACGCAAATTGATTGTGACGCCATCGGGAAGGGGAAGGTCAGCGGAAAAGGCAGGAACAGAAAGCGACAACCAGCCACATGCGGCCAGCAAAGACCACGCACGAGTGATTTGTTTTTCGTTTAGGATGGACATACACAAAGAACTCTTCTGGGTCCAGCAAGTGTCCATTAATCGTCCATCTTTTGTCCATTGATTTCTTTCCAATATAAGCGTCTCTGTAAACTCAGGGCGCGCTTCCGCCGGTGCTAGCCGTAGGCAAGGAGCGAAGCAACGCAGCCTACGGCTAGCACCGGCAACCGGCTTCGCGGTAAATAGGCGCTTCGCGCCAAACAGACCATTATCAGGCTTCGCGCCAAACAGACCATTATCAGGCTTCACGCCAAACAGATCATTGTCAGCCAGAATTTCGTCAGAGTTTTATTCCTCTGAAACTATCATTTGTAATTAATGGTAAAATTTGATAAAATTGTTCAAAAATTGCAGGATTACTTATGAACGACTTGTTAGTGCAATGTTCTAATCAACTATCAAAACTCAAGAACATTCCCTCTTACTTGCCCAGTTTGCCCGCCTCCACGTTCAGAGGACGTAACCTCTACATTCTTTCCTTTGTCGCTCTAGCAGGTGGTTGTTTGGTGGCTTATTGTCTCGCCAAACGTTGTTTTAAACAAACAACAGATCAACATTTGCCTGTAAAAAAGAATCTAAAGAAAGAGAGTATCGATGAGATAAAAAAAGAAACTCCAAAAACTCCAATTGTCGAGGAAAAAAAACACGAAAAAGAAGTAAAAAAAGAACCAGAACCGATCCCGAAAAAAGAAAAAAAAGCAGACGAAATCGGCAAAAACCTACTTCTCAAACTAGAAGAGACACAGGAAGAAAAGCCCCAGCCCCATACTCTTTTGATGAATTTTAACAAGGGACTTCTAGAAAACAATTGGAAGCCTTTTTATGAGCATTGGTCTGCAGCAGAACAGAGCGAAAAGCCGCGATGTTTCCAGGAGTGGTGCGAGCGTGGCCGAAAAGGCATCCCCTTGCAGGCTGAGATTCTATTAGAGTCCCATATTTTGTATGCAATGGAAAGTCGTATAAAGAATAATTTTATTGATCTCGAAGATGAGGCCAAACTGCAAACGCTCGA
Source organism: uncultured Chlamydiae bacterium (assembly GCA_963790215.1). Classification (GTDB taxonomy): domain Bacteria; phylum Chlamydiota; class Chlamydiia; order Chlamydiales; family JAJFMA01; genus CAWBNS01. The sequence goes on from CAWBNS010000013.1 coordinate 8,116, forward strand.
TCTTGGAATGGCTGAAATTGCACAAGCCATGCAAAAATGCTCGCCCAATCTATCCAAAATCTATGTCGAGACCATGTTCGATCAGCATTTGGCCAATGAACAATTTCAAAAGGCTCTTAACCTGGCTCAAGCTATGAGTGATTCCCTACCAGCGGTGAGTTCTTACGCTGCATATTATGGGGTGACCATACCGCCGAATGTTGGCGAATGGGACGTAAAACACTTAGAAAGTCTGAAAACTACTAGGGATCAATGGGTAAATGCCCAGTATTCCAGATGGGACAGATTACTGCCTTGGTTGCTCACGGCAGACAAAGACCAAAAAGATAGATTAATTCAAAGAATGCTCGGAATTTCCGGACCCTCAGGCGACCCGACACCCCGGTTCGCTCCAAACGATTGGTTAAAGGTTCCCACAGACATCGTTTTTGCTCTATTTCCCATAGAAAAGATCCCAACGCTACTTACGCTGAACTCCATTTATTTCAAGCAAAGCGTTCTTCTTTCGGTTCTGAACCAAAGGCTTGTTAAAGCTCCCGAACGAATTCGCGAGTTTGAAAGATTCCTGGACTTTCATTCGACGTTAAGTTGGCAACCTTCATGGCGCAATGAACTTAAGAACCGCCCCTTCTCCTACCTCACCTTGTCTAAGGGCTTGGATGCACTTGGGGAAGCTCGCGCTTCTTTACAAGAAGATGTTCACTTAATTCTAACGGGCGGAAAATTGATTGAGAACTTGGAACTTCCAACCTACTTAGAAGATTTTGCGCCTGCAGACCTTCTAAAACTATTATCTAAACATGGCAAACAGTGGTTAGTGGATGCACGAAGAGATCAGTTCCTTATCCTTTTTGCTAACTATCAGGTGGACTGGGCGGAAAAACACGAAAAAATTGCCTCTAAACTCAAGTGCCTTGGATTTACCGATGAAGAACTAAATACGAATGCAAACCGTTTTAAATATGCACTCGGATTGGAGATCGTCGAAAGCATAAAATCAGGACAGGGGTGGGAAAAGATTCGTCGAACGATTCGCAAAAATGCTGTCATGGCTTCCGAAACGAATCTTTCGATCCTTAAGCTCGTAAAACAGATCCCGTTTGTTGAGTTGGTTTACTTAGTTGAAGATGGGCTTCTGACGGATGCCTACGGAGAAAACGCCCTTCTCAAGGCCTACAGAGAAGAGGTACAGAAGTGTTCAACGCTCAAAGCTGCTCTCCAGGTTGGTAAGGCCAAAGCCCGAGCTCAATATGTGCCTATAGAAGATGGACAGATTACGTCCGAAGTAATTTCTAACCGTGCTTATGCTTTAGGCTTGAACGGGTTGGGTGTGAATTCTAATGGCGGTGATTTTGGAGAACAGTACAACAATCGTCTGGAAGAATATCGCGATGTCTGTTTGAAAGGGGACGGAGACGAAATCTCTGGTGAACAGGGACATCGCCGATTTATGTATCGTGGGTTTTCCGACTGTCAGAAATGGGTTAATGAGATCTTTGATCAAAAGAACCTCACGTTTGATTCTAGTTGGAAAGAGCAATTGGATGCTGTCGTTTCTGTAACGCGCGAAAAGGACGAAGCAATCCCACTGGCGACGTATGAATTATGGATTGGTGGTCGCAGAGTCACCGCCTTGCAATTCAAAGTTCCTGTTAACGTTAAACAAGGACAAAGAGATTTAGACATTGACTGGAGAGCTTTCCTTACTTATAAAAAGAACAATCATCTAGGGATGCATCTGTACTTCGATCTAGGCGGTCAGAGCCCAGAAGTTGATGGGCCTAACTTCGGTCTAGAGGTCAAAAAGGGAAGAGCTATTGATCAATCTCTAAGCTGGAATAGTCTGATGGGTAATGGAGTGCAACATTTCACCCTAAATGAAGCAGAATTCATGGCAAAGATCGGTGGCAATAACTTTCATTGGCAGCTTGCTTCAGTACTTGATAATAAACCTGTTGAATACAAACACAGGCTTTCCGAAAATCTTAACGTTCCTCAAGATCAGATCAATGAAGTGGTTGCCCAAGCTGTTCGTGATACAAGCGAGCTTTTCTTTGAGGGCAAGCGAGAACTTAAATGGGAAGAGGAGTATATTTTTGACGAGATTGCCAGCGTTTTCTTTACTTTGCGCCTGATTGAGATTTCTGGAGCGACTTCTTTTAATCTTACCACGTTATCGAAAAAGGATAATGTAAACACAAACTCGATCTTGTTTTACATGCTTATGATGATGACAGGCAAAGCCGATGACGAGAAGATGCGCTTTGAGCATGCTGTGATTACCCATATTCCGGCTTTGATGGGCCAAACCAGGCAGGTGCCAACCGCATTTGTGCGTATTATGAAACTTCTCCGGCCAGAAGACGTCGAGCAGCGTCGTCTTCTTAATGAGAAGTTTCAGGATTTGGCCCCGAGGTATTTTGTGAATGGCTCACCGGAAGTGCTGAGCTAGTTGCAGGGAATATTGTAACGCGCGAAGCGCTTTTCATCCTTCCAAAACCCCCTGTACCCAGTCTCTGGCGTCATCTTGGTAGATGATACCCATATGGTTGCAGGAGACGGAAAACACGTCTGCAACATCGCCGAGGGTGGTGTGGTCTAGGGCGACGATGTCATCGTGTTTTGCCGCTGCATAGTGAAATCGGGTTTTATGAGGGTGGGCCTGAAAGAGGTACTGTAGTTTTTTTAAGTGTCTGCTTTCGGGTTTCATGTCCTCTCCGCACTTGGAGAAAACCCACTTGGCTGCGCGAGCTAACTTAGCGCCTTTGAGAGGTGCTGCTAGGGAAATTATGCTTGAGATTTCAATATTCTGGGGCTGCCTTAGAGCATAGGTAGCGGCGATAATTCCCCCCAGAGAGTGCCCCACAAGACGGATTTTAGGGGGATGCTTTCCATACTTCACAATGAAATCGCGTACAAACAGATCTAACCTATCCGCCAACTCATCTATGGTTTGCAGCGGGTGATCTAAGCCTAGGTCAAAGGTAGCCACGTTGTGTCCGCGCTGCGTAAAATAATCGAGCCATGGACGCCAGCAGGAACTATCGCCTAGATACCCATGCACAAAGATTGTTAAGGAGTGCGCATGAGGGTTCACGACTACAGGTGGATTTTTTTTAAAGAGTCGGTTCAATCGATACCGAAACGCATGCCAAAAGGCGATTATTTCGCTCGTGATTCGATCATTAAATTGACGCCAACTCATCAACTACTCCGTAGCTCGCAATAACAACCCAGCTAAGGCAAATCGGTTTTTCGGATGCCCATTCCGGATGGCGGTAAGGACGGCTAATACGCCACGAGGATCCTGTGCGGTAGCGAGTGCTTCGATGGAACTTATGTACAGTTGTGTCATTTCTTGTGGAGTGACTTCAGCGCGCAATCCTTCACGACAGAGTTCCCAAGGCACAACGGGTCGAAATTGCACGATAGGAATATCGTCTTGCTGAGACACCCACTGAGACACCTTTTCGCGATAGGGTCCTTCTAATCCCATCTTGAACAAAGCGAGAGTGCAGTAATTGCGCACTAAGGGCATGCCTATTTTGTGCTGACCATGTTGCAAGATGGTTGTCGCTTCGTCCGTTGCTTTATTTTGTAGGAGTTGTACGACTAATGGAACCAAGTCTAACTGGGGTTTTTCTAGAACCTTTTCTGCAATAGCCAAGAAGTCCTTTTCGGGAAGATCGATGCATTCAGCTAACATCTGCTCTCGCAGATTACGGCTCACTTCCATGACTGCGGGATTGTCCTTATGCACCTGTGTGCCGGAGGAGACAACTTTCCATGCTTTGAGTGCTCTTCCTGCAGAGTTCACCGGCACGAAGACGAGATCCCGCGAGTTGGCGAGAAGGAATTCGGGGATAACGGCTGCAACGCGAGCATCGTGATGTTTGTTCAGGGCAAGAGTGGCATTCATGCGGGTATTGATGTCTGCGACTTCTGTGAGTGAGGCGAGGAGGTCTTTTCCCTCTTCGACTTCTCCGAGAATCTGGATAGCGAATGGATCGCCTTTTTGTGCGAGTGCGATGATGGATTCAGCAGACGAAAGATCACCTAATCGATACAACGCCTGAAGTGCCGTTAAACGGACGTTGGGATTAGGCGAGCGACTCAGTTCTTGCAGCCTTGGCAAGGCGGCGCCGTCTTTGAGGGCACCTAGGGCGAAAGCACATGCTTCTTGCTGTCGAGGGCTTTGGTGAGAAGCAAGCGTGCGGATGGATCCGAGCAGATCATCCCGCCCCGCTAATGCGCTCGCTTCAATAGCGGCAATGCGAACTTCTTCGTTGGAATCGTTCATTAGACGTCTGAGCTGCTTCATCGAACGTTCATCACCGATCAGTGCAAAAAGCTGCGGTAAAATGGACCATAACACCCTCGGAAGCTTCTGCATCAGCGCTTCGGCTTGTCCAATAGCCGCCGGGGATTTTTTTATCGCAAGGTGATGAATCGCCTCTAAACGGATCAGAATATGATCAGAGTTGACTGCGCGATTAATCAGACGATCCGCTTGATCATTTTGCATCGCCGCCAGAAGATGCAAGCTGATCAGGCGTATCTGAGGATCGCGATTTTCTAATCCATTTGCCAGAATGTGAGCCACACGTTCATTGGAGGATATTCCTGCTCCATAGATAGCCAAAACCTGGCATTCGCGGTCTGGGTCCCGTGCACCTTGTTCTAGAAGAGCAATAGCCATCTGCTGCACAAGCGCATAATCGTGTTTGCCCGCATCGCTTGTGCCTTTAATATAGCTGTCGATGGCCTCATTGACCTGACCGCGATGGAGTTGATACAAGATGTGCGTAGGAGATAGGATAGCAGGTGTTGCCGCTGCATCTATGCTTGAAAAATTAAACACAAAGGCACAAAGGCACAAAGAGAAAGTTTTTAAAAATCCTATTCTTTGCGCCTTTGTGTCTCTCAAATAACAAATCAGGAGTGTCTCTGTGCACTCTGTGATCTCTGTGGTAATTAATTTTTTAATAACGTTTAAAAATTCTACCACAGAGATCACAGAGTGCACAGAGACACTCATATTTGTTATTTCTCGGTATAAGGGCCGAAGGAACTGGCTCGCTTTGCGTTGAAATTTAGAGCATAAACATATTGCAAAGACGCAAAGGCGCAAAGAAAAAAATTTTAGAGAAGCTTTTTTACAATCAACGATCACGCTTCTTCGTGCCTTTGTGTTTAAATTAGGGCATGAACATATTTTATAATGATCTTAGTTGAAAGGCTACAGATACTTCCAGACGTCAACCCCGAATTGCAGCAACAACTCTCTCAACGTGTTCACAGGCATTCCACTCACATTATAAAAGCAACCGTTGATTTTTTTAACGGCGATGGATCCGGAGCCAAGGACACTGAATCCACCTGCTTTATCCCAGCTATGAATCGCTTGTTGGTAGTGGCGGATTTGTTCGTCGGTGAGGATATTTAACTCTACTTCAGATTCTTCTGATCCGGACATCATACGATCGCCTTGGCGAACAGTGACGGTACTGATCACCTTGTGGGTGGTGCCAGAGAGGGTTCGCAACATGATCAACCCATCTTCAGGATCTTTGGGCTTTCCATAAACTACGCCATTGTGAAAGACAACGCAGTCCGAAGTGACAATGATCGCTTCTGGATCCGGATATTGCAATGCGAGTGATTTACCTTCGCTGATAGCGATGGCATAAGCATGCGGATCACCTTTGAACGGAACTGTTTCTTCCGGAAAATCGGAAGCAATCTGTTCGAACGGAATATGAAAAAATCCGAGAATAGTTTTGCGTTGAGGCGACTGAGAACCGAGAATAAGCTTCATGTTAGTTAGGCAGCAAAAAGTTGAGGAAACAGATAGATCTTATAGGAATCGGGGTTTAGATGCGAGCAATAGCGACTGAGCGCTTGTTTTAGCGTCGTTTGGTATTGCTGTAACTGCGGCCATGAACAAATAGAGCTGTCGATTTGAAAGCCTAAGTAATCTTTGTTATTAAAGCGTGTTTCAACGGGCTCTAAAGGGTCTTGTCCGGCTGTGATACGCGATTGTTTCCATTCATTACTTTGGTTGAGCTGGATGCGGAGTTCGGGATTTAAGGCAAAACCGATGAAGAGTTTGGTGGCTAAGGCTTGAGATGTGTTTACGGTCATTGAAGTTCCTCTTGCAACAGCCGAGAGGCGTCCGTATCCAATACCCATAGCGCCTTATGCTTAGGTGTTCCGACGCGCTGACAGGGATAATGGGAAGGCTGATAGGGGCCTGTAAGAGCTGCTGTAACTGTTTCGGCCTTCTCATGGCCTAGAATGTATAACGCAGTAAACTTTGCGGTGTTGATGCAGGGAAAGGTGAAGGTGATTCGCCAGGTCTTCATCTGAGGAACAAAATTGGCCACCACTAAACGTTCATCCGCATTGAGACCGTGAGTCTCTGGAAATAAGGATGCTGTATGGCCATCCAACCCCATTCCTAACATCACAAAATCCAATGCACCACCAGGAAGTTGCGTACGGATGGTATCCTCATACTCATGTGCATTCCATTGGATATCACCCTCTGTTTTCATCCGAAAAATGTGATCATGAGGGATGCCCAAGCGATCCCACCCTGAGCTCATCGCCATGTTGTAATTACTGTCGGGGTGGTCAGGGGCAACGACGCGCTCGTCACTCCAAAATACCATTACCTTTCTCCAGTCGATTTCTTTAGCTAAAGGGTGATCTGGTATTTTATTGTAAATCGCTTTCGGCGTGCTTCCTCCGGAAAGAGCGATAGAGAAGGTGTCTTTCTCTTGAATGGTCTTCTGCGCATGCTCGAGAAGATGCTGTACACTCCAGGCAACTGTTTGTGCATGAGTTCCTGGAATCACAACATCTCGACTATCATCAATCGCTTTTATTTGTCCTTTCATACGTTCCAATCCTGTTTCGCGAGCAAATTAAGCATGGTAAAATAGTGCGGGCTTCCCGGTGCATAAAAGAGCTCTTTTAAGAAGGGGTAGCTGCGTCGTACGCCCGGAAGCAGTACGGTAAAAGGTAGTTCACACGCATCTGAAGATGAGACATGCACCATCAGCTGACGCGAATTCGGCTGTCGCTTCATCGAAAATTCACTCTGATTCGGCGCAGCTACCTCCACACTCAACAACATTCCCGGAGGGCGGTTAGGTTCGGAACCAGGAATTAAGGTGACTAAAGCTTCGCCACCCCTATGTTGATAAGTTGCAATTTTCTTTGAGCTGTCTTTACTGATATTTTGCAGCTTCCAGCCAAATCGATCTGCTAGCCAAGCTTGAAGATACAGGGCTTGTGTCTGCGTACCGGCAGCAGGCAAGCCCTTGACCTCATTATAGGTAATCGTCAAATTTCTCGCTTTAGCTAAGCTCTGGAGGCGATCTTCAGAATCGAAAACCTTTCCGATCACCTCTCTCCAACCGCTAATACGCGCCCAATTCAAATCAATTAAGTCCAGTTGCTCTTGTTCGTGCATCGACAAAATCTGCTGGCTAAAACGGTGCAAATCATCCGTCGTTTCTGAATCGACAATCAATCGGTTGGCCATGTGTAATAAAGATGGGAGTACCTCTTTTTCTATCGACGGATCTTGACCCCACAATAAAAACACAGGTAAGTCAGGCAAAAGATAGGACAAAATCAAATAAGGCACTCGATTCAAATTCGACGTCGAAACCGAAATTCGGATCTCTTCATAGTCAGGGAGATGTCCATCATTCGTTGTGCAGAGACACCCTTTAACCTCGAGCATTGGGCTATTGCGCTCTTCACTTTGAATGAAGATGATTCGACAAGGAAATCGCTCTGTAATCGCTTCTGTGAGAACCTGCAACGAAGCAACTTGCTCAGGATGGTGTGCATAGAGGATCAAGTTGAACAAGCATGCCGTAGAGCCTTGCGCTAACTGCTTGGCGTCCTTGGCTGTGCGTATGCGCTGCGGAGGCGCTTCTGTCGTCATAACACCCTCCAGGTTCGGTCGTCTGCACGCATCATGGCGTCCGCCTCCGGTGGCCCCCAACTGCCTGATGCATAATTGGGGAACCCACTCGGTGTAGTCTTTTTCCACCAGTCTAAAATTGGAGTAAAGATTTTCCAACTAGATAACACTTCATCATTACGAGCAAACAAAGTGGCGTCGCCCGTCATACAGTCGCAGATCAAACGCTCATAAGCTTCTTGCTGCGTCGCACCAAAGTAGTCGTTGTAATGGAAATCCATTTTCACCGGTTGCATCAACCCTTCGTGTCCAGGAATCTTGCAGTTCATCTTCAAAGAAATCCCCTCGTTTGGCTGAATGCGCAATGCAAGCACGTTCGAAGGACAGATGTGACTGTGCATTTGATAAAGTGTCCCTGGTGCAGGTTTAAACGAGATGGCTATCTCGGTAACCTTTTTTGGCATACGCTTGCCCGCTCGCAAATAAAACGGCACACCCGACCAACGCCAGTTGTCAATCCAGAGTTTAAAGGCAGTATACGTCTCTACACTGCTCGTAGGCGATACTCGATCTTCTTCTCGATATCCCTTTACCGGTTCTCCATTCACAAAACCAGGCCCATACTGCCCTCTCACGGCATTGTTAATTAAGTCAGCTTCCGAAAAAGGACGGATAGATTGAACCACCTTCACCTTTTCATCATGAATAGAACTCGCAGAAAGGTTGGCTGGTGGTTCCATGCCGATTAATGTTAACAACTGCATCATGTGATTTTGCACGATATCGCGCAGCATGCCTGACTCTTCCCATAAGGGCCCGCGCGAACCCACGCCAATTTCTTCCGCTACGGTGATCTGCACATGGTCGATGAAGTGGTTGTTCCACATCGATTCGAAAATCGGATTCGTAAACCGGAAAATCAGTAGATTCTGCACCGTTTCTTTACCCAACCAATGGTCAATACGGTAGGTCTGCGATTCATCTAAAAATTGACTCACCTCTTTCTGCAGCTGAATAGCCGAATCCAGATCATGTCCAAAAGGTTTTTCGATGATCACGCGCGACCAGCGTTCCTCAGCCTGACTCACCGGATAAATCAATTCATGCTTTTTGAGCTTCTCGATGATAACTGGAAAGAATCCTGCCGGAGTTGAAAGGTAATAAACGCGATTTCCCTTAGTTCCAAACTGCACATCCAGCTGCTTCAGAAACTGCGCTAATGATTCATACCCTGCGTCGTCATGGAACTCTGAAGTGTGATAGAAGAGTTGATTTGCAAAAGCGTCCCAAAGGCGCTGATCCGCCACTGGGGTACGAGAAAACTCATCGATTGCCTTGCGCATTTCTTTGCGAAATTGTTCATGCGTCTTTTCGCGCCTAGCAAAACCAACGCACGCAAAGTGCGCGGGAAGCTGCCCTTCATGCGATAAATTAAACAGTGCTGGAACGAGTTTGCGCGCTGTCAAATCACCCGTAGCTCCGAAAATCACCATGATGCAAGGATCCGGTGTCTTTGCAGCAAACACCTCTTCCAATAAAGGATTTCCTAAAACAGCTTCTGACAGCTCTCTGGTCGTGGTTGTTGTGCTCATGGCAAGTCCATGGAGGTTAAGGCTAAGTCAATTATTTAGAAGCTATCACAAGGGACAATGAGTTGTCCATTTATGAAACGATTTTATTAGGTTTAAGCTCTCGTGAAGACATTTCCAAACGATTTTTTTGCTTTTTTATCGTTTGAACATGCGCAACCGGTGGTTCGGCAACAACAATTGACAAACAAATTAATTTTTAGTACAATGTTTGATTCAAATGTTATTTTATTTAACTGGTGTGTATGTTTACAAAACTTAATGATTTTGTCTCATTTGTAAAAACTGATGGCTATAAGCCAGTGCTTATTCGCTTAGGTACGGCGGTAATCGCTGGAAGATACATCTGTCGACTTCCTATGAAGGTCGCAATACCAGTTGCCCTAGCCGCTATGGTGACAAATTGGACCATCCGTTGGAGCGGCACCCCAGAGTCCTATCAGCGCCTAAAGCATGTATCCATTGCCATCACCACGTCGGTGGCGCTTGTCAAGTTATGCCCACAGCTGCTGAATCGTGTATGGGACATTATAGGACTATGGATGCTGATTTTTGTTGCTCCAACCTTGGTGGACAAATTTAACAGGTTACGTGATCTCGATTCGCCTAAAATTGACGCCGATCCGATCGTTCCTCCGCCGAGTCCTGCAAAATCAGAATCTAAGAAGCCAGCACAACCTCGCCCTTCTGCTCGATCTGCTAGACCTGCGAGTGAGCCGGCTCTTGAACTTCGAAATGAAGCGGTGAATACATTCAGAAAATATTTTGCTAAAGATGCGGATTTTGGCCTTAGCAATGCAAAAAAAGAGATTTTTGTTAATCATTCCGAAAAGAAACAGACGATAGTAGGGTCTGATAGACATGATCGCCTTACGGTTATTTTGGATAGTGGGTCGGAAGGACTTTCCCTCCAAGTACTCCATCAGCACGGAGAAGGGGAGCTTAAGCAGCTGAAGATGAAAAGAGCCCAAAGCACAGCCGTTCTGCGCATTCTGCTACCGACTCAAGAGGATATTCACAAAGCTCTGGTCGAGGCTGCGGCTAACATCACACCTAGACAAGCGCAAAGATCTGCACAGCTAGGAAAAGCAAATACGTTACTCCCTTCCACTCATATCATAGATACAGGAGATGGTCGTTGGTGGCGGATCAGCACCAAGGACGAACTCTATTTCGTAAGTCAGCTAGGCCACGTTGCTGAGGATCAACAAAAAGTCGTACTATCCAGCGAAGTTAAATGCGCTTGGCCAGGATTTGTGGAAAAAAAATATTTCTTTCCAATTGAGAAGGCCCTGTATGAAGGAATCCATGCAGCATTTGAAAAGTTTAATCAGTAGAAAAAAGATTAATAGAGTAAAAATTGTTTTCCTTGCTAAAGTGTTACGCAAACGGAAAATAAATTATGTCTTCTCATCGAGTTCACTTTTTCCATTTGGTTTGGTCTACAAAAGGCAGACAAAATCTCATCCTGCCAAAGATGCAAGATAGACTTTATGCTTATATGGGTGGCATTGTTAGGAATGGTGGAGCATCTTTATTGCAAGCAGGTGGAATTGCAAATCATGTCCATCTGTTAGTTGAAGTTTCAAATTTAGATCGTTTTACTGCCATGATCAGAGACACCAAAGCGCGATCAACAGCATGGTTGAAGAACGAATTTCCAGAGTGTAAGCTGTTCAAATGGCAGGATGGATACGGGTCGTTTTCAGTAAGCTATTCTCAGCTGGAGCGCACTCGTGAATATATCGTGAAGCAAGAAGAACATCATGCGACGCAATCATTTGAAGCTGAGTATTTGTTATTATTGAATCGGCATAGTGCGAAGTTTGATGATCGGTATATTTTTGATTGAGTTGCGCCCCTTCAGGGCGCAAAAATACGTTAACCGCATTCCGTCCGTAGGTTCCTTCGCGTTGCTCAGTCACCTACGGCTAGCATCTGCAGCCACTTTGTGGCAAATTAGCGCTCCGCGCTTAAAACGTCTCTAAAACATTCGTTTACAACGACCTAAGACAATATGGGGCGAAGGGCTTAAAACGTCTCTAGAACATTCGTTTGCAACGATCTAAGACAATATGGCGCGGAGCGCTAATTTGCCACAAAGTGGCTGCAGATGCTAGCCGTAGGTGACTGAGCAACGCGAAGGAACCTACGGACGGAATGCGGTTAACGTATTTTTGCGCCCTGAAGGGGCGCAACTCAATCAAAAATATACCGATCATCAAACTTCGCACTATGCCGATTCAATAACAACAAATACTCAGCTTCAAATGATTGCGTCGCATGATGTTCTTCTTGCTTCATAATATATTCACGGGTGCGCTCCAGCTGAGAATAGCTTACTGAAAATGACCCGTATCCATCCTGCCATTTGAACAGCTTACACTCTGGAAATTCGTTCTTCAACCATGCTGTTGATCGTGCTTTGGTCTCTCTGATCATGGCAGTAAAACGATCTAAATTACATGCCATGCGGGTTAAGTAATCGGGGATCTCTATGGACTGGACCTTTGCCGGAACCCATCAACTTAAAGTATCAGCTTCCAGACCCCGTAGATAGTCATTTTTTCATAGTCTTCGACCCCCTTCCCTTGAGCTGATAGTTCGTCGTGTGCCTCTACATATTTTTCTGCTACCGATTTGCTTGGAAACAGCAAATTTTCGTTTAAAAAGTCCTTGTAACAAATCAATTCCTCGAAATAACCAAATATCACTTCGTGAAAAATGGAAGAATAAATAGTCTTCTCTTCTTCACAAACTCCAACATCATAACCCAATTGAATCACTTGATTTGCCAAAAATCCCACCACTGCATCGGAATCCGAAACAACGTACAACACAAAACAGTTACCTAGTTTATTATATTCAAAAATTTCTTTAAACGCTTCTTTGTGTTCAATTGTATTTTCATTAATTTCAAAAAAACAAATCAAATCTCCTTCAAATCCTTGGTATTTCCGGATTACTTCTTCGACGGACAATTCTGAGATTCTCTTCTTTTTTATTAGGCTTGGCCAGGATTTGTATGAAGGAGCATCCCTTTCTATTAAAATAAGTCTGTGCATTTAACCTCCTTTAATTGGAACGTGTTTTGGGCCTAAGTGAATATGATCCATGCCATCCATGGCATCCCAGTGAGGCTGTCCTCTGTCATCCCGGTGAGGAAAATCATATTCCCTTGCCCAATCAAGCAGAGTATCTGCATCAGTATTAGACACTCCTCTTTTTCCCGACTGCTTCACTAAGTCGCTAATGGCTTCTTGATCGGGTGTGTGTCTACTTTCCACTCTGGTCGAGTAAGATGACCTTCTTCCAAAACCCATATCTCGACTGTGATAGCTTGCATGGGCGGCGCCATGAGTCATGAGGGCAATGCCAGCTGCTTCATGGAATCCTAATGCGAAGGTATAGCCTCCGCAGGTTGCTACTTCGAGTGCTCCACCGGTAATACAAATGGCTCCACCTACGATCATTTCTCCGATTCCGACTAAAAAGCCCAGGACGCTCTCACCATGAGGGTCTCGGTATTTGAAGGGGTTGTTGAGCACGTATTGGTAGAGGTTTGCGCTATCGACAAATCCAGCTGGATCGGTAGTTAACCATCTGCCTAATTTAGGATCATAGTACCGTTTGCCAAAATAGATGAGGCCTAATTCTGGGTCAAAGCGTTTGGATGCAAAGCGCCAGGGATTTTGATCTTCTGTACTCTGAAGGGCTTCGCCAAAGGCGGTAAAGTCATAGGTGCTGGTTATCTCTGTGTCAAGGTTGACCAGTCGTCGGATGTTGCCTTGTACGTCTAGGAGAGGAATATATGTTTGGTCTTCCGATTCGATGGCGACGGTGGGGGCATCATACTTGGAGTGGCCTAACACCCGAAGATTTTTTGCCTCTCCAGTGGTGTTAAAGGCGCCTATTTCGTTTAAGCCGTCATAGAGGTAGTTCTCGTGGTCGATTTGCATTCCAGCAAGGTAGGTAGTTTTGCTGAGGCGTCTTCCTAATGCGTCATAAACAAAGGTGATTTTTTGTTGGTCGGTTGTGGCTTCGATGAGACGATTTAGCGGGTCATAGGTGAACTGGGTTGTTTGGTCAGGAGTTTGCTGCTGGACCTGATTTCCATTCTTGTCGTAAGTGCAGAGAGTGTTTTCGTGCTTCACTAATTCATTTAGGTCGTTGAGCTCGGCCGGATTGTTGTTTTTGCTGGTTCGGTTGTAGAGGGAGTCATGGGTATAGGTAAGATTTTGTGGTCCTTGTTCTGAGCAGAGTTGTGAGAGTCCATCATAGGTATAGTGACAGGTGGATTCATCTGTCTTGCTGCTGAGGAGGTTTCCAGAGGGGTCATAGAGACACTCCTGTTGGAAGTGGGGGCTGCAGAGAGTTGTTGTACGGCCGAGTAGATCGTAAGTGCGTTGTAGGTCTCCTATATTATCTGGAAGGATTTCTAAGAGGGAGTTGCCGTCTAGGTCATACTCTTTGTAGGTGTGGTTATAGAGGACTTTCCCCGATGGAGAGGTTTTTTCAATGCGTCGCAAAAATAGGGGGTCGTAGGTGTAGTGTACCTCATATTGATTGGGGATAATGAGTCGGGTGGGCCGATCAAAGGCGTCATAGTCTTTGCGGATTTCAAGGCCGGTGGAAAACTGCTCGCGCAGGATGTTGTCAAAGGGGTCTAAGATGCGTTGACAACTGGTCTGTTGAGTTTCATCAGATGCGCTAAGTAGTCTGCCTAATTTGTCATGGATGAATTGATGGTCAATCAGTCCATTAGATGAAGTAAGACGACTTACGAAGCCTAATGGAGTATATTCATAATTGAGCGTTATGCCATCAGGGAGGGTTTTGGAGGCCATTTGTCCAGTGGGTGTGTAGCTATAGGTGGTCGTCCTAGCTTCTTTGGTACCAAAGGCTCTGGTTAGGCTTGCTACTTGATGATCGCTTGTATGGGTGTAGCAAAGGATTTGAGTATTGTATTGTTGTCCATTGCGACAAAGGGCTTCTCTTTGGTGAGTTAGATTTCCGTGGGGATCGTAGTTGAGTTCCTGATGGGAGAGTGTGGTTTTATCTGTATCTTGAATTTCTTTTGTTACCGTCCTATGTAAGGCATCTTGGGTTTCTGTTGTTGTGATGTGCCGTGGGTCTGTGGTGACTGTTTGCAGGACTTTTTGCCCGAGAGGATTGAGATGATTTTCTTCATAGTTGGTTAGAGAGATTTCTCCAAGGGGATCGCTGTGTTCAATCTTCCGCCCAGATGAGTCGTAGAGATAGGTGTCGATGGCCTTTTGGCCCATGATGGTGCGTGTGATAGTCTTTTGGTTGTCATCTTCGTCATAGGTATAGGATATTTTATAGAGAAGGTTATGATCACTGTCGGTTTTGGTTTCTTCGATCAGGCGGTCTTTTAAATCTCTCTTGTATTGGGTGAGAAGGGTATTGTTTCCGTTCTTCTGGCAGATGGTACAAAGACGTCTTAGAGGGTCATAGGCGAATTGCGTGAGACGACCTTCCGTCTCTTCGCTGACTTTTCTGCCTGCTCCATCGTAAGTGAATTGAGTGAGATGGCCTTCTTTATTTGTCTGCGTAAGCAGGTGAAATCCACTGTAGGTATAGGTTTCTTCAGCTAGGTCTTGTCCAGTGGGAGAGAGATAGGTTTTGCTTAGAGTCCTGCCCAAAATGTCGTTTGTATATTGCGTGGTGAGACCATTGCGATCTGTGTAGCTGGCTAGGAGGCCGTTGGGTTGGTAGCGAAACTGTTCCTGGCTGCCATCTGGATAGATAATTGTGGTGGGTGATCCGTAGGCGTTGTATTGGTATTGGATCGTGTTGCTGTTGGCATCAGTTTTGGTGAGAATACGTCCGAACGGGTCATAGGTTGCTTGGGTGGTTACGGGAATGGGTTGTCCATCGATGGAGGAGATGTCGGGAAAATCGGTTTGGGTGATTTGATTAACCACAGGATCATAGATGTATTGGGTGCTGTTCTGAAAGGGGTCTGTCTTTTTAGTAAGTCGATCGTTGAGATCATAGTCTGAGAGGGTAAGATGAGTAATACCGTCATCTCCCTGCTCTAGCTCGGTACGAAGGCGTTTTTTAGCATCGTAAGTGAATGTTTTGTGGATTCTTCCAGAGAAATTTAAGGCTGAAGAGAGCTGTCCGCGAGGTTCGTAGATATAATGGGCTTTTTGACCCAAAGGATCGGTCTCGGAGAGGAGGTCTCCTCTTTCGTTATAAGTTCGATAGATAGTGTAAGCGAGTTGATTGTTGGAATCGTAAACTTCTTCTTCGGCGATGTTTCCTTGGCCATCGTAGAGGAGGTGTACGCGTTTTAAGAGTTTCTCTTGGCCTTGTTCAAGGTATTTAGTCTCTATCCATTCGGGCATGTGCAGAAAAGGTGCTTGCTGGCGCAGAGAATAGTTTGTGATGGTTCTTTGCGTGACATTGGTTAGGTTGTCTTGGTGGGAGTCGCTTCCATCATCTGAGAGGGTTTGCACGAGGTTGTGGCAGTCATCATAGACGTTGAATTCTCGAAGAATAATCTGATTTCTGTCTTGTGTGAGCTTGGATGTGATGAGGTTGGTGTTCGGAAGGTAGGATAGGCAAATGATTTTCCCATCGTCGGTTTCTTCTCGTAACAGGAGATTGCGGCCCTCTTCAGAAAAGGTCCTCCGGGTAGTGAAAGTCTCTTCAACACCATTTCCCGATAAGTCGCCGGTAAAGATCTCCACAATAGGGTTGCCGAAGCGGTCGTATTGGTAAGATTTTCGGGAGAGAAGCTGGTTTTGGTTATCTCTGAGTTCTACGGATTGGAGCCAGTTTTTTTTGTCCCATGTGTACCGTTTTTCTTTTTTCAGTTGACCGTCAGTTCCATAGGTTTGGACTGCAGAAGTCAGGAGTTGTTTGGAATAATGATAAGTGATTGAGGTGCCATCTTTGTTCTTTACCGTGGTGCTGCCCTCTTTTTCTCCGGCAATGGGGGGTTGGTAGGTAAATTCATAAACGGGGAAAAAATCGTCTTGAGGACCTACGGGAAGCGTTAATTCCTTCACTCGAAAATAGGGGTTGGCTTCTGTAAAGGCTCCATAAATGGGCTTGAAGAGTTGTTCTTTACCAGAATAGGCACTCAACATGAAAAATGGGTGATGTTCGATCGATTCATAGCGATAGAATGGGCTGCTTACCGACGTCAGGAGGGATGGAAGGATGAATTTGCCTGTCTCTATGGAGTTTCGTTTTTTGATTTCCCAGCGAGTAGGTCTTCTTTCATAGCGGTAGTCGGCTATGGTGCCTGATGAAGAAAGAAAATGATAGTGACTTGGAGAGCCCTCTACACGCAATGAGGCATAGACATAGCGCTCTTTGGGATCCAAGCTTTCCACGTAGGTGAGGGAGTGTTTCTGGTTGTAGTGATACTTAATGATTTTGCCGTTAGGAAGAGTCTCTTTTTCTAAGAGATAGAGATGGGTTAAACAGGTTTCCGACTTCCAGTAGGTCTTCTTCTTTCGATAGCTTCGAACCGTTCCATCCAATCCATGAACAAGAAACTGATTGGTATTGTCTCGATGTGAAATGCGGATATTGCGAGGGTCATATTGTCCGCTTGGTTTATCCCCACAGGTGTTACTGACGGCATAGTGGGGCAATGGAAGCGTGACAACGGAATTGTTAGGGCCAGATAAGGTAAAGGCTAAGGTCATCCCATTGGCTTCAGAGAGACAAACTTCGGTAGATCCAGGCCTTGTATTTACCTCCAGCCACATCTGGGGGAAAAACTGCCAACCTTTATAGTTGTCCAGAAGGTATTCGCAGAGGAATTTTCTATCGTACTGCCCCTGATGATGTCTATGACGGGGAAAAACGCAAGGAATGTGGGGAGGGATATACACTCGGTTGAGAATGATATTTTGCGCCCCTTTCACGACAAGATCAGTGGACGTGACCAATGGCTGTCCGCTCAAAGGATGAACGATCCCTCCGATAAGGTTGCTGGATTCGTCAGAAAGAGTGGCTAGCTGACCAGGTGTTGAGAGAATGAGTTTTTCTTGAGGTTCGTCCTGAGAATGGAGAGAGGCCAGTGATAGATAGCAAAAGATGGTTATTAGGATATATTTCATTTATTTATAACTTCATCAGATGAAGGATAAGCCAGCCTATTATACTCGAACTATTGTTGCCAAGCGTTTTTGACTTCATTCCGGTATAAGAATTTGAGCCTTCGGCAGCGCAGAAGTTTACAATTGAGAAAATCGTACTTGGATTGCCTCTAAAGATGGATGGCACACGTGGTATCCAAGCGGACGATGTCGCGCATTTCGCCGAGTTGCTGAAGCAGTATTTGTCATGCGAAATTGTGTTGTGGGATGAGAGGCTCACGTCCGTTCAAGCAGAGCGCTCTTTGCGTGAAGGTAATTTAACACGCAAACAACGCGCCAAACAAGTCGATAAAGTCGCAGCAGTGCTTATTTTGCAGAGTTATCTAGATAGTTTGTCGATCGGTTGACGTGTGGCGCCCCTTCAGGGCGCAAATTAGGTGTATGCACCGTTACCGTAGGTTCCTTCGCGTTGCTCAGTCACCTACGGCTAGCATCTGCAGCCACTTTGTGGCAAATTAGCGCTCCGCGCTTAAAACGTCTCTAAAACATTCGTTTACAACGACCTAAGACAATATGGGGCGAAGGGCTCATTTACCGCGAAGAAACTGCCGGTGCTTGGCTGGTCTTTAGAAGTGATGCCATAGCAAGCGCGAAGCGCTAATTTGCCACAAAGTGGCTGCATATGCTAGCCGTAGGTGACTGAGCAACGCGAAGGAACCTACGGTAACGGTGCATACACCTAATTTGCGCCCTGAAGGGGCGCCACACGTCAACCGATCGACAAACTATCTAGATAACTCTGCAAAATAAGCACTGCTGCGACTTTATCGACTTGTTTGGCGCGTTGTTTGCGTGTTAAATTACCTTCACGCAAAGAGCGCTCTGCTTGAACGGACGTGAGCCTCTCATCCCACAACACAATTTCGCATGACAAATACTGCTTCAGCAACTCGGCGAAATGCGCGACATCGTCCGCTTGGATACCACGTGTGCCATCCATCTTTAGAGGAAATCCAAGTACGATTTTCTCAATTGTAAACTTCTGCGCTGCCGAAGGCTCAAATTCTTATACCGGAATGAAGTCAAAAACGCTTGGCAACAATAGTTCGAGTATAATAGGCTGACTTATCCTTCATCTGATGAAGTTATAAATAAATGAAATATATCCTAATAACCATCTTTTGCTACCTATCACTGACCTCTCTCCATTCTCAGGACGAACCTCAAGAAAACTCATTCTCTCAACACCTGGTCAGCTAGCCACTCTTTCTGACGAATCCAGCAACCTTATCGGGGGAATTGTTCATCCTTTGAGCGGACAGCCATTGGTCACGTCCACTGATCTTGTCGTGAAAGGGGCGCAAAATATCATTCTCAACCGAGTGTATATCCCTCCCCACATTCCTTGCGTTTTTCCCCCAGATGTGGACTGATGCAGATGCTCTGCTTAAAGGAGGTTAAATGCACAGACTTATTTTAATAGAAAGGGATGCTCCTTCATACAAATCCTGGCCAAGCCTAATAAAAAAGAAGAGAATCTCAGAATTGTCCGTCGAAGAAGTAATCCGGAAATACCAAGGATTTGAAGGAGATTTGATTTGTTTTTTGAAATTAATGAAAATACAATTGAACACAAAGAAGCGTTTAAATAAATTTTTGAATATAATAAACTAGGTAACTGTTTTGTGTTGTACGTTGTTTCGGATTCCGATGCAGTGGTGGGATTTTTGACAAATCAAGTGATTCAATTGGGTTATGATGTTGGAGTTTGTGAAGAAGAGAAGACT
The DNA here is from genome assembly GCA_963790215.1 of uncultured Chlamydiae bacterium. Taxonomy (GTDB): domain Bacteria; phylum Chlamydiota; class Chlamydiia; order Chlamydiales; family JAJFMA01; genus CAWBNS01. The sequence goes on from CAWBNS010000013.1 coordinate 27,518, forward strand.
ATTTATTCTTCCATTTTTCACGAAGTGATGTTTGGTTATTTCGAGGAATTGATTTGTTACAAGGACTTTTTAAACGAAAATTTGCTGTTTCCAAGCAAATCGGTAGCAGAAAAATATGTAGAGGCACACGACGAACTATCAGCTCAAGGGAAGGGGGTCGAAGACTATGAAAAAATGACTATCTACGGGGTCTGGAAGCTGATACTTTAAGTTGATGGGTTCCGGCAAAGGTCCAGTCCATAGAGATCCCCGATTACTTAACCCGCATGGCATGTAATTTAACGCGAGTTTTGGATAAGCCAGTCTTGGAAATAACTTATTCTAAGCTATTTCCAAGACTGGCTTATCCAAAACTCGCGCTAATTTAGATCGTTTTACTGCCATGATCAGAGAGACCAAAGCACGATCAACAGCATGGTTGAAGAACGAATTTCCAGAGTGTAAGCTGTTCAAATGGCAGGATGGATACGGGTCGTTTTCAGTAAGTTATTCTCAGCTGGAGCGCACTCGTGAATATATCGTGAAGCAAGAAGAACATCATGCGACGCAATCATTTGAAGCTGAGTATTTGTTGTTATTGAATCGGCATAGTGCGAAGTTTGATGATCGGTATATTTTTGATTGAGTTGCGCCCCTTCAGGGCGCAAAAATACGTTAACCGCATTCCGTCCGTAGGTTCCTTCGCGTTGCTCAGTCACCTACGGCTAGCATCTGCAGCCACTTTGTGGCAAATTAGCGCTCCGCGCTTAAAACGTCTCTAAAACATTCGTTTACAACGACCTAAGACAATATGGGGCGAAGGGCTCATTTACCGCGAAGAAACTGCCGGTGCTTGGCTGGTCTTTAGAAGTGATGCCATAGCAAGCGCGAAGCGCTAATTTGCCACAAAGTGGCTGCAGATGCTAGCCGTAGGTGACTGAGCAACGCGAAGGAACCTACGGTAACGGTGCATACACCTAATTTGCGCCCTGAAGGGGCGCCACACGTCAACCGATCGACAAACTATCTAGATAACTCTGCAAAATAAGCACTGCTGCGACTTTATCGACTTGTTTGGCGCGTTGTTTGCGTGTTAAATTACCTTCACGCAAAGAGCGCTCTGCTTGAACGGACGTGAGCCTCTCATCCCACAACACAATTTCGCATGACAAATACTGCTTCAGCAACTCGGCGAAATGCGCGACATCGTCCGCTTGGATACCACGTGTGCCATCCATCTTTAGAGGCAATCCAAGTACGATTTTCTCAATTGTAAACTTCTGCGCTTCCGCTAATTTCGTGAGCTCATTCGCAATCTTTTGCGCTGTCTGTTCGGCCTTTTTTTCTGCGGTGATGGTGACAGAACTCAGAGCGATGATCTTACGTTCATCGCTCATTGCCACGCCAATACGCGCTAAACCATAGTCTAGGCTAATAATTCGCGATGCTTTAACCATGTGGTTGCCGCTCAATAATCGCTTGAACAAACGACTTAAACAATGGATGCGGCTCTGTCGGTTTCGATTTAAACTCAGGATGAAATTGTACGCCAACCATCCAGGGGTGATCGTTCACTTCAGTGATTTCGCAAAGAGATTGATCCTCAAGCATGCCTGAAATAGTGAGTCCAGCTTCCTCAAACGCTTCACGGTATTTGTTGTTAAACTCGTACCGGTGTCGATGGCGTTCGTGAATTACATCTGCGCCATACGCTTGATGCGCTTTGGAATCATTCTTCAATTTACATGGGAAGGATCCCAAACGCATCGTACCACCCATGTCGACAACTTGTCGTTGCTCGCTCAATAGGGAGATCACGGGTTGAGTTGTGACTGGATCAAACTCCGTTGAGTTGGCTTCAGAAAGATTGAGCACGTTCCGCGCAAACTCGACAACCATCACTTGCATGCCAAGGCATATGCCAAAGTAGGGGATTTTGCTTTCGCGGCAGTGGCGTGCTGTGAGCGATTTTTCCCATCCATCCGCGTTCGCCGAACCCGCCTGGCACAAGATAGCCATCAAACTTGCGTACCTCATCAATGAGCGTTTCGTTTTCGACGATTTTGTCTGATTCGAACGGTGTAACTTCGAGCTGGTATCCTAGCGAGTTAGCGGCGTGTGCTAATGCTTCAAAGACAGACTTGTATGCGTCCTTATGTTGCACATATTTTCCCACCACAGCCATCTTCACAACGCCTTTTGGGTGCTTGATGGTTTCGACAATAGTTTGCCAATCGGAGAGGTCTATTTCGCGATCGGGTAAACCTAATCGTTCGCAGATCATGCGATCGATCTGTTGATTGTGCAGCTCTAAGGGTACTTCGTAGATACTGTGTGCAACGTCGACTTCTTCAATAACGGCTTCGCGAGGCACGTTACAGAAGAGGCTGATTTTGTCTTTGGCATCTTCAGGAAGAGAGTGCTCGCATCGACATACCATGATGTGTGGGAATAGACCAATACTACGCAACCACTGCACAGAGTGCTGTGTGGGCTTGGATTTGAATTCTCCAGCTGCCTTGATGAAGGGTACATAAGTGAGATGGATGTTCATGCAATCTTGCGGATGTTCGCTTTCAAATTGGCGTATGGCTTCAAGGAAAGGTAGGGATTCGATGTCACCTGTTGTGCCGCCGATTTCGACGATCAATACATTGATGCCTTCTTCCTGTCGTGCCGCTTGTAGAATGCGTTGTTTGATTTCATCGGTGATATGCGGGATGACCTGAACTGTTTTGCCTAGATAGTCTCCGTGACGCTCACGTTTGATTACCGTGTGGTAGATTTGTCCCGATGTGGTGTTGGATGCACGCGAGAGGGGAGAATTTGTAAAGCGGTAATAATGACCTAAGTCTAAGTCAGTCTCAGCACCATCGTCAGTGACATAGACTTCACCGTGCTGGTAGGGGCTCATTGTTCCAGGGTCTACATTCAGGTAAGGGTCCAGTTTGAGCATGGCCACTTTGAGGCCTTTGCGTTCTAGCAACATGCCTATGGAAGCTGCTGTGAGACCTTTGCCTAGTGAGGAACAGACGCCGCCTGTGACGAAGAGGTATTTTGTTTGCATAAAAGGGGTTCCACTTTGGCTATATCTTCCGGAGTATTTACGCCTGGACTTTCACCGGCGACCACCACAACTTTAATGCGGTAGCCATGTTCTAACACTTTGAGTTGTTCTAAACTTTCGCTGAGCTGCAATGGCGTCGCGGGCAGGTTGCCATAACGAAGAAGAAAGTCGCGGCGAAAGGCGTAGATGCCAATATGGCGAAAGGCTGTTTTGGTCGAGCCGACAAAGGCACCAGGAATGACTGAGCGGCTGAAGTAGAGAGCATTGCCCTGTTGATCAAACACACACTTCACGATAGAGGGGTCTTCGATTTCTGTTTGGTCTGAAATCGGGGCGACCACGGTGGACATCACGCCTTCGGGATCGTTCTGCAATGCGTTGATGAGGGTGCTAAATATCTCGGCTTCCACACAAGGTTCATCTCCTTGGATGTTGACGACGATTGAGCCATCAAGCAGATCGGGGCACTTGTTTAACGCTTCTGTTAAGCGGTCGGTTCCTGTAAGGTGATCCACAGAGGTCATGACAACGCGCGCGCCGAATTCTTGTGCATGGTTAAAAATGCGCGTATCATCAGTTGCGATCACAAGTTCGTCAAAACAACCGGACTGTTTGGCATTTTCGTAGGTGTGTTGAAGCAAAGTTTTACCAGCGATGACGACCAAGGGCTTTCCGGGAAAACGACTACTTTGGTACCGTGCGGGAATCATCCCGATGATGCGAGATTGTTTAGTCATCAACTGCCTGAGGGTGAGTTTACTGCCGCTAAAGGTATACCTACTTTGGACGATATTTTCAAGGAAAATGACACGGAAACGGCCTTTCAGCATTACCGGATTTTGGTGGTGGCGGGATTGGTGGGCATGTTCTGCGCTTCTATGGAGGCGATGGTGGCAGCTACACTCATGCCTTCTGTTATGGCAAGTTTGGGAGGTTTTAAGCTTTATCCTTGGATTGCCGACAGCTATTTGTTGGCTTCTGTGATTGCGACGCCGATTTTTGGGAAGTTGGTGGATCTGCACGGGTTTCGCAAGATTTACACCTTGGCGGTGGTACTGTTTTTGCTTGGATCCGGCTTGAGCGGTGTGGCGCAGACGATGAAGCAGCTGATCGGATTCCGAGCGATTCAGGGTGCGGGTTCAGCGGGGTTGATCACGTTATGTGTGGCTCTATTTGGGATCATTTTTCCGATACATAAACGAGCCAGAATGCAGTCGCTAGTAGCGGGCACCTGGGCCATATCGAGTATTGTGGGACCGACTGTGGGCGCTATTGCGGTGGAGTATTTTACATGGCGTTGGGCTTTTTATGTGAATGTACCGATTGCCTTAGGTTTGTTAGCTGCAGTGTACAGTACGGACAGATTGCCGCGTAATGGCCATCATGAGCGGCGTTTAGATATTAAAGGCATCACGCTTTTTACTCCGGGCGCGATTTGTACTATGTTGTTGTTGCTCAGTTTGGGTCAGTTGCAGTTTGGTTGGATGCAAATGATGGAGCTAACCGTTGCGATAGTCACGTTTACCTTATTTGTTAAGCATGCTTATCGGCATGGAGATTCGATTGTGCCGCTGCGTTTGCTGCATATTTCAGCGATTGGCATTGCGGTTGGATTGGCCTTTATGGGGGGTATTCTTTTGTTCGGAACGATCAATTTTCAGCCGCTGTTTATTCAGGGTGTGCTTGGTCTTCCCGCCTGGGAGGCAGGGCGTATTGTCACAGTGATTGCCTTGGGAACCTTTACTGGATCGCTCGTGTCGGGCTTCTTTTTGAATCATATCGGATTTCGCAATTTATCCGTTGGTGGAGCTGTTTGCCTGATGACGGGATTATTTTGTCTTCATTCTGGAATGTCTCACACTGATATTTGGCGTCTCGTTTTGGCTAATTTTCTAATTGGGGGAGGACTTTCTGCGATTGCTAATGCGAGTGTAGTGGCTGCTCAAGCGATTACACCTAAAAACCAGATGGGATCGAGCTCCTCTTTGTTTCATTTTTTCCGGTTATTTGGTGGTACGACGGGTATCGCGATGTTGGGAGGTGTGCAGCTGGGAATCTTTCATCGCGAGATGCCTGGATTTGATAATCCGCAGCATCTTTTTGATCCTTTGGCTCGCGCAAGTTTAGCACAGCAGGATTTACTTCCTGTTGTGCAGGCTTTTCAGCAATCGTTAGAAGCGGTTATGCTAACTTGTATGGCGGTAGGCTGTGTGGTATTTTTTGTGTCGTTAGCGATGCCGTCAATGACGCCCGCAGAATTGGCGGAGAAAGGACGATTGGAATAGTTTTAAGTTGATGCGTACATCTTAAGCATTGATTGGGTCAGGATGCAAAATCGATGCTTCTATATGCAAGTTTTCTGAGGCATAGGCCACGATTTGAAGAGCGTTAAGTTTTCTCAAGACTTCCTCGCGGAATGGTGTCATCGGACTATCAGCAATTCTCTTTTTCTCGGCAGCAAAGTAGGCTTCTATAGTTGGAAAATCTTCAGCCTCTAGAGGATCCATCGCAAATTCGCTGAAATCAACATCGGGGTTTTCAAGTCTCTTTTGAAGCATGTTCAGAACCCACGGACCGCAATGCATAGGATCTGCCTGAATCGAGTTATTGATCTTTTTCACGACTGTATAAGGTTTTCCTTCCTTGGCACCAGCAGTCTCAGCGGCGCGCTTTAGGTCTTGCTGGATTTGCTCTGGATTCCCATGATCAGATTTGGAATCGTAATATTCTATCGTACACTTTTCACGGTCGACTAGTACTAAAGTCCAGTGGTCTTGAAACTCTATCTGATACCCAATATATCGCTTATCCGTCTGATCTAAGTGATTCTCTAAATCTAGAGCCAAGCTTGCCATGCTAAAGGGATAGTTATCCGCATAGGGTTCGATAAACAGGTCGTTGTGCACTTCGCACAGGTATGACATGTATAGCCATAGTTTTTGTTGATCGAACATACCAAAGTCTTCTGGTTTGTCCACGATTTTCATGAACGGCGATCTAAATTTAATTTGTAGAGTACCGTTCTCGTCCATTTGATAATCTTCAATTTTTTTTGATGGATTTTCATTCAGCGTACCCACTGCATGGACCTCGTTAGCCGATGGATTTTCTATCCGATACCAGTCCGATGGAGCCTGATCCTCGAGAAATTTATCATAGGCATCGTGAATCGGCCCTCGCGGCAAATCTTGACCCGCTGCTGCATTAATCTCCCGGCTCAAGAGCCCTCTTAAAAAATTTAATCCTTTCTCTCTTTGGCTTTTATCCGGGGGGGCGTCCGAAGACTTGACTTGGACGTCTCGATGAATTTCTAGCAGGGTTTGTTCAGGTTGAGATACGGCACTCGTAGCCTTGGCAGCGTTCATTGTGCGTACCCCGTACTTGAATGATTGTATACCCGCGCCTATGCAAAACATTCCTAAGCAAATACCGCCAAAGATTGTTGGTACCCCCAATAGGGGGTTTTGCGTCGAGAGACCTAACCCCACCACTGTCCCAACTACCGCCGTTGATATGCCACCCAGAACCCCGGCGATGCCTAGGGCGGTAAAACCTAAGCCTTTAGCGAATTTTGTCTTCGAAGCAAGAAAGGCCTTGCCTTTTGGAATACTTGGAGGCGAGTTAGAATGAAGATCAACACTTTTACTCGTTAATGGATCCATAGAAAAGTCTCTTAAATCTATCGAACAATTTTAATATATCAAAACGTTATAAAAAAATCACCAACAAACAATTTAATAAATGATTGAGATAATTAATTTATTGCGTTAAATCACGACTATACGGACTTAATTATACTACTTGCGTGGGCTTCGTTTTCTTCGTGATTTTCGATACAACATAAATAGCCAGCAAACTCAGAAAGAATCCTGGCACGGTGCTGGGCATGACATATTCGGGGATGTACGTCTGGAAATGAGGCCAGAAGATAGCTATTGTGCCACCGACGAGTATTCCTGCGAGGGCGCCATAGAAGTTTGCGCTTTTAGAATACAATGCCATCAGCATAAGGGGTCCGAAGGTGCAGCCTAGTCCTGCCCAAGAATATTCGACTGTCTCTTGTATGGAAGATGTGCTAGTGCTCGTGATAATAAATGCGAGGATCGAGATTACGATTACTCCGGCACGCGAAACTGTCAAAAGCTGCGTCGATGTAGGTTTTTGTTTTTTTGCCATGCGATAGACGTCTTCAGACAGCACCGTAGCGCATACTAGCATCTGCGAGTCCAGCGTTGACAGATTGGCTGCAAGGAGACCGCATAGAATAAATCCAGCAATCAAAGGAACGAAGATGCTCCAAACCATGTTGACAAACACGAGTTGGGGATTAACCATGCCATCAGCAAAAAAGCCTATGCCAACTACGCCGACCATGGCCGCGCCACTTAGGGCTAGAATTTGCCAAGTAACGCCCACATATTTTGATTTTCTTAGGTTGTCTGGGTTGTCAATCCCCATAAATTTGGTGACGATGTGTGGCATACCAAAATAGCCTAGTCCCCACCCTAAAGATAATGCCAGGGCTGAAAACAGAGTTGGTCCAGATGTGTCTGGAACGAGTGAAAAAGAAACCTCTCTGGCTGCAGCTGCAGCCTGAATGGCTCCAGGTTCAAGATGCAAATAGCCAACCAAAGGTACAACCAAAGCCACAATCAATAGCAAGATAGCCTGAAAACAATCTGTCCAGGCAATTGTGACATAACCGCCTACAAACACGTAGGTCACCATGACGGCTGTTGCGATCCCTATGCCAATTTCAAATTCTATGCCAAACACCGTCTGTAAAATAGTGCCGACCGCATATAATCCTGATGAGAGATAGTGAGTCATAAAAAGAATCGTGAGCGCGGAGGTTAGGCTGCGCAGGATGCCGCCACGGTCTTCGAAGCGTTTGGCAAAAAAACTGGGTAGGGTATAGCTGTCTAGTTTTTCCGTATTCCTACGAAGCCCTGGAGCGACAAAGGTCCAATTCAGAAAATTACCCACCACTAACCCTATAGCCAGCCAGAGTGCGCTCAAGCCTTTCAGATAAACAAGTGCGGCAAATCCCATGAATAGCCACGCGCTCATATCCGCTGCTTGTGCGGACAGCGCCGTCAGCCAGAAATTCAAGCTGCGACCGCCCATAATATAGTCGGTTTCTGAGCGGCTGCGTCGGTGAGCCGAGAGGCCAATAATCAGCAGAATGAAAAAATATACGCCAAAGGCGAGAAAGGTGTCGTAATGCATGGAAACAGTATAGGGCGTGGTTCATATTTAGATAAAGATAAAATTTCTGCATTTGTAAAAAAACTCTTTTACGTTAAACCGCTCTTATCACAAGATGCGCCTTTACTGTTATGAGGGAAAAAATTGGTGCGGTCACCAAAAACACCTACCTGTCTTGTCACTGGTGGCGCTCGTGGTTTTCTCGGTCAAAAGCTGGTTGAGACGCTTGTAGCGCAAGGGTATTTGGTGCGTAGTTTTGATATTTTACCGTCGCTTAACTCACAGTCACATGCCTGCGCGGACTACTATCAGGGGGACCTTCGGAACTATGAGGACGTTTTGCGTGCGTGTACAGGTGTTGATGTCGTTTTTCATGCGGCCTCTTTGATTGTGCCAAGTGGCGTACTTGGGAAGAAAAAGAGAATCGAAGTGTACGATGTCAATGTAAGGGGTACAGAAAATATTATTCAGGCATGTGTGCAGAGTGGTGTGAAAAAACTCATCTATACAAGCTCAAACAATGTCGTGCTGGATCGTCCTATTGCAGGAGGGGACGAGACATTGCCGTATGCCACAACGTTTATTGATCACTACACTGAGAGTAAGGTGCTGGCTGAGAAAGCTGTTTTAGCTGCAAATGGGCAATCTGCTTTGCTAACTTGCGCTTTGCGTCCAGGAGGCATCTATGGGCCTGGTGATACGATGTTTTTGCCGAAAGTTTTGCAAGCCTGCAAGCGGGGATTTCCTGTCTGGTGCATCGGCGATGGCAGTGCACTGGCCGATCATGTTTATGTTGACGATTTAGTTGCCGCGCACCTTCTTGCCGCTGATCGATTAACTTCAGGATCATTGACCTGCGGTCAAGCTTATTTCATCAGCGATGGTTGTCCAACCAACTACTTTACTTTCATGCAACCTGTTCTCAAAGAGTTTGGCTATGCACCATCTGCGCGTTCTCTTCCCTATTCCGTGGCCTACGCAGCAGGGTATGTTTGTGAGTGGCTTGACTACCTGAAAAATCCTTCCCGATTGCTTAGCCGCATCGGTGTGCTCAAGCTCGGGGCACATAACTATTTCTCCATCGAAAAAGCGCGCAAGGAGTTAGGATACATGCCTAAAATTACTCAGGAGGAAGGTTTGAAACGATCTATACCCTATTGCAAAGAGGTGCTCGCCGGAATCGAAGTCGTCGATCGACCTGCCATTGGCTGGTGGATTGCTGTTTTGGGAGGATTAGCTCTCTTAGCAATGGTTGCATGGGGATTCGATGTTCTGATGCTGCAAAGATTGTTCATCGCTTCTGTATTTGTGCATTTCGCTGAGGCTTTATTCGCTTACAGAAAAGCGTCTCAGGCTGGATTACAAACAGCTAAAGGATGGTTTGCACAAACATTTTTATTGGGGTATCCTTCCTTGAGATTGTTGTTGAAGAGAGTTGGTAGGGAGAAGCGAAAGGACTACAAGGACGACAGGGACTGCAATCCTAGGAGCTTATAATGCCAGAACCACTAATGCCCCTCTACACACTGCTCCTACTTGGAGTCTTTATCTCAATTCCAATTACACTGCTCGCTCTGCTCTTCATTCCGGCGCCCTATGGTCGTCATGCACGTCAGGGTTGGGGACCACGCCTAAACACTAGGTTAGGCTGGTTTTTGATGGAATCTGCTGCTGTATTGGGATTTGGAATCACCTATTTTTGCGGCCCATACGCCTGGAATGCTGTTCCTTTAGTGTTTCTTTGTTTATGGCAGACTCACTACCTCGACCGTGCATTTATTTATCCTATGCGCCTGCGGAATAATAGCTCAAATATGACATTGCTTCCGCTTCTATTTGGTGTTTTCTTCAATGTAGTAAATGGCTTTCTGAATGCCTACTTCCTCACCACTCTGCATCTCTACACAACAGCTTGGTTCATTCAACCTGCGTTTGCTTGCGGAGTCATTTTGTTCGTTGTTGGCTTTCTTATCAATCGCTGGGCGGACAATGTTTTGTTGCATCTGCGCTCAGATCAAAATCCGGGTTACAAAATTCCTCGGGGATTCCTTTTCGATCTCATTTCCTGTCCGAACTATTTGGGAGAAATTCTTCAGTGGACCGGATGGGCCGTCGCGACCTGGTCGCTGCCTGGATTGGCATTTGCTCTATTTACAGCATCTAACCTTATTCCGAGGGCGCTTACGCACCATACATGGTATCGAGGCCATTTTTCTGACTATCCGTCTTCACGAAAGGCGGTTATCCCTTATGTTGTCTGATCTAAATCAAGGTTAACAGCTATACGTCCGACATTTTGAAAGAGCGTGCTCAAGTCGTTTTGTGATCCGCCATTCAAAATATCTGCAAGCTTATTGCCTTGAGCAACAATTTTTGGATCTGGATCCAATTTCGCTTGATCCGCTAGTTTCATAAGATCTTCATGTACAGCAGATGCATCATTTTTCTGTGTATAGGAAATCGCATACTCTAGAATATTCTGCTTGGCTTGAGAAAACTTGGCTGGCACATCTTGGCCTGCTGCGCCCATTAGTTCTTGCAGAACCATTACATTATCTTGATTAAATAGTTTCAGATGCCCGACTAGTTTGGGTGCGATCGTGCCGATGCTCTGGTAACCTGGCGATGAACCTAAGGCAATATTTTTTAAAATTTCCTTGGTCGCTACAGGAGGCTTGGATTTAGCCGATTTCAAGGGTTTAATGGTCGCTTTAGCATAGTCGTCAGAGATCGTATTTAACTGGTTGGATAGGCTCATTACTTGCTCAGCAGAGCTTTGAGCCGCTGTCAGTTGTTGTACCATTTCTTGATCATCAAGTTTTGACGCATTACCTATCATCTCTCTTAACAATAAGGGGTGTTTGCCACCACGCTGAGTTGGTTTAATCAGGTAATCTCCAAGCCCGCTGGGTGTACTGTCCTGCATGGATTCTTTTTTTCGTACCTGAATGCCGTTCAAGACCGCAGACAAAGTCATTTTTGGCTGACTTGTTGAGGAAGATTTATCTAGTTGACTGAACAGGTAGTTGTACCGTACCGATTCTTGCGTGAACCTTTTGAAGGTGTTGCTGGTAAATATTTGTTCTGTCATTTGAGCTCGCTTTTTCAGATCTGGCTCCTTCACGACTTCATCAAAACGTGTCGCTAAAGTTTGTTCTAGCTGGGTCAGAACTTTCAAGGTTGAGCCGACTTGATTCATTAAAAACTGATTTTGTGGGCTTTCTTTTTGCAATACCTGATTCCAGGTTTGCCCACCCGCTGGGGCTGTAAAATTAGCACTGAGCGGGCCATTTGTTGAAGAAATCAGTTCTAGTGAGTTGAAGTGATCAGTCGATGCTTTTACCATTTCTTCCGTAACCAAAGTAAATTGTGATCTTGTTTTCTGCATTTTTTCGGCATCAGGCTTTACCTCTTTTATCTCTATATTTTCTCCAACCTCTGCCTCTGGCTGATGAGGTGGGGCCAGATTTGGTGCCTCTTCTAATTGACGAGGCTTAGGAGGTGGTATTGGAGGCTCTAGATTCTGTCGTGGTATTGCAGAACTTAGAATCTGTGGCTCTCCTAGATCAATGGGAGGTGGAGGTGGAGGGTAATTTGGTGGTCCTCCGACATCCTCCAGTTGATCTGGATTTTCTTGAGGATTAAGAGATTCCCGGGGCAGAACATGTCGCAGTGTGCCTCTGTGTTCTGCCCCGGGAATCTCTGCTGGTAGTGGCTGCACGCCGCCGCCACCTCCTCCGTGGAAGGGGTTAGGAGGAATGACATTATGCGCCCGATTGTCTGCATGACCGACATTCCCTTCGTCGGGCGGGTTTTGTTGCACATTGTTGGGGTCTTCAAATAACTCTCGGTTGTTTCCTTCTCCATCTTGAATTTCGTCATGACTATCATCACGCTCGATCTCGCCGGCATCTTTGTTTGTTTGCTGGACCGCTGAGTCTTTGGTATCTTTCTTACCAAGCTCTTTGTAATTGTCATAGCCGTGCTTCAGGCCAACTCCTATCGCAGCCACGCCAACTGCCGCCATTGAAAAAGCCACGGGAATAGTAATGAGAAGAACTGGAACCGCAGCTCCATGACTCGCGACAGCAACAGCTATGGAGACGACAAAGACTATGGCACCCGCACCGACAAGGCCAAGACCACCACCAGCCAGTCCAGCTGTTTTCCAATCAATTGATTTGGCCAGTTTGCTCATCGCTCCACTGATTTTGTCCATCGCTCCCGCCCGCTTCTCTATGCTGCCTTTGATCGCGGGTGCCGCATCTTGGCCATTTCTCATCGTATTAGTCTGAACGGCATGTTGATTTCCAGGAGGAATTAGAGGAGCCCCTTCGTGGTCGTCGTGAATGGCGCCATGTCCCGGAGCCCCCTGCATCTGTGGTTGCGGAATATTCTGCGGAAGATGGGGTGGACCAAATGGCATATTGCCTTGATGAAAATTATTTACACCTGACATCACTCACCTCGTGTTTGAGTGTATCCTACTAGTTCTTTCTGGGCCTTTTCTGCTACAGAACGAAGCTTTTGTGCTGCTGGGTCGTCGGGATTTGCATCGGCATGTTCTAGGGCTTGTTCTATGATGCGTTGGGCACATTCGTAGTTTTCAATCGCTACAGCGCAGCGCAGGCATTCGATAAAAACCTCTGTGTCTGTCGGCTCAAGTCCGAGAGCCATCAAATAGCCACCTAGAGCATTCGCAGGCTTGCCTGCTTGCCAGTCGCTCCGCGCGGTTCCTAGCCAAAATAGCGGCTCATTGGGGACCATTACAGTTAGAAAATAGAAAGCGTCAGATGCGTCCGCAAAACGTTTGTCGTCCATCAAAGCCACGGCCGCATCGTAAAAGCCGGTGACGGCATCGGGAGAAAACTCGAAGATATCCAGGATCGAATCGCCGGCATTCAAGCGTTGCTGAAATAATTCAGGACTAGCCAATGTCTCTTTGGCATGTTTGCTGAGTTCAAATAGCTCAATAGGTTGCATAGCTCAATCTCCTAAGCTCATATTGTCCCATCGTTTCCGTAGCCTACTTTCTACACCTGCTAGAGAGCGCTCTGACATCTCTTTGACTGCCTCGCACTCTTCGCGGTCGCCACAGATCCGGATGGCGATTTCCAGCGCCACTTTAGCTGTTTCATAGTTGCGCATAGCGAAGTGGCAGGCTGCCGAATAGTAGTGGGGGAGGGGGTCTTCCCGGTCGCTCACCACTGCCATTCCATAGGCTACCAATCCGCGCTGATACTCTTCGTTTAGATGCTCGCACATTCCTAACCCTAGCCAATAGGTACCTACGTGAGGGTTTAGCGTTGTTAAAAAAAGAAAGGCATCCGCTGCTTCCTTTAACTTTTTGGCATCTAACAAGCCGCGAGCGATTTGGTAAAACCGGTCCATCGTCGCGTCGGAATAACCCAAAATCTCCTGAAACGTTTTCCCTTCTTCCACATATTTTTGCAGGAGTAGGGGGTCGCTTAGTCGATCCAAAACTTCTCTCGGAATTTGGAAGTCTTCTACATCTTCGGATTCTTTATCCATGCCAGCTCCTCGCTATGCTCTCATCCAGGGGCCTGCACCACCAGGCTTCTTCAATTCCTGTCTTTGATGCTGATCGCGTATTTGTTTTATCAGAACTTGATAACCATGCGCGAATCGCTTTCGGAAGTCCGAGAGGGTATCGTGAAATTGACCGCGCACTTTTTGTGCGTAGAGGTCGAAGGGTTCCAATTGGCTGCGGTATTGTTGTTCGGCATCGTCGATAAAAATCTGTGCTAGAGCATCGACAGCTTCGTCAAATTGAGGATCTTCAGCTTTAGCCATGTTTGTCTCCCCCTAGTGATTTTCCCATAAAGGTAAGCAAGATATTGTATAAGAACCCTATCCCAGCTTTAGGTACAGGAGAAGCAGAATGAAGCTGATCAGCTGGATTTGGAGGTGCCGCATGTTTGGGTAACATAGCGGCAGCAGGGGGGACAAACGGGGAATTCGCTTTTTTTGCGCGACTACCATCCCCATTAGACGGCTGTATTGGTGGCAGATTGCTGCGAATTATCTTCATAATAACTCCGCACAAAGTAATTGATTCTACAATTATATTTTTTCAGATATTAATTAATTAATCAAATTATTAATTAAACAAGAAGAAAAAGAGAAAGAAAGGATAGCAAGACAACGACTTTGTTGCAAAATTAAACCACTGAGCCACAGAGGACAGTGAGCGAATTTGAGATCAAGAGCTCTGTACACGACAAAAATTGATCTAGTAAGGTTGTTGCAACAGGAAAACCCTCAAAGAGGGTTTTCCTGTTGGCATAGCTTCTTTATCGTGGTACAAACCAGAACTGTATGCTTGGCAGTTGTGTTTGAATACGTTTTATCCATGGTTCTGCCGCCTCTACACTACCCCATGCCATGACGGCAGTCGCTAGCGCATCCGCAAGCATGCAGTCTGGTGCTAGCACACTCACGCTGGCTACAGTACCCAGCTGAATTTGCACGGCGCGCATCGTCACAGGATTAATTACATGCGTATAGGTGGCGCCATTGCCAATTGTCCAATATTGCAAATAGTCACCGCTTGTGGCGACTGCGGAATCGACTAATTCCAAATTCGCAACGGGCTGTTCTTGTCCGTCTAGGGAGCGAATCGCAACACGCCAGGCGCGTGCTTGAGGATGTTGACCTGTTGCACGCATCTCTCCACCCCAATCTACCAACACATCTGAGAATCCAGCTTTAGTCAGTCGTTCTGTGATGAGGTCGACGCAATAGCCTTTGGCGACGCTGTCGAAATTGAGGGAGACGCCTTCTACGTCCTTGGTGAGGTCATTGCCGTCCAGCTTCAAATGCTTCCAACCCACTTTTACTGCAACTTGAGCCATCTCAAGTTCATCCGGAGCTTGCCCTTCGCGCATATTCTCCAACCAAAGCTTCCAAAGAGGCTCTATGGTGGGGTCAAAATAGCCCTCGGTCAACTCGACCAATTCTCCACAGCGCCGCACAAACTGCGCTAATTCTGGCGAAAGAGCAAAGGGCTCATTGACCGGCTGGCGGTTGAAACGAGAAACTTCCGAGTCAGGATTCCATTGATTGTATGTGCTGTTGACCTCTGAAAAGGTATTCTGGATAGTTTTTTGCGCTAAGGTCAGCTGTTCCGAGTTGAGGATTGATCCAACGAGAATGCGGTATGGCACCGTCATCGCCACACCAGAAAAAGTCGTTGTTTCCGGCTTTTTTTGACAAGAAACTAACAGGAGGCAAACAAGAACAAATCGTACAAAAATCATGAAACCTCTCGCTGGTGCCAGGCTTGCATTGTGTTGCTCAGCAGCATAGCGATGGTCATGGGGCCAACTCCTCCAGGCACAGGGGTGATCGCAGAACAGATCGCTTGCACCTCGTCGAATGCAACATCTCCCACGAGTTTATCGTTCAGCCGATTTTGGCCCACATCTACAACGACGGCCCCAGGACGAATCATATCGGCGCGGAAAAAGTGCGGTCGGCCAATCGCTGCAATCAAAACATCGGCCTGTCGTGTTAGAGAACCAATATCCGGAGTGCGACTATGCACCATCGTCACGGTTGCGTCAGCGCCTTGATCTTTTTGAACAAGTAAGATTGCCAACGGCTTGCCCACGATATTGCTTCGTCCCGCAATGACTACGTGACGACCAGCCATGGGGATATCGTAATGTTGCAGAAGCACTTTGATGCCCAGAGGAGTGCAGGAAATAAAGGCTCCAGACTCACCTGAGAGTAGCTTTCCGAGGTTAACCGGATTGACACCATCTACATCCTTGTGTGGGGAGACCGCATTCGCTATGCGAAACACATCAATGTGACCTGGAAGCGGAAGTTGAATGAGGATTCCCGTCACTATTGGATCGCGATTAAGATCGTCGACGAGCTGTAGTAAGGCCTCTTCGGTCGTATCTGCGGGTAAGATAATTTGTTTTGATTCGATACCTACCTTGCCGCAAGCAGCCACTTTGCTGCGCACATAAAGATGCGACGCGGGGTTGTCTCCCACCAACACAGCAGCCAAGCAAGGGCGGTCGACGCCAGAGTACATTTCTAGCTCACGACTTATCTCAGAGTATATTTTTCCGGCAACAGCCTTACCATCAAGTAGCATGGGGAAAGATTACCACAGCAGAACTATAGCAGTATATAAAATCGAGCCCGAGCCCGTGTGCGTGTGCGTGCCCGTGCCGGATTAGCATGACCGTTGTTCGGGATAACCTTAGTTATGCAAGTTTTCCGGGCTCGGGCACGCACACGGGCTCGGGCTCGAATAATAATATGTTGCCATGCTTAGGCGAGAAGCGCGCTTCCCGTCTTCAACAAAATCTTCGAATATCATATTGTCATCCCTTTATTGAAAAATTGGGAATGAGGGAGAATTGAGATGGCGAAATTTTTAACGACAATACTATTGTTGGCACTATTGGGAGGCACAATCTATTTGTTAACCCAGTCCAAAGAAGCGTACAAGGTTCTTCCTGACATTAACAAACAAATGGAAGCGGATCCATATGGTCTCTGGCGCAATTTTGACGAACCCAATCATCACTTCGTCGCTGCCTTCCCAGTAGTCCCTCAGCACGCAACAGACCATATAAAAGACGTCATGACTAAACAGACCAGACAGTACGACATGTATGTCGCCTCTCAGTCTGATGGGTCTGTCTTTTTAATTCGCCTCATCACCTATCCAAAAGAAGCCAAGCTCTCTCATGTCGATCTAGTAAATAGCATCAATTATGACCTCGTGCAGTCGCATGCTGGGAATCAACTGCTCTCCTCTACTGACACCACCTTTGCCGGACATGAGGCGATTAAGTTTGCGATCGCTAGCGATCCTAATCGTATTGAAGGCGTCGCTTTTACCGAGGGACAAGCGCTGTTCCTTATCGCAGTCATGGCTAACAAAGAGAGCTTCAGCCAAGCGGATCACGATCATTTTTTAAATTCGTTTAAGCTAACGTCGCCAAAATAATGCTTTGTATACCCATCATTGGCCCGAATTTAGGCAACGTTGAGCGACAGCTAGCGCAGTCGGTCAGCGTTGCTGATATTGTCGAACTCCGTATAGATCTATTTCACAACGTAAGTGTGAACGACCTCAAACAGCTGAAAGAGCGCTTTCCGGTGCCTATGCTATTTACACTGCGCACGGTGGAACAGGGAGGAGAGTATGCAGGAAGCATGACTGAACGCTGTCATCTCCTTCAAAAGCTCTCCTCACTACATCCAGAGCTGCTTGATGTCCAGTCTGATACACCTCATGATGAACTGTTAAAGCTAAAACAACATGCACCACAAGTGCGTCTGCTCGCTTCGCATCATGATCCTAAAGAAACTCCTACCGACCTGAACGCAGAGCTGGAAAAACTCCAACGTATGCCAACAGATCAATACAAGCTTGCTACCTTTGCACAGTCCACCACTGATGCTCTGCGCATGATGGAGCTGACTCAGCAGTTCAACCGCCAAGGAGGATGCCTAACAGGTATCTGCATGGGTCCAGACGGCGCCATTACTCGGATTTTAGCCTCGCAGATAGGTTCTCCGCTAACATTCACCTGTCTGGACGAAGCATCCTCCTCCGCCCCTGGGCAGATCCCTTGGAGAGATATGCTGGAGGTCTATCGCATACGCGAACGTTCCCCTGCCGCCATGCGCCTTGGCCTTATAGGGCATCCAGTTGACAAAAGCCCCGGCCACATCGCACATAACGCAGTCTTCCACCAACTGGCCTTAGATGCTCTCTACGCAAAATTACGGGTAGAGCCAGCAGATTTAGCTCAGCTGATCCAAAAGCTACGCACAGTCGGCTGGACAGGACTCGCTGTCACTATGCCACTAAAGGAAAAAATTATTCCCTTCTTAGACTTTCTCGACCCCAGCGCCGAAGCAATGGGCGCGGTGAACACCATCGCCATACGGAATGGAGCCTGGCATGGATTCAATACCGACGGTAACGGTGCCCTCGATGCGATCGAAGCTACAACAGGTCCAGTAGCAGGGAAGCATGCACTCGTCATCGGCGCCGGCGGCGCAGCTAAAGCCGTGGCCTGGGCAGCAAAAAAACGCGGAGCTAAGGTGACAATAACAAACCGTACCGACAATCGCGCCCAAGACGCTGCAAACCGCCTCCAATGCGATTTTAAACCCTGGTCCCAACTCGAAAAATCCGTCCAAGAGTGCAACCTACTCTTACAAGGCACTTCCGTAGGGATGGCGCCCGCCGTCGACGACACTCTCGTCCACGCCGACTGGATACTTCCTAATGCCATCGTTTTTGATGTCATCTCTAAACCAAGAGAAACCCGTCTTTTGCGCGAGGCCAAAGCCAAAGGCTGTACCATTGTATCCGGGGCTGAAATGTTCATCTATCAAGCCGTTCGCCAAATCGATATCTGGTTCGGACTCCACTCCGCAACATCCGATAGACCCGATCTAGCAGAACTTTACCGTTCTGCAGTCGCCCTGATAGGAACCTTGCCGAAATGAATTTGATTCTTTATGGATTCCCAGCCTGCGGAAAAACCTGTTGTGGAGGCCTCGCAGCACGTCGTTTAGAACGCACATTTATCGATACAAACGACATTGTAGAAGCCCTCTTTTTTGATCCATCGCGCGGACGCTCGATGGAGCTATCATCCCGTCAGATCTATCAAGAATACGGTGAGGATTATTTTCGCAAACTAGAGCGGGATGCTATTCGACGTCTACGCTGGCTTGAACGTGGCGTTGTTGCGTCTGGGTGCACCGCAGTGCTCGATTTTATCAATCACCAAGAACTCTCGAAGCTTGGTCGTCTCATCTACCTCAAGATCGACCCAGAAACAGTAAAACAACGCCTTCTAAGCCAAGATCACCTTCCTCCTTTTCTAGATCCCTATCAACTAGACGAAAGTGTAGAGCGCATGTATACTGCTCGTGAAGCAGTCTACGAACGCATTGCAGATGACATCATAGACACCGCTCACTTAACCCCTGAACAGGTTGCAGATAAAATTTGCTCACTTGTGACGATACAACAAGGCTAAACCGTGGCTAGCAACTCTTTCGGTAACCAATTCCGCATCACAACCTGGGGGGAATCCCACGGCAGAGCAATCGGCGTCGTCATCGACGGATGCCCTGCAGGCCTATTCATCAGCCAAGAAGAAATCACCGCAGAACTCGCCAAACGCGCCCCCGGACGCTGCACTCTTACCTCCCCGCGAAAAGAACCCGATGAAGCCGAAATCCTCAGCGGAGTCTTCGAAGGTCAAACCACCGGAACCCCCATCTCCATCTTAATCTGGAATCGCGATGCCGATAGTAGTAAATATGAATCCACACGCCACCTGTTACGACCAGGACACGCCAACTACCCCTATCTAAAAAAATACGGTGTGTTCGACCATCGCGGCGGCGGCCGGTCATCAGGTCGCGAAACAGCCTGCAGAGTCGCTGCAGGGGCTGTCGCCAAAAAATTCCTTGCCCAGTACCAAATCGAGGTCGTCGCCTACATCAAAGAAATCGGTAACATCTCGGCTACGATAAACTCTTACGATATCGCCGACCTCCAAACCGCCATCCAAGCCAACCCCATCCGCTGCCCAGACCCGCATGCCTCAGAGCAAATCGTGCGCGCCATAGAACAAGCCAAACAACAAAAAGACTCCCTAGGAGGCGTCATAGAGGTCATCACCAGCCCCCTACCCGTTGGACTAGGCGAACCCATCTACGAAAAAGTCGAAGCCCAACTCGCTAAAGCTTTTCTCTCCATCCCAGCCTGCAAAGGATTCGAAATCGGCAGTGGATTCACAGGCTCCCAAATGCAAGGCTCTCAACACAATGACCCCTATAGTTACTCTAACGGGCAGGTTTATACAGAAACCAACCACGCCGGTGGATGCCTCGGTGGCCTCACAACCGGAATGCCCCTCCAAGCCAGAGCCGCCTTTAAACCAACTTCCAGCATTGGCCAATGCCAAAAAACAATCGACACCTCGGGTAATTCCTGTACATTTGACCTTCCTGCAGGCTCACGCCATGACCCTTGTCTCTCTCTACGGGTGCCACCCATCATTGAAGCCATGACCGCACTCGTCCTCGCCGACCTGCTGCTCATGAATCGTTCCGCCATCGCCGAACATGCTCAAAAAAAGGATGAAGGATGAAAAACTTCACGGTTGTTTAACTAAGATTCTTCCTAAACATTCATCCTTCCTCCTCCTACTCCTGAATATTTCCTTGACACCAGTCCCGTCATTAGCGAAAATCGCGCTAAACGAACAAGGGACCTGCTCCATGCAGCTCAGAGATCTTCTGCGAGAACATGCACGCCAACTAGGCGGAAGTACACTCGCGCTTGACAGCCATGGAACCTGCCATCTCATGGTGAATGATAATCATCTAGTGACGCTAGAAGAGGTAGACGACCAGTCCTTTTTTCTTTATTCTGAAGTTTTGGCGCTTTCCCCCTATGAAAACGAAGAAATCTTCAAGCGCCTTCTTCAAGCCAACCTCTACGGCCGTGCCACTCAAGGTTGCGTCTTCGCCCTTGATGCTCACGGCACACACGTAATCCTCTTCAAAGAGTTTCGGACCGAACTTACAGACTTCCCAATCTACATCGATGGATTTGAAGTGTTCGTTCACCAGTTAGCCTACTGGAAGGACCTTTTGCAAGCACCTTCAAGTGAAAAAAAGCCCTCACAAGCGCCTCAGGATCATCGAAAGGAGTCAGGTAGATGGATCAAGTCATAAATTTAGACATTCAAGCAATCACCACCTACTTGTCGACACTTGGTATCATTGCAGAAAAAGCAGATTCGGTTGAGGGCATCCCGCAACAACAGCTTGTAGTTCCACTAGGGGTCGACACCAATGGCCAAGAACGCGCCGTCGTCGTCGTCCTACAGGAACCAGAACTAGAAGAAGGCGAAACAGAGCAACCCGATGATATACGCCTTATCAAATTTATCGGAGTCATGGTCGTGCAAGTCGTTCCAGACGCCAACAACGACGTCGCCAGGCTCGTCTCTTTCCTCAACCACATGGTTGAGTTCCCAGGCTTCATCTACACCGAAACCATGCACAGCGTCAATTTTCTCTACGCTTTGCCCGTCATGGGCACTCGATTGCAGGGGCAACAACTCGTCTCTATTATCGGACTCATAGGATCCATGATCGACCTCTATCAAGACACCATCCAGCAGATCGCCTCAGGTAAAGTTAGCTTCGACCAACTCCTCTCCCAAGACCACTCCGAAGAAGAGGAAGAGTAGGGCGCGCTTCCGCGCGCACTACAGAGGTAGTTGCAAAAGGTCTTGTTGCATAATTCACCACTGAGCGAGACAGTTCCTTCGGCCCCCTTACCGGGAAATAAACGAATACGAGCCTCTCTGTGTACTCTGTGATCTCTGTGGTAGAATTTTTAAACGAAGTTGAAAAAATTAATTACCAAATTTGAGTTTAAAAAACTTCACAGGTTCAGGCTAAGATAAGTTTTTGTGATTATGCAATTGATAACAAGCTCATTACGACAGGAAGACCCTCGTAGAGGGTCTCTGAATGTAGCCCACCGTGAACCTGCGAGCGAAGCGAAGACAGGTGTAACGGTGGGAAAATGTGTCGAAAACCTATTGCACCCCCGAAGGGGTGTGCCTCAAGCTATTTGTAATCAACGGGCTGAGGCACTCTCGTTCGAGAGTGCGAACCCTATTTTGCCCATATTCCCACCGTTACACCTATCTTCGCTGACGCTCGCAGGTTCACGGTGGGCTACATTCAGAGACCCTCTACGAGGGTCTTCCTGTCGTAATGAGCTTGTATCAATTGCATAATCACAAAAACTTATCTTAGCCTGAACCTGTGAAGTTTTTTTCAACTCAAATAACTTATTCTAAGCTATTTCCAAGACTGGCTTATCCAAAACTCGCGTTACCAAGAGGGTAGAGAGAGTCGGTCACCCGCTCTCTCCCCCGTTAGAACCCGCCGTGCCCCTAAAATAATAATTATTTCATTTTCAATTAAATTTGTTATAATTTACTTATAGAGATATTAAAAAATCGATTTTAATAAATACTGAACTAATCGCTGTTAGTGGTGGTGCGCTTATGAATATGGATATGGGTTCT
Organism: uncultured Chlamydiae bacterium; assembly: GCA_963790215.1. Classification (GTDB taxonomy): domain Bacteria; phylum Chlamydiota; class Chlamydiia; order Chlamydiales; family JAJFMA01; genus CAWBNS01. The sequence goes on from CAWBNS010000013.1 coordinate 49,907, forward strand.
GTAAATCGTGGCGGTCCTGGGGAAATCGGTACTCCTGTGACAAAACAAAAAAAGCGCGTTGTTTGGGCAGAAAATGTAGCTCAACGCAATTCTGTAGAATCTGTACCCATTCAAAATGCTCCTAGAATATCCATTCGAAACGTCACCCAGCTTGACCAGCCCGGAAACATGCAACTAGCTTTCCCTGTCAAGATTCCAGAAGTTCCGTCCGATCAGCGCGAGCAATATCGCCAGATGGTGGTTGGGAACTTGAGAGAAAGCAAAATACCCAAAGATTGGGAAGTTAGGGCAGAGCTTCTTGCGATCCTCGAAAGCCCCCATGAAAGTGCCGTGGATCATGCCACAAAAAGATTGCACGAATACATCAGGAATGAGGGGCAATCATTAGGTAAAACGGAAAGAGAAGCGTTGTTCAATCTGTATGTAGGCCTAGCTGCGCTCTGCAAAGGAAACTGGCCTGCCGCCTCCATCGATAACCGAACCTCTCAATTTGGACTTGCTCCTTTGACTTCAGAGGATTTAAAAGCCTTCAAGCAACAAACTGCGCCCCCTCCGACAAAATGGAGCAAGGCCAAAAGCAAGGCAGGCGGAAAGTTAAAATCGCTCAAAGCCAGTCACCTTGGTTCAACACTGAGTTCGGCTGCAGATGCCATTAGTTCAGACTTAGCTACGTTCGGAAAACAACTAAAGTCATTTAAAACCACCGTTGGTAAACGATTTGAAACAGAAAAAACACCAGAACAAATCGCTAAACACGAGGAGAGGAAGGAACTTCGAACACGGGCTAAAGCAGAACTCCCGGGCGTCAAACAAACCCTTAAAATAAAAACCACCGCCCTTCGCGAACTGCAAGTGCGCCAAGTAGTACTAGCCCCACAGCAAAAGGGGCTGTCAGCAATCGATAAATTACGGAATTTTGCTCACGAAAAAACAAGCATTGGCGAACGAATTGTCAGCGAACGCGAGCTGAACCCCCCCAATTCAAACCAAGTGATCGGCATGCTGTCACTGGAAGGAAAACAACGAACCCTTACCGGCGAGATCGAAAAATTACGCAAAGAGGTCTCTGATTTAGAAGCCAAGACCAGCAAAAAATCATCTGCCTCTCAAGGGGTGAGCTACTGGGGAGACAAAATCTTTGCCGGCCTCGCCAGACGCGGCGGAATGGGCCGTGCGGGACAAATCGCAGAACACACCATTCCTGCCAGCCCAATCCTCCCGATTCGTCTCGTACAGGATACGATCGCCGCTCTTGGTAGTGTAAAGACCTATTTCTCTAATCGAACTCTCAACAGCCATATCCGCAGCCTGGAAAAAATGGGAGCCGTCCGGCTCGAACAGGTCAATTCTAAACTTCACGCGCGCGCGCTCGAAAGACAAATGATCAAGTTTCAACAAAATCCCAGCGTAATGGTGACAACCCTTTCGCAACATCCTGACATTAGAGATCGTTTGCTAGAGATAGATCTTGACCTGAGTCATCAATTAACAAATGCGCGCACAGGTGATATCCATGCGATTCAGTCCCTCCTCGACGATAAAGGTATTGCACTCATCTTAAGCCAAGACAAGGACGAACTCGATGCAATGAAAGCTGAAGGCGAATTAAAGGAAGAGTTCAAAGAAAAAGAGGTTTTGCTGAATAATTTACGCCCCGTCATGGATATGAGAGCGCAATTAACCAAGGATAAGGACGACATACTTCTTGGGATGAACCTCTACAAAATGGGAACGACCTTGGTCGATGTCGTGCAGACATCGATTGGAATCGCTCAATTTGCCACTTTGGCTGAACCCACCAAAATCGGCTCCATATTAGTAGGCGCGCTAAAAATCATCTTAATTGTCCCTACCTTTCCGCTAGACTACAAAATCATCCGCGCAAACCTAAAGGACGCCGCGCACTCCCTTTCCAACTTAAGCTCCATGCGGGAAAGCTACCAACTAAAAAAAGGGGAGACCGACCCTATTCAGGCTATTGGAAATCGAATTAAGGAGCTGGAAAAAACGAAAAACTTCGATTTAAAACGCGAAATAGAACCAAAACAAGAAGAAATCAAAATTTTAGATAAAGCATTGAAATTATTGCAGACCGGAAAGATAGAGAAATTTGAAAATTTATTGGATTCGAGTTTCAGCCGAGAAACACAGTACTTATTCAAACCTCAACTGAAACTAGTCGACCAGCATATTGACCAGATCGATCAAAATCTTAAAGGCCTCAACCAAGAAATTTCCGAAACAAACGGCGTCGTTACTGATGCTCAGCGGACTCAATTGAATGATCTAATGACCTACCGTGGAGCCCTAACGACTTTCCGGGATCTCGTTGCAGATTCCGGTCCAATCACAGCTAAAGAGATTCTTTTACTTTCTCATCCAAGGATAAGTGTTGACGCCTTAATCGCGGAGATGCACGGAGTAGGATCTACGGATCTGATCTCTGACATCAAAGGTAGACGCACACAACTTTCAAACGAGGCCAGTACTCTTCAGGCGCAACTAAAAAACAATGACCCCTCTGAAGAGATGATTAACTTACTACAGGCCGCTAGAGCATTGGAACAAGAGCCCCAAAACATAGATGTTCTCAAGTCACTCTTTAATGAAAAGAAAACAGATGGAACACCTCTTCTCAGCCTAAAAAGCCAGCAAGCAATCCGACCAAATCTAAAAGCCGTTGACGATCGTTTACAAGAGCTTACTGAGAGAGAAGGTCTAAGCAAAGACGATCCGGAAATCAAAACCCTAAGGGAAGTTCGACGCCAAATCGTGATTGCAGGCGTTCCCCGTCAAACAACACTAGAGAGACTTAGCCCGGAAAGCCAAGCCGTTCTGAAAGCAGATCCGCTTGAGAAAGCTATCTTGGAAGCGGAAGGGCGAGTGCTTCGGTTAGAAGCAGAGGTGGAAACAAACCCCCGATCACCTCATCTCCGCAATGAACTGGATCAACTGCACAAAGATCTAGAGACGCTTTACAATGCAAAAGATGAGTCAGGTCAAATGAAAACCGTCCTGGATAAGGGGAAAAAGTTATTTTTGGATGGCATCGGGCCGTATATGAAACAACGGTTGCGGCAGAAACGCATTACAGAATGGATTCAGGTAGCGTCTGACCTCTTAGCAATAGGTGCTACAATGGCCTCTGTGGCTGGATTTGCCCTATTGGTCACCACAGGCTGGGGAGCAATCCCTGCGTTTGCGGTCGTTGTTCTGCTACTCTGTTCCTCTACTATCGTGCGCTATGGAGGTTCTTTCGCGGTTGACGTTGTCCTCAAAGGACAGGAGCGCCGACGCATATTCAAGCAAGCTGTTGAACGAGGTGAAATCGAACCCCCGAAAAATTGGAAAGAAAAATTCACTCAAGGTCTCAATCGCGCAGGCATCATTGGAAGCCGCATGGACAAACGCCAATTCTACCCTGCGGTCTACTCTCAGATAGAGGACGAGCTGAAAAATTGGGACGCCATCAAAGCCAGCGGACAGACAGAAAAAACGCTAGCGTTTACCATGTACCATCTTGTGCGCAACTATCTGCCACAGAAACTACCTGCGCACGTCGACCCCAAACGCTATGCCGAAATGCTCACCAACAATGAGGGCAATACTCGCAAAGTCTTTTATCAGGCCGTCGATGCAGGAATGCTCCACCACGACCTCTCAAGACTATCGCCAAGGAAAATGATTCAGATTGCCAATAGACCTTAAGGTTGTGTTTGTGGATATGAATCCCATAAAGCCAGATCTTCACACAGATACCCCGTTAGTGACGCCCAAATCAAAAAAACGCGTCACTTCCGCTGAAAATGCACCAAGCCCCTCCGTAGAATCAATACCTCTCCATACGGCCCCTAAAACGCGGATCAAAACCGCCGTCCAAGTAGGCAAGAAAACAAAACCACTCAGAGAAAAAGCAAAAAACCTTCGCTCTTCAGGTACAACCGTTATCGCTAAGAAACTAAAATCACTAAAAGCCGCAATAAAGGGTGAACCCACACCTAAACAGGTTGCTAAACACGAAGAAAAGAAAGAACTTCGTAGACGCACAAAAACAGAACTAGCAACGACCAAAGAAACTCTTAAAATAAAAAAAACAGCCCTCCGCGAACTCGAAGCCGAACTACTCGGGCTAGCCTCTCAACATAAAGGACTCTCCAGACTAGATAAATTGCGAAACTTTGCTCATGAAAAATTCGCCCTCGGAAAACGAATTCAAAGCGATCGCGATCAGTTCCTATCCACGCCGAATCAAGTTGTCACCTTGCTATCGCTGGAAGGGGAGCGTCGAACCCTGACCGGGGAAATTAAAAAAATCCAGCATGATGTCGCAGGCCTGAAATTCCAGATCAGCAAAAAGTCAACGATCCAGCAAAGTGCCACTTACTGGGGTGAAAAGATCATTAGAGGCCTCTCCAGACGTGAAGAACTTGGAAGAAGCGCTCAAGTTCAAGATCATACCATCCCAGGCAACCCAGTGGTGGTGGTACAAATACTCCTTGATGCCTATGACGCTATCTCGAGTATCAAAAACACCATCTCCATCAAAACTCTCGAAAACCACGTTCGCAGTTTGGAAAAAATGGGCGCCGGTCGGCTACAACAGATCAATGATCAACTCCACTCACGCGCACTCGAAAGACAGACGCAGAAATTTTATCAAGATCCCGCCCACATGGTTGTTACCCTCTCGCAGCATCCAGATATCAGAGCTGGGCTTCTAAAAGAAGATGACCCCCTAAGCACAAATTTAAGCAATGCCCAGAAAGGAAGCATTCCTGCAATTCACTCAGTCCTCCAGGACCCCACAGTTGTACGCATCTTAAGCCAAGGTAAGGATGAGCTCGATAGAATGGAGGAGGAAGGCGAATGTCAGAAGCTATTCGAAGAAAAAGAGATCTTAATCAAAAATATGCGCCCCGTCATGGAGGCGAGGGCACAGCTAGCCTCCAAGAAAGAAAAAAGGATGCTAAAAGTAAACCTCTATAAAGTTGGAATCAGTTTTCACGACCTCATACAAACCACAATCGGAATCGCCCAATTAGTCACCATGGCTGAGCCAACCAAAATCTGTGCTATCTTGGTCGGAGCGCTCAAAGCAGTCGTCGTCATCCCCACCTTCCCCCTCGATGTAGCCATCATCCGCTCAAACCTAAAAGACGCAACACACTCGCTCTCCAATTTAAGCGCCATGCGAGAATCCTTCCGACTAGAAAAGACAGAGAAAGATCCTCAGCAAGCAATCGGCGGTCGTATTAAAGAATTAGAACGAACCAAAAACTTCGAATTAAAATACGAAATGGAACAAAAAAAAGAAGAAATCAAACTACTAGACAAGGCATGGGAATTACAAAAGTCAGGAAAATTAAAAGAACTGAATAAACTAACTAGTTCAGCAAATTTGAACAAAGAAACTGAGTATCTACTCAAACCCGAACTCAAAATTATCGACCAATGGATTGGTGGAGCAGACGACGCAGACCTTGAAAATGCCCTAACAACATTACGAGAGTTAGTCGCCGACTCCGATGTAGAAACAGCCAAGGAATGCATCAAACTTTCTCATCCCAACACCAATTTTCATCACCTATTTCAACAACTAGCCTCCATATCAAAAACCAATGACCTTTCCCTAATGCTTAAAGACCGCTATGTGCAGCTAACAATCGAAGTCAACCATCTTAACGAACAACTCAAAAACAATGACCCAACTGACGAAATCATAGATCTCCAACAAGCAGCAAAGGCTTTAGAGCAAAACAATATGCCTGTGCTCATGGAGCTCTTTGAAGGGAAAAGAGAAGATGGAAAGACACCTCTTCTGAGCCTGAAAAGCCAGCAAGCTGTTCGCCCCCATCTAAAAGCCGTGGACGATCGATTACAAGAATTTGCCGAACGACAAGATATAGCAAAAAGCGATGGTGAAATCGCAACATTGATGCAGATCCGACGACAAATCATTACCCAAGGGAAACCAAATCCAGCAACAGTAGCCAAACTCAGCCCAGACAACCAAGCCGCTATAAAAACTGATTCTTTCGAAAATGAAATGCCCAGCGAAGCAAAAGCCGTTTTGAATAAAGGGAAGACCTTGTTTTTGGACAGCCTCGCCCCTTATATGAAACAACGACTCCGCATGAAACGGATCACAGAATGGACCCTGGTAGCCTCTGATCTTCTTATCATAGCCGCCACAATAGCCTCCGTAGCCGGGTTTGCTTTATTAGTCACTACCGGAGTGGGAGCCATCCCCGTGTTTGCTGCAGTCGTCCTTTTACTTGTCGCTTCAGCAGCCACCTCTTTTGGAGGCGCATTCTTTGTCGATGCAATTCTGAAAGGCCAAAAGCGCCGACGACAATTCCTCGAAGCAGTGGAGCGAGGTGAAATCAAAAAACCGAAAAACTGGAAAGAAAAAATCGATCAAGGTCTTCGCCATATAGGTCTCAAAGGAAATCTCATGGACAAACGCGATTTTTTCCCCGCCATCTTTACCCAGATCGAAGACGAACTAAAAAATTGGGACACAATCAAAGCCAACGATCAGGTAGAAAAAACCCTAACATTTACTATGTACCATCTTATCAGAGATTATTTACCCGAAAAACTGCCTGTTCACGTCGATCCTAAACGCTATGCCGAAATGCTCACTAGCAACGAAGGCAATGCTCGCGAGGTCTTCTATCACGCTATCAACGATGGAATGCTCCACCACGACCTCTCAAGATTAACACCAAGAAAAATGATCCAGATCGCCAATAGGTCCTAGGAGCGCTCATGAACTCACCCATCGACCCAAATCGACCCTCACAAGAACCACAAACAGAGACGACGACACCCCCCATCGTTTCCGCAGAAAACCTACCTCCGAAAGCACTAGCTAAACACATCGTAATCGAAGTCCCTCCAAAACATACCTCCCCGCTAATCGTCAAACCCGCGCCCCCACCAAGGTCTAGAGAGCTGTTAGAGAAAAAAATTGTCCTGCTAAAACAAAAATACGATCAGATTCAAAACGAATTTGAGCGAACAGAAATCCCTCATGAGAAAATCGCCTGTTACATATCCATGAAAACAATCAAAAATCAAATTTCCTACATCAAAGCTGAAAAAGATGCGGTAAAAGCAGAAGAGCACTCGCTCATCATGAAGACCATCTATAAAGGATTTGACAAGGCTTGCCAAATCCTAAACCCATTCGGCCAAGTGTCTCGCCCTGCCAATACGAGTGTTGCAGGGACGTTTCCGTTTAACCCACTCACCTATGCTGCAGCCCTAGCAGACACCGCTAGTTTTTTCAGCGATCTATACAAGCTCACAAAGACCACCAAGCAGCTCCAGATTATTACCAGCCTAGAAAAAAAAGGAATAGAACGACTCAGCTCCATAGGCATCAACATTCAATCAGAACGAATTTATGGAGATTCATTAGAAGAACGCGGGGAGAGCCGTGTCGAAGCGGATAGTCGGATCCAAAAAATGGAAACAGAGCGCGAAATTCTGTTACAATACTTGAAACCCCTAGCCGATCTAAAGAAAAAAGTAGACCCAAGCAGCGCAGGACACCGTTTAGGTGTAGGTGTAGCAAAAATGGGATTGTCCTATCTCGATGTAGCCCACGCCATCATTGGGTTTGCATCCATCTTTGTCATCGCACAAACGATGGTTGTTACTGGTTTGGCCGTCAGCAGCCTCTCAGTTCTGTTTACAGGCGCATTGGTCGCTGTAGACTTCCTCGTTACACGCGCCAACCTGAAAAACGCCGTAGCCTCTTTGCACAACCTTCAGTTTCTTTCAGTAAAGTTTCGGGCTTCTCTCGAAGAACAATGGAAAAAAGTTTCGGATGTCGAAATAAAAAAAGTATCGGAAAACAGCCTAAACCTATTTGAGAACACTGTAACGCCCTATCTAAAACAAAAATTAGAAATCAAAATCATCGAGCAGTGGCTCATCCGTGCAAGCGATGTCTTGGTCATTGCTGCCACAGCTGCTGCCGTAGTTACAACGATTTTAGCCGTTACAACTGTCGGGGCTGTCGCCCTCCCTCTACTCCTTATCCCTATCGCCATTGGTGCCTCAGCAGCAATTCTTATTCTGTCTTCACCTTTTCTCGCTAAATGGATTGTAGAAAAACAAAATGGGAAAAAGATACCCAAACCAGAAGAATTCCAACAAACGCTATTCAAACAATTGGAAGAGGAACAAGCCAACTGGAGCGAACTCGTCAGAAACGATCTCCACTATCATACCAATACCTACGTTTTGTACAACCTAGTTAAAGATTACTACCGCGGTGGATTATCCATGGGACCACAAGAATGGGCACAGAGCCTAGTCGGTCCCCAATCCGCTGAAGCCCGCCGAGCCTTCGACAAAGCCCTAAACCACAAAATGCTCCATCACGAAGCACGACGACTCACTGTTCGACAGATCGAAAAAATGGAAGCGAGGGAGAAAGATAAGCGATAGGAAGTGATGGCGAGGAGCGTTTATGCCTTTTCAACACAGAGGCACAGAGGCTCACAGAGATGCTATAGAAACGCGAGTTTTGGATAAGCCAGTCTTGGAAATAGCTTAGAATAAGTTATTTGAGTTGAAAAAAACTTCACAGGTTCAGGCTAAGATAAAGTTTTTGTGATTATGCAATTGATAACAAGCTCATTACGACAGGAAGACCCTCGTAGAGGGTCTCTGAATGTAGCCCACCGTGAACCTGCGAGTGAAGCGAAGACAGGTGTAACGGTGGGAAAATACGTCGAAAACCTATTGCACCCCCGAAGGGGTGTGCCTCAAGCTATTTGTAATCAACGAGCTGAGGCACTCTCGTTCGAGAGTGCGAACCCTATTTTGCCCATATTCCCACCGTTACACCTGTCTTCGCTGACGCTCGCAGGTTCACGGTGGGCTACATTCAGAGACCCTCTACGAGGGTCTTCCTGTCGTAATGAGCTTGTATCAATTGCATAATCACAAAAACTTATCTTAGCCTGAACCTGTGAAGTTTTTTCAACTCAAATAACTTATTCTAAGCTATTTCCAAGACTGGCTTATCCAAAACTCGCGTTTCTATAGCATCTCTGGGAATCTCTGTGTCTCTATGTTGAAAAAAGCATAAGCGCCCCACACAATCACTTTCTGCTGATCGCTCATCCTGCTTCATCTTTTTTTTTATTCTCCATCCTTTATCCTTCATCCTTTATCCCTCATCCCTTATAGTCGAAATCTAAACTAAGGGAGCCGTCTATATGCCATTGTGGAGAGGATTATTGCTATTGTGTCTGATGACAAGCACTATGCTCTCTGCTTACACAACCTCCAAAATATCAGGAGCCGGTATTGGTGCTGGCGCTCCTCCTCCCCCAACAACACCACCCCCGATCAATACAAAGCTCTCTCCTAACCCAAAAAAGGTGACCCGCCCCAAGCCTAATGTCCATGCCAAATACCTAGCCAAGCCCTCCGCAGCGGTCGGTCTCGTACCTCAAAATCAATCAACCTCGACAGAAAATCTCACTGGCGTACGCCCTGACCTGCAAATTGACGTACACCTTTTCGCCCCACAAGACGAACGATTCGGTCTGACCGTCGCAAAAATGGAAGAAGTACTGCTCCACGAACTCCACCTATGCCGCATCAAAAGTGGACAAGAAGCAACCATAAACAGCAGCCAGCCAAGACCACACCTCCTCCTCGAAGCTTACGTTCAACCAATCAATGACTACTACGCCGTTTTCATGGATATGCGCCTGATCGAAGCCGCTTGCCCTAATCGTATCACCCTCAGACCTGGAGAAGTTTTTCAGGGAATCACCTGGGAACGCAAACAATCTTTCTGCACAGAAAAATACGACATCACAGCCGTCGTTTTACAAAAAACCGAAGACATGGTGATAGAATTCTCCACTAAATACCTCAGCGATCAGCCCGCACCACCCATCCCTCCCCAAGCCGTCACAAGAATGCCCTCTAAACCCGTAAAGGCTCCCCCTCCAAAAAATCGTTAATTTGATATTAAATAGCTATTAAATTAGAATAAACATAACTAATTAAGGAGGGTTCTGCTGTGGCTAAAAAACAAAAGTTTTTTACCGAGGAATCTGCAGCGATGCTCGGTGACTGGTTAAGAGACAGCCAGATCGTAGATCTACCAAAACCTGAACAGGATCAAGCAGAAGCCCGTGCTTTAAAAAAATTATTAGACGATTATAGCGCAGCCATTTCCAAAGGTTACCATCTCGTAATGCACGAAATCGCCTCAGACCCTGTGAAAAAAAACCACCTCAACGACTTTCGTATCGACACCAATATCATCAAACAAATGCACAATGCAGAAGATGCGAGCAAGCTACTGCAAGAGCACGGTGTCCTACAAGGCGTGCTTGGTATCTCCGGCGAAACTATGGGAGAGATGAATCGCATTGCCTGTAACCTCTACGACCAGAAGAAATACGATCAAGCCTGCTGGATTCTTCAGTATATGCTCTTTCTGAATCCCTATGTTTGCTACCTCTGGCAAGAGCTGGGACTCTGCTGCCAAGCCTTAAATCAATGGGACGAAGCCTTCTGGGCCTATGGAGTCGCCATCAACTGCGACCCACATGAAAAGGAAACCTATAGCCTAGCCGTAAAAGCCAGTCTAGACCTAAAAGACTATGAAAAAGCCCGCGAGTTTGTTCAGGGCGGACTCGATCGCTTCCAACGTCAATTGCCCAATCAAAAAAACGAGATCAAAGAATTTCTTGAAGATTTAAAAGAATACATCATGGCGCATGAACACGGGAGGATAGAAAATGTCGGTTAGCATCAGCGGAGGTTCGCCAGAACCATTGAAACCAGTAGGATCTAAACCTATCAACCCTGCGTTTATGGCAGAATTATCAGGCGTATTAGCGAAAAATACAAAAAAATTAGAAGGAAAAACTAACAATCCAAATGAAGCTCTCCAGGATGTCAAAGCGCATAATCCGGAATTCTTGCATGCTGACCAAGTCTTTATCGATGGAGCTGCCAAGGGCAACGAAAACTCAATAAAACGAACTACAACAACGTTCGCCGCCATTCAAACAGGACTCGCTAGATTACCTGGAAGGGCAGCAAGAAAGGCACGTGCTTTTAGAGCTATGGCGGGTCAAGGACTTTCAAATCTATTTTCCAAAAAAGTGACCAACTCACCAGAAGCAAGTCAGAAAACCTCCATACTTGCATCCCTTCATTTGCCAAAGTTTGGAGGTAAAAAGAAAATCTCTGTGCCAGCAGCTATTGCCATCCCAACCCCACCATCCTTAGAACAAAAAGAGGCGAAAAAGGAGCAATTACTGATCCCTAGCGATGTTGTCAATCGGTTCCATAAAGATGGATTGATCAATAAGGACCAGCGCGAAGAGCTCAAAGCACTACTTGCCCACAAAGACTATCCAGAAACGCACACGATACTTCTTTCTTGGATCAATAATAATTCGGCTCCGGTAAAACCAGGAAACCTCGAATTACAAGATTATCCGGCGTTATTACTAGAGGAAAGAATTGGGTCATTCGAAAAGCAGGTGTCATTTGGAGATCGGATTGCCAACGATTCCAGCATTCCTCAAGCCTGGAAGAGTACTTTGGCGCATAAAGCTAAGGACTATGAGCACGCGCGTTATCTAGCTAATGATTTTGATGCCGAGATGGAGGCCCAATTTGCTAGCGCGGGAAAAGACAGCTCGCGACTACCCAAAACTGCTACTGCAGCTTCCTATGAGGACGCCGTCAATACGGCTCTAAAAATCTATCAAGAGTATGCCAAAGCGATGGGCGTGAACATAGAAGAGAATCCATCCCTCAAGCTAGCTAAGGATGAGTCACCCAGAGCACAGCTCTCGGCTCTCGAAGCCGTTATTCATGACAATCTAGCCGCAAAACGAGATAAAATCGGTGAGACTCTACAAATTCTTCTCGATAACCTCGAAGAGTAAGGATAATCAGCGTCTCTGTCCGTGTTTGAAGAAGAATTTCACCAAGGCCGTATTGTAAAGCAGCGCTGCCGGGCTCGAGTCTTTTTGAAAAGGGGGAATTCTAGCATCTTCAGGTTAGTCTCAGCCATCCGATGATTTGATAATTCAACCTAAATTCTTAGCCTGAAAGAAAAAATTAAAGGAAAAGGCGATAATCAATCTTAAAAAGTTCAGCCAATCGCTTGGCAAGGCTCTTACCGATAGGTCTTTTTCCATGCTCCATAAGAGAAATATTCGCCTGTTTAAGCCCGAGCATATCTCCCAATTCCTTCTGAGTGAGATCTTCTCTATATCGAAGACCCTTTAGCATTGATGCAGCTTGGGAATCGCTTCCTCTAAGTAGGCGAATGGCCTCTTCCGCAGACATCGGAGCGTCTTCGCGGTTACAAAAACTAACATCCTTCTGCTTAATAGGGTGCTTTCTCATGTGTGCCCGCATAATATACCTCTATTGTTTTCTCTATTTTGCTGATAATCCGCCAACAGACTACATAAGTAGGCCGACCTTTTTTTGAGATGACAGTGGTAATCTTCACTGTTCATCTTAGTATAGTTAGGCCAGTTACTTCGATACGGACCTAGGCCTGACAATTCCGCTAACAACAAATCCAGAGCATTTCCCGCTGCGCCTTGAATAAGCCCCTTTGCTAGAGCTTTTTTCGCTTGTCCTACGAGTGTATAAGTCCACGCCTCATCCGGCATAGCTAGATTATATATCATTCATTGATATATCTCAAATCTTTTTGTAGCTGTGTGCTGGGGGCAATGCAACTAAAGGCATGGTACAGGCATACGCATGTTGTGACAAGAAAACCTCGAAGTTGTTATTGGATTTAATGGTCAGTCATCTGCCGTTTTGTCAACTGTACTAGACAAAAAATCATCAAATTTGTAAGGTGTAGTTTGCAGTCAGGAGACCCCATGCTCGAAGAACTCGTTTCGATCCATCAAGAAGTTATGCTAAGAACCCCGCAAAAATTTCATCGATATCTTTTTCCTAAGATCAACTGGAAGGCCTTGGGTCTTTGTATTTTAGGAGACCGAGGAGTGGGAAAGACAACTCTCATTTGCCAAGACCTTTTAGAACGGTATCAATCACCAGCACGGGCGCTATATTTATCAGCCGACAATATCAACGTTGTTTCTATGGGCCTGTTCAATATTGCCAAATATTATTTTTCTCATGGTGGAGAAGCTCTTTATATTGACGAAGTGCATAAATATCCAAATTGGTCCATTGAAATCAAAAATATCCTCGACACATTTAAAGACAAACAAGTGATCTTCTCAGCCAGCTCATCGGTTGACCTGAATCAAAGCAAAGGAGATCTCTCTCGAAGAGTCGTCTACCATCGTCTATTGGGACTCTCGTTTCGGGAATATCTTCTTTTAGCTCTTAACCTTCCGCTTCCTGAACTTACCTTTGAAGACATAATAAAAAGGCATAGTTCAATTGCCTCTGAATTTAGCTCTAAACAGCTATTAAAGCACTTTCACGACTACTTAAGGCATGGTTACTATCCATTTTTCATGGAAGGAATCGAAGACTATCTGTCCAAGGTGAACAATGTGATCGAGAAGGTACTTTTTGAAGACCTTGCCGTAGTCTACAATCTACGCCAGACAACATTACCTGTTCTTAAGAAACTCCTTTGGCTTGTCGCTACATCCAATGGACTGATCCCGAATATAGATAAACTGAGTAAAAACCTTGGAATTTCTAGAGAACTTGTTTACACCAGCTTAGAATATTTAAGTCATTCAGGACTGCTAAACGATGTTTTTACTGCCGTGACTGGGAACAGTCTAGTACGTAAACCGAGCAAGATCTATCTAAACAACTCGAACTTGCTTTGCGCAATCAATGGTTCGCTAAAGCTCGAAGCCGACGTTGGAGGTATTCGAGAAACATTTTTCGTTAATCAAGTTGGTAACCTTCACAAAGTTATTCTACATGATAAGGGCGATTTCTTAGTTGATAGCCAATATGTGATCGAAGTCGGCGCTAAAGGAAAGACGACTAAGCAGATTAAAAATGAATCAAATGCCTACTTGGCTGTCGATGATATTTCAGTCGGCTTTGGCCCCAAAATCCCTCTCTACCTATTTGGTCTGCTCTACTAGAAATAAGACACAACATAACATGAATTATCAGAACTTTATAACAAAGTAGCGTCCATCCCTACCAAACGCGAGTTTTGGATAAGCCAGTCTTGGAAATAGCTTAAAGTAAGTGATTTGAGTTTAAAAAACTTCACAGGTTCAGGCTAAGATAAGTTTTTGTGATTATGCAATTGATAACAAGCTCATTACGACAGGAAGACCCTCGTAGAGGGTCTCTGAATGTAGCCCACCGTGAACCTGCGAGCGAAGCGAAGACAGGTGTAACGGTGGGAAAATGCGTCGAAAACCTATTGCACCCCCGAAGGGTGTGCCTCAAGCTATTTGTAATCAACGAGCTGAGGCACTCTCGTTCGAGAGTGCGAACCCTATTTTGCCCATATTCCCACCGTTACACCTGTCTTCGCTGACGCTCGCAGGTTCACGGTGGGCTACATTCAGAGACCCTCTACGAGGGTCTTCCTGTCGTAATGAGCTTGTATCAATTGCATAATCACAAAAACTTCACAGGTCCTGAACCTGTGAAGTTTTTTTTCAACTCAAATAACTTATTCTAAGCTATTTCCAAGACTGGCTTATCCAAAACTCGCGTGGATTAGCTTGGCCAGGGTAATGCTACCGGCTCGCACCGAAGCTTAAACGGCAATCGGGTGAAGCTTTTCCGAGCATGAGATCATGAAGTGAAATTCCGAGCTTTTCTTGGAAGGTTGTTGTGCGTACGATGCCTGCAGCTTTTGTCGCTTCAAGCAGTAGTTCGCCACCGAAAAAGAGCATGACGTGGTCGACGCGTGTGCGGTCAAATGGAGCGGTGAAGGCAAGGTCGCCAGGGATTAGTTCATTGGCTGATAAGGGTTGGCAATGCAGAAATTGATCGTGCGCATCTCGTGGCAAGTTCATGCCATAAACACGGTATAAGAGGTTTACCAAGCCGGAACAATCCACACCTGTATCTGCAACCTCAGGAAGGTACGGTGTACGACCACCCCAAAAATAAGGCGATCCAAGAAAGCTCAGACCTAATTGTAGAAGCGATTCACGCCAATGCGAGCGTTGCACGGCTGCCACTTCATTAGCAGAGATCCACCCACTCCGTCCGTCAGGCAGCATCACTGTCCATCCTTCTTTCACTTGTGTGACGCCACATAATCGTGTTCCTAGAAGAAGTGTGGAGCGTTGGTCATCTGTATGTAAGCTAGCTTGTGGCACCGTCACTACAAGACTGTCTTCCACATTCCATAATACGGGACGAATGGTATCCCACGGCAACCAACCGAGATATCCGTGCCATCCCTCCGAAGTTACCTGCGGCTGCTCGAGGGCCTCAACAAAGGCCCATAGGCCTTCACGCTTATGCAGAAATACCTTTTCGGCGAAAAGAAGCTGCGTATGCTGGTGATCCGGATCATCTCCTAAAACAGGTTGACTGCGTAGGTTTACGTGCGACGGATAAATCCAATAGTTTGACATGAGTCTAAGATCCGATTAATTCCAGATGCGCAACCGGCTGTAACCCTTCCAGGCTGACGCCTGGGCAGTCTGTTAGATCCAATCGCTTAAGTCGCGAAAGTGTGGCCAACTTGATCAGCGCTTTGTCTGTTACACCAGAGCACTCACTCAACGAGAGAGTTTCTAAAGATCGCATTTCAGCAAGATGGACAATCCCTTGCTCGGTAAGGTGAAATAGCCCGCCCCCGAGATCTAGCTCCACTAGGCTATCCAGTAAAGGCGAAGTTGATAGGATGTGTAGGCCTTGATCGGTCAGCTTTTTGGAACCAAACAAGCGCAAGCGCTGCAGCCCCCTGCACATTTCTGAATGCGCAATAAACCCGAGTGAGGCGTCAGTAAGAAGATCTAGATGGCTCAAATCAAGACTGTGCCACTCTCTCAGGCTGTGGGCCAAGTTGGCGACTCCGCGATCGGTCACTAGCAAGCAGCCGCCAATGTTCAAGTCGACCAGATGAGTTAATTGCGTCGAATGAGCTAAAGAACTAAGTCCTTTGTCTGTAATTTCGGCGCAGAGGTGCAAATTAAGCCTCTCCAGTGCTGTCCAATCGGGCCAGCGAGCTAACATATCCAACGCTTCATCAGTTACGTCTGTACAGCCTTCTAGGTTGAGTCGTTTAAAATCAACGGTGGGTTCTCGTTTAGGAGTGTCAAAATACGGCCGATGCGAAGATCCAAGTGGTCCATGACCGACTCTACGATGTAATTTTTCTATAATCTGATAAACATTAGCATCAGTGTGGAGTCCTAAGAGTCGCAGCTGTGCACCTAAATTATTAAGTGCCAATCGGTCGATGTTGCGGATCTCGGTTTGATGCCGTAAAAGAAAACTCTCTACCTGCTGTCCTATTTCCTCAGGGGTGGATTTGTCGTTCTTCTGCATAGCCTCAGCTAGGTCATAGGACAAATCGGCTAGTTGACGGTGAAACTGCGACGGCATAGCCGAACTCTCAGGGTAAAGATATCTTGGTAGTAGCATGGCTGGCACGTTTTTTTCAATGGGGAAGTAAAGGCTTTGTGGCATACAAATTCGTGCCCTTGCCCGTGTGCGTGTGCGTGCCCGATCAGCTTGATCGCTATGCGGGATAACCTTGTTGTGCAAGTTTTCCGGGCACGGGCAAGGGCACGAATGTAGGCAACGCAACGATAAATTGACATGAAACAAAAATATCAATTATTCTATTAGTGATAGATAAAACAAAATAGGACAATTACTATGATGATCCTGTTTAGAACTATTTCCTTTATTTTCATTCTCTCTCTGTTTAATTTACATGCCGCCGATACTCGGCCTACGAAAACTTCCACGGTCAAGATTATGAATGCAGGGGGAACAAGTGGAGAGATTCAGGATTTCCTGTATTTGCACGACACGGACTTGCAAAAGCGAGAATATGTGGTTGGCTCTGTCTCCCTAACGGCTGGGGACCAGACGGTTAAGGATAAGGGGGATGGAACGTTTACCGGCAGTGGAACGGGCAAGTTCGACTACGTGACCGGGCAGTTTTATGTTAAGTTTACCAAAATTCCGCCAAAGAGCACTCCGATTACGTTAACATTTACTTACTATCGGACGGCTTCAACGACGACTACAACCCCTACAACTCCTACGGCTCCTCCCTCGACTCCGACAACAACAGGGGCCACTACTGACACGTTTGTACCGGCAACAGGTCGGGATCGATTGCCGGCTGATAAACAAGGTGCTTTCCCCGTTATGATTCCTCAATACAACGGAATCAATCAGCTGCTGCTTTTGTCTAATCAGTGGGTGATTGTGGCGGTGGACCAGACGGCTGATTTAACGAAGCAGATCCAAAATTTTATAGACGCTGATTCTTCATTTAAAGGCATTGATTTAGCGGCGGCACAGGCAAAATGGCTGTCTACTTCGTTAGCCGACCAAAAGCCGGATTATACCTCCATGAAGACGAATATTTTGGCGCCGGTGAACAAATATTACGTTAAAGCGCGAGAGAAAACGAGCGAACGGCAAATGGCCGATCCTGCTTTCTTTTCAATCACAAGCAGTGACGATCCCGATTACTCACAGGGGCAAACACCTCTGCAGGTTGCGCATTTTATCACTTCACTAGGAAGGGCTGACTGGGCAGGCAATAATGCGCCTTACTCTACTTATGCGGTTTATTCTTATCTTCAATTCCCCTTCCCTATGAAGGATGGTAAAACTTATACAATCTCTGCAGATGACGGTAAGTCTGTTACATTCACCTATGATGAATTCCGCAGCGTATCCCGATCCATCAAAACAAACCAGATCGGCTACTTACCATCGGGTAAGAAATATGCGTATTTGGGCGGATATTTGTGGGATTCGGGTCCTATGGATTTTTCGGCTGCAAAAACGTTTCATGTGATTGATGTGAAGACAGGTACTGAAGTGTTCTCTGGTAATATTTTGGCTAAAGGCGCCAGTGCACAATCGGGTGAAAACCTGTATGAGATGGATTTATCTGGTTTGACGACAACGGGTGACTACTTTATTTCGATTCCTGGCGTGGGTCGTTCATGGACATTTCACGTAGGTAAGGATGCGTATGGAGAGGCCTTCTACACGATGATTCGTGGGTTGTATATGCAGCGCAGTGGAATGGCTGTCGGGCCTCCTTACTCCAACTGGCCTCGCAAGGCATATCATAATGTACCGGTTTACGAAAACGACATTATTGAGCTTACACCACGAAACCTTCGCAAAAGTGTAACGCCCTATACTACACCTGAGACCTGGTCAGAGATAGCCGATTTTGATGTCTCTGGTGCTAGCATCGACAAGACTAAGGTTCATCAGGATGGTACGGGTGGTTGGTATGATGCGGGCGATTATCAAAAGCGATTATTTCATTATAACAACTTAATGGCACTTTTATATCTGTACGAATTAAAACCGCAGAATTTTTCTGACAACCAATTGAATCTGCCTGAATCGGGAGATGGAGTTCCAGATATCTTAAACGAAGCTGAGTGGGGTTTAAAGGTCTGGAGCAATAGCATGGATGAGAATGGGGGTGTTTCTTCGCGCCTGCTTTCTAATTCACACCCTGCTCCGGATGATCCTGCTTATCCTTATTCGTATGGAAAACGAACACGGTATGCTTCGTTATCGTTTGCAGCGGCCGCAGCGCAATTTGCACGTTTAGTTAAACCGTTCAGCGCAAGCAAATCGAGTCAATGGCAGGCTTTAGCCGAGAAGGCGTATGCCTTCGGGACTAATCCAGCAAACAAATTAACGAACTATGTGATGCATGCGAAGACAAATAGGGGAACTGGAACTGCTTATACGATGACGTACACTGAGGACGACAATTTTAATGGTCCTTTCCTGGCTGGTGCCAAGATGCAGATGTATATGCTCACCAAAGATAAATCGTATCTAGATGGGCTGACAACGTTGCTTGCACAGATGCAATCGCCAACAAACAAAGTTCCTAAGACTGTAACACCAGGTAAATTGGAAACGCAGAATACCGCCTTATTACCGGGAACTTGGCCTTATACAAACCGTGATTTTATTCACTGGTTATTGGCTCCTGTTATTTTGGACACTGAAATTCAAACGGCTTTAGGTGCCACTGTCACGGCTACTTGGGCGAAAACCTTTACAAATATAGCGGATGGATATTTGAAATTTTACAGTACGCATCCTTACCGCATTTCGTGGGATCCTACTAAGAATACAGGATTGGCCTGGGGCGCTAGTGCGATGACGAATCCGGCTGTGTTCTTGATTCTGGCCTACTACACAACTAAGGACCAAAAATACCTGGATGCTGCGGTAGCTGACGCAGACTTTATGCTCGGGGCTAATCCGATGGGTATGTCATGGACCACAGGGATGGGTTTTGTCTATCCCGTAAAGAACCACTATCGGTTCAACGATTACAATGCGTGGATGGATCCTTTCCCAGGAATCATGGTTTATGGGCCGAATGAGCTAACCTTAAAAGATTTTGATGGAATCTGGTATCCAAAAGATACAGACGGTACGGTGCATAACTTTTTGTCGGCTAAAATGCTAGGGTCGGATGGTAAGGCGAGTATTCCTGTTCTACGTCGTTGGGTCCCTCACAACTACTTCAGCGTGGGGCAGAATGAGTTCACCATCTGGGAGACAAATGCGGGTGCGATCTTTACGTATGGGTATTTGTTAGATCAGCCTTGGTCGCCTAGCAGCGATCTGAAGAATCGCAAACCTCGTGATGAGCGGTTGCTGTTTGGGTTGTGGTATTTGCCCTAACCAGGTTGCTTAGAAATCACATTATGCTGTTTTTCGACGCAAAGACGCAAAGACGCGAAGGTTCGCAAAGATAGTCTAAAAGACATAAAAATTTAAAAAACTAAAATTAGTTTGTTTGTAAAGAACCGTCTTTGCGAACCTTCGCGTCTCTGCGTCTTTGCGTCGAAAAACAACATAATGTGATTTTTAAAGAACCTTAACTTGAAAGTATCGCTAAACGGAGACCAACTCCTGCGAGTGGGACAAACTTCGCAACACGCCGCTTTCGACTAAATAAACTTCTTCCGGCTCAATGGAGTTACAAAGATGTTTAAGACTATCACTTTGCAGCACAATAAAATCGACCTCACGCAATGATATGAGCAGCTCGACAAACTCAGGATGAGGATCCAGATCGCGCAAATAGACAACAACTGCCCAACCTTCACGTCCTGAAAGCTGACGAAGATGTGCATACGTGTCCGCAGACAACCCATCGGCCGAATACACACCAACCACCGCCATACGCTGCCCCGAGAGAGCATGCTGCAACGCAAATAGATGCTCCTCGTCAAACACCTTATTGCTCACATCCCGCTCCAACAATCGCTGCGCTAAATCCGCAATCGACACTTGCGCGCAACCAAAACGCTCAATCGCAATTCCCGCCGCTACGTTGGCAAGTTGCGCTCCTTCAGCTAGAGAAAGTCCACTCGCCACGGCACAGGTCAACATCGCCAATACAGTATCGCCTGCACCAGTGACATCCTTGATCTCACGTACCTGTACAGGAAAATCCTCGCGTCGTCCCTCAGCATAAAACAAAGAAATACCTTCTTGAGAGCGAGTCACCATCAAAACCTCAGCCTTCGATGCCTCTAGCACGCGCTCCGCCACTTTCTCCAATGGTGCATCAGAAGAAAGCCCTGAAGCGGCGCGAGCCTCCGATAGATTTGGCTTGATTACCGTAGCTCCTGCATACCTGTGAAAGTCCACCCCCTTCGGATCGACAATAATAGGAATGCCTCGAGCTCGCCCTTCCGCAATCAAACAAGTCAACAACCGCGGACTGAACATGCCTTTGCCATAATCGCTAATGGCAATGACTTTCACGTCCTGAAGCGCTTCTGGAAGCTGTGCTAGCAGATATTCTTCCAATTCCTGCGACAACACATGCGTCTCTTCACGGTCAACTCTGACCAATTGCTGATTGTCGGCAATAATACGATTCTTCACAGGTGTAGGATGATTCGATTCTTCCAGAATCAACGATACATCTACACCGTCGCTATGCAAAACCTGCTTCAAAAGACGCCCTGAACTATCAGATCCGACTCGCCCTACAGCTTTCACTTGCATGCCTAGCGCGAGCAGATTCAACACCACGTTGCCAGCACCTCCTGGGCGGTGTTCCTCTCGACTGACGCGCACAACAGCAACTGGAGCTTCCGGAGAAATTCGGCTCACCTTGCCTATGGTATAGGTGTCGAGCAGAAAATCACCCGCAACGAGGACTTTTCCTGGAGAGATCCGGCTTAATTTTCCAACTAATCTCACCATAATTTACCCGGTACTAGATAATTTTCCACATAGTCTCCCACATGTTCCTCAAGGGTACCGCACAGTGCCTGGTCACCCAATACACTCCGTGCCTTTGTCATGTCTGCGCATGTATAGTTTTGGTATTTCCCAATCAGGTCTGCAGGCATCGGCGTGTACTCAATGTGGGCAGGCTTTGCGAGCGCGCCAAAAACAGCGCGAGCAAGAGAATTCCAGGTATTAGGTACGCCAGTTCCAATGTTAAAAATGCCACCCGCAGCATTGTCTAAGAAGGCTGAGGTCATTTTTACCGCATCCTTGACATAGAGAAAATCACGCTGCTGATCACCGTCAGCAAATCTGCTCGGTTCGGTAGATTGAAAGAGACGGATCACTCCCTCCTTCTGCACGTTTGGCACCATCGCCGTAATGACAGACGCCATACGTCCTTTGTGCACCTCATTCGGACCAAAGACGTTAAAATACTTCAGCCCAACCACCTTATCCAAAACCCTCTGACGCTTCATCCACAGGTCGACCAAATGCTTGGAAAAGCCATACATGTTCAGAGGTTGCAGCTCGTCAAGCTGATCATGATGGTCGGTAAAACCCAACGAACCATCTCCGTAAGTAGCTGCCGATGAAGCATAAATAAATCGGATATCGTGCTTAAGCGCCACTTCTGCAAGCTTAATCGTGTAGCGATAGTTGTTTTCTAAAAGATACGCGGCATTGCGCTCAGTGGTGCTAGAGCAAGCCCCAAGATGAATGATCGCCTCTACCCCCGTGTGATTTGCCTGCAACCACACCAGCAACTCATCTATCGTCAGCAGCTCCAAAAACTGCTTGCCGACAAGATTCTTCCACCGCTCATCCGTCCCTAAATCATCAACAGCAATAATGCGGGTCTCCCCACGCTCATTCAGGTGTTTCACCAGGCATGATCCGATAAAGCCTGCAGCTCCCGTCACTATGATCATTCTTCACTCTCCGTCTACCAATCCGGGTCTGAGGGCAGAGCTTAGCACAAAAGAGAGTCACCAAACAAGTATCAAATTTTTCTTCAAAATATAAAAATAACCAGATAAAATTTAGTTAATATAGTATTGGAGAGTAGTGATGATTAAAACAATAATAACGGTTGCTATTATAATGTCATCTTTCTCTTATGCTGATAATATAAGAATCAATCAAATTCAATTAAAAGGGACACACAATAGTTATCATGTCCTAAAGCCCTATAATCCAGTGGAATGGCTCCCATGGGATCTACACATCACCGATTGGAATTACACACATGCACCTATTACTGAACAACTTACCAATCAAGGAGTCCGGCAAGTCGAACTAGATATCCACATGGGCAAGGATGGATTCCCCGTCTATCACCTAACAGGCATCGATAATGGCAGCACCTGCAAAGATTTAACCGCCTGCCTAATAGAAGTGCGTGACTGGTCCATTGCCAACCCACACCATCAACTTTTGTGGCTCCTGATTGAACCTAAAGACACGGATGATCCCGGGAACTACTTCGGCGAATGGATCGCAGACCATTTGGATACCATTGAGGAGAACATCGAGAGTCTATTAGGGTCTGATAATATATACAAGCCAAGTGAGCTTCGAGGCAGTCACCCAACGATGCGGGACAGAATAGAGAAGGAAGGTTGGCCTACCTTGGACGCAACACGTGGAAAGATCACCATTGTCTGGAATGCAATAGGTTCAAACAAAAAGGCTTATGCCAACTATAAGCCTGAGGCCTCTCAACTTCTGATGCTCCTGAAAGCAACACCTGAAGAGCTAATAGGGGATTCTCCTTCGCCCTACGATATGGTCTACACCGAGGTGGGTGACCCCTTAAAGGGAAAGTCCTTGATCACAGAACTCGTCGAGAAAGGCTTTATGGTGCGCACCAGGGCTGAAGAGCGCGGTCTGGATAGTAACGAAGCGAAGAAGGGAAAACGAGACCGTCCTGAAGCAGCTCTCGAAAGCGGTGCGCAGATTATCTCAACGGATATTCCCGCCAAGGTGCCAGAAACAGACTATTTCTTTGCGATTCCCGGAGACCATGTCTCGCGGTGCAATCCGGTCAATTCCGATGCTGAGTGCAAACCGGAATTGATTGAACCGTAAAAAGAAAAAAACAGGATGATGAGGATCGCCTTCGCGGCAGGATGGGCAGGATATTGGTTGCTTGACTGAGTTCATGGCGGTTCAAAGTATGCTGTTTTGATTAAACGCAAAGGCGCAAAGAAGATTTTTGAAACGCTTTTTTTGAGCGGAGCTCAATAGGTCAGAACCGGCACCGGACAGCAAGGGCGGTCATAATTTTGACATCTCTGTAGCGCCCTTGCTGGTCTTGGTGCCGGTTCTCCTCAGCTTGCTTCGCAAGAACTGTATACTGTTCCCAACTCTTTCTTTGCGCCTTTGCGTTTAATCAAAACAGCATACTTTGAACCGCCATGAACTCAGTCAAGCAACCAATATCCTGCCCATCCTGCCGCCGAAGGCGATCCTCATCATCCTGTTTTTCTTTTTAACCTTGAAATAACCGTCACTAATTTTTAACCGCCTCCATGAATCCCTCCTCATCCATGATAGCCACGCCCAACTTCTGGGCCTTGTCTAACTTGGACCCGGCGTCGTCGCCGGCGAGAAGGATGTCGGTTTTTTTGCTCACGGATCCAGTGACTTTTCCCCCGCGCTCTTTAATCAATTGCGTGGCCTCATCTCGTGTGTAGTTGCTTAGGGTTCCAGTGAGAACAAAGGTTTTACCTTCGAAGGCATGCCCATGGTGAATCACTACTTTGAGCTCTTGCGGACAAACGCCCGCTTTGAGTAAGCGCTGAATTTCGTGTTGATTTTCTGTGTCGGCAAAGAAGACGATAATGGCTTCGGAAACCACGTTGCCAACACCATCAATGCTATTTAATTCATCGTTGGACATGGTAACGAGATTCTGGATGGTCCCTGCTTTTTGGGCGAGTAGGTCGGCTGTGCCTTCGCCTACATTAGGAATGCCTAACGCGAAAATGAACCGTGAGAGCGAGACATCTTTGGACCGTTCTAAGGCTGTCACTAGGTTATGAACTGATTTATCCTTGAATCCCTCCAGCAGAAACAATTGATCGCTTGTCAATGAATACAGATCAGAGGGTTGATGGATGAATCCCTTTGTGAACAGCTGCTCGACGATTTTTTCGCCGAGGTTTTCGATATCCATCGCGCCTTTGCTTGCGAAGAAGATGATCTTGCGGAGAAGTTGTTCTGGGCAGTGTCTGGCGTTTGTACACCGGACGGCAACTTCACCTTCGCGTTTAGTGATGGGGGCTCCGCAACTGGGACAGTGGTGCGGCATATGCCAGGTATGCGTGTTTTGTGGACGTTGGTCTGTCATGACACTAACGACTTTAGGGATTACGTCTCCGCCTTTTTCGATGACAACGAGGTCATTTACGCGGATGTCTTTACGCCGTACTTCGTCTTCATTGTGCAGCGTAGCGCGTGCGATGGTGCTACCGGCGAGTAGCACAGGATCGAGCTCAGCCACAGGTGTGAGTACGCCGGTACGACCAACATTCACGATGATATCGCGCACCCGTGTGGTGGCTTGTTCCGCTGCAAACTTGTACGCAACAGCCCAGCGTGGACTCTTTCCCGTTACGCCAAGCTGGTCCTGTAAGCGCAAGTCATCGAGCTTTATCACGATGCCATCGATTTGGTACGGCAAGGTTGGTCGTGCTTTTTCTACCTCGTCGGCAAACGTAATAATCTCATCCAGGCTGTGACACAAGCGCCTATGAGATAACGTAGGCAATCCTAGTTGTTGCATGAATTGATGCGCTTGAAATTGACTGGCCATATAGCCACCCACGACAGAGTAAAAAACCACTGCGAGAGGACGCTGTGCTGTCTCTTTCGCATCAAGCAGCTTCAACGATCCTGCTGCTGCATTACGCGGATTAGCCCACAACTCGAGCTCCTGCTCGGCGCGCTTTGCATTGAGTTCCGCAAATTGATCTTTCGGCATGAACACTTCTCCACGCACCGTAAACTCTGCCGGTACGTTGCCGTATAAATGTAGAGGCAGATTCCGGATCGTCCGCATATTCGTTGTGACGTCATCCCCCTTTACGCCATCGCCACGAGTGGTTCCTTGCACAAAAATGCCATTTCTATACGTTGCGCTGATCGCTAAGCCATCCATTTTTAGTTCAGTTGAGAAGGCTAGTGTTTTTCGCTCAGTAAGGCGGTGCATGCGATCGATAAAATCCTCTAGCTCCTTCTTAGAATAGGTGTTGGCAAGAGAAAGCATAGGTACAGCATGCTTAACAGACTGAAATCCTTCCGTAGGAGTTTCATTCACGCGCTGCGTCGGCGAACCTGGTGTGATCCATTCGGGATGGGCCTGTTCGATCTCTTCCACCCGCGCTAAAAGCTGATCAAACTGTTTGTCACTCAACTCAGGAGCATGTTCAACATAGTATTTACGATTGTGAACCCAGACTTGTTCACACAGTATTTCGTATTCATGCTTGGTGGACATCTTAGACAAACTCAACTTCAAAAATCATAGTGGACAGAGGGGCTAACTCTAAACGAAGTCCACCGAAAACAATCTGGGGATACGCATTGAGTTTACCCGAACCGCCATATTTTTCGGCATCGGAATTAAAGACTTCACGCGCGGTTTTGAGATTACCTAGATGCACAACATAGTCTTGGTGGTATTGAGGAGTAAAGTTGTGCACACAAAGCAGCACACCTTGTTCGCTTTTGCGAAGATAGCTGATGACGCAGTTGTTGCGATCATGTAGATCAACCCATTCGAAACCTTGATGATCAAAATCGCGCAGCCATAGCGAAGGGTGCTGCAGGTAAAAGTGATTGATTTCCTTCACCATAGTTCGCAGGCCGTCGTGGACGGGATATTTAAGCAATGACCACTCGACCTCGCCACCTGAAGACCATTCGTTCCATTGACCGATTTCTGAACCCATAAAGAGAAGTTTTTTTCCCGGCTGGCAAATTTGATAGCTGAGAAGTAAACGTAAATTCGCAAACTGCTGCCAATAGTCGCCTGGCATTTTTGCTAGTAAGCTACGTTTGCCATGCACCACTTCGTCATGTGAAAACACAAGAACAAATCGCTCCGAGAAGGCGTACAGAAGACCAAACGTCAAATCGTTCTGATGATAATGGCGATAAAGCGAATCCTTAGAAAAATAGCGCAGGGTGTCGTTCATCCAACCCATGTTCCATTTGAAATCAAACCCAAGACCGCCCTGTTCCACCGGCTGCGACACGCGTGGAAAAGAAGTAGACTCTTCCGCAATGGTGAGAATCCCATGATGGCGCTGGTGCAGAACGGAATTCATGTGTTTGATGAATTCGATTGCTTCCAAGTTTTCATTGCCACCGTAGATATTGGGAATCCAATCGCCTGCTTCGCGACCATAGTCCAGGTAAAGCATAGACGCCACAGCATCAACGCGCAAACCGTCAATGTGCATGACTTCTAACCAGTAGAGAGCGCTGGCAATAAGGAAATTAGAAACTTCGTGCCGGCCAAAGTTGAACACGTGCGTAGACCAGTGTGGATGGACTTTTTGCTTAGGATCCGCATGTTCATACACAGCTGTGCCATCAAAATGCGCCAAGGAAAAATCATCGCTCGGAAAATGACCTGGCACCCAATCGAGAATGACACCAATGTTATGTCGATGCAGATAGTCGACGAAGTATTGAAAATCCTCCGGAGTACCATGACGGCTAGTAACAGCGAAGAAACCAGTCACCTGATAGCCCCAGGATTCGTCTAGGGGGTGTTCCATGATGGGCATCAGTTCGATGTGCGTGTAGCCGAGTTCAGTGCAGTATTCGGTTAGTTGGTGCGCTAGTATGCGGTAGTTCATGAACTGGCCATGGTCGCGCCGCCAAGAACCTAGATGCACTTCGTAGATATTGATCGGCTGCGCACCGTTGTTGGTGCGCTTTTTCATCCACGCTTGATCTTGCCACTTATAACGACTGATGTCGTAGACGACCGACGCTGTTTTCGGCCGAACCTCGCTCCAGAGTGCATACGGATCAGATTTTAGCAGAAGTTGACCGGCTTGTGTGCGAATCTCGAACTTGTATTTGCAGCCTTCTTGCAAGCCGGGAACGAATAGCTCCCACACACCGCAATTTCCTAGGGAACGCATAGGATTCACGCGTCCATCCCAGTGGTTAAAGTCGCCAACGAGAGAAACAGCGCGGGCAGACGGAGCCCAAACGGTAAAGCGAACCCCTTCGATACCTTGCTGTCTGGCCAGGCGACCGCCCATGAGGTGATGTAGATCGTAGTGTACACCGCGATTAAAGAGGTATTGGTCGACTTCACCAAAGGTGGGCAAGAAAGCGTAAGGATCGTGCGTTAGCAAGCCACTGTGGTGGAAAATACGATAGTCTTCGAAGGTAGTCGGGAGAGAAGGTGTGTACTCAAATAGTCCTGAATCATGACACAGCTGCGCTTCTACAGATTGTCCATGTACTTCGAGGAAGAGTTTTTTCGCCCCAGGGCGCCACAAACGGATTACCTGATGGTCCTCGGGATCGGTTTGCAACCCGAGTAAATAGTGAGGATCATAAGATTCCCCATGCCATAGTCTCATCAACGCATTGCGAATATGCGGTAGGGTCGATTGCTTTGCCAACTGCGTGTCCATCCCAGAAAATCCCCTGTGGCTGCGATGGTACGTTCAGAGGATAATTTTGGCAATGGGATTGAGGGGTGGCGATCTCAGTTTTTGGAGTGCGGTGACTTGTCACTGCACTCCAAAATTTAAGTAATGAGTTCCGAACCCAAAAAGTTATATTGTCTCTAAGCCCCCGACGCCAACTGAATCTGCCCGGGGACAAACGCACCTGTGGACTGCATGCCTTGCATCACTTTGATGGGATCAGTGATCGATTTTAAATCGGGTTTTGAATCGAGATACTCCATCATGGAGAGGATCACGGCTTCCCGATCGTTTGCCGGAAGCGTTTCGAGATGCCCCTTGATTTGCTTCAGTAATGGAGTTTTGAGATCGTTCTCTTTTACTTCTCGACCGGGTCTAAGACAACCGATCACCTCTTCAGCAGTTCCTCCACCAGTTTCCACCTGATAGAGCAACGCTACAGCCGTCAAGAGAAGGCCTACTTTTAATACGCTTACCCATTGGTCAATTCGCTGCGGGCTATGCGTATCAGAGTTGTGGAGCATGACAAGTTCTTTCAAATAACCGCTATAGGCAGGATCTGAAGTCAATTTGATGACACGTTCAGCGTATTTTTTCGCAAATTCCAAGGTCAGCTGACCTTGGTCTACTTTCTGATCTTGCAGGGTTTCATTGGCAGCAGCATAGGGCACGGTGTTGGCCAACATCATCGCACCCATCAACAAAGCCATTAATTCCGATCCGTCTTTCAAGGATTTAGCAACAGCTGCTACCGCTAATGCCATTGCACCGTCACTAGAGGGTCGCCCCATTTTTGCACTAGGATCAGCGCTTAAACCAATCAAAACTACTCCCATCAATCCATGGATGTCATGGAAGTATTTTCCCTTTTCCTGTTCTTGAGTCCCTTTCTCAACCATCTTACCAACGTCCGAAAGAAAATTTTCAAACGCCTTGCGTGTCGCCGCCAACAGTGGTGGATTGCCCGCCAGGGCGGCATTTTGCGATACATTGGTCAATACGCGAGCCAAAACAAACTTCACTTGCTCTTCGGTTAACTGTTCGGGAAAGTTCTCCTCCGAAACCGGTGGTTGTTCTTTCAAAGCCAGGTTCTCAAGCGTAGAAGTACTGTTCTGGGGAAGCTTTGTATTAGTCGGTGCGGCGTTTCCGAATGCAGTCACCGCAGCAGGAACTTTGCCCTGTGGCTGCGTGCCGTTTCCTAAGCCCAGAAATGGACCTTGCTCTTGTTCTGGCTGAGAAGGGGGTTGTCCTGATGGTTCCGCTGTCTCTCCCTCAGTACCTGTACTTGGAGCGCCTACTCTCTGCGGTAATGTGCCAGCGGTCCCCAGAGAGGGTTCGTTAGCAGCCGGGTCCGGAGACGGATCAGGCTGTCCTGACTTTGGAGCGGGTAGTTCTACCGGCGAACTAGGATCTGGCACCATTCTTAGCACCGGAGCTAATTCTTTGGCAGCTGTTACGCTATCTTCCACGGTATCTTGCACTGTGGTAACAACGGTTTCCGCTGTAGCTGTGACTGTTTGCTGTGCTTGTGTTACGACATTGCCTGCCACGGGAAGTTGCGAAAGATTAGGTAGCGGAGAACTCAAATTAGTAAGGTCAGGATTGCTCATAAAACAATTCTCTCGTTTATAACTTATCACCATTATTATAACACAAATCAAATTGATAATCTAAACATCGCATAAAGCACGATATTTAATTATTTTTCAGGATAACAGGATGAACAGGATAAAACTAAAAACGAATTGAGCTTTAAACGATAAAAACGATATAACGATAAAAAGGATAAAATCCAATTAGCATAAGGCCGTATATTAAAAGCTAAATTCGTTTTTAGTTTTATCCTGTTCATCCTGTTATCCTGAAAAATAAAAAAAATGAATTTTGCTAAAAGCACGTTCCTGTCCCGATTTGCTACCAAATTGATCATGAGATATACTGATTCCTCAACGATCTGAGAGGAGCACTATGCCGGACGAAAACAAAGGCTTGGGCGATCGCCTAAGACAGAAAAGGGAAGAGATGAAGGTTTCGCTCAAAGAGGCGGAAACGGCAACATCCATCCGAGTGAATTTTCTGCAAGCCATAGAAGAGGGTAAGATCCTTTCAGTAATCTCCCCTGTCTACGCCCAAGGATTTGTGCGACAATATGCGGCCTATTTAGGGCTGGACCCCGAGGTAATTCTGAGGGAGAATCCTGATCTCATGATTCGGTCCAGAAAAGATCCTGAATTTGCTTATGGTATCGGCACGTTGGAAATGCGTGGAAATCCCGGATCTGGGGTCAAGTGGATTCCTAATGCTCTCTGGGTAGGGGTGATTGGCTTGGTTTTGCTCGCCGCGTGGTTTGTCGCTAAGGCGCTTGAGGTTGTCTAAATGACACCGAGTAAGCCTGCTCCTCAGGGTATTCGTGGCTTTTTTAAGCTAATGCTCTCCGGCATTTGTATGGGATCAGCCGATCTCATCCCGGGAGTGTCAGGTGGCACGATCTGCTTTATCCTCGGTATCTATGCCGATCTCATTGAAAGTATCCGCTCATTTAATTTTCGCGCTCTAAAGCTGCTCGCGCGCGGTCATTTTTGGCTGTTTCAAAAACAGGTTGCCTGGGAGTTTCTGCTCTCTCTCGGATCAGGGATCGTGATCGCCTTTGTCTCACTAAGTCAGCTCATTCACTATTGGCTGGAAGTTCCTTTATACCGAGGTTACCTTTACTCCGCCTTCCTTGGTCTAGTGTTTGGATCTGTCTATTTCTGTATGCGGCAAGTACGTTTATGGAAGTGGTCACGGGGTGTTGCCTTAGGGCTAGGCGCTCTTTTAGCTTTTATTTTTACGGGAGCAGATTGGCAAATCGAGTCAACAGAGCCATTATATGATGTTCGTATCGCGCTGAATACGCCTGATCCTGTCCTGAACTATGACACCGAGCGTTCGATGATTACGGATGTTCCGCAATCGACGTTGGCGGCTATGCTCGCGGGACAAATCCTTAGCCCTGACACCATCGTCTACAGTCATAATGAGAACATCGAGGGCACGATGGCGCAGTTTGTTACACCGCGAGAAGCGAGTGTGATTGAACCCTGGCTCATCGCCTGCGGCACGATGGCCTCTTGCGCGTTGCTGCTCCCGGGCATCTCTGGAAGCTACCTCCTAACCGCCATCGGCGTGTACCCGATGATCATCGGAGCGCTAGTCGATTTTCTAAGCGGATTAGGCAACTTCAGACTCGATGGCCCTTCAGGATTGATTTTAGCCAACGTTTTTATCGGTATTCTCATCGGCCTAACCTCGTTTAGTCGTGTAGTGAGCTGGCTGTTGCGGCACTATCATGATCTGACAATTGCAGCGATGACGGGAGCGATGGTAGGCGCTACGCGCGTTCTTTGGCCGTTCCACAGCTTTACCTACATGATCCAACCCTTGAAGCCTCATCACGCCCCTTCTCTTGTCCTGCTGGAGCCTCTTCCTCCCGACTTTTCGACAAGCCAGCCTTGGGTAGCTCTGCTGTATCTCTTGATCGGGTTCGCAGCAGTGATCGCTCTGGAGACGATTGCTAGGGGAAGAAAGAGGGTGTAATAATGGACAAATTAGAAGGCTACAGGATGGACAAGAACCTTGGTTCTGCGTTTTTGGACTAGACTCTTGTCCATTAACCGTCCATCGTCCATATCTTCTTTTTTCCCTTGCAGGTTGAGAAAAGTTCGCGATATAAGGATCTCATGGGACAGACTATTTCTTTACCTCTGCTGTTGGTTTTACTGGTCGTGATGACGGTGATGGTGATGCGTTCATTCACTAACGACACAGCGGTGCAGGCTGCTCCCGACAAGTATTTTGGCCCCAACGATATTCGCGGATCGGCCATTGTCTACAAAGGGAAACCGTATACCTTTAACTTTCTTCAACAAACCCGTTTCATCGATTTTTTGAACCGTACCATCACTGTAGGAACTCTGGAATCGCACAATACTAAGTTGCCGTTCGACAAAATCGTCATCTATTTGTTCGGTGGTAAAGAGATTGAGTTGACTCCAGTTGATCTTTCCGACGATAATATCTACTTTTCGGCGCCGGCGCTGCAGAAAGATGGATATGTGCAGGATGTCACGCAAGGGCGCCTCCTACAGCTCTTAAAAGGTACTTACGGCCCATAAATTTATGCTACGCTCACTTCTGATCCAAAATATCATCCTGATTGAACAGGCTGAACTCGTTTTTCAAAATGGTTTTCATGTGTTGACTGGAGAAACCGGAGCGGGGAAGTCCGCTATCCTGAAGGCACTCAGACTGGTGATCGGCGAACGCGCCGATACGCAAGCGTTGCGCAAAGGAGCCGAAAGAGGCATGGTGGAAGCACTTTTTGACGCGCCTGACCACCCTGTGCTACGCATGCTTCTCGATAAAGCACAGATCGATTGGGCTCCTGAGCTCGTTGTACGCAGAGAGATGACGGCAGCCGGGCGTAATCGCGCATTCATCAATGACCAATTGATCTCGCTTGCATTGCTGAAGCAACTCGGCGAATATCTCATGCAGATCTGTGGGCAGCACGCGCATCAAGAACTACGCAGCCAAGAAAAGCATCGCGACCTTCTAGATACATTTTACGGACTCTATACTTTGCGCGAGTCGTTTGCAGCTGCTTGGCAACGCGAAAACGCGCTGAAACAAGAGCTAAACAGTTTGCGAAAACAAGAGGCGCAACGCTTGCGCGAAATCGACGACGCACAGAGGCAATTCGAAGAACTCTCCGAAGCTCAACTTAAAGAAAGCGAGGAAGAAGAGCTTTTTGCTGAATATACTCTGTTGACTAGTGCCGAGGAACTCGCGACGGGAGTCGGACAGGTGTACGAATCACTCAACGAAACGGCGCAGCTAAAATTGGCGTTTAATCAGCTGGAACACCTCATTAAGTTAGATGGTACACTCCGAAGACTCAGCCCAAGCTTTACGCAATATCATCGTTGAATGCGACGAACTTACTTACACGCTTCGCTCCTATCTTTCCGGAATAGAACACAACCCACTACGCGCTGAAGAGATTAACCGTCGCCTCTCCGTGATTACCAAGCTTAGAAAAAAGTATGGACCAGATCCCATTCAGTATTTGCAAGAGTTGAAATCGCGTCTGGAAGCTTTTGAGGATGCGGATGAGCGTGCAGATGAATTGGAAAAGTCACTCAAAAGAGCGATTGAACAAACAGAAATTCTGGCGCATACGCTTACCCAAAAGCGCAGGGAAGGCGCTGTGTTGCTAGAAGAAGAGCTCACTAAGCAGCTAAAGACCTTAAACATGCCTGCCGTCGAATTTGAAGTACGCCTCACGCCGCAAGCTCGGCACCTGCATGGCGATGATCAGGTCGAGTTCCTGTTTGCACCCAACATCGGTGAGCGACTCATTGCAATCTCCGACTGCGCCAGCGGCGGGGAGCTGTCGCGCCTTATGCTAGCCTTACAGGCTCTTTTAGCCGGCAAAAGCCGCGTACCTACGCTAGTCTTCGACGAAGTTGATGCGAATATTGGTGGAGAAACGGCCACTGTGGTCGGACAAAAACTCGCAGAGATCGGAAGAAATATACAAGTGCTCTGCGTCAGCCATTTTCCCCAAGTCGCCCGCTTCGCTCATCATCACTACCAAGTGGCCAAACGCACCTCAGACCAACGCACCACTACTCACGTCGCTACCTTAGCTGGACCCGAGCGCGAAAAAGAGCTGCTGCGTATGGTGGGCGGATAGACTAAAGGGGCGCGAAGCGCTTTGCACCCTATTCCTCCTTCATCCTTTATTTAAAACTTCTTCTGCGTTAAACTAGCTTGCCAAATAC
This sequence comes from uncultured Chlamydiae bacterium, assembly GCA_963790215.1. Classification (GTDB taxonomy): domain Bacteria; phylum Chlamydiota; class Chlamydiia; order Chlamydiales; family JAJFMA01; genus CAWBNS01. The sequence goes on from CAWBNS010000013.1 coordinate 83,847, forward strand.
ATTTAGGCATGAAATGACACTTAATTTAATTGAACTGTTCCAGAGTGTACAAGGAGAAACAAGCTTCGCCGGATTACCGACAACCTTCATCCGACTAGCTACTTGCAACCTCAGATGCACCTGGTGTGACACTGCCTATTCGTTTGGGCGAGGTACACCTCATTCCTTAGCTGAAATCATGTCGCAAACGAAGAGTTTTGGTCATCGAAATGTTTGTGTTACAGGTGGCGAACCACTCCTACAGTCAGCTGTAGAGCCTCTTCTCCAGACATTATGCGACGAAGGATTTGTTGTCAGCTTAGAAACAGGCGGCTCGCTATCCACCGAAAACGTAGACCCTCGCGTTAGCACAATCCTCGACATCAAATGCCCAGGCAGTGGGATGCACGAAAAAAATCATTGGCAGAACATGAGTCGACTCCGCAAACATGATGAAGTCAAATTCGTGCTCGCTCATCACGACGACTACCTCTACGCTAAAGAAATCTGCCACCAGTATAACCTGTCTGACCGAGTAAACGAGGTGTTGTTCTCACCCGTGTTTGAACAACTCGATGCAAAGGATTTGGTGGGTTGGATTCTCGCTGATCGTTTATCCGTACGCCTCAATCTGCAAACACACAAATTCATCTGGCCACCTGCGACAAAGGGAGTGTAATTGTATGACCTCTAAAAGAGCTATTATCCTATTCAGTGGCGGCCTTGACTCGACGATCATGCTTGCAAAGGCACTCTACGCGGGCAGAGAGTGTCTCGCCATTACATTTGATTATAAGCAACGTCATCATGTTGAAATCGCGGCGGCAAAACAGATCGTGAGCCATTATGGCATTCTTCATAAGATCATCTCGCTTGACCCTCGATCTTTTTCACGCTCCTCGTTGATCTCGGATGCCAATGTACCAAAAGAGAATCGTAATGCCATGCAGATCCGCGAAGGGGGGATTCCTCCACCTACGTGCCAGGAAGAAATACTCTGTTTTTAGCCTATGCCGTAGGCCACGCTGAAACATTTGAAGCACAGGAGATCGACCTAGGAGTTAACAGCACGGATTCCGATCCTATCCAGATTGTCGTCTAGCCTATATTCAAGCGTACCAAATGGTGATCAATCTGGCTACGCAACAAGCGGTAGAAGGACGCGCGCCCAAAATCATCACACCTCACATAGAATTGACGAAAGACCAAATTATCCATGAAGGCGTTCGCTTTAATGCTCCCACTGGAAATGAACATTCAGCTGCTAGGATCCTCCAGAAGAAGGCGTTCATTGCGGACGTTGCGATGCATGCTAACGATTAAGAAAAGAGGGCTTTCGCCCGCGCTGGGATGACTGACCCGTCACATTACGAAATGCATGGATTACCGCTGCAAGCAGGTATTTTGGATGAACGATAGTGACTAATTTAATTCCAAAAACTGATCTCTCCAATAATACCGGTCCAACAAACCAGAAGTATCCCTTCGTAACAACGGAATAGGAGGCATATAGCGCTTCAATTGACGCAAGCCCTCTCCTGGATCTGGGCAATCATCTTGCCGTCGAGGATAGGCCGTGCGCAAAGTGTCCGGCAAACTGCGCCTCACCGCTCTAACCAAAGCGGACTCCGCCGCCTTTCCGATTACCCCAGCATAGCGCCACGTCGCATCGTAAAGTAAAAACCCCTCGATCCGCATCCGCGACTGATAACACAGGAGCGTCCTTATCCATCACGAATACGATGTAGTCATCCATCACAGGTAGTTCCTGCTTAGGATAGGTCAAGAACCGCATATCGGGTCGACTTTCCAAGCCCGATAGTGAACATTTTCTAAGATTTTCTTTCCTGTGCCGCCAAATAATGGTGGGGGAAAGGGTTGCTTTATTTCCAACAGATTAGTAACCTTTGGGTTTTCACTCCAACTAAGGGAGCCTTTATTATGCGAAATTGGACTACAATTATCATGATTGCTGGGATTCTCGGCAATGTCTCCTTATTGACTGCAGACAATCAACCTGTGAATGCCCTTAAGGGAACAGAGCGTGTCCCTTCTCGCCCGCTTTCGACACGAAAGCCTCTGCAATGGGAAACTGACTACAAAGTGCCTTGAAAAAGGCAAAAACGTCAAATAAAACTATCTTCCTCTTTTTTACCGGATCCGATTGGTGTACATGGTGCACTAAAATGGAGAAAGAAATTTTGGAGGCTAAAGAATTCGCAAGTACCGTCGGCGATCAGTTTCTCTTCGTGAAAGTGGACCTTCCTCGCAAAACGCAATTGGCCCCAGCTTTAGCAGAGCAAAATCAAGCGCTAGCTAGTCGCTTCAGCGTACGCAATTTCCCCTCCGTGGTCATCCTGACACCAAATGAAGAGTTAGTTTGGCAGGGCTCCGGTACCCCTAAATTGACAGCTCAACGCTACGCCGAAGACCTGGTCGAGCTGGTGAAGCAGAAGACAGGGAAATAACGCGCTTCCGCGCGCGTGGGCGCCTACGACGCCCACGCGCGGAAGGGCGCTAAACCTTCAGAGATGGTTCCTTACTTTCATTCAGATCCTTCACAATGTAGTAAATGATCGCACTGATGATTGCAGCAAAGAAGCACCAAACAGACGTAAACGTGTGCCAGTAAAAAAAGAACGTAATTATAAATGAAATTGCACCTACAAAGGCGCACAGATATCCATAGCGGCTCGAAGAGATCGCCCAGGGCATACTAACAAGGATCAGATAGAGGGGACCTTCTTTGGGAAGCGTATTGGTGTACTGAATACTGTGTTCTACAATACGAGCCCCCATGCCTTGATTGAACAGGTAGAAAAAGTTAAAGACGCTTAAGCCTAAACCTGCAAGTACGAATCCGTAAAGGACACGCTTACGTTGTCGATTGTGTTCTACCTGTGACAACGCAAAGGGAAACAACCAAGGCCAAGTACAAAAGGCTAAAATTAGAAAGGCGTATCTTGCAACACATTCGATGCCACAGCCTGTCCAGTTATTGGTAAGCCCTATCCACAAAATCCCTTCGGAAGCCTGTTGCAAGGCGAATAGAAGCGGGAGAGCAGCTAACCAATACTGGGAGCGCTCCCTCACCTGCATGGCCGTTGCTACGCCTATTCCCGTCAAAATTATGGCTGCACCAAAACTCACTTCTGCCGAATAGCACATAAATCCTCTCCTATATTGAATTCTCAACTTGCGCGAAAAGACGATCGCTGTCAAGTTTTCTGGTTAAGTTTATAGGAGTGAACGGTAAATGAAAAAACGAAAACTTTTTCTGCTCGTACTTACATTTAGTTTTTTGCTTCTTCTGTCTGGAGGGGCTTTTCTTGCTTTTCGATACCGCGTGGCACCGACAGCCTATGTTTCGGTAACCGAGGCCATCTTAGCCGAGTATCCGGAGGACCCTACGCCTCGCAGCGCTTTGTCTAATCGTTATATGGGCCGCAATCTATGGGTAGCACAAAAGGATGCGCATCACTTTGACCTAGCTTTTGAAGCGCAAGACGATGCTCATGTCGCGACCATTGTTCTCAAAGATATCGAGTTAGAACTTCTGGTGCCCACCATTCCTCACTGGATTATGGGCGAGAACGAGTTGGAAAAAATCGCATTAGCTGAACGTGGTTGGAATCGTCAGCATGTGATTTTTTCTCCCAATTCCGCCCATTCTAGAAATTGTGGGTGGAGATGGAGTAGAGCGCAATCAACTCACGGCAGCTCATCTGATTTGTAATGGGTTGCCGGCCGGAGAGTGGGCGCTAGAGCTGTATACGACAGAAAATGGCCAGCCCTCGCTCTACTATCGTGGTTGGTTCTCTTTACCGTTAGGTCGTTATAAGGATTTATTCGAAAAAGTGAATGGCACCTCCTACTGGTGGCATAGACAACGGTTGGAAAGATGGGCGGATCTTTCAGGTACACACATAGACGTGACTCAGTTACGCACGATGATTGCTGAAGTAGAGCCTCGCTGTGAATGCCCTCTCGATGAGGCGATACTAGTGGGAGGAGAACAGGCGAACAAATTGAAATTACTCAATACAATAAATTTATTCAGCTGGAAAGATCTCAGGGAACATCCGCAATCTTTACGGTTTGCGCGCTTTGTTTCACCAGGTCGATATACTGCTGCTGAATGGCAAGGTCACGAACTCTATCGTATCGCTAATTTTGACCGCGCCTTCGTGCGCAGAGTGCGCGGCATAGGAAGTAGGGAGATAGCACATGAACTCGAATTGGTCTTTCGCGCATCTGACAAGGAAGCTTCCTTACATCGATTGCTGATAAGCGGAATCGATGTGCAGGCCTTGCCGCAATTGCGAGCAAAAGACTATCACCGCGGATGGCAAATGCCTCTTGGTATCAGCGTAGCACCATCGGCACAAACTTATGAACAACTGAAAGACCAACCCGCTCATCTTTCTTCCTACTTCAGTCTTTTGTTAGATGAAAACGGTTTGTGGGTAGATCATCGAAAAGCGGGTATCGACGGTATTGTTCTTCATCGCGACGCCTCTGATGAAACAGTTCTGCACGCGCATCTTCTCGGATATGAACGTCAAGCAGCTGTCGGCCACTATGTCATCTTCCTAGGAACTAAAGTCGTGCGACAATGATACGCCCTGAAAAAGTAGCTGAACTAAAAGCACGCATGGAGCGTTTATTCATTCAAGAAAACGACCTCACCGAGAAATTCATTACAGGAAGTGGATCTGGTGGCCAAAAAATCAACAAAACCAGTTCGTGCGTCTACCTCAAGCATGAACCGACCGGGTTCGAAGTCAAATGCCAAAAAGAGCGGTCACGCGAACTGAATCGTTTCCTTGCACGCAGAGAACTCTGTGACAAAATCGAATCACAAATTCATGGGATCAAAACGAAAAAAGAATTGGCTGCAGATAAAATTCGCAAGCAGAAGAAGCGACGTCGTGCTAAGGTAAAAAAAATAGTCCTACAGGAGACTCCCCATGAAAGCAGCGATCATTGAAGCATTCGGCGATTTAGATAAAGTCATGCTCAAGGATATCCCTGAACCTATTCCTGGCGATGAGGAAGTACTGATTTCCCTGTCCTATGCAGGAGTCAATCCTGTTGATGGGAAGATTGTAAAAGGGTTACTTAAAGATCGCATGCCGTACCAATTCCCCATCGTACTAGGTTGGGATGGTGCTGGCGAAGTGACAGCCGTAGGCAAGGCAGTGACAAACATAAAACCTGGTGACAAAGTGCATGCCTATTTTCGCAAACCAGAAATCCGTTGGGGAACATTCTGTGAACGCGCAACTTGCTTGGCAAAAGATGTGGCGGTAGTTCCCGCAAAACTTAGTATGCAAGAAGCTGCTGTCATCCCGTTGTCAGCACTCACAGCTTGGCAGGCTCTCTTCGACACAGCACACCTAAAGGCTGGTGAAACAATTCTCATCCACGCTGGGGCCGGCGGCGTCGGAGGCTATGCGATTCAGTTAGCGAAAAACGCAGGCGCGAAAGTTTATACCACCGCAACAGGAGCTAACCACTCTTACGTTACTAAACTCGGCGCTGATGTCGCAATCGACTACACCAAAGAATCCGTGACGCAGAGAATAAAAAAAGATCACCCAGAAGGAGTCGATGTCGTTTTCGATACCCTCGGAGGAACCGCCTATAAAGAAGCCTTCGAACAGGTAACGCCTCAAGGACGGATCGTGAGCCTCCTCGCCCACCCAGATCCAGCACTAATCAAAAATCGACAAATCAGCGCCTCCTACGTATTCGTAACCCCTAACGGAAAACAACTCGCCGAAATAGATCAGCTGATCAATAGTGGTAAACTCGTTCCACCACATGTCGAGGTTTTACCCCTAGAGGACGTAACCGAGGCCATGAGAAAGGTCGAAGAAGGACACGTCAGAGGTAAGATAGCGTTAAGAATCTAGAGGCGTCTACGGCGCAAGTTTTTGTGAGACTAACTATGGACTAGCTGGACAGGGTATGCCTTACCTGCGCGCGGGAGCGCGCTACAAAAAAAGGGTTCTCTCTCCCAGTCGGTTTGAGAACCCAAAAGATCGGACAGAAATGAGCGAGCTGCTAAGCTCGATGGCACTTCCAGCAAAAGCCAAGATAAAGAGCAGCCGCACCAGTAACGAGGTGCAATATTGTATCGGCAAAATTATTCGCGATCATCCCCATTAGCATTGCGTCACCTGAGTAAAAACCCATGGCAGCAACTAGTAAGTAAACAATACCAAATATGCGCAGGAAAAGTGCTGGCCAGTAAGAATCTGCAAACCCAGCAAGAATCCCTGCCACCCCAGTAAACAGGTGAATCATGTTATGCATATGGTTTACAGCAAAAATTCCTAAAAGCTTTCCATCGTGAATCGCTGCCGGTACAAAACCAAGAATACCTATGGCTAGGAAGACAAAGCCAAATATATACGCCCATGTTTTGACCATTTATTCCTCCTTAATTTAATTAGGTTAATAATCTTGCAAATCTCCACACTCATTTTATGAAATTAAAAGATTAAATTACAATTAATTAATAATCAACAGCTTAACATATTCAACAATTTTCAAAAACCAAGCCGCAGGACTCCTAAATAACCAATCATGAGCGTCTCTGTGCACTCTGTGGTGATTAATTTTTCAATAGTGTTTCAAAATTTTACCACAGGGATCACAGAGTGCACAGAGACGCTCATGATTTTCTTACTTTTTGTTATTTTTACCATTTAAAGGTACTCGGTGGTGACGAAAGAACTGTCCCCCTTCTTACTTGCGGATATTCCAGGGGGCCAACTATATTCCGTTTGATGTTCAACAGGAGATTTTGCAATGACTAGAGGTGTTGTGAGAGTAGCGGTCACGGGTGGAGCGGGGCAAATTGCCTATAATTTGCTGTTTCGTATTGCTGCAGGAGAGATGTTTGGCCCAGATCAACCGGTAGCGCTGCATATTCTAGAACTTCCCGAGGTGATTAACGCACTGGAAGGGGTTAAAATGGAGCTAGAGGATTGCGCATTTCCCCTGCTTCAAGAGGTGCGCATAGGTTCTGACCCAATGGAAATTTTCCGTGATGTCGACTACGCACTCCTGGTGGGCGCTAAGCCACGCGGGCCTGGAATGGAACGAGGCGATCTTTTGAATGAAAACGGCAAGATCTTTGTCGCCCAGGGAAAAGCGATCGACGCGGTCGCAAGCCCCAATGTAAAGGTTTTGGTCGTGGGAAATCCGTGCAATACCAACGCCTTGATTGCCTTGCATCAGGCAAAGCGGATTCCCAGAAATCACTTTTTTGCCATGACACGCCTGGATGAAAATCGCGCAAAAGCACAGCTTTCGCAGAAGGCGAAAAAGCCTGTAGGCGAAGTCTCCAATCTCGCCATATGGGGCAACCACTCCGCCACACAGGTACCCGCCTATCATCATGGTAAAGTTGGCAACCAACTTGTAACGGACCTAATTCACGATCAGAAATGGTTGCAGGACGATTTTTTTTCCTCTGTACAAAAGCGCGGAGCAAAAATTATCGAAGCGCGTGGCAAATCTTCGGCCGCCTCAGCAGCACACGCGGTGATTGACACCATAAAGTCGCTTACGCAACCTACAAAGCCGGGCGACTGGTTTTCTGTTGGTGTATACAGCAGCGGCAATCCCTATTCGATCGATCCTGATCTGGTTTTTTCGTTCCCCTGTCGCCTGAATAGCCGTGGAGATGTGGAAATCGTATCTGGCCTGAACTGGGATCCGTTTTTGACGGAGAAAATTAAAGCTTCTGAGCGCGAATTGCTAGAAGAACGAAAGATCATCTTGGGCTCAACATCCGTAGGGGTATAACCATGGCAAAGGTTTTGATGGAAATCACTGACGAACATCTAGAAACAGGAATGCGAGGATACCCTGTAGGTTATTGTTCTACCTCCACAGTAGATCCAGAGAAGGGATTATATTATGCTGGCCGACCCTTGACTGAAATGACCGATTGGCAGCCGGAACAAGTGATCTATCTACTCTATTTCGGAAAAGAGGGCACCAAAGAAGAGGTCGCCCAATTCTCGCGCGAGTTAAAGCGTCGGATGCCCTGTGATCCTGGTACTTTAGAACATATCTACAAGCTGCCTCGCAAAGGTCATCCGATGAATATGCTGTGTGCAGCGCTGCTGATTGAAGGGGCGCTAGAATGCACAGATGACTATCGAGAAGACTGCCTCAATGCGATTGCGCGCATCCCTGAAATCGCGGCGGCTGTGATCAATCATCACGCTGGCTGGGGGGAAAATAATCCATCAAAACCTGAGCTTGGCTACATGGAAAATTTCACCCAAATGCTGCGTGTACCTAACGCTAAACATGACGAGCTCACAGAAGCTTTCCGTCTTTTTAACGTGTTGCACTATGATCATGGCGGGGGCAACCTCTCTGCATTTGTAGGAAAAGCAGTTGCCTCTGGCTTGGAAGACATGTACGGCTGCCTAGCCGCAGCTATGGCAGCACTCGCAGGTCCACGGCATGGAAGAGCCAACCAGGACTGTTTAGAAATGGTTGAAGAAGCCTTGCATGATGTTGGCCCAGAAGCAACCGCCGAGCAAGTGGAGGCTTGGGTACGCGCTCGGCTTGCTCAAGAAAAACTCATCTTCGGCTTTGGCCACGCCGTATTGCGCGTGGAAGACCCTCGCGCCACCGTCCTCAGAACTGTTGCACAAAAGAAATTCTCCTCACACCCCTACGTCAAGATGGTCACGCACTTGCGTGAAATGGGCGAAAAAGTTCTCAGTGAAAATCCTAAAATATCCAATCCACATGTAAACGTAGACTCGGTTTCAGGCGCCTTTTTGTATGTAGCAGGATTCCCTTATCCCGAGTATTTTACGGTGCTATTTGGATTAGCGCGCGTGGTTGGAATCTCCATCCAAATCGTATACGAACGAGTAGACGCGCGAGGGGGAAAAGGCACGCCGATCGTAAGACCGAAATATTTGTATAAACCTAGAGAAGCAAAATGAATTGGACCGACCTACAGCGTATATTTGACCGCGCAATCCTTCTAACAATGAATCTGAAGAAACTTCTTTTCGCCTGCTGTGTGCTTGTTTTGGCTGGCTTATTGGTGGTATTTTTCCGCGGTATGGCTGTTGAAGCCGGCAACTGGGCGACGCAGAGCCTCACGTTTATGGCGATCTTCCTTTGTGCGGCGATCGTCATGGCGGGTGGAATTGTGCTCATACGTGTGTATCATGACGAGGTCAAACACAAGCCTGTGAGCTACCGGCAGATCGTCATGCGCTCCTGGCATTTGCAAGTAGGCGCAGCCTATTTTACCGTGCCCATTATTCTAGCGTACATCGTATTGTGGACGCTTTTAGGCTTTTTCTCTCTTTTAAACAGCCTGCCAGGGATCGGTGGTTTTTTTGCCGTTGTCTTAGCGCCCGCGCCATTTTTGATTCACCTTGGCGCCGTCTTGTTGTGCGTATTGACGGTGGGCATTCTCTTTTATGTTACCCCCATTGTCGCGCTGCGAGGCATCAATCATCTCCGTGTTTCACGCTTACTAGTCGAACGTCTCAAAACCGATATTTTGGGTAATCTCGCAATGCTGTTGCTAGCATCTGCCCCTTTACTCCTGATTTTTGCCCTGTTGTCTATCGCAGGTGAACTAACTGGTTCTGCCGGATTCACAAGCCATGACCCTCTGCAGAATGTCATGCAGTGGTTCTTTATTATGCTTCCCTATGTCGCTCTGGTATCCCCAGGGGTCGTGTTTTTCTTTAATTTTGCCGCCGAAGCGCACGTTTATTTCCAACGTCATGGGCGACATGAAGAGGGTTCTACAATATGAAAAAAACCAGCGCCCATGATCTGTTTAAGTTTCGTATTGTTTTCGATCCGCAGCTATCACCTGACGGTAAACGCGTGTTGTTCACACACAGACAAATTGGCGCAAACAACCGTTACCTGATCAATCTGTGGATCACCTCTGTAGACAATCCAGAACCACGCGAATTTACCACAGGATTCAACGACACCCAACCACGGTGGGCCCCAGACGGAACTAAGATCGCTTTTGTCCGGAAAGATGAAAACAGCTGCGGACAGCTCTACCAGATCGCTTTCGATGGTGGTGAAGCAATCCCTCTTACAACCTTCCCTGAAGGGCGTATTGTCAGTTACAAATGGTCCCCTAATAATCGTTGGATCGCTGTAAGTTTTCGCGCAAAAGCCGCAGGTTGGACCGAACGCGATCGAAAAACTCGTCAAGAGTTAGGTCTGAGTGACCCACCCTATGTATTGGAAAGCCTCTGGTATCGTTATGACGGTGACGGCTATTTTGGCTCCGAAAGACCTACTCTTTACCTCGTTGACGCAACCACCGGTGCCTCAAAGCAAATTTTCGACTGGGATGTCTTGGGAGGATTTAACTTTGATTTCTCTCCTGATTCTAAAAAATTAGCCATTTCCACGAATCTTGACCCAAAAGCCTTTATTAAACCTTGGGCCGATCAGATCCTAATCTATGATATTGCGACAGAGCAGAGCGAGCAACTTCCAAATCAATTAACTGGTCGTAAGCTGCGTGTGAGTTGGTCTCCTGATGGAAAAAGCCTTGCCTATGCTGGAGCTCCTGGTGAAGAACCGCGCTACACACCAGAGAATATCGAGCTTTGGCTCTATGATTTGTCTTCTCACGAAACGCGTAGCCTAACCCACGATGCTGACGTATGCCTCACAGCCGCCATTATCGGTGACGTAGCAGACATGAGCGTTGACCCTCACTTTGTCTGGGCGCCGGATAGCAAGCAGATCTACACCGTCATAGGGCGTGAAGGCCAGAGACACATTGCCTCGGTTAATGTAACCGGAAAGCCAGAACTTAAATACCAAACCTCAGGCAATTGGGCCTATGACCTCGGAAACCTAAGCGCAGATGGAACCCGTTGGGCCGCCATACGCCAAAGCCCTACACAACTACCTGAGATGGTCGTTAGCACTCAAGGCAACGTTAAAGCAATTACTGCGTTGAATCAAGCGGTTATGCAAGAACTCGAGTTAGTCGAACCGCAGATGCATTGGGTAACCTCAGCTGATGGAACAAAAGTACAAACGTGGGTGATGTCATCGAATGCCGGCAAAGGGCCTGCTGTTCTGCTCGTCCATGGAGGACCACATCTGCAATATGGCATGTCCTTTTTTCACGAAGCGCAATTGTTGGCTGCAGAAGGCTTTACCGTGGTGTTTTCCAATCCAAGAGGAAGCAAGGGCTACGGACGCGAATTCTCTTCCGCGATACGTGGTCGCTGGGGTGTTAAAGACTGGGAAGATCTACAAGCCGTTGCAGGCTTTATGCAATCGCATCCTAACATCGATCCCAACGCCATAGCCATCTCTGGAGGTAGCTACGGAGGCTATTTAGTCAATTGGGCAATCGGACACTCGGACCTATTCGTGGCCGCCATTTCTGAACGATCAGTCTGCAACTGGCTTAGCCAGTACGGAACCATGGATGCACCACCTTCGCCTCACAACTATTGGAAAGATGCACCTTGGGAAAACGGCGAAATTTTGTGGAATCAAAGTCCATTAAAATACTTATCCAAAGCCAAAACACCCACATTGATCATTCATAGTGAAGGCGATTTGCGAGTACCCATAAGCGAAAGCGATCAGCTGTTTACTGCATTGCGCATGCAAGGAATACCCGCTCGCTACATTCGCTACCCCGCAACCACCAGCCACCTCCTCTACCGCAGCGGCCCGCCCGATTTGCGCCTGCATCGGCTGGAGCAAATTGTCATGTGGCTACGGACATATGTTGGTGCAAACAGCGAAGATTAAAAGCAAATAAAAGAACGGTGGGTAGTGCCACGCTGTTAGCCTCTCATTTTTTATTTTGACATATGTCTTTTTTCTGTTATAATCAAGGTTATTAATAGGTTGAAGATGTCGCGAAATTGGACTGTAGCGCTTAGTCGAGATGCTGTGAAGCAATACAACAAACTAAAGCGCAATGGCTCGAAACCAACCATAACCGATGTCATCAACTTACTCATCATAGAAATGGTAAAACAAGGTCCCTATCGAAATAATTGGCCAAATTATGGACCCCTAGATGAGGATGAGTTTCACTGTCACCTTAAGAAGGGAAAACCTACTTATGTGGCTTGCTGGAAAGTCATTGATAAAGAGAATCAACTGATTGAGGTTTACGCATGAAAGCGCACCATACTAAAGAGAACGCCTGCGAAATCGTCGTAAAGATGCCAGGGGAAAAAGGTGTACTTTCCTACATACCAACTAAATTTGTCGGTCATCTCGAAGCCTTTCTCAACAAATACGCAGAACCTGAATCTGTTGATTGGAAAGTTGTTGCTAAAGATCGTATTGCTAAACACAAACAAGCAGGAATGGTTCTGCGTGGTGCTCGATTTCGGGAAAGCATATCTCAAAAAGAGCTTGCAAAACTCAGTGGAGTTAGTCAAGACAACATCTCTCGAATTGAAAACGGAAAGCGTAAAATTGGGGAAAAAGTAGCGAAGAGGTTAGCCAAGCCTTTAAAAATCAATTATCTCCTGCTGCTAGAAGATAACATCTCTTAGACGAGGCTTTTGAGCCATAAATCTACGTCTTTTAACCCGAAGCACCCACCAGCCACTCTGCAGCAAATGGGCACTTCGTCTAAATTTTTTTATTGCAGCGTAGGCGTAGTTCTCATTGAAGCATTACTCATACCTTGAGAAAGCCCCTCGGCATGACCTGCAGAATGTCCTTGAGAGTATCCCACAGAACGACCTGCAGAAAGTCCTTCGTCATATCCGACTTTGTAACCCTCGGCAGACCCTTCCTTACGAACATCGTAGAAAAAGTTATCTAGAAACTCCGATGGCTGCATAGAAATGGCAAACAAAATCTGACCATTTTTTGAGTTGTATAGTAAGTGAGTACACTGTCTAAGAACTTTTTCATTCTTAGCATTGGCTAGATCTACTTCAAGGTGATCATTTTTTGAAAAGACCTGTATTTCTGCACCTGTGTACCAATCACTCGGAACGCATTCATAATGTTCTGGAATTAGAGAAGCGCTGTTCCACCACTCCGAAAGCGTTCTCGTTCTTTTCACAAACGTAATCACTTTCCAAAAACTCACGTCCGATAAAATGAAATATCCGTTCGAATTTTTCAGAATTGCTTTTGACGCAAGAGTCTCAACTCTTTGTAGTTCGCTGGCATTACAAACTGAACAATTCATCGTAATCAGCATTGCAAAAAATACGATTGTCTTGTTTACAAGTTTCACTTTTTACCTCCAATTTTTCGGATTAAGTTTACATGTAGCATTCATATATATAGCAAGTTATTCTATCATAAAATTACTTTAAAGTCCAGTTTAATTTTTCTTTTGACGGATTTACTCATAAAAATTACAGTGTTTAGAATTCCACAAAACCCAAATATGAGGCATAGAAATGAACGTTAACAATAACAATCCACAATACGCTCCATCAATGAATAATTCGGACTTCTATAAACATGCTTTAACACTACGAAAAGGGCTTGAAGACCGTGTACTACAACTAGATGGCGTGAAAGACGTTAGTTTAGTTACTATATCAATTCCCCAAGGTAACAAGGGGGAGGTATCTCTCATGGTTGTTGCATCGAGTAATGTTAACGCAGTGTATCTAGAATCGAAAAAGGACCGTCAAACCATTCACAAACTTAAAATTGACTTTACATATTCCGATCAAGTTAAGATAACTAAATCTGTACCAGGAAGTAACAAGGTAGCTGAATATGTTTCTTTATCTGAAAGATGGGAAAATCGATTACTAGCAGCCTCTGAATTTGTTGAAGAAAGCAAAATATTTATCGTAGATTATTCTAGTTTGATTTCAAAATTAACTGACTGCTTACTTAAATTCGACTATCAAAGTGAAAATTATTTCATAGAAAAACCCGATCCATCAAGTAATGGATTACTTGTGACAAAAGTGACTGAGTTTGGGAAGTCGAAGGGGTTTACCTTGAACCTAACACAGTTTAATCGACTTTCTAGTGATTTGCCCTTAATATATCAGAGCTCAGACCCTAGATCCTCACCATACAGCTCCGAACTGTCATCTCAGGAGAAGGGGCTAATCAAGGCGATCAACGATAAATTTCTCTTGTAGTGGGTTTTATCCAGATCGAATGTCAAATGCACCGCGTGGGTCTGAGCCCTCGCGGCCCCCCCCTCTCCTATTTTTTGTAGGAATTCTGGTCAAAGCAATCAACTTCTAGCAAAATACCCAGTTGACAAAATTTATCTAAGATGTCAATATTTGACATATGAAGAGAACGAAGAAACTACAAGATGTTATGGCATTAGCCAAAAATCTAATGCAAAAAGGAGCCTATGCGATTAGTGAGCACGCAACACTAAGGCAAGCTCAGCGTTGCTTCACTATTGGAGATATAAAAAACATCATTTATACGGGCTACCACGAGAAAAGAAAAGACGAGTATAAAGACGAGCATGCCGATTGGAATTATGCAATCAGAGGGCAAACTCTAGATGATGAACAGGCTAGAGTCTGCATTGCCTTTATTGAAGAAAGTCATTTAATCGTGATCACCATAATTCGATTGGAGGTTTAGAATGAAAAAAATAAAATATAACGGATTGGGTTTTCCAATGAATTTGACGGGCGTGAAAACTCGTGAATTTCGCGGAGAGACCCTACCCGATATCAATCACCGAGAACTCGAAGACCAAGTGTTTAAGACTCTTCTGTGGCTTCCTGCTCATTTTTCAGGAGCACATCTCTCTTTTGTTCGAGGTTACATGGGATTATCTCAAAAAAAATTAGCCACACTATTGAGATTAAAAACTCACGCCACAATTTCAGGATGGGAACGCAAAGACAACAGAGCTACAGGAATGCCGGGAACAACTGAGGTAGTAATCCGATTAGTTATGGCCGAGTTCATTAAAGAAGACTGCTTTGCCTCACATTTCAGAGAATTTCTGGAAGTCACTCATCCTCCAAAAAACCTGGAAATGAAAGTGGCTTGATTAAGCAACGAATTTGAACTGCCTCCATACTAAAAAAATTATTGACTGCATAGTCCTCCTCTCGCTATGAACGCAACAGGGGGACCTGCTGTGTCGGACTTTTTCTCTGTGTATGTCTACTTTGGTTTAGTTGCGTTCATCACAGCTGTCACGCTGCTGTTATCGAACCTTATTTCGTCCAAGAAGATGGTCAAAGAGAAGTATATGCCTTACGAATCAGGCATCCGTACGCAGACGCATCTTCTTCAACAGCGTTTTCCCCTTCGGCACTATCTGGTTGCGTTGATTTTTTTGATCTTCGACATTGAGGTGATTTTTCTTTATCCCTGGGCTGTGGTAGGAAAAGATATCGGCGCCTTCGCTTTTTATGAGATGGCGTTCTTTCTCGTCGCGCTACTTGTTGGATTCGCCTACGTATGGCGCAAAGGAGGACTGCAGTGGGAATGACTCCGAAAGAGAAAACTCCATTTCTCTATGGTCCGTTAGATAAGCTCATCAGATGGGCACAAGAAAGTTCTCTTTGGCCGGCGCAGTTTGGTTTGGCTTGTTGTGCGATTGAGATGATGTCTACGGCTGCCAGTCGTTATGATATGTCTCGTTTTGGGATGGAGGTCTACCGCGCATCACCTCGCCAAAGCGATGTGATGATCGTTGCTGGCCGCGTCAGTCAAAAGATGGCTCCTGTCTTGCAAATGGTCTACGACCAGATGCTTGATCCTAAGTGGGTGGTCTCCATGGGCGACTGCGCTTCCTGCGGAGGCGTATTCAACAACTACGCTGTCGTGCCTGTTGATCAACTTGTTCCTGTCGATGTGTACATCGCCGGTTGTCCTCCCCGTCCAGAAGCACTCCTGCACGGTCTCATGGCGCTTCAAGAGAAGGTCAAACATGCACCCCGTTGAACAGCTGAAATCACAACTCCCCAACGCAATCCTCGACGAAGTTGTCTTCGCCGGTGAAACGAGTTTGCAAATTCGAACCTCGCAATTAAAAGAGGTGCTTCGGTTGCTTCAGCCATCCTATCAGGTACTCATGGATCTGACTGGTGTCGATTTCCTAGAACCGGAAGTACGCACAAAAATCGTTTACTGGCTGCATGATCCCACCTCCCTAGAGCGCTTACGCGTTTTCATTTATGTCGCACGTGGAGAGGTTATCCCCTCTGTAACAGGCATCTGGGAAGGTTGTAACTGGTACGAGAGAGAATTGTACGATTTGTTCGGTGTGCATTTTGAAGGCCACCCAGATATGAAACGTATCTTGATGCCTGACGATTGGAAAGGGCATCCGCTACAGCGGGACTATCCGTTGACTGAAGTGCCCGTAGAATTTAAACACGGTGTAAAACCTAAAGTACCATCGGAAATTATTCCTTATGTCCAGGCTGACCGCACAAGAACTTGAAGAGCTCGCTAAGTCTGGCGATGTGATGGAGCTCAATCTTGGGCCTCAGCACCCGTCTACGCATGGCGTTTTAAGAATTAAACTTCGCCTTGAAGGCGAAATTGTGATCTCTGCCGAACCTGTAATTGGATACTTGCATACCGGCATCGAGAAAACTTGCGAAACACGTACTTACCATCAAGTCTTCACTCTCGTCGACCGCATCGACTATCTCTCAGGTCCAGCAGAAGAGCAGGCCTACGCTGGAGCGGTTGAGCGACTCATGAACCTCGAAGTTCCTCAGCGCGCACAAACGATACGAATCATCGTCTTGGAGCTGTCTCGTATTGAAAGCCATCTTGTTTGGCTTGGGACGAGCGCGCTCGAACTCAATATGTCCTCTGTGTTCATGTATTGCATGGCCGAGCGCGAAAAGATTTTGGACCTGTTCGAAGGGTGGTCGGGAGCGCGCATGTTTCCCTCTTTTTGGCGTATCGGAGGGATTGCTAAGGATCTCAATCCGGAATTCGAAGACGATTGCCGAGCGTTTTTGAAAGCCTTTCCGAGCACGCTGAAGGATCTCAATAACCTTTTGATGGACAATTATGTTTGGGTTGAGCGTCTGCAAGGAATTGCGTTGATTGACGAAGAAACGTGCAAACAGTACGCCTGCACAGGACCCATTTTAAGAGCTGCTGGCGTTGCTTACGATATCAGAAAGGCCTACCCCTACCTCGGCTATGAAAACTACAACTTCGACGTTCCTACACGCACTGAGGGCGATTCTTATGCACGCTATCTAGTACGCATGGACGAGATCGAACAAAGTCTCTCCATTATCGATCAAGCACTCTCAAAATTAGCCCCTGGGCCGATCATCACCAGTGACCGCAAAGCGGCCTTGCCACCGCGGCCGGAGCTTGCCCGTAGCATGGAAGCGGTGATTCATCAGTTCAAGCTTGTCAGTGAAGGGTTACACCCACCTGTAGGGGAAGTGTACAACTGCGTGGAATCGGCACGTGGGGAGATCGGTCATTATTTAGTCAGCGATGGCAGCAACCGCCCCTATCGTTTGCGCGTGCGTTCGCCCTCGTTCCCACATGTGCATGTATTGCAAAAGGTCTTGCCTGGCTATATGCTGTCAGACGTCGTCGTCGCGATTGCCAGCGTAGACCCTATTCTGGGAGATGTAGATCGCTGATGCTTACGGATAAAACACGACAAGCCATTCTCGAATTGCAGAAAAAATATCCACAAAAACGTTCTGCACTGATTCCTGCGCTGCATATCGCACAAACTGAAGTCGGCTACCTTCCAGCAGAAACACAGGAAGAGGTCGCCGAGCTGTTCGATATCGATCCAAATGAGGTCAACTCGGTCGTCAGTTTCTATGATATGTTTCACGAAAAACCCGTCGGAAAACATATTCTGCATGTATGCAAAAATGTTTCGTGCATGCTCCGAGGTGGAGATGAGCTGCTGGGAAAAATTTGTCAGCACCTTCAGGTCAAACCCGGAGAAACGACCGTTGATGGTCAATTCACCGTTATCCCGTCAGAATGCCTCGCCGCCTGCGACCGAGCACCTATGATGATCGTTGATGATAAAGTCGTCGGCCCCATCGAAGAAAGCGATGTCGAAAAGATTCTGAAGGAGGTGGGAAAATGAGGTTTGTAAAAGGACAGCAGGGACGACAGGGACATCAGGGACTATGTGCGACGTCCTTGCAGTCCCTGATGTCCCTGCAGTCCCTTTTGGAGGTCTCCTATGCCTGAGCAACGCATATTGATGGCCTTTATGGACAATGACGATCAGCGCAATGTCTCCACCTATGAAAAAAACGGCGGCTATCAGGCCATCAAAAAAGCCATCCCTGCTATAGCTCCAGCGACTCTAATCGATATGGTGAAACAATCCGGCTTGCGCGGCAGGGGTGGTGCTGGTTTTCCTACAGGGATGAAATGGGGCTTTGTCCCGCAGACGATTTCTCCGCGTTATCTGGTCTGTAACTGCGACGAAAGCGAACCGGGCACTTTCAAGGACCGACTCATCATTGAGCGCGATCCACACCAGCTCATCGAAGGGATGATTCTCGCCAGCTACGCGATCGGTGCAGAAAAGGCCTTCATCTACTGCCGTGGAGAGTTTTTTGAAGGGTTAGAAATCCTACAAAAAGCAGTCGACCAAGCAAAAGAAAAAGGTCATCTGGGCAAATTGGACATCATCGTGCATCCAGGCGCTGGCGCCTACATCGCCGGAGAAGAAACCGCACTGCTAAATTCCCTCGAAGGGTTCCGCGCTACACCACGACTTAAACCACCTTTTCCGGCTGTAGCAGGCCTGTATAGCAAACCTACTGTTGTCAATAACGTAGAAACGCTCTGCAATGTCGTACATATCGTAAATCGTGGCGTAGAGTGGTTCCTAACTATTGGCAAACCAAAAAATACCGGAACTAAAATCTACCAAGTCAGTGGTCACGTGCAAAAGCCGGGATGCTATGAATTTCCCCTTGGAATATCTCTACGAGACCTTTTAGAAACTGCAGGTGGGATGCGCCATGGACGTACATTCAAAGCCTGTTATCCTGGTGGTTCTTCCTGCTCGCTGCTCACCGACTTAGATGCAGCCATGGATTTCGAGTCCCTAGCGACGTATAAAACCGCACTAGGTACTGCCTCGGTTATTGTGATGGACGATTCGGCCGATATGGTTAAAGTGGCCAATCGTCTGATGCAGTTTTATCAAAACGAATCCTGCGGTAAATGCACACCTTGCCGTGAGGGTACGCGCTGGATCACACAAATGCTTACACGCATCGAAAATGGTGGAGGAACCTACCAAGATTTAGATGTAATCCTCGACGCCTGCCGTGAGATGGCTGCCAACTCATTCTGTCCGCTCGCCGTTGGCGCAGCACCGCCTGTCGTCAGCGCCATCCAGCTATTTCGAAGCGAATTCGAAGCCTACATTCGACGCAATCCCAATGCAGAAGGACATCCACAAATGAAGGTAGCGTATCCATATGCTTAGTACAAAGATAGAAATTAAAAAAAATCAGGATAAGCAGGGTCGCAAGCGGCAGGATAGGCAGGATAAAGTTTTTTATCCTGCCTATCCTGCCGCTTGCGACCCTGCTTATCCTGATTTTTTTTACACAACTCATCTTCTTCTTAAAAGTTTTATTGTTTTTCGTGTTTTTGTGTTTAAGAAAATGGCAGGTCTCATATGACGCAGGAACTGGAACTGATCCAATTCACTATCGACGGTCAGTCACTCACTGTTCCTAAGGGAACCACCGTCTATAATGCCGCTCGAAGTCTGAATATCGACATTCCTATCTTTTGCTATCACGACCGCATGCCGCCATTTGGCGCCTGCCGCATGTGCTTGGTTGAGGTAGAAAAAATGCCCAAGCTGCAAACCTCCTGCACGCTCGAAGCGACCGAAGGCATGATCGTTCACACACAGGCTGAAAATGCCGTCAAAGGACGAGAAGGCATCCTAGAGTTTCTGCTCATCAACCACCCTCTAGATTGCCCCATCTGCGATCGCGGTGGAGAGTGCCCCTTACAAGACCAGACAGTCAAATTTGGGCCCGGAAACAGCCGTTTCTACGAAGAAAAGCGTCACTTTAAAAAGCCGATTCCCCTAGGGCCTGTTTTGATGCTCGATCGTGAACGCTGCATCGTCTGTGCACGCTGCACACGCTTTGGAGACGTTGTCGCAGGCGACCACGCCCTAGAATTCATCGACCGCGGATTTAAGACAGAAGTGGGCACACCCGACGGTGGGCCAGCCGATTCCAAATTCATCGGAAACACCATCATGATCTGCCCTGTGGGGGCGCTCACCAGTAACGTGTATCGCTTCCGCGCACGTCCATGGGACAACAAACATACACCAACAACTTGTCCGTTGTGTCCAGTGGGCTGCAGCATGATCCTCGACGAACGCGACGGTGAAATCATGCGTACACGCTCGCATGAAAACAAAGCAGTGAACGATGTATGGCTATGCGATAAGGGTTGGTTTGGATATGAATTCTCCTACCATCCTGACAGACTAAAAGAACCGCTTATCCGCCGCTCAGGTACTTTACAGCCTGCATCCTGGGAAGAAGCACTGACACTTGTCGCACAAAAAATGCAACAAGCCGAGACCGTCGCAGCATGGGGCGGAAACAACCTCACCGCAGAAGAAAATGTGCTGCTGCAAGATCTCATACGCAACGGTGTAGGAAGCAATAACGTCGATCATCGTGTCGGTCAACCCATTCTACCACTAGCTGAAGAAGGAATCCCCCCAGGCATGGAGATGTCCATCGGCGCTTGCGAAGAACTCTCCTTCGCTCTGCTTCTAGGCCTAGATATCACCGAAGAATTTCCCGTCGTATGGCTGCGTTTAAAGCAAGCCATCAACCGCGGTGCAGAGATCACCTACATCGGACATTACGCACCTGAAATCGCACCGCACCTCGCCAAAACCGTCGTACATGCACCTGGGGATGAACTCGAAATCATAAAGAAGCAAATCAATGCACTTCCTAATAAAAAGGGAGCGATCTTCATCGGGTCGCAGTACCTCGCCTCACCTCATCGTCGAGCCATTTTAGCCGAACTTAAAAAGCTCGATCTACCGTTAAATATCATGGAAGGCCGTGAAAATAGCATGGGGGCACGGATGGCGGGAATGCATCCAGAAATGGGCGCACAACCAGGTTTAAGCATTCTTCAAGTTTTAGAAGCATCAACATGGGATTTCCTCTATGTTGTCGGAGCTAACCCTGCGCAACTACCTAAGGTTAATTTCTTAGTCGTGCAGGATCTGTTTCTTACACCCGCAGCCCAACAAGCTGATGTAGTTCTTCCTACACTCTGTTTTGTAGAAAAAGAAGGTTCCTTCATCAACATCGAAGGCCGTATACAGCAAATACGTCCAGGAAAACCTCGCCCAGAAAATCTCATGAGTGATGCAGAGATTTTCCGGCGCCTTGCAGAGAAAATCCAATTCACACTGACAGAAACAGAAATCGAATCGTTGCAACTACAACGACCCAAAGAAATTTCCACGAGAAGCTCCCCACGCATAGCGCAAAATGGTTCTCTTGCGGCTACTTTCGCGCCTGCATTATTCAACGGTGGCCAGCGCATGCAACATAATCCACATGTAACGCAACTGGTAAAAGAACCGCGACTCAGACTGCACCCTACAGATGGTTTAAAACGAGGATTGCAAGATGGTGATGTTGCTACGATAACCGCAAATGGAAATTCTCTGTCAGCAAAAGTAAAACTCGATTCTAAAGTGGCCAGCGGATGCATCGTGCTTCCGCTAGGCTTTGACGAAGTACCCGTTCATAAACTGAGCCAAAATCTGATCAACGGGTTTCCAGTCGAGGTGCGAAAATGAGATACGCCTTGGAGTGCGGTGACTTGTTTGTCAACATAGGCGCTTTGCGCCATTTCAGAGACTTATGTTTTAGGATAACAAGTCGCCGCACTCCAAAGCGCTTCGCGCCGGTATTCTTAAATTTCCATAAGATGAGGGCCTCTTTCCCATGCTAGAAGCCATATTAGGAGTTCTCCTCAAAGGCATCATCACGATTCTTATTCTCATGGGCTTTGCTGCCTATATGACACTGCTAGAGCGCGTGCTTATGGCTCGCATGCAACTGCGCCTCGGACCCAATCGCGTCGGCCCTTGGGGCCTTTTACAACCCATTGCCGACGGGATTAAACTGGTCAACAAAGAACGATTCCAACCCGCTGGCGTCGCCAAATTCACCTATTGGCTGGCTCCAAGCATTTCACTTTTTATCGCTCTCTTTATCTTTGTTCTCATTCCCGTAGGGCCTCCAGTAACTCTATTCGGGCATGAAGTGCGTTTACAAATCGCAGACGTCAATGCAGGCATCGTCTTTCTACTCGCATTTTCTTCCCTTGCCGTCTACGGAGTCGTCTTAGCTGGTTGGTCCTCAAACAACCGCTACTCACTTCTTGGTGGACTACGCGGAACCGCCCAGCTCATCAGCTACGAAGTGCCTATGGGCCTATCCCTGCTCACAGTGGTTCTAGCAGCAGGCACGCTCAGTCTATCCGAAATCGTCGAAGCACAGCGCAACCATTGGTTTATCTGGTCTAATCCCATCAGTTTCCTCATCTATCTCATCACCGCGTTCGCCGAGACAAACCGTGCCCCATTTGACCTTCCTGAAGCCGAACACGAGCTTACAGGCGGCTATCACACAGAATACGGCGGTCTCAAATTCGCCATCTTTTTTCTAGCCGAATACGTTAACATCCTCGCGGTCTCTTCCATTGCGGTAACGCTATTTATGGGTGGATGGCTCGGACCGGGCGATCTTCCTGTAATCTGGTTCCTAGCTAAATTAGCCGTCTTCGTCTTCTTCTTTATGTGGGTGCGCGCAACCATGGCGCGGTTTCGTTATGACCAACTCATGAACTTCGGCTGGAAGGTGTTAGTTCCCTTAGCAACCCTGAATTTAATCGTAACTGCTTACTTTACTTTGGTGTGAAATGAAACAACAGTTGAAACGAGTTTGGTCTGTCATTGCCGGTCTTTGGATCGTGCTCAAATACGCCTTCAAAAAGCCAACAACCATCCGGTATCCCGAAGAAAGACGCAAACTACCCGACCGCTCACGTGGACGCCACTACCTCACCAAATGGGAAGATGGTAAGGAGCGTTGCGTAGGATGCGAACTATGCGCCATCGTTTGCCCTTCACAGGCAATCTATGTAAAACCTGCTCAAAATAACCCAGAAGCACCCCATTCACACGGAGAACGCTACGCCGCCGATTTTCAAATCAACATGCTGCGCTGCATCTTCTGCGGTTACTGCGAAGAAGCATGCCCCACCGGAGCGATCATTCTCGGCAATGAATATGAATTAGCGGGATACGATCGAGAATCTTTGATCTATACCAAAGAGATGCTCACAGAAGTGCATCCTGGCGACTCCGGACGCGATCCACGGAGAGAAATATGATCGTTGATTATATCCTCGGTACCATTCTCATTTTCTCTTCGCTGGGCGTGCTGCTGTTCCGCAAACCCGTGCACGCAAGCCTTTCTTTTTTGCTGACATTGCTTGCACTTGCCGCTCTCTATTTGCAACTCTCCGCCGAATTCATCGCCGTGATGCAAGTCCTTGTCTACGCAGGGGCTATCTTAGTTATTTTCATGTTCGTGATCGTTCTCTTCCAAGACGCTCATCAGCAGATCGAAAAATATGAAAGCCAAAGCGCACCCGTGTTGTTGATCGGTGCTGCCTCCGCCCTCGTCATTACACTCTTATTTCTTGGACACAGACTACTTGGCTTAACAACACCACGCGCACAACTACCTGAGGGATACGGAAGTGTACAGTCACTTGGACATGCGCTCTATCTGGATTTCTTCTTCCCTTTTGAAGCAGTCATCCTGATGTTTCTCGTCGCGGTCGTAGGAGCGCTATACATTGGAAAAAAGGTGAAATGATGGATATATCGCTCTTCGTCTTTGTCAGCATGGCTATGTTCGCCATAGGAATCATCGGTGTATTAGCTAAACGCAATGCGCTGATTTTGTTTCTCTCCATCGAACTCATGCTCAACGCTGCAAATCTGCTGTTTGTCACGTTTGCACGCCAATGGGGCAATCAGACCGGGCTTGTTTGGGTATTCTTTGTTCTCGTTGTTGCCGCCGCAGAAGCCGCAGTAGGCCTCGCGATTATCATCAATCTGTTCCGCTCAAAACAGGTTGTCGATGTAGATCAATACAATGTTTTGAAGGGGTAACCAATACGATGATACGAGAATTTTTGGAGTGCGGCGACTTGTCGCCGCTTTTATACAGCTCGACTTGTCGAGCTGCCAGAGGCATCGACAAGTCGATGCCTTTGAAAGCGGCGACAAGTCGCCGCACTCCAAAAAATAACACCCAGGAGACATCATGCAACACCTAGCCTGGACCGGTCTTTTCTTACCTTTGTTGGGCTTCCTCATCATTTTGGCCTCATCACATTGCATCTCACGCCGTGTATGCAACTTCATCGCATGTGCCACAATAGGCCTTGCCTTCCTTTGCTTTGCCGCTATCGTCGCTTACGGCGACCATACTTACAACTTCACCCTCTTTTCCTGGATCCCCGTTAAAGGAATCAGTGCCGACTTTGCGATTCATCTCGATCATCTTTGTTGCTAATGACCATGATTATTACCGGAATAGGCTTTCTGATTCATGTTTATTCCACTGGATATATGGAACATGACGAAGACTACGCACGCTTTTTTGCCTGCATGAATTTTTTCGTCTTCAACATGCTTCTGTTGGTACTCGCAAGCAACTTGTTGCTGCTATTTGTGGGTTGGGAAGGCGTCGGCTTAGCGTCCTATCTCCTGATCGGTTACTACTACCATCGCCCAACCGCCGCACAAGCCGCTACAAAAGCCTTTGTCATCAACCGTATCGGGGACTGGGGACTACTTGTCGGTCTTCTACTGACCTTCCAAACTTTCGGCACAAGCGACATGTTAGCAGTTAACCAGCGTGCAGGACAAATCTTCGCAAATACAGCGCCGATCATCAGCTTGATCAGCCTCCTTTACTTCATTGGTGCCTCAGGGAAATCCGCACAACTACCGCTACACACATGGCTGCCCGATGCGATGGAAGGCCCCACACCCGTCTCCGCCCTGATCCACGCCGCAACCATGGTTACTGCAGGAGTATACCTAGTTGTACGCATGCACTCCGTCTTCTTTAAACGCACCTGAAGTTCTCTACTACATCGGTTGTGTCGGAGCCGCAACAGCCCTTTTTGCCTCCCTCTGCGCTATGGCACAACCTGATCTCAAACGTGTGTTGGCCTATTCCACCGTAAGCCAGCTTGGGTACATGTTCCTTGCCTGTGGCTCGGCGTTTCTATGCAGCTATGTTCCACCTCACCACACACGCTTTTGTGAAGGCCCTACTCTTCCTCTCTGCCGGAAATGTCGTACACATGATGCAAGGCACCACCAACATGGAAGTGATGGGCGGTCTCTGGAAAAAATTCCCCAAAACACACATCCTCTTCGCCATCGGCGCTCTTGCTATGTCGGGAATTCCCCCTCTAGCCATCTTCTTTTCGAAAGATCTCATCTTGGAAATAGAATACACCGCCGGCTATCACGTGCTTTTTGGAGTTGGTGTTCTCGCAGCCGTGTTAACAGCCTTCTACCTCGCACGCGCTTACTGCCTCACTTTCCTAGGCAAGCCACGCGTCGAAGAAAAAATCTTCAAAACCATCAAAGAAGCACCAAGGCGCATGCTAGTGCCTGTCACTATACTTGCAATCCTCTCCCTTTGCGGCGGCTTTTTAGGATTCGGATTCGGCAAAATTCCACTGCTAGAACATTTCCTTCTGTCAGATGACCCCACACTAGAACCTATTGGAACCGGCGAGCTCGAGTTCTCCATAGACACATGGATCTCCATCGCTGCAGGCATCCTTGGCGTACTCATAGGCACACTCATGTATACACGATACTACGAGAAGCTCGGACCGCGCGTACAGGTTTTACGAGAAGCGTTTTACCTCGACCAAATCTACTGGACACTAATCGCCAGACCAATCAGAGCCCTCGCTAAATTCATCTCTGTCTACGTAGAACCTAATCTGTTCGACAGCTCCATACGTCTAGCCGTTAACGCCACACAACGCGACTCTGTGCGCTTACAACGCATGCAAAGCGGGCAAATCCGCTCCTATGTTGCATGGATGCTAATCGGATCCGTTCTCTTGATCGCGTACCTCACAGTGAAGGGGGCCTAATGTCCATCACCAAGTCTATCGCCACCATACTCAGTCTCATTCCGCTCGCCCTCCTTCTGTATGGACAACAAAGTTGGTTAGGCGCAGAACTCGACTACCTCTGGTTTCCTTCTCTTTCTATCCACTTTCACCTAGCTGTGGATGGTCTCTCCTTGGTTTTTCTCTATTTGACAGCCGTAATCATTCCCATCTCTATCCTCGCTTTTCCCAACACGGAAGATCGACAACCCGTTCTTTTTTATGGGCTGGTGCTTGTGCTAGAACTTCTCTTAATTGGATTTTTCACCGCGCGCGATCTGGCCTTTTTCACCTTCTTTTGGGAAGCGATGCTGTTGCCTCTCTACTTCATCATTAGTCTGTGGGGCGGACCACAACGCCAAGCCGCAGCGATGAAGTTTCTCGTCTACATGATCGCCGGCTCAGCCCTTATGGTCGCCGCCGTGTTGTTTCTGTACCTAGCTGGCAACACTTTCGATATAACAGCTCTTTCCAAAATCGCTGGCGGCCTTAAACAAGCGCCTTGGATCTGTGGAATCTTCCTTCTCGCTTTCGCCGTAAAAACGCCTCTTTTCCCATTTCACGCATGGCTCTCAGATGCCTACACCCAAGCACCCACTTCTGGAACAATTCTTCTCTCCGCTCTTCTCTCTAAGGCCGGCATCTACGGAATCGTGCGCATCGCCTTAGATTTCTTCCCGCATCTCATGATCGACTGGGCTCCCTTCTTACTTAGCTTCGCCGTCGCGGGTGTCTTCTACGGAGGCCTCGCCGCTTGGCGTCAAAAAGACTTCAAACGGCTCATCGCCTACAGCAGCTTCTCGCATGTGAATTTCATTCTGGTCGGACTCTTCGTCTACAGCCAAGTCGCACATACTGGCGCCATCTTGCAGGCACTAAACCATGGCATCACAATTACAGGACTGTTTCTCGTTGCGTGGTGGTTGGAAGAGCGCCTCGGCACAACTGCACTTGGGCAAGTACATGGCCTCGCCAAATTTCTCCCACACCTTTGTTGGCTCACGCTCTTTTTCGTTCTCTCCTCGGTAGCACTCCCAGGCACCAACAGCTTTGTAGGAGAACTCCTCATCCTCTTTGGTCTCTTCGGACATAACGCTTACCTCGCGGCGTTTCTCGCCCTCTCAGTCATTCTTTCTGTGCTTTACATGCTCCGCTTCATGCAAGAGGTCTACTTCCAAGCCCCCACTTTCTTTCAACCACGATGGGTCGACATCCAAACCAAGCAGTTCTTCCTCGCACTGCCACTCGTCGCCCTAATCCTCTGGATCGGTATCTATCCCAAACCAGTACTAGAACAAATTCAAAATCACGTTGAAGCCTACCACACGGAGAACATCACATGACCGCCGCTCTATCCACGACGGACCTATACGCCCTTAGCCCCCTCCTCATCGTATTAGGAACAGCCCTCTTGATTCTACTGCTAGAGAGCTTCACCGTAGAATTCGCAAAAAAATACTCCTCCACCCTTGTTATGCTAGGCTTAACCAGCGCCATCATCGCCAACTGGTATGCTCCTGCAAGCACAAACCCCTTACTCACCCCATGGCTAAAATTCGATCACCTCACCCAACTATTCACCCTCTTTTTTCTTGTGATCGGTCTCGCCACAACCTTACTCTCCGCAGCTTTCTTTCAACGCTACGAGGCCACACACGGTGAATACTATTTCCTACTTCTCTCCGCACTGTTTGGATTAATCCTGATCGGTGCCTCAGCCGATTTCCTCACTCTCTTTCTCGGATTAGAAACCCTCTCCATCGCTCTCTACGTACTTTGTGGCTACATGAAAGCTTGGGAACTATCGCATGAATCATCGATGAAGTATTTCCTAATGGGAGCCATCGCCGCTGCCTGCCTACTCTACGGTATCGCCCTCATCTATGGCGCTGTCGGTACGACCCGCTTCGACGCACTCCTGAGCGGATATCAAAGCCTGCAGACTAGCTCAGCGCAAGCTCTCTTCATGAGTGGCATCGCATTGGTTACTTTGGGACTCGCCTTTAAAGCAGCCATCGTACCTTTTCACGTGTGGGCGCCAGACGTCTATGAAGGCGCTCCCACACCCGTCACAGCTTTTATGGCCGTTGGGACCAAGGTAGGCGCTTTCGCCGCATTTATTCGCGTTTTTCTTCTCGCGTTGCCGCAATTTAGTCCAGTATGGAACGAAGCCATCAGCTTCCTGGCCTATCCGACTCTTATCTATGCCAATTTCGTCGCTCTCCGACAAGTGCAACTCAGACGCTTCTTTGCTTATTCAGGCATATCTCACGCAGGCTTTTTGCTGATTCCTCTCGCTGCCGGAACCACTGAAGCTCTTTCTGCCATGCTATTCTACCTTGTTGTCTACGCCATAGCCACGCTGGGGGCCTTCTCAGTCCTCGCCTTCGTCGATCAACGCAAACAAGGCGCCATCTTGCACGACCTTACCGGGCTCATGCATCGCTCGCCTCTACTAGCAGGCATCCTGGCCCTCTGCCTCCTAACCCTTGCTGGAATCCCACCTACCGCAGGCTTTTTCGCTAAATTCTACCTCTTCAAAGTCGCTTTCGATGCCGGCTTCTACGCCCTTGTCATCGTTGGACTCCTCACCACCATCCTCTCCGCCTACTACTACCTCCGCATCATCGGCGTCATGCTCGCCAATACCTCTGAGGAGCCAGCAGAAACCCATCGCTTCTACCCCGCCACTACCCTAGCCCTCATCTGCTTCGCCGCCATCCTACTCGTCTC
The DNA here is from genome assembly GCA_963790215.1 of uncultured Chlamydiae bacterium. Lineage (GTDB taxonomy): Bacteria > Chlamydiota > Chlamydiia > Chlamydiales > JAJFMA01 > CAWBNS01. The sequence goes on from CAWBNS010000013.1 coordinate 112,812, forward strand.
CATCTTCCCCACACCACTCCTCAAATGGACTGAATTTAGAGTCGGCTAATATCTTGAATCGCTGCCGCCAAGGTGAGCGAGCTGCGAGCTCCCTGGAGTGCGGCGCTCCGCGCCGCCTTGTTCTTGTTATGGATAGGCAATAATCATGGTAAATTGGCCTCACGCGCCACCACACCAGTTACCGAGTGTGACACTATTTCTCCAAAAAATTCACTAAGGAATTTCTCCATAAGGCATCGGCCTTTAAAACCCGTGCCAGAGGGCTTAGCGATAAGCCTCTTCCTAAACCGACACGAATCACCGCAAACCCGAAATTTTACCAGAGACGTTGAGCAAAACATCGGCCATTAAGGTTCTTGACAATGAGCTACGTAAATCCAGATCTAAAATTAACGCGCGAGAATTACCTTGCGAGTACGACGTTGACATTGGGGCGAGTAAGATCATTGGAACATACCAATCCAATTCAAAATCCAAAGTAATATCACCTTTACTAATATGAAGCCGATCGAACTTTCTTGCAGTATTCCAAAAAGAATAAATGGAAACTGATTCCAGTGCAAGACGAATACCCGCTTTATTTAGACTATCTGGACTAAAAACACTGACAGAATCATCCAATAAAAAGGCGGCGACGGCAAAATCGACGCAGCTATTGGCGGAAAGTACCAATCCCGGTCTTCCTAAAGCCATAGTGCGAGCTTCCCAATCTGCGGCTCCATATAGATCCTTAATGAAGTTGATTTTAGCAACCATTGTCTCTCTCAACTGTTTCTTGGACTCTAAACGTAGTTCTATGGAATCAAATGCTGCATCTATCTCCTCTTGCTTCATGATGATCTTTTCAACTTCCTTTAATTGAACTACCTGATCAAATAATCCTTTTACTTCACTCAAAGCTTGCTCAATTAGCTGCTCAATTACTTGATTCTCTGCATTAAAACGAGCATTGTTCGACTTGATATACCCAACCAACTTATAGATACCTAGGGGAATTCCGATAGGTAGGGCGAGTCCTAACGTTGCCCAAGATCCGAGTTCAAAGCTTTTTACCACAGAATTTCCCGCAGCTTCCCTTGCCTGTCTTAGTTGGGCTTCAAGGTTTATCCATTCCTGATCGGCTTCTTCGGATTTCTCGCCTAACAGATGTCCTAACCCCTTCAAACCCATAATATAGTTTTTAAGACGTACAGTCTCTGTTTCTAGCTGCTTACTACTTTTATACTTAGGAAACCGCGTTAAAACCATCTGAATCGTGGAAATTTGCAGCTCAGCTATAATTCCTTCGATGTAATTAACAATACAGTTTTCCACAACTTTTCTACTGTATCCTCTTACTAACCGGGCATTCATTTCTGGAAGATGTAAAAACTCTCCGATCTGCGGTGCCCACGGCGTTATCGCCTTTATGAGACTAGTATCAAGGACTCGCTGCCTAAATTTTTTGTTATCCTCGAAATCGAGGTGGTAACCTTTTTTAGACTCAAGTTCCTCTCTAAGATTGTGCTGAAACCGCTGCTCCAACAGCCTTTCGTCACTTATTTCCAATGATAACTCATGATTGACCAGAACCTTTCCTACAGGCAACTCTGACAGTGCTTGGATACAAGTCGCTAAACTATCTTCCATCTCCAAATGCGCAAATCGAGCAAGGTGGGTCAGCCCTATCTGCGTTAACAATTGATTTTCTATTTCTTGAATCGCACGCCTCAGCTCTATCTTCTCTTCCGTATCCGGCAAGTTCCCAAGGGAAAATTGTGTCCTTGCGCGCTGGAGGTCAGCAAACTTTTCCCTCTTCTGATTTAGTTGAACCTCTAGACTCGGCATCTGCAAGACAAGCGTCTCAAGCAATGCAATCTCAGCTTCTAGAGTAATTTCCTCTTTCGACGGAGCTGATAACTCCATTCTTTGCTGCGCTTCAATACTTTCAAGCCGTACGAAGTCAGAATTTTGTACGTATTTTGTAATTCCTAAAACACAGTGATCCTTGTTTGCTAGCAAACGGCTAAGCCTAGCTCCTAAACGTGCTGCAGTCGCATAACGATCCTCAACGTTGGTGATCGATTCAAGAACAATCACCTTAGGACCATACCTCTTGATCAAAAAGATTAACGCCAATTCCATCCCTAATCCAACAAGCGGACCGCTAGAATCATCAAATCCCGCAAGGTCCCCAATGATTCTCCGGTCGGATACTGTCTCAATATTTGGCAAAAAGGTGCAAGAAATCGCCTTCTCGTTGCCGATAATCCCGCCCATGTCGCCTTGAGAAGCATAACAGGACCCCTGACGCTCCATCTTATCCCCTCTAAGAAAAGACAAAGTGGTTGATTTCCCCGCTCCAGAGCCCCCTATAAGAAAGGTAATCTCACAATCTTTCCAATTGGCAGGCATAGCCTCCTTGACTTTCTTAATGATCGCAGCTCTCGTTTCCAAAACGATCCGCGAAATCTCAGAGAAAGAAATTTGTTCACAAGCCTCGATCCGAGCATTACGATTCGGAAGCGCTCTCATGGTGATCAAATGCAGATAAAGAGAGAGAAAACCATTGTCCAAAATTTCATTTAGATAGGCCGGGTAGTTTTTAAAATCTCCCTGCTGTAACTTTACGAGCTCAACTTTTTCATCTTCGACCGTACGCCTTCTTTCTCGATCTTCAATCAGCAGCTTCCTCTTTTGTTCAATCACTTTAGTAAGTCGTTCATTAAGATCTGACCCAAGCAAAGACGCGACATCATGATTGAATTGCTCCTCGGATCGACAGAAGGGGATCATAAACGCAATTCTAGCTTTATCGCCTTCGCTAAAATCTCTTCGTAACGCTGCAAATGCCACATCAAACCCACAACTTTCAACAAAATTCTGCAAATGATAGACGGATAGAATATCCTCGAATTTTCTTAACTTTGGCTTTTCCACCAAAACGGCCTGCACCTTTTCAATCACCTTGCTTAATGGCATAGAAGTGGTGATTGAGAAGCTGGACTCATCTCGAAGCGCAGCGTCGAGCGAGCAATAAATTTGATTAATATCCTCCACATCATGCCAACAGAGGATCGGTTTGGTTAGAATTTTTATAAATAGCTCCATTATTGAATTGTCAATCGGAACAGCTGGTCTAAACGGAGTACGCTTCCCGTTGATTTGACTGCAATAACTCGATTTAACCTCTAGAGGTTGTAATCGTACATAACTCTTAACATCCATCATCTAACCTTTGCGTCTGAAAAATTGTTGTGCCTCGCGTGCTATTCTTGCGTTATTTAGTTGCATTTGAATGTAATCAATTGAGTCATAGACCAAGTCTGGATAGATATGAACACTATTGACTTCAATCTGTCGGATCAGCTGCTCTTCAAAAATAGAGACTTCCTGAGATATCTGTTTCGCTCCCTCCTTTAACGTCTTCAACATCGAGTAAAACTTAAAACCTTTAATTTGATAATCCAGCATCCGCCGAAACCAAATCGTTAGTTGGTATTGGCTTTCCTCTTCAACAAAACCCTCTTTTTTCCTCAGAAGTTGTTTGTACACGATCAATAAACGCTCACCAGAAATCAAAGTGCCTGCTTCCAATATGCTCGCAATGCGGATGTATGCAGTCCGCAACTGTGCTTGCAGGTCTTCTAACCGCTTATCGTCAAGCACAAACAGATACCGTTGCACTTCATAAATGGCCGCGTCTATGTTCACAACAGCTGCTTGTAAATCCTTCATTAGTGCGGCCTCTGCTTGTTGATTTAACGTATTTTCAATCGACACTAATTTATTCAAAACCTTGATGTTTTGATCACTAATAACTCTTAGCCCCTCAGCCATCTCATTAATCTTCTCGTCAAGTTTCGCTGTTTGTTGCTTGACTTGATGGTAGGAAGCTAGGCCAAGCAGGTGCCAAACGCTTCCTGTTAGGCGCTCAATCTGAGGGAGAACTATGTTCAGAATCGGGAAATCCACTTCTGGGATAGGAATCTTATCACGAATAAAGCTCGATACATAGTCTTCGGGCAGATAACGCAGGCTGTGAGGAATTGCACTACGCAAAAAATCAAGCCGACTTTTAATTTCAACCTCCTTGCTCCCAAGGTGCAAGAGTACCGTTGAACCGCCAGGCTTTAACGAGTAAACTGGCGGAGGGTTACATTCCGTAACGTAGGGAATCCAGTCATCCATAAGACTCGCTACAACTATTTGTGGATTGTGATAGGCAGCATAGATCTCGTCTACTGAACACTGAGTAGCTTTGATCACCTGAGTCCGATTCTCCTCATTTTTAGGCGTCCAATAACTTCCATCTCCATAGGCTCGCCATTGCTCTCCTTGTCCGTTCTGCACATTCAAACCGGCATGCCCATCTTGCTCGTGTTGCGCCGCTGTCAACAAACCAGCTAGTGGCTTGGCCTGAGACGGGGTAAACCCAAACTGAAGAAGACAAATCTCCAGCAAACCTCTTTGATTGCGAATATGTCCGGCGGAAAATAGGTCAGTTAAAAAATGACAAGCGAAAGCATCTACCGCATAAGCACGTTTTAATCCTTCCAGATTGCCGTCATAGCCAGCTGTTCTCGCCAGTTCTACTGCATAGGCGTGACCTACGGTGTAGGCCTCCTTCGCATGAATATGAAAATGGTCGCTATTGTCAACAAGCAGATCGTCGATGTCGCCCTTTATCTTTTTTATTGCTCGATTTTTGTCGAACAACTGCTTGCTATAGCAGTGGCAAGGTAAACCAGAATTACTGACAACCTCATATTCCTGGTGAATCTCGAAAAGTATTTTCCGGAGTTCATGATCAGGTGCCGAAAGCAAAGTTTCAAACGCTCTCTTAAAACGAGCGGTTTTTTCTGATACTTCCCCACCTAGACAAATAGCTTCGTTGACAACACCATAGAAATCTCCAGCGAGCGCGACAATATCGGAAAAGTGCACCGCCGTAACACCTTTCATCAATAAAGGTGCGTTATCCGGCAATCCGTCTAATTTGATCTCCTTACCAATCGCAACATGCTCAGAAGAACCAAAGCCTCCTAGCAAGGAGTGATTCAAAGTATCTACCTTATAGGACCCAGTCGGAAGGGAAATCTCAACAATCCCAATCGTCTTCATTAACGCACTGCGCAACTTCTTCGCCTCTTCGCTCTGAGGCAGCAATCTCTCCAAATGCAACCTAGCCGCTGACACGCCTAAAGTTAATCCTAATTCCATCTTCGGACCTCCGCTTTCAAAAAATTAGAAGCAGTCTAGCGAGCAACACATAAATTGTAAATCATGTTTTTAAAGACTTGGTATGGACAAAACTTATCTTAGCCTGATGCGTATGCCTGTTCATCTTGCTATCCTGAAAAAAAAATTAAAATCGGTCGTTCTGACCAAAGTTTCTCAAGCCCTAGCCCTCATCTGCTTCGTCTCCATCTTCCCCCCACACCACTCTTGAACTGAACGGCATCTTAAGATTGTTTCATCAAAACATCAGCCAATAATGCTCTCGATAATGAACTACGGAGATCCATATTTAAATCAAAATCTCTACTAAATTCAATAAATAGCATATCACTAATGAAAAAATTCCATGGTTCTAAGAAAATCTCTCCTTTACGTAAAATCAGCGACTCGGAAATACCAGTTATACCCTCCCAAAAGACGGAAATAGAAATGGGGTCTAACCCTCCAAAACGTTGGCCGTGATCCATGCCAACGCCAGATACGAAGAGAGAATCATCTAATAGAAGGGCCGCAGTTATCAGGCAAACTTTTCGATTACCACCACGAACTGACCTCGATAGAACTGCAGTTCGAGCCTCCCAATCCGTAGATCCATATAGATCTTTGATTCTGTCAATCTTAGTTTCTATTGATTGCATTAATGTTTTCTTTGATTCAATGGACAATTCCATGGAATGGAATACAGTATCAATTTCTTTTTGTTTCGTAATAATTTTTTCAATCTCTTTTAATTGCACAATTTGCTCAAACAAGCCTTGTACTTCTTTTAAAGCGCTCGTAATTAAATTTTTAACTAATTGGTTCTCCGCTCTACCACGAGCCCCTTCCGTTTTCATGTATTCCACCAACTTATAAACCCCCAAGGGAATTCCTATTGGTAAGCCCAACCCAAGAGTCGCCCAAAATCCGAGTTGAAAACTTTTTTCAACAGATTTCCCCGCCGCCTCCCTGGCTCGCTTCAATTCTACCTCAAGACGTTGCCACTCCTGCTTAGCCTCTTCCGCTTTTTCGCCTAATAAATGCCCTAATCCTTTCAAACCCAAGATGTAACTTTTAAGTCGTTCAATTTCTTGTCCTAACTTCCAAGCTCCTTCATGGTATGAAAACCGTTTTAAAAGCATTTCAACTGTAGATAATTGTAATTCAGCTACAATTCCTTCAATATAGTTTCGAATACAATTCTCAACAATTGTTTGACTGTAATTTCTTACTAAGTTCTCATCCATTTCTGGCAAATGCAAAAACTGTCCAATCTGTGGGGCCCACGGTGTGATCACATTAATTAAACTCGTATCAAGTACACGTTGTCTAAACTCCTTAGGGTCTTCAAAATCAAGGTGGTAACCCTTTTTAGACTCCAGTTCCTCTTGGAGCCCTTGCTGAAATCTGGTCTCTAGAAGTTTCTCCACAGTGACGTCCAAAGACAATTCAGGGTTGACCACAACCTTCTCCACGTCCAAGCCAGACAAAGTTTGGAGACAAGTCGTCAAACTATCTTCATTCTCTAAACGAGCAAACCGAACAAGATGCCGCAATCCTGTGTGTTGCAATAGCTGTTGTTCTGTGTTTGCAAGTGCGTCCCTCAACCCCTTCTTTTCATCCGTCTCAGGCAAGCTGGCAGAAAAACTACTTTGTTTAGCCGCTTCAATCTCGGCAAGAGCTGCCTTTTTTTGAGCCAATTGATCCCCCAGCGCTGGCATCTGCGCCACAAGCGTCTCAAGTAAGGCTATTTCAGCTTGTAAAGCCACTTCCTCTTTGGAAGGAGCGAATTGTTTTTGCTGCTGTCTTCTTTGCTTGGCTTCGATCTCTTCAAGTCGTGTAAAATCGCGTTTGTGCAAATATTTTGTTATCCCTAAAATGCAGTTCTGCTTGTTCGCAAGCAAACGACTAAGCCTCGCGCCCAATCGGGCTACGTTAGCACACCTTTCTTCAGTATTTATGATCGACTCGAGAACAAGTACCTTAGGGTCATATCTGGTAATCAAACTCTTTAACGCTAGTTCTATTCCTACGGAAATAAATGGACCGCTAGAATCCTCTAAGCCAGGAAAGTCTACAATCACCCTTTTTCCAATGATCGTCTCTACAACAGGCAAAAATGTACAAGAGAGATCATCATTAGGCCCGCTAATGCCCTCACTATCACTACTAGAGAAGTAGTTGTCTCCATTAGCCTTCATCTTGTCTCCTCTAAGAAAAGACAAAGTGGTTGATTTTCCCGCTCCAGAACTTCCTAACAGAAAGATAACCTCACAATCTTTCCAGTTTGCAGGCATAGCCTCTTTCACTCTTTTGATGATCGCAGCTCTCGTCTCTAAAACAATTCGCGAGAGCTCTGAGAACGAAAGGTGGTTACAAACCCCAGCACGAACTTCGCGATCCGGAAGTGCTCTCATGCTAATCAAATGCAAGTAAAGAGAAAGGAATCCAAAATCTAATAGCTCGCCTAAATAAGAAGGATAGGTTTTAGGATTCTCTAGGTTTAGGTGAATGAACTCGGCTTTTTTATTTTCGACCTCTCGCTTGCGCTGTTCATCTTGAATCAATAGATCCCTCTTCTGGTCTACCAATGTGGAAACGCGTAAATTCAGCTTGGGTCCAATCAAAAAGTTCACATCTTGCTTAAACTGATTCTCAGAAAAACAGAAAGGCATCTTCAATGCCAATTGAGCCTTTGCGTTTTCTTTAAGGTCCTTTTTTAACCCTCGAATCCCAATATCTTCGATAAAATTTCTCAAGTGATAGACAGATAAAATGTCATCAAAGTTCAGCGATTGCGGACCCTTTTTTAAAACAAGCTCAACCCTTTGAATGACGTTTTTCAGCAGAATAGATTTTTTGATCGAGAACTTGGCTTGATGTCGAAGCGCCTGGTCGACAGAGGAGTAGATCTGATTCAAATCATCAACATCATGCCAACAAAGCACTGACTTAATTAGAATTTCCCTAAACGTAACCTCGACTCTCGCATCAAGCTCAGGAGGTCTAAAAGAGGTGCGCTCTCGGTGAATCTGACTGCAATAGGTCGATGTAATCGGCGGGACCGCTAGTCTGGCATAATCTCGTTTGACATTTTCTTCACTATTAAATAGCTTTCTCGCCTTACGTTTAACTCTGTCATTATTCAATTGGTATTTAATGTAATCCATAGATTCGTAGACTAAATCTACATAAATATATTCACTGTTAGCTTCGATCTGTTTGACCAACTGTTCTTCAAAAATAGAAACTTCTTGAACTATTTGATGCGCCCCACCTCTTAGCGCAGCCAACATGGAATAGAACTTAAATGCTTTAATCTGATAATCGAGCATGCGTCTAAACCAGATCGTTGTTTGATAACCGGCTTCCTCTTCGATAAATCCTTCTTGCTCTTTCAGGAGTTGTTTGTAAGCCAGCAACAAACGCTCACCGGACATCAAGGTCCCTCTTTCTAAAATACTCCCAATGAGAATATACCCATTTCGCAACTGCGTTTGCAGTTCACTTAACCGTTCATCGTTAACTGTGGAAAGATAGGCTTTTATCTGATAAATAGCAGACTCTATTTTCACAATGGCCTTACGCAAGTCCTTCATGATTAGATCTTCTGTTTGTTGATTGACCCTTGCTTCAATTACTCTTAACTTCTCCAAAATCTTGCTATTTTGAGTGGTAACAACGCGTAATCCATCGGCCATCTCATTGATCTTTTCGTTGAGTTCCCCCGATTGTTGCTTCAATTGATGGTAAGACGCTAAACCAAGGAGATGCCAGACACTTCCCGTTAGACGCTCAATCTGCGGAACAATCACCTTGTTCAGTATAGGAAAATCTGCTGGTGGGATAGAAACCAAATTCCCAATAAAAGTCGACACGTAATCTTCAGGTAAATAACGCATGCTGTGACTGATGGCATGACGCCAAAACCCCTTTCTAGTTCTAATTTCAAGCTCTTTGCTTCCCTGGTGCAAGATTACCGACGTACCATTCAAATTCATCGAGTAAACAGGCGGAGAGTTATATTCCGTTGCATAAGGGATCCAACTATCCATCACACTTGCTACAACCGTTTGTGGATTTTGATAGGCCGCAAAAACCTCGTCGACCGAATGCTTAGTGGCTTTGATCACCTGACTTTTGTTCTTGTCATTTTTAGCGGCCCAATAACTTCCATCTCCATACGCTCGCCATTGCTCTCCTTCTTCATTCCGTACATTCAAACCGGCATGTCCATCTTGTTCGTGTTGCGCCGCTGTCAACAAACCAGCCAACGGCTTGGCTTGGGTTGGCGGAAAACCAATTTTCACGAGAAAGATCTCCAGCAAACCTCTCTGATTACGAATATGTCCGGCGGAAAAAAGATCCGTTAAAAAATGGCAAGCAAAAGCATCTATCGCATAAGCGCGCTTCAATCCATCCAAGTCTTCATTCTGGCCAGCCGTTCTCGCCAGCTCTAAGGCGTAAGCGTGACCCACTACGTACGCCTCCTTCGCATGGACATGAAAATGGTCGCTATTGTCAACAAGCAGATCGTCGATGTCGCCCTTTATCTTTTTTATTGCTCGATTTTTTTTGAACAATTGCTTGCTATAGCAGTGACGGGGCAAACCGGAATTACTAACAGCCTCATACTCTTGGTGAATTTCGAGGAGGATTCTCCGAACCTCATGATCAGGTGCCAAAAGCAAAGTATCGAATGCTCTCTTAAAACGAGCGGGTTTTTCTGATACTTCCCCACCTAGACAAATAGCTTCGTTGACAACACCATAGAAATCTCCTGCGAGCGCAACGATGTCGGAAAAGTACACAGCGGTAGCGCCTTTCATCAACAAAGGAGCTTTGTCCGGCAATCCCTCTAACTTAATCTCCTTACCAATGGCGACATGCTCAGAAGAGCCAAAGCCTCCTAGCAAGGAGTGATTCAAAGTATCTACCTTATAGGACCCAGTCGGAAGGGAAATCTCAACAATCCCAATCGTCTTCATTAACGCACTGCGCAACTTCTTCGCTTCTTCGCTCTGAGGCAGCAATCTCTCCAAATGCAACCTAGCCGCTGACACGCCTAAAGTTAATCCTAATTCCATCTTCGGACCTCCGCTTTTAAAAAATTAGAAGCAGCCTAGCGAGCAACACATAAATTGTAAATCATGTTTTTAAAGACTAGGTATGGACAAAACTTATCTTAGCCTGATGCGTATGCCTGTTCCCTCCAACTCACCCATAAAAACAATCGCCGACCTCGTGAACACCACCCTCACCATAGGAGCCCAAACCAACGCCTCCAACCTCTACCTCTCTCAACAACAATCATTACAAGGCATCATTCATTCCGAAATGTGCCAAACCCTTGCTCAATACGCAGCTGCTGGTGACTTTGATACCGGTATGCAAAAATACAAAAAAATGGTTGAATATCCAGTTGATGTTCTGTTGGTACAATTTTAAAACGTGGAAAACGCAGAGAAGGCCGAGTCGCAGAGGACGCAGAGCACCATCGCACTTTTGCAACTGCAAATCTACTAGAAGAGGTTGGTCTTAAAATAACAAGAGAGCGTTCTTGTTTGCATCCGAAATTGACACCTCTCTTGTTTTTTAAGACCAACCCTCTTCTAGTACGACTTTGAGCTTTGCTCAAAGAGTAGCGATGGTGTGATGGGGGCAAAAAGACTCTGTACTCCTTGGGTAATCAAGGTTGGGTTAAAATCTCAGCGTACTCAGCGGCTCTGCCTTCTCTGCGTTTTCCACGTTTTAAAATCGTACCAACAAAACATCATCACTAATGTGCGAGATCACCAAGGCACCATAGACCCAAATTCCCTCTTCTGGCATACATGATGAGAAATTTGAGGAAATACACATGAAAAAGTTGATTTTGGCGATCACTACAGTCGCAATGCTCTCTGGAGTCACCCTCAACGCACTCGAAATCGAAACACCAGGAAACGGCTACATCAATAGCCGCTCAATCCTCTCCGTTCCCACCGAATGGGCCATCGGGTTCATGGTCACAGCCGGATTCCTCGCCATCATCCTCTCCAATAAAAACACCGACCGTAGCACCGCGCATACTCACTAAAACTCCGTATACTTGCCGGAAAATCCTCATTATGTCACAGTGATGCATCAAATATTTGCATGACAAAGTAGTCTAGCGCGGGAGTTTGTGATAATGAGTATGCTACGCAAAATGTGTTTAATCCTGATGATGATGTGCACAGTCTCTACCTCAGTACCGGTGTACGCAAGCCGAGCTAGGCCAGTCACTGTAACGCCACGCACGACACATCCTGAGCAATATGACCAGCAGTGCCAAGAATGCGGACAAGCCTACTACGCCGCATCCTACGTGCCTTCCCTACGCCCTTACGTAGTTGTGGGACTCGTCCTCGTTGCAGCAGTGCTCGTGGTCTGTTTCACAAATAGACAATAATGCAAGAAGAGACTTGCATAAAATCTGCCCTATGATGATAAACTCTGTTTTCGTTTGATTGGCCCCCAATAGATTGGGAGAAGGAATGAAGCTACCGAAACTTTCTGTTACAATAGCTCTGATCGCGTTCAGCTTCAATGTGTTCGTCGCTCCTCTCTGCGCAGACGCACCCTACAAAACGTCGGTCGGAGGTGGCGCCTACTGCGAATGCCGCAAAGCACCCCACCTCGCAACAACCATCCTGTTAGCCGGTGTTCTACTCGGCGCCATCATCGCCGTAGCAATCAAAAAACCTAGCGACCCAAACGGCAACCACTCGCACTCACATTGACATGCCTCGATTTGGTATCCTAATCGCATGCCTTCTCTTTGTAAGCTGCACCTCTTATATCCCCAGATATGGATCCAAATGCTGGGTAGTGCAAGAATTCGCCAATTGTGCCCCATGCTATCGATCCTCTGAAGCCTATTACCCACCTCATTATCCCTGCGGATCGCTCAGCCTCGAACTGATCAAAGATTCAAGCGGTCTACGCATGTACGTCAATTTGCTTCTAGTTCCCGTCTGTCCTGAAGACCCCTTCAGCGACTGGATCATCTTCGATCTAACTATTGATGGCATCACACACGAAACTCGCGCAACCGTCTTAGAAGGCGGTCAACGCCTTCTTCTCAATGAAACAAACATGAATACGCTAATCGAGGCTCTACTCGCCGAACAAACCATCCACATTCACGTCAGCATGCACAGCGCCGACATCAACCCAAGCGGCTTCGCGCAAGCCTATGAGACAGTTCTCAGAGCGCCGATGTAAAAAGGGGACATCAAGGACATCAGGGACTGCAAGAGGCAACAAAAAAAACAAGATAAGCAGGATCGCAAGCGGGAAAAGAGGATTATAGAGGTAATTGCATAAGTAAAACACCTGATTTTTAGGGCATTTTTTGCGAGGGGCTCTCCCCCCTAGAGCAGTTTTTACCCATGGGCATGCCATTTCGCAGCTCATATTAGGCAATATGGGCAAGAAATGGCATGCCCATGGCACAAAAAAGGCCCAAAAAGCAGGGTGTTTTACTTATGCAATTACCTCTATAGTATGTTTTTTTCAACTATCAACCCGACTTTGGGTAGTTTGCGAACAAGAAAAGAATTCGTCAATCTGAGGCAACGCTCAATGAGAGCCTCATCGATCTCTTCCCATTGCTTGGCGAGGTCTTGAGCAACCAAACAAATAAGATGCTCGTAGCTATACTGTGGACAAGACTGTCGAAAATAGCTTTGACAAAGATCGAGAACGATATCGTACTGTTTAAGCGACGCTAGACTGTCGCAAAAGACGTTTTCTTCTGCACTATGCAAAACAATCGAATAGGGACAGGTACGTTGGAGCAGCTCTGCAAGCATATGTAAAAGGCCTGCGACAAGATTAGGTTGAAGGCTGAGTTGCTGTAGGCGCTCCGTTAGTTGGCTGAAACTAGCCAGCCCATTTCTTTGACGCATCCAAGGAAGAAGAAATGCCTGCACAACCGCTTGCCAGCAGCCTATTAGGCTGCTTTTATTTATTTGCCGAAAAGCCTCTTCCAACCAGCGCACCCGCAAATCCTTGCTCGCACGCTTAAGCTCACCTAGTTCACCAACGCTCAATGTTAGACACTGCTGTAATCCAAATCTCTCACACAAAAGATAGGCACTTTTACTTTCGAGCTCACCGCATAATCCACGCACCCAACTGGCTATATCCAGCCGTCTCGTACGCTCTCTATCAACTCCTGCAAGGTAATTTGCCAGTTTTTGCTGGATCTCATCCAGATGCCCCTGACCTAAGGTTTTGCCAAAGACTAACTGGCGAAAATCTAGCTCAGCAAGATCTTCAAGCCGCTCTTTGCGCAAAGCCACCAGACCTCTTTGCGCATTCACTGAAAGTCCTAATACGCGAATAGGCTCGTCAAACCAGAATGGCTTGACCCAGTCGCGATAAACAGGTCCAAAATCTAACGTAAGCTGTTGATCATCTAAAGCATGAACAAAAGTTTTTGTTTCGTTAACTGGCGTGCCGCCAACGCGCCGAATAGAAGAAAGGTCCACCGTTTGCAGCTTATAAATCGCTTCCAAGCCATGCGTATAGGCTTGGTCGAACACTTCTTCATACTGCGACAGCCGACTTGTCATCTAACTCACAAACTGAGCGGGTTGATTCCATTTACCTTCGAACACAAAGGAACGCAGCGTTTTTCGCTCGCGTTCGTCTTCGTCCCGCTCGCGTAAATGCTGGGGTTTGCCTTCTAAATCTGCTGCGTAGCCTAATCCAATGCCTGCCACAGCTGAATGTGTAGCAGGAATCTGATAGGTGCTGCGCGCTTTGTCCGGATCGAACCCCGCCATGCCATGCGCGAATAAGCCTAAACTTGTGGCCTGTAGCATGAGGTTTTCCGTAGCCAGTCCCACATCGTGGAACCAGTGAGGATTTTCCTTGTTATTTCGATCAAAGGTACGCTTAGCGACAGAAATCATCAATACGGGGCAGTGTTGTGCCCAATCGATGTTTCCTTCAACCAAACAATGTAGAAGCTTCTGAAACTCTTCCGGGTGATCCTTTGTTGCCACAATAAACGACCAAGGCTGTTCATTGTAAGAAGAAGGCGCCCATCGTGCAGCCTCTAAAACACTTAAGAGCTTTTCGCGTTCGACAGGTCTGTCAGAAAAAATGACAGGGCTCCAGCGATGTTTGATCACAGGGATAACGTCATGTTCTGTAGGAGCAGGCTTTTCCACAATATACCTCAACAAAGTAAAGGAAGTGTTATGATACCAAGCCAGGGAGTTATTCACTAGACTGATTCCATCATTTCGCTATATTGTGCGAAACAAAAGGAGAGGTCATGGAATACGACGCAATGGCGCACACGAAATGGGTTGTTTTGTTAGGGTCAGCACAGAATAGGGAAGAGTTGCACGCGTTAGGCAGCCAGATGACGGTGGAGCTTTTGCTTGAGACTCTGGAATGGGCCACACAGCAACCCACCGAGTCGCGCCAACGGTTGCTCCCGGTATTGGCGGCCATCCCTCAGAAAGTGTTCAGCGAAGGGTTCAACGTCCTAACCGCGAGCCACATGCAGGTATTGAAACAATTAGCCTCAGAAGAGCCCGTACAACATCATCTGACACTGCTGGCTCACAAATGGGCTCATGATGCAGAAGCGCAAGCCGTACATTTAGAACAGCTGCGCAAACAAATCGCTAGCTATGATGTAACGAATGCAGCTTCGGAAGATTACAACGCATTCAAACAATCCATAGAAGGCATTCAAACGTATTTTCAGCAGACAATCCCTCTGGTGGATAAAGCGCTATCCTTGACTTGGATGACTTCTCGCGAAGATCTTATAGACCGGTTCACTACACTGAAAGAAAGCTGGCTGCGCTATCTTGTAGAGGTGATCGGAGCGCCTGCCGATGAGGCAGAGTCTATACCTTCATCGGGAGTATACAACGCACTTGATGCGCACTTTGCTTTGGTATTTGGCGACACTACAAACCCTGAGCAGTTGGCAGCACTAGAAGATACAGATCCCGGCATTGAAGCGCTGGCAGCCTTAGCGATATGGAACGCACAAGATTTTCGCGATGTAGGGTTGTTGGGGCATGATGAATACACGGAAGAAGAAGCTGTGCTGAAGGTTGTGCAGGAGAGACTTAACAGCTTGCATCTGACCACCGTTGCTGACTTTAAGCGAGAAAAGATCTACTCCAAAAAGGCCTTGCAGGAGTATGTGAGGCAGTTTTGATGGACTATGGACGAAAAATTGACTAATAATGGACAATTGATGGACAAGCTAAACAGCGACGGGATGGACGAGAGCCACTGTTCTGCTTTTTGGACTAGCCTCATGTCCATCTTGTCACTAACTTTTTTGTCTATCAATGGTCTATCAATGGTCCATTTTTCGTCCATCGTCCATAAACGCCATCAACTGATCAAAAATGGGACCCGGTTTCTGTTCGCCATTTATGGTTTTGAGGATACCTCTGGAACGGTATAGATCGACTACAGGAGCGGTTTGTGCGTGATAGACTTGTAAGCGTTTACTTACAACTTCGGATTTATCATCTTCACGTTGGATTAAGGGCGTTTGATCTTTATCGCACTTGCCTTCGATCTTTGACGGTGAGAAGGCAACGTGATAAACGGTTCCACATTGAGGACATGAGCGGCGGCCACTGATGCGCTTGATCACCTCTTCGTCAGACACTTCTAGATAGATTGCCGCAATTTTCTGTCCTGTCGGCTGAAGCAACTCGTCCAACATCCTCACTTGCTCTGCGGTACGTGGAACCCCATCCAAAATATATCCTCGGCTATATTCTGGACCAACAACCTTCTCAGCTAACATCTGCATCGTGATTTCATCTGGCACTAGCTTGCCCTGATTGATGAACTCTTTTGCTTTGCGGCCTACAGGTGTGTCGTTCTTCATGTTTTCGCGGAAAAGATCACCTGTGCTTACATGCGGAATCGCTAGTTTCTCGCTCAGGCGTACTGCCTGCGTCCCTTTGCCAGACCCTGGAGGTCCTAACATCACCACTACAGACCCAAGACTTCCTTCGTTAGCAAACAACATCGTTCCACTCATTACTAAAACACTCACCAGCAGCAAAAAAGCCATCTTCATTATAACCTAACAGCCATTTTAAGCAGGAGCCATGTTAGCACAGAGACAGCTAAATAAGCAACGCGCGCGGGTTTGCTTGTATCTGTCTGCTCCAATAGTCGCGCAGCTGCCGCGCTTGAAAAAATAACGCTTGAGTCGCACCTACAACGGCTTTCTTCAGAATGCCCTCCTCGGTCAATTCGATCTCTATGCGATCCCAATCATACTGCACACTGCCATCCAAAGGCCTCACACGATAGGTGAGGTTTGCAGGCTGCGAAACACCGTTTCTGATTATATGCCCTGAAAACTGCTTGTGAGTACGGTAGGGGACATCGCATATCTCTTCTACATGATGAACGAAGGTGTTAGCGCTTAAAGGCGCACCTAAAAAAAGCACCACTCCGTCCGCTGCAACGAGTTCGCCAAAAGTCGACTGTTGGTCAAAGCAGTTCGTGCGTGTTTGCATGGTAAAATCTCTATTGTTCTGAATGCAAAAATGAAATACGGGTGTATGTGTGCGGTGGTTGGAAAAATAGCGTCTATAATAATCTGTCAAGGCACCTACCTCGCTGGGTGTATGCTCGATGTCATAAGTTCCAGATCGGCAATAGTCGTAGTTAAAGGTAGGGATTAGGTAGCTTTGATGGCCAAACACCTCGTCCAGCACTTGTGCATAGGCAGCACAAAAACTGTCTCTATCGGCGGGATCCGCAATCATACCTACACGCAACAGATCAGTATGGATTAGTACCGGCACTTCGCCAATGCTGCCCTGAATAGCTTGCAGATCACCGCACAGTTGCTCGGAACGAATTCTCATTACACTGCACGCAAAAGTTGATGTGAAAGAAGGGGTGGAACAAGCGCATGTAGATTCCAGATTGGTGTCTTCAGTTTTTCCGCTATAGTAAGCAAATCTGTTTTTCCATCGCTATGCGCAAGCAGATCCACAGTCATGCGCACAGTACGTCCGGCATCGCGTGTGCTCAGAGTTGGGTATAGGCCCCTTTTCCCTAATTGCGGTTCTCCCAAGATTTCCGTCTGATAACAATAATTTTGTTCAAAAGCATCTAAACATCGCAGAGTCATTTGAACGGACTCGGCTAAAGCATGAGGGCAGATGAAGTCCAGGTTATCCCCTGAGGTATGGTATTCGGGATATTCACCATATTTGGTACGCATTAGACAACCCATGGGTAAGTCTACGCCAGGCCAACAGTATTGCCGCTCATCGCTTCCTCTCTGCAACCAGTTGTAGAGGGTGTAGTTCTCGGCGGCATGTTCAAGCACATGGGAAGTCAACCGGTCAACTAGCCGGTCGGCACAACGAGTTTGCAGATAGGAGAAATCGCCTCTATCACCCAAACAAGTCAGGACATAGCCACCGACTACATGACGCTGTAGATGCTGTAGATTACGACTGAGGTAAGTGATCGCACCAATAGTTTCTGGCACTAACGCAAACCGATAGGTAAAGCGCCGCGGTCTCTCAGCCAAGGCCTTAGCGACAAACGCCGCAACCAATGGCCCTGTGAGTTCATTGTTCGCCATAGAGGGATGGCAGATGTAACTAGAGAGAAAAATCTCCTGTTCAGACTCACCCGGAAGCACATAGTCCGCATAGGTAAGCGCGCCAGGCTCTAGCGTTGTGTCCACGCATACGCGATACCGCCCAGGTCTCAACGCATCGCGCTGCCTCTGACTCATACAAAACCCCCAGCGTGGCTGATAGTAGGAGGTAACATAGGGAATCAACTCCGGCTGCTCAGGAAGAGAAAACAGATGCTCCTGCAGTTCCTCCAGCGAAAGCTCACCCTCAAAAGGCACGCTGTATCCCACCAAGTGCAGATTCGATCTCTGAAAATCAATCACACGATTCCCCGCACTATCCAACACATAGGCGTCGCGCACTGTCCATTCGTTTGGGATGATCCAATCGCCCACCTGGGTACCCGTAGGAACCTCATAAAGGGCCCAAGGAACGATTTCCTGTAGGATATGCAACGTCTCCCTCACCCCTTGCCCTGTAAGGCTTCTGCATAGAGGAAATAGTCGACTGGAATAGTCGGATAACAAATCGGCTAAATGTGTTTCGGCTGACAAAGAATTCATGCTTGATGACTCTATAGAAATTGGCTGCTTTTCCGCAATCTAACGGTTTTAAAAAATTTCACCACAGAGCGAGACAGTTCCTTCTGCCCCCTTACCGGAAAATAATGAATATGAGCCTCTCTGTGTACTCTGTGATCTCTGTGGTAGAATTTTTAAACAATAAAATTAATTACCACAGAGACCACAGAGTACACAGAGAAGCTTATTAAAATAAGATGAGAAAATATAAATTGTTAATTATAATAGTATTTATAACAAATGATTAATAATTAACGGAGAAATCGAGATGAATCGGTTAATTAAATTATGCATGAGCTTAATCATGTTAGTTGCTTGTGGTCTATTGTCAGCGGCGGATACAGCTCCAGCGCCCAGTGTCAAGGTAGACGTCAAAGTGTCGACAGATAAGGCAGCTCCCGTACCTTTCACCAAACAGCTCGGCGAGAGCCTAAAGTACTCCATCGTCCTGCCGACAGGCTGGCAGACCAACGATATGGGCGCGCAAGTCTTAGCTTGGCCAGGTGCGGCTAACGCCAACAGTAATGAACCGCTCAACCTCGACAATGTACCAATCAAAATTCTTGTCACTGCTGTGGATTTAACCGGATCCCCTCTCTCCGACTTAACCCTAGACAAGCTTTTTGAAGCCTCGCTTGCTGAAGTGAAGAAAAATGTGGGCGAACTAAATATGAAAAATAGTGGGACAGAAGAGATCAACGGTCATAAGTCCCATTGGGGATTGATGACCTACAAGCTCCCTGGATCAGGAAAAGAAATTCAGCAGCTCTCCTACATGTTTAAAGAAGGAAAAACTGCCTACGTTGTGGAATGTCTGGTGGATAACAATAAGTATGACGCCCATTCAGAAGTTTGCAAAAGCGTGATCAAGAGCTTTAAAATTCTAGAACCAGTCAAAAATCCGATCGAACCACCAAAAGAGATCAAGCAAGAACCCATCAAAGAAATTAAACAGGAGCCTATCAAAGAGGTGAAAAAAGAGCCTGTGGGCGCACCTAAGTAACGCGAGTTTTGGATAAGCCAGTCTTGGAAATAGCTTAAAGTAAGTGATTTGAGTTTAAAAAACTTCACAGGTTCAGGCTAAGATAAGTTTTTGTGATTATGCAATTGATAACAAGCTCATTACGACAGGAAAAACCCTCGAAGAGGGTCTCTGAATGTAGCCCACCGTGAACCTGCGAGCGAAGCGAAGACAGGTGTAACGGTGGGAAAATGCGTCGAAAACCTATTGCACCCCCGAAGGGGTGTGCCTCAAGCTATTTGTAATCAACGAGCTGAGGCACTCTCGTTCGAGAGTGCGAACCCTATTTTGCCCATATTCCCACCGTTACACCTGTCTTCGCTGACGCTCGCAGGTTCACGGTGGGCTACATTCAGAGACCCTCTACGAGGGTCTTCCTGTCGTAATGAGCTTGCATCAATTGCATAATCACAAAAACTTATCTTAGCCTGAACCTGTGAAGTTTTTTTCAACTCAAATAACTTATTCTAAGCTATTTCCAAGACTGGCTTATCCAAAACTCGCGTTAAGTAGGCTTTAGACAGGGACTGCAGCCATACGCATCAGGCTAGGATAAGTTTTTGATGCGTATGCAATTGATAGTAAATTCGTTGCGAAAAGAAAACCCTCGAAGAGGGTTTTCCTTTCGCAACAAGCTTGCTATCAAATATATGCGCGCATCAAAAACTTATCTTAGCCTGATGCGTATGGGATGTAACCACCTTTCCTACAATTTTTAGAACAACTCCACCAGCGTACCAGGTAAGATATATTTTTGTACCCGAGTAGAAATAGGAACGAACCATTCCGGAAACGCAGGTGGGGTCAATGCACATGTGTACGCCACAATAGTCCAAAGTATTCACCAGCCTACATGGCTCAAGAGAAGATGCTTGTGAAACGAGACACCCACAAAAGCATTCAGGATAGCCATATCCTTCAACACCTTTTAAGCCAACTCCAGGACAGCCCAGGTACCGAGTGCTACGCTCACTCCTGCTCTCGCACCACATCTATACTCCGGTTCACTTTTAGAAAATTCGATCTTGCGGCACCCTGCTCCAGCATTGGAAAATTCCCGTCGGTCCAAAGAAGGACGTGCAGATGCGACACATACCTCTCTGTGACCAGCGGATGCGGTACCGCAACTTGCCATTGCTGGTCCTGTTAGTAGTCCATAAAGATCGAAATGCGTTAAGGGGTTATTGTGGACGTATGCATACAGGTTGAGTCCATCTTCAAAGCCTAGTGGATCGGGTGTGGTCCAACGCCCTATAACCCGATCGCCCCCACGTATAAACTTTAGCTATACCTCTGTAAACCAGCCCTCCAACAACCCAAGGAGCTACTTCCACTGTGGTCACTAATGCTGTGGCAGCAAATGCGGCAGGCGAGGAAAGGTCTAACCGATATCTTTCAATCTTTGTTGGGCTTCTGCTAAGGAACTTATCGCATCCACAAAGCTAAGTTGCCAAAATGCATGGTCTGGTCGCGGATAAAATTCTATTTCAAAATCATTTTTTTCATGACTTACTTCAGCCCACTGAAACTCACCAAAAAAAATTTCTGCTACTAAATTTTCTCTGTCTGGCGGACTAACAATACTGATCCTATATTTTCCCGTCACAGCCCCTCCTTATAACCTGAGAGCTTGACTGTGAGGAGATTCGTGCCTTCTTTGTAGCGATAGTCCACATGCAGTTTATTGCCATGATCCTCATCCTTAACAACATTGAAGATATGTGAATTATCTTTTCTAAAATAAAACAAAAACTACTAATTAACACGAGTTTTGGATAAGGGCCTGCCATTTTTTGTTCATAATATCTTCCAGGTCATGTGGCAGAGGAACTATGAACGTTCGGCAAGTTAACTTAAATTATTCTTTTAATGTCCGATGCCCTGGTTGAGTCCTTGTCGCCCTTGTCGTGAATTCTCCTTAACTGTAAGATCCGGACTGTTAGTAGCACGGAATCAAATCATGTGGCGCAACCAGGAACGGGATCTTAGTTTTCTCCATAGCCTTCTGGACGATCTGAAGCAATACTACCAGTGGAGGGCGTCAAAATGGGAGAAGATTGCCTATGAGATTAGGCACGCTCGTCAGTTAAAGGGCTATCGTCCGAGCGAAGAAGAAGAGTCTGAAGAGTCAATTTTACGACGCACACTAATGGGAGATGATGACTATCGCGACCTCCTCTCACGCCTAGGAATAGAACTAGAAGAAGCCAAGGCGATTCTTCGTTTCTTAGACTACGAATCTTCTGAAGAAATGAATTCCCTTGATCTAGAAGCTGCGCTTGTTCCTAATGATATTCTGGAAGCTACAATCGACGATATCGAATGGTTAATTCCGGTATGCAAAGCCTGCAGCTATCCGATGAAACACTTGCGCACAGCCATTCAGCATCCTCGTGAATGGCTGCGCGATTTCTACGAAGGGTGAACGCAGCAACTAGTCAATTGCGCGCGGGCTTTTTTTTTCAGCCATCGAGAAACGATTCTTCCTCCACAATTAAAGACGATCATCACAATGAGGAATGGATACATGTACTCCATCGCAGTGCTGAGAATCACGGAGATTCCGGCAAATCCAATGAGCGACATTCCAAACGTGGTGATGCAAATCATGGCTAGCGTTACGCCATGGCTGAGCTTTTCATGAAACACGCTAAAGCGCAGAAAGTCAGTGAAGACGAGTGCGAGAGCGACGGAGGTTGTCATGCAGGCTAAAGCAATGGCCAACGCAGCAAAAAATCCGAGTTGGTCACCGAGAAGCATGCGCACTAACGTTGGCAATAGAAGATCTTTCGATAATCCATTTAGCATCGATGCGTGTGCAGCGCCTAGATAAAGAAGACCTAAGTAGACCACGCCTAAAATGATGATGCCGATGACACTGGCACGCAGCGCTAACCGCAACGCAGGGCGATCATCCTTCACAACATCGGCCTCGCCACGGTGCGTTAAAATACCGATAACGGAAGCAGAAAAGAAAAATGCAGCAATAAGATCTTGCGTGTTGTATCCCTCTGCCAAGCCTTCACCAAATGCTTGCATCGCTGTATGTTCTGTAGGACCAAATCCGGTCGATGTATAGACACCAATCACAAAGACAATCGCTAAGATCAACAATAATACAGGTGTGAGAAAGCGGCCTAGCAAACCGATGATGCGATTTTTTTGACACGTAATGGCGAAAACAATGCAGGTATACACCAGACTAAATAGCCACAAAGGTGTTGCGCCTATATAATGCTGAATGGCTCCATACGACAATGTTATGCAGCGCGGCCCGGAACCTAATGGGATCCAGAAAATAAGAAGCATAAGCGTCAAAACAAACCCAACGGGCTTGCCAAATACTCCAAAAAAGTTGCGATAGTTGCCGTGATACATCACCATCGCGATGACACCCATAAAGGGAATTAATACCGCCGTGATGCAAAAACCCAACGTGGCGGGCAGATAATGTTCCTGAGCAAATTGTCCTACCGCAAGTGGAAAAATTAGATTTCCCGACCCAAAAAACATCGAGAAAAGAGCCAACCCAATTACCCACGGCTTTTGTTTTCTATCCACTGTAGCTACTGTAGCTGTAGACATCATGTCTCCATCAAAGAAGTTGAAAGAAGTTGCCAAGTGAGGAGTGTACCATAATGGAGGGTTTTCTTCATAAGGTGATGTCTTCTATTACCGCGTAGGTGATGTCTTCTATTACCACGTGCCCGTGCCCGTGTGCGTGCCCGTGCCCGGAAAACTTGCACAATAGAATCGGGCACGGGCACGCACACGGGCACGGGCACGAACTATGTAGGGACATTACATTGCCTTCGGGCACGAATAATTTATGTTGCAACGGTTCTCCGGGATCTGCTTTGATTGCAGCATGAGCCGTTCAGCAATTATCGTACTTCTTGTAGTTAGCGCCGTTTTGGCGAGCCTCTTTTTGTTTTGGAAGGAGGAGCGGCAAAACGAAAACGAGCTGGTCCTATACGGAAACGTAGATATCCGTCAGGTAGATCTTGGCTTTCGCGTGATGGGTCGTGTGCATAAACTGTACTTTGACGAGGGTGACGTGGTGAAGCCGGGTGAGCTCGTCGCTGAACTCGACAAACAGCCTTACCTAGATCAGTGGGAACAAGCAAAGGCGCATGTGGAGTCAGTCAGGGCGCAATTGATCCAAGCCGAACGCAACTATGAGCGGCGAAAACGCCTAATCGGGTCGAGTTCTGTATCTCAACAGGACTTTGAAGACGCTGAAAGCAGTCGCGATCAGCTACGCGCACAATTAGCGGAAGCAATTGCTGCTGTAGGCACAACAGAAACAAATCTCAAAGATACAAAAGCCTACTGTCCCACCGAAGGATGGATCTTAACACGCATCAGAGAACCGGGCACTGTAGCTAACGTAGGCGAACCTGTCTTTACTATATCCATCAAATCTCCTTTGTGGATTCGTGCGTATGTTTCTGAGCCGAATCTAGGTGAAATCTATTCTGGCATGCCTGCAGAGGTACATACGGATGTGAAGGGAGGCCGCGTCTATCATGGCAAAATTGGATTTATCTCGCCGATGGCTGAGTTCACACCGAAGACCGTGCAAAGTCCCGAACTGCGTACCGACCTGGTTTTTCGTTTACGTGTTTATGTAGACGATTCGGATGGATTTCTCAGACAAGGTCAGCCTGTTACGGTCGTTCTAAAAAAACAACATGAAGTGTCTCGTGAATGATATTCTGGTAGAGATCAACCAGGTTACGAAGCGCTTTCCGGGCCATGCTGCGCCAGCCTTAGATGCGATCAGCGGAGAAATTCCACGTGGCCGTATCATGGGGTTAGTTGGCCCTGATGGGGCTGGAAAGACGACGCTGATCCGCCTGATGACAGGTCTGATGTTGCCATCCGAAGGATCCATTAAGGTAATGGGATTTGATACATGTAAAGATACGACGGCTCTACAACCATTGATCGGCTACATGCCGCAAAAATTTGGTCTGTACGAGGATCTTACAGTCGAGCAAAACATGAATCTATACGCCGACCTGCGCGGTTTGCCTGATGAACAACATGCGAGTGTATTTGAGCGTCTGCTCACTTTTACTGGCCTACAACCCTTTACAGGCAGGTTAGCTCAGAATTTGTCTGGCGGGATGAAACAAAAACTTGGGTTAGCTTGTGCACTAATCAATGAGCCTACCTTATTGCTTCTAGATGAACCTAGCGTAGGTGTCGACCCGATTTCGCGTCGCGAGTTATGGCAGATGGTGCATAACCTCATCGATCAAGGAATCTCTGTTGTGTGGAGCACCTCCTATCTGGATGAGGCGGAGCGGTGTCACACCGTGATGCTGTTGAACGAGGGAAAATTGCTGTTTAGCGGGCCTCCGCAGGAACTAACCCAGCGTGTAAGAGGTAGGACCTTTGAGTTAACTCATCTAGAAGGTCGTCGTCGACTACTTCTCAAATCACTTTTGCAGCGACCCGACGTGCGCGACGGAGTGGTACAAGGAAGCAATGTGCGCCTTCTATTAGCGCCGGATGCACCGATCCCTGATGCGAGTTCGTTCAATGCTGGTCCTCATGCACGTTTGGAGGCTACCGAACCGCGTTTCGAGGATGCGTTTATCGATGTGTTAGGTGGCGTGCCAGGTACACCCTCTCCACTTGCAGAGCGTGTGGCGGAGATCCCTCCTAACCCACAACCTGTCGTAGAAGCCCGGGGATTGATCAAGCGTTTCGGCACCTTTACGGCGGCTTATGATATTAATTTCACTGTTCACCGAGGGGAAATTTTTGGCCTTCTGGGACCTAACGGAGCAGGCAAAACCACGACATTCAAAATGATGTGCGGGTTGTTAGCCCCAACAGCTGGAGAAGCATTCGTCACTGGTTTACACCTGCAGCAAGCTCCCTCAGCAGCTCGTGCACGCATTGGGTATATGGCGCAAAAGTTTTCTCTCTACCTCAACTTAAGCGTCTATCAGAATCTTTGGTTCTTCTCCGGCATCTACAACTTGCAAGGCAAGCTTCGTCAGCGAGCTGTCGATGAGATGATCGATACATTCAATCTCAAGCCTTATCTCAATGAATCGGCAGACATGCTCCCTTTGGGATTTAAACAACGTCTCGCCTTATCTTGCGCGGTGATGCATCAACCTCCTGTTCTATTCCTAGATGAACCCACCTCAGGAGTAGACCCGCTTACACGAAGAGAATTTTGGAATCACATGAATGGTCTAGTCGAAAAAGGCGTCACAGTCATGGTCTCCACCCACTTTATGGATGAAGCAGAATACTGCGATCGCGTCGCACTCGTTTATCGCAGCCGAATCATTGCACTCGATACACCCGATGCCCTAAAAGCTAGCGTGCTGTCTGATGCGATGCCAAACCCTACTCTGGAAGATGCGTTTCTGACGCTCATTCAGAGACATGATGTGAAAGGAGGATGATGTCTCCATATAACTCGTGCCCGTGCCCGTGTGCGTGCCCGATAAGCATGATTGTTAAGGGAATGAATTCTGTTGTGCAAGTTTTCCGGGCACGGGCACGCACACGGGCACGGGCACGAATAGTATGTTGCAGCGGCTCTTGGCACGGGCACGAATTGTGTGAGGGCAGACTCCTATGAATAGCCGCCGGCTGAAAGCAATTGTGATCAAAGAATTCTATCAGGTCATTCGTGATCCTAGCAGCATTCTGATTGCCTTTGTTTTTCCGATGATTTTGTTAATTGTGTATGGCTTTGGAGTCTCTTTAGACGCAAATCTAGAGCGTATAGCGCTCGTTTTAGAAGACACCTCTCCGGATGCACGAAGCTTCGCGGAAGCGCTTACAGACAGCCCGTATTTCAGCGTAAACGTGGTTCGCGACAGGCGAGAGGTCCTGCATGATCTCGTTATAGGAAAAATTCACGGTATTGTCGTGGTGCCTTCCTATTTCACACAGTACAAAGACTCGGGTCATCACATTGCACCCATTCAAGTCATCGCTGACGGTAGCGAGCCAAATACAGCGTCTTTCATCCAAAACTACGTGCAAGGAGCCTGGTCAAACTGGCTAGACATAGAGGGCCACCAGCGCAAAATGCGCGCGCTACCGCTTGTCCGCGCTCAACCCCGCTTCTGGTTTAACCAAGAGCTGTCTAGCCGCAATTTTCTTATCCCAGCCTCGTTAGCCTTGATCATTGCTTTGATCGGAACAATGCTGACTGCACTGGTCGTCGCGCGGGAATGGGAGCGCGGTACTATGGAGGCGCTGATGGCGACTCCGATCGGAATCAGTGAATTACTGATCGGTAAGCTCATTCCCTATTTTTGTTTGGGTATGGGCTCTATGGTCGTTTGTGTTTTCGTCGCAACTGTGTTTTACGAAGTGCCTTTCAGGGGTTCCTACCTTGCGTTAACGCTCGTCTCTGCGGCATTTTTGCTCGCTGCTTTAGGGCAAGGACTATTGATTTCCTCCGTCTCACGCAATCAGTTTGTCGCCGCGCAAGCAGCTTTAATTAGTGCCTTTTTGCCGGCATTTATGCTGTCGGGTTTTATCTTTGAGATCTCCAGCATGCCGTGGATCTTGCAAATAATCACCTACTTTATCGCCGCCACCTACTTCATTGCCGCGCTTAAAACGCTTTTCTTGGCAGGCGATGTCTGGGGGCTATTGATTCCGAATACGCTAGCTATTCTTGCAATTGCAGCCGTCTTCTTCGCCATCACTGCACGCAACACCGTAAAGCGGTTGGAGTAGCGAGATGGCCGGACGCATTGCTGCGCTTATCTACAAAGAGTTCCTCGCTGTTTGGCGCGATCAAAAAAGCCGCGCTCTACTGATTGTCCCTCCAATCATGCAACTTTTCCTCTTTGCCTTCGCTGCTACCTTGGATGTAACCAACGTAAAAATCGCCGTCTATAATCGAGATACCGGAAAACAGTCTTGGGAACTGATTCAACGCTTTCACGGGGCTCCAACTTTTACAGAGGTGCTCTCCCTACACAGCAACAAAGAAATCGCCGAAGTCATTGATACACAAAAAGTTTTGCTGGTTGTACAGATCGACGAACAATTTTCGCGCAATCTTCTCTCTCATCAACCCGCAGGCGTTCAGATTATTCTAGATGCCAGACGCTCCAATGCAGCACAAATTGTTCAAGGCTACATCGCGCAGATTATCCAACAGTTTAACCGTGAGTTCGCCGCACGCTACAGCCTCCCCCAACAGCCGACGCAACTTATTCCCCGCGATTGGTATAACCCAAATCTAATCTACCGCTGGTACACGGTACCTTGCCTGTGCGCGATCCTTGTGATGACCATCAGCTTAATCATCACCTGCCTCTCTGTCGCCCGAGAGCGTGAGCTCGGAACCTTCGATCAACTGTTAGTTTCGCCCATTCAGACGTGGGAAATCCTTGTGGGCAAGTCCGTTCCCGCCATAGTGATTGGAATGGGAGAAGGTACCGCCATGCTTTTGGCAACTATCTTTATGTTTGGAGTTCCCTTCACCGGCTCTTTGATTCCTCTCTATTTCAGCATGTTCATCTTCATTTGCGCGATCATCGGAGTTGGGCTGTTCATTTCTTCATTATGTACCACGCAGCAACAAGCTATCCTAGGAGGATTCATCTTTCTGTCTCCCGCCGTCCTCCTCTCTGGTTTTGCAACGCCAATCGAAAACATGCCCGGGTGGTTTCAGTTGATTACCCTCACTAATCCACTGCGTTACTTCCTAGCCATCGTCAAAGGACAGTTCTTAAAAGAAGTTCCTGTCTCCTACGTACTCGCCAACACCTGGCCGATGGTAATCATCGCCGTCTGCACCCTAAGCGCCGCTACATGGCTGTTCAGAAAGAAACTCGAGTAAAGGAGAAGCCCCTTACGCTAGTGTATTTTTGTGGTAAGATTTTAAACGTGGAAAACGAGAGGGTAGAGAGAACGGGTGACCGACTCTCTCTCACCCTCTCGGCTCTGCCTCCTCTGCGTTTTCCACAATTTTTCTACCAACTCTCGCAAACTCTTCAACCCCCAGTGTAAAAAATAACGCTCTTTACAACATTAACAGGTCTCGTTATAGCTCGGATCAATAGGGGGAAAGCAAAACATACCCCCTCAGGGTTACCGTAGGAGGTCTCTATGAAAAAGGCAGTATTTTGTATCGTTAAAAATCAAAATCAAGCAGACCAAATCAGCAACGAATTACAACATGCAGGGTTCCCAAAACAAGAAATTTCCGTGATTTCCCCCCAAACATCAGCCAACTACCAGCCAAGCAACACCCCTGGCCAAAACCCAAATGCCCCACAAAAATAAAAAAGGTGGCAAACCAGGACAAGAAAAACAAAATAAAGCTCCTCAAACTCCTGGCCATACCAACCCAAGCCGCTTCATCGAACTGGGTCTCCCAGAAAATGAAACCAAACGCTACCAAGATGCTCTCCAGAACGGCAGCACCTTGCTGGCACTCACACTAGAAAACGCTGAAGATCTAGAAAAAGCCAAAAAAATCTGCGAAAAAGCCGGCGCCAACAACGTCTGCACATGCGCAGAAAAAGCTGGATCAAAACGATAATCGATTATCGTCCCCCAGGAGATAATCCTGGGGGAGTTTGCAAAAAAATATTTATATGTTATGAAGAGGTATAGTTCTGATTTTCCGGCAGTCACGGAATTCTTGCCTCTCCCTCGATACACACAACCTAAGGAGTCAATTATGGGTAGAATGATTATTCTATGGATCCTTGGCGTGCCGATCTCGATCCTTATTATTCTCAAGCTATTAGGCATAATCTAATTCACCACAAGCAGGAGGTTGCATCATGCTAATGTGGGCTATTATATTTTTAGTGATCGCACTCATTACAGGGGCCTTAGGCCTTCCTGCAGTGGCTGCCATCTCAGCAGGAATTTCCCGTATCCTATTCTTCGTCTTCCTCGTTCTCTTCATCATCGCTCTGGTTATCGGATTGGGAATTTTTGCCTAGTCTAATAATTTTTAATAACCATAAAAAAAAGGAGCACACCATGAAAAAGCTATCTTTTTTAGCTGCTTTAATTATTGCTAGCTCCACTGTATATGGAGTGAATTATTCAGCTAACCCATCTACTAATACAAATAGCAACACCAATGCCAAACAAAATCAATCAACTGAAAGAACCAATGAAACTAGCCGCTTTTTGGCTGCAGCCGATGAACGCTATGCCAGCGGCGACCAGAAATTGGCTAAAGACATCCATGACAAACTAAGCTCAGGTATATTTAGCAAAGGCTATGAGCAAGTGGCCGTGGATGTTAGAGACGGAGCCGTGACCCTTACAGGTACAGTGCCAACTCAAGCCGATAAAGACAAAGTAGAGAAAGAGGTGCGCAACATCAGCGGCGTGCGTAGTCTGACTAGCAAAATTGCTATAGCAGACAAAAGCACTGCGATGAACACAGCCACCACCAAAAGCACCCAAGACTCCTACGCTTCACCTGCAGACCAGCAGTTGAATATGAAAATTCGGGACAAAATCACAGGCTGGTTCTGGGACAGCTACCCTGATGTATCCCTCGATACATCCAGTGGTATTGTCGTCTTAGAAGGCTTTGTAGAAACCCCTAAAGACCAACAAAATCTTATGCTTGAGTTACGTAAGATAGAAGGGGTTAAATCAGTTAAAAGTAATCTTAAAGTAAAAAACGCTAATCAGTAATAAAATTACTACACCCACTATAACCAAGGAGTTTATATGGCTAACAAAGATCAATTCCAAGGTAAGTGGAACGAAATCAAAGGCAAAGTAAAACAGACCTGGGGCAAATTAACGGACGATGACATCACCCAGATCAACGGAAAGAGACTAGAACTCTTAGGCAAACTGCAAAGCCGCTACGGCTATGCTAAAGAAAAAGCCGAAGAAGAGCTGTCTCGATTCGAGAAAACGAACTTCTCATTCGACCGTGAACACGCCACCGCTGGTCATCGCAAATCAGGTCCTAGCGATATGTAACCAATTGCGAGGCTCCATTCGTGGAGCCTCGCTTTTTTCTCAAGAGGCAACCATGACAACCAATACGGCAAAAAATCCCAGGAAAGCGTTGAGTAAGCCTAATATTAACCCTCTAACAAGGATGCGATTATGAGAGATTTTTATAACCTATTCGTAGAACAGCTCGAAGACATGTATAGCTCGGAAATGCAAATCATTCGCAGCCTGCCTAAGCTCATTAAAGCCGCGTCCTATAGTGGACTCAAAGACGCCTTAGCCCATCACCTGGATGAGACTAAAGAACAAGCACACCGGCTGGAGAGAATTTTCGATATCCTAGACATAGAGCCAGAGCAGATCACCTGTGAAGCCATGAAAGGACTGCTCGCAGAAGCCTCAGAGTTAGTCAGAGGACGCGCCAGTTCTCCTGTTTTGGACGCCGCTATCATCCTAGCCGCTCAGAAAGTCGAGCACTATGAAATCGCTACCTACGGAACTCTCCGCAGCTTTGCCAAACATCTCGACGTAGATGACGAAGTAGTCGATCTAATTCAAGAAACATTAGACGAAGAAGGCCATGCCAACAAAACCCTGACCAAACTCGCCGATGGCTCCTTCTTCAGCAGCAGCATCAACCAGGAAGCCGCTGATATGACACATTCACGAAAAGCAAAACGCTAAATTCTCGCGCGAAGCACTTTGCCTAAAAAACAAAGAGCTTCGCGCTTTCTTTGGAGGTAACTGTCCAGCGCATGGATCACGCTTCGATTGCCTCTTTAGGCCTTACCCAACAGAGGCAATGCCACAGACACCCCCTTTATCACTCCAAAACGAACGGCGAACAAACCACCTGCGCAGGCGGCGCTCAAAACACTTACCACAACCATATCCAAAATACTATGATAAGAGGACACCGTTCGATGCGTCCACAGAAAATCAGACAAAGAAGTCACTGCAGCTGTTCCTAAATAAAGCCCCGGGGAAATACCTAAATTAGCGAGCGCTGAAAAAGCAAACACCTTGTAGAGAGCCATGCCTGCCTGTTCAGCACAATGACCTGAAGGATCTATTCTTAGCTTATTTTTTAACGCGACAACCGGTCGACTCATCCGTAGCTTCCCCGCGCCCATGAAGCATATGTTGTAATAAAATAAAGGAAGAATCATCACTTTGAAAGTGAAGACCGAAGCTTTACCCAAAACACCCCATGACGTTGCCCCAGGCAACCTTGCCTGAGAAATCACGTGAATGGTCCCAACCAAGGCCAAAGGAACCAGTTGTTCGAATTGAATAAACGGGTTCCATAGTTTAGGTAATAGTAGATCCCAAGGACTTCGCAATCTACGAACAAAGTTCTCGCGGTCATTTTCTAACCATTTGACAACAAAATTATTACTTGGGGACCAAGGTTTTGATCCCACCCCTCTAAGACTCCATGTCTGACGATAATTGTTTATTGAACCCGCAACCAATCCAAGGCCAAATCCACCAAATGCAATCGCGCTTTCTGTTTTCGAACAGTTAAACATGTAAACCTCACTTTTTAAAAAAATGAATTATACGCTTAATTGCAATAAAAAGCAAATAAATTATTAAATAATTTTAAATTACGATTAAAAAGTGGTTTGGAAAACACGAAGTCAAAAAAAATAATATATATGGACAAAAGATGGACGATTAATGGACAAATAATGGACATCTAATAAACTAACTTGCTTACTCTATTGTCTATTGAGCGTCCATCTTTTGTCCATACCTAGTCGTAAAGTAACTTGGCGCGTAAGCGTCCCATAAAAAAAGACGGATTCCCGAAGGAACCCGCCTAAACGATAACCTACGACGCCTGTCTGTTCAGACTATCGGCCGGATCGGTTGCTTCCACCGCGGTTGTTGCCACGAACATTCACCCCGCGAACATTGGTGCGAGCTGTTGTACGTGGGCTAGTGCGAGCTGGTCTTGAAGTTGGCCTAGCCGCTGGTCTAGTTGTTTCATTACGGCCAAAATAGCGCGCGTTCACGCCTTCATTTTCTTCGTTGTAGCCTCTGGAATAGCCTACATCATCATAGTCGTTCTGTGAGCGACCAAAAGAACGCTCGCGTGCTTGGTTGCCGTAAGCGTTGTTGCTGCCGTAGCCTTGGCTACCATAGCGTTCGTTGCCGTAGCCGTTGTTGTCGTTGTTGCGACCTTGGTTAGCATACCCTCTAGGTGCGCGATTGGTGCGCTCTTGATCATCCCATCCATAGGATTGATTTTGGTTGGTGTAGCCTCTAGTTTGCGAAACTGATCTGCCGTTATTAGAAACAGATCTTGTGTTTGAAACTGATCTGGTGTTTGAAGTTGGTCTACGGCCGTAGCCCTCTTCATTTGAATGTCCCCACTGAGAAGAGGCTGCACTGCGGCTGCCACGTGCTGGCTGCGCACGGCCTTGAGTCGTTGTGCGGGTTGTTGTAGCGCGGCTGCGGCTGCTGCGGCTAGGGGTAGTTTCTTCATAGCTATAACCCCAACGTGCAGCAGCACCCTTACGGCCTGCTTCAGAACGACTCATCGAACTTGTAGAAGCCCGTGTGCGAGAAGTCGAAGCCCGACGTGCAGTAGTTTTTGTTGCTGTTCCTTTTCCTGCACGTGCAGTGCTGCTGCGTGCAGAAGCGGAAGATGATCTAGAAGTTTTTGTTACCATGGTAAATTCTCCCTTGTAGATAACATTAATTAACCACGCCTAAAACGTCCGAGTTCAAAGCGAGATATGGCCACACAAAGTCAAGAGATATTATCGAAGATACAGGACACATATTATGATCTGCTATTGAGGGTGTCTACAAAACGAGGTTCTGCCGATACCCCTCATAATCGAACCCATAACAAAGCCCATCAAAATATGTCATCTTTTTTTATCGATTCGAATAAAAAAAACTTTACCACGAAGGAACATTGCGTATATGGTCGGCTTAATGGGGCCACGAAACGTAAAAGGTCCCTCAGAGAACCTTATGGAGAACCTTATGAAAAATCAACTACTGTTTGCCGCCCTTGCTTGCTTGACCTTAGCCTCTTGCGAAGGCCCCAAAAAAAATGAACCCCCAAAGCACACAGCTATGAATTCCACCACTGAAACCGC
This sequence comes from uncultured Chlamydiae bacterium, assembly GCA_963790215.1. Lineage (GTDB taxonomy): Bacteria > Chlamydiota > Chlamydiia > Chlamydiales > JAJFMA01 > CAWBNS01. Next base: position 146,311 of record CAWBNS010000013.1, read on the forward strand.
ACCCCGTGCAAGTGCAGAATCCGATCAAGACCGCCGAGTCGCAGACGCGATCAGACAAGCCATTGCTGCTAAACCAGCAGCACAAAACGTTGTGGTCGCCACACGTTCAGGCGTTGTTATCCTCCACGGACAAGTAAATACACCATCTGCCAAAGAAGAAATTGCGCAGATCGCACGTAAAATCCCAGGCGTTACACGCGTGGATAACCAAATCGAAGTGAAACCAGGCAGCACTAACTAAAATGCTTTTACGATTTGCGATTATTTCGTGCTCATTGTTTCTGTCTTCTCTATACGCGCTTACGCCCGATCATAAGCTGGCACAAGACATTCACGACCAGCTAACCTCAGGACCACAAGACTACACGCACATCACAGTAGGCGTAAAAAATGGCGTCGTCACCCTGAAAGGTAGAGTGAAGACTGATGCCGACAAAGAGAAAATAGAAAAAGCCGTCCAAAAAATGGACAATGTTCACGACATCAACAGCCAAATCCAAGTATTTGAGAGAAAATCTGATAAAAGCCTCACAGCCTCCTTTACACAGGATTCCTACTCGACTCAGGAAGATGAAGAGCTCAACAAAACAATACGAAAAAAAATGGGCTCTTATTGGTTTTGGGATAGTTATGATGGACTCTCTCTCAATACAAGCAATGGCGTGGTGACCCTAGAAGGAATAGTCGACAGCGTCAATGACGAACAAGGTCTTCTCCAATTGATCAAGCAAGTCAACGGCGTCAAATCAGTCAGAAGCAATCTGGAAATTCACAAAGATTAGATCTACAAAGATCAACCCGTGGAGCGAATCATCGCTTCGCGGGATGGTGGCGCCCTTCCGGGCGCGCGTTTTTGCACGACTAGTTATGGACAAAAGATGGACGGTTGATGGACATTTAATGGACACTCGATGGACAATATAGTCCGCAAATTTGTCCATTAAATGTCTATTCTTCGTCCATCAATCATCCATAACTAGTCGCGCAAAGACGCGCACCCGGAAGGGCGCTCCTCCGCGCTCCTAACCGGTTGAAAACTGCGCCTATGGATCTCACAAGGACCATGCTCACTGAGTGCCCTGAGATGGCCTGGGGTGCCATACCCCTTATGTCGATCGAATCCATATTGTGGAAAAAGCTGATGTTGCTCCTCCATAATGCGGTCTCGCGTAACCTTAGCCAAAATTGAGGCCGCAGCAATGGACTGGGATAGACAGTCGCCATCCACAATTCTTAGGTAAGGAATATCTCGGTGAGAAAGATTCATTCCATCGACCAGAAGCAAGTCAGGATCGACCTTTAAGCCGTCGATGGCCATTTTCATAGCGACAACTGTCGCCTGATAAATATTAATTAAATCAATAGTTTGATGATCGACGATACCGACGGCCCAGACAATGGTGTCGTCCTCTGTTAATCGTGCATAGAGCTTGTTGCGTTGCTCTGGCGTGAGTTGTTTGCTATCATTGACGCCCCGGATGGTGCGTCCTTCGGGAATGATACAAGCGGCTGCCACGACAGGTCCGGCAAGAGGTCCGCGCCCAGCTTCATCGATGCCTGCAAGGCTTCGGAAACCACGCGCATACTCTTGCCGTTCAATCTTTGTCCGACTAGCAGCCATAGTTGCGTTCTATTATTCTTTCGCTAGTTCAGCTTCTGGCGCACTAATCGTTTCTGCAGGCTGGTTGCCAACGCTACTAACCGCAGGTCCCTTTTTGCCCTTGGTCAATAGGCGAGACTGAACCTTAGCTTTCTTACCAGTAGTTCCACGTAGGTAGTACAGTTTGCTGCGGCGTACTTTACCGTGCTTAACGATTTCGATCTTCGAGATACGTGGGCTGTTGATCAGAAACACCCGCTCCATGCCCTCGCCGTAGGCGATACGATGGAGAGATATAGTCTCAGACAAGCCACTGCCTTTGCGAGCAATAACGGTGCCTTGAAACATCTGTGTACGTTCTTTATCCCCTTCAATAATACGCGTATGAAGACGAATGGTATCGCCTACGCGGAATTCTGGGATCGTGCTCTTGAGTTGTCGTTGTTCGACTTTTTCAATCAATTTTGTTCTGCTCATTTGTTCAGCTCTCCTTCTTCAATAATTCTTTGACCATCCAGTGATATCCATCTGGATCGGTGAACCATACATGGGTGACCGTAGCATTCGTCACATCGAAACCACCTAGTTCCAATTCGGTCACTTTCTTGGCTAACTCTTTCATCTGTTCTTGCCCGTTTAAGGCGATTTCTAGTTGTATTCCCTTTGTTTCGGGCTTGCCTTCCTGTAAGAGAAGCTCTGCACCATTTAATGCCCAGACTATAGTGTCGAGGCTTTCCCACTTAATCTCCAATCGCAGCAGGTCGCGATAAAATCGTTTGCTGCGCCGAAGGTTAGCTACTGTGAGGGTAGTCCTTTGCAGTGTGGGCGCGGGCCGCTTACTCTCCTTAGTTAGTCCTTCTTCTTCTTGGCTCCACAGATAGCGTTGGTACAGGTCTGGGCGCACTTCTTGGGTCTTAGCCAGAGCTTCTGCTAATCTCCAACGACGAATTCCTTCGTGGTTGCCTGTTTGCAGCACTTCCGGCACTTTTTCCCCCTCAAACACCTCTGGGCGGGTGTAATGGGGGCAGTCAAGCAGTTCGCGTTCAAACGAATCTTGCTCGCTTGCTTCGTGGTGACCGAGAACCCCGGGCACGAAGCGTAGCATGGCATCAAGCAGTACTAAGGCTGGCAGGCAGCCGTTAGTGAGTACATAGTCACCGATGCTAATCTCTTCATCGACTTCAGCATTCAATGCGCGTTGGTCGATACCTTCGTAATGCCCGCAGAGCAGGATTAAATGCTCTGTTCGTGCTAGCTCTCGCGCTTTGTGTGCCGTTAGGGGGTGTCCTTGCGGCGAGAGATAGACAACTTTTGCTTGCGGGCCTTGGCTTTTGGCAGCACGGATGGCCTTTGTTACAGGCTCTGGCATGAGGACCATTCCTGGTCCTCCGCCATAGGGCCGATCATCCACTTGTCGGTAGCGTCCTTCGGAGTACTCCCGGATGTCGATGAGGTGGATGTCGACATATCCTTGCTGCTGCGCACGCTTAAGGATGCTTTCATCGAGCGGGCTCCTGAAGTAGCCTGGAAAGAGACTCAGGATGTGAACCAACACGACGAACCAACCTTTAGCGCTTAGCCTTCGGCTTTCGCATTGCGTGCTTTACGCTGCTCACGTACTTTTACGCGTGCGGCTGTGGATTTTGCATTCAAACGCTGAAGCACTTCAGGGGCAGCTTTTGCCATAAGGTTAACGGCGTTTTCGCTCAGGATGGCGCCTTGGCCGACCCAATGCTCAATGCGTTCTGGTTTGAGTTGTAGGTTCTGTGGACCTTCTTCTTGGAATGGGTCATACCAGCCTACTGCTTCTAGGTATCTTCCGTCTCTGCGTGAGTTTCCTTCTGCAACGACAAGGCGGTAGAAAGGTCTGTTGGTGCGTCCTTGACGGCGCAGTCTAATTTTTAGTGCCATGGGGTTCCTCCGAGCATTTTTTCTAGTTGTTTCTTTTGAGGCATATTTTTAAAGAATTGCTTGGCTTGCTTGAATGATTTCACTAGTTTGTTCACATCTTCTAGTGTCGTGCCGCTGCCGCGCGCAATTCTCTTTCGACGATTGGGGATGAGTTCGCATTTTTCGGCGCGCTCTTCTTTGGTCATGGAGAGAATAATAGCCTCGATTTTAAAAAATTGTTTGTCATCGAAATCGAAATCCTTCAGGCTGCTGACTCCAGGGAGCATCTTGAGCAGGTTTTTGAGGGGTCCCATTTTTTTGACAGATTGTATTTGAGAGAGGTAATCTTCGTAGGTGAAGGTAGCTTTGCGGATTTTGGCTTCCATATCCGCAGCTTGTTGTTCACTGAAGTGTTCCTGGGCTTGTTTAACCAGGTTGATGGTGTCGCCCATACCAAGGATTCGGTCAGCCATGGAGCGTGGGTGGAAGGTCTGTAGATCAGTGAGGCGTTCACCGATGCCTTCGAATTTGAGTGGTTTCCCGGTGACTTCGCGAATGGAGATGGCTGCACCGCCGCGGGTGTTGCCATCGAGCATGGTGAGGATAGAGCCGGTGAGTGGGACGCGTTTATTGAATTCGGAGGCGACGTTGACGGCGTCTTGTCCTAAGGTAGCGTTGGCGACAAAGAGGAGTTCGGAGGGTTTGAGGAGAGTAGCGAGCTGTTCGAGCTGCTGCATCATCTCTTCATCGATGTGGAGTCGGCCGGCGGTGTCGATGATGAGGACGTCGAATCCTTCGTCGTGTGCTTTCTTCAAGGCGCTTTTGGCTATTGTGATCGGGTTCTTTTCGTTTTCGATGTGGAAAACGGGCACATCGGCTTGTTGACCGAGGGTGATTAGCTGCTGAACGGCGGCGGGTCGTTGAAGGTCGCAAGCGGCTAACAGAGGCTTTTTAGCGAGTTTTTGGCGCTTAAGCAGCAGGGCAAGTTTGGCGCACTGGGTAGTCTTTCCAGAGCCTTGCAGCCCGCACACCATAATGACAGCTGGGTTTTTCGATAAATCGAGTTTAGATTCCTCTTCTCCCATGAGAGCAATGAGTTCATCATGAACGATTTTGATGAAGAGTTGTCCTGGGCTAACAGCCTTTAGAACATCTTCTCCGAGGGCTTTTTCTTTTACTCGTTTAATGAATGTTTTTGTAACGGTGAAGTTGACATCTGCTTCAAGCAGCGCCAAGCGCACCTCTCCCATAGCCTCAGAGATATTCTCCTCGGTGAGCTTCTTTTTCCCACCCAGTTTCCCTAGGACATCGCGTAGCTTATCTGTTAACGCCCCTAACATTGGCACTCACTTGTCATTAATAGGAGAACAGAATACGCAAAATTTCATTCAGTTTCAAGGAAAAAGAAGCGATTTCTTCCAGACCAGTCGCGATCGACATCCATGGTTTTCCAAGAGGCTTGGCCAAAGAGCGATTTTACGGGGTCAGCTTGGCATGCGCCGATCTCGAGCCAGGCCTTTCCGCCGTGATGAAGATGGTGTGGGAGGGCCTCGGCTAATCGTCGATAGACGCTGAGTCCGTCGCATCCTCCGACGAGTGCGCCACGCGGCTCATAGTCGCGTACTTCGCGTTGAAGGTGGGTAAATTCCACTTCAGAGACGTAAGGTGGATTGCACGTGAAGAAGTGGCAGCGTTCGTGAGCAAATGGAGCAAAAAGATCGCCTTCACGCAGTTCAACCTCGACGCCGTTGGTGCGGGCATTTTCTTCAGCTACGGTTAATGCAGCACAAGAAATGTCAGAAAGAATCACACGCAGTTGAGGAAAGCGCTTTTTCAGCGAAATGCCGATACATCCAGAGCCACAACAAAGATCCCACAACACACTGTCAGCTAGATTGTGTTTCGTCAAGCAGCTCACGATTTTATCGACAAGCTGTTCGGTTTCTGGTCGCGGAATCAGTACGGAACGGTTCACTTTTAGCTGGCAACCAAAGAATTCTACTTCTCCATGTATGTAGGCGAGGGGTTCGCCTTTAGCGCGACGCTTGAGTCGTTCACGACAGGTTTCCAGTTCGGTCTCTTCCAGGGGTTTGTCAATGATGAGATAGAGATCCATTCTGGATAGCCCCAAGGCATCGCTGAGAAGCTCTTCAGCCTCACGACGGCAGCGCTCAAATCCTAGTTTTTCTAAGTAGCTGGCAGAGCCTTCGATGACGTCTCGGATAGTTTTCATACGGTAAAGACAGGGTGTTTAGAAGTATTTGAACTGAACGTGTATGCTTGTTTATTAAACGCAAAGACGCAAAGGCGCAAAGAAGAGGGTTTTCTTCGTGTCTTTGTGTCTTTGTGTTTAATCATTAAATTTGGACTAGTCATCAAGACTGCAATTGTTGCTGATAGTAATGGGAAACAAGTGCTTCTGCGATGGTTTGCAATTGACCTGCCATGACTCTGTCTAGGTTATACAAAGTAAGGTTGATGCGATGATCGGTCACGCGGTTTTGCGGAAAATTATAGGTTCTTATGCGCTCTGACCGGTCACCCGAACCTACTTGAGCAGCTCTTGTGGAGGCCATTTCGGCATGACGTTTCTCTTCTTGCACTTGGGCTAGTTTGGCTGCGAGCAAACGCATGGCTTTTTCTTTGTTTTTATGCTGGCTGCGCTCTTGCTGGCAGTAGACGACAATACCTGTAGGGATATGTGTCAAGCGTACAGCGCTATCGGTTGTGTTGACGTGCTGCCCGCCAGCGCCTGATGAGCGGTAAGTATCGACTCGGAGGTCTTTTTCATCGATGTTGATTTCTTCTTCTTCATCAGGTTCCATAAGAATGGCCACTGTGACAGCAGAGGTATGTACGCGGCCTTGCGCTTCGGTTTCCGGTACGCGTTGGACTCTGTGTGTCCCCCCTTCGTGCTTAAGATAGCGGTATGCGTTGGGTCCTGACACAACCATGACGTATTCCTTAAATCCTCCCAGTTCACTAGGAGTGCTTGAGAGCTGTTCCGTTTTCCAACCCATGTAGTCGCCAAAGAGACGGTACATGCGGACACAGTCTCCCACAAAAATAGCGGCTTCATCACCACCTGTTCCAGCCCGTACTTCGATAATAGTGGTGCGGTGATCATTGGGATCTGGAGGGATGAGAAGGCGTTCGAGGTTTTGTTCTAATTCAGGAATAGACTTGTCGAGTGCTGCGATTTCTTCGTTGAGAAGCGCTACGAACTCAGGATCTTGCTCAGTTCGTAGGTGCTGTTTGTTTTCGACAAGCTGCTGACGAGATTTTTCTAGTTGTTCCCATACCTGCGCTACTTCGCGCAGGTAGGAATGTTCTTGAGCTAGCGAGCGGTAAGCTTTTTGATCGGCCAGAATGTCTGATCGACCCAACATATCTTCCACAACAGCTAATCGAGCGACCAGCCCGCGAACTTTATTCTCCATAGAAGATTAGGCTTTCTCCGTTTTCTTCTTAACTGTAGTAGCCTTCTTAGCAGGAGCCTTTTCTTTTGTTGGCTTCTTTCCTGGTTTTTCTTCTGGTTCTTCTTCTTCTTTTTCTGCTGGTTTTTCTTGAACTGGCGCCTTAGCATAACGCTTACGGAACTTGTCTACGCGGCCTTCTGCGTCAACAAACTGCTTGCTGCCAGTAAAAAACGGATGGGAAGCAGAAGAGATAGGCACCTTAGAAATAGGATACTCTTTGCCTTCAAATTTTTCAGTATCGCCAGACGATAAAGCGGATCCACATACCCACTTTAAGCCTGTGGAAGTATCCACCCACAAAACCTCTTGATACTTCGGATGAATGTCTTTTTTCATGTCACAACTCCTGCGGACTTCGCTGTTAAAGAAAGGATATCATAACGGAGAACGAACTTTTAGGGAAGGGAGAATTGATGGGATTCAGGGGAATCGTGTTCCTACCACAATTCGTGCCCGTGCCCGTGTGCGTGCCCGTGTGCGTGCCCGTGCCCGGAAAATTTGCAATACCGCCAGCCAAACAGGACACGCTTTAAAGTTTTCGGGCACGGGCACGCACACGGGCACGGGCACGCACACGGGCACGGGCACGCACACGGGCACGGGCACGCACACGGGCACGGGCACGCACACGGGCACGGGCACGCACACGGGCACGGGCACGCACACGGGCACGGGCACGCACACGGGCACGGGCACGCACACGGGCACGGGCACGCACACGGGCACGGGCACGCACACGGGCACGGGCACGATTTATTTTGGGACACGGTTGACAACACAAAATTGGCCTGCTACTCTTTTATGCTTTATTCATCCACATTGTAGGATTATGAAATGAAACGACCAGTGCGACTTTATGGAGATCCGGTATTACGCAAGCACTGCGAGCCTGTTCAGGAGCTCACTCCGGAGATTAAGCAGTTAATCGAAGACCTTAAAGAAACCACTGATGATGGTTGGGGTATGGCTGCGCCGCAGTTAGGATCTGCTTTGCGTATCTTTGTCTGCCGCTTCCCTATTTTTGGTAAGGACGGAAAACGTACCGGCGATACAGATTTACGCGTCTGGATCAATCCTAAGTTGTCTGAGCCTAGCCAAGAGATCTGGTCGCATGGGGAAGCGTGTTTCTCGCTTCCAGGACTGTACCCCAGCATTAATCGTCCACAGTACATCACGATAGAAGCAATGGATGAAAATTGGCAACCCGTAAAAGAACGCCTAGAAGGATGGTCTGCGCGAATTGTGATGCATGAGAACGACCATCTTAACGGTGTTCTGACTATTGACCGCATTTCTGCGAAAGAGCGGCGAATGCTAGATGCGCAGCTTCGCGCGCTCAAAGACAAGTCGAAGAAACCTGGTGGATGACCTTAAGTGCAGCGTATAGCGGTATTAGGAGCCGGCTTTGCAGGTGTTGCTGTCTGCTGGTTTCTGTTACAACGAAAAGATGTTAACATCACTCTAATCGATCGTACCGGTCCCGGTGCTGGCGCATCCGGAACTTCTGCAGGTCTCCTTCATCCTTATACAGGACCCCACGCTAAAGTACCCTGGAATGGATTAGAGGCATTCGAACAGACACGACAACTCTTGCAAGAGACGGCTCCACATGCTTGTCGGGTGGATGGGATTCTTCGCGTTGCCATGACTGAAGAGCAATCCAAGAGCTTTCTGCAGACTAGCCAAAACCATCCGAAAGTGCGTTGGATCGACGATTGTCGCACGATCTACTCACCTCTCATCCATACGTCAGGGATCTTGATTCAAGAGGGATTAGTCGTAGATAGTCGTGACTATCTGCATACGCTGTGGCAACTCTGTGAGGCTCGTGGGGTGCTCTTTGAACAAAGAGAGATTGTCTCCTTAGACGATGTAGCTGGCTACGATCAAGTGGTGGTCGCACTAGGAGCTGAGATGGCGAACCTGTCCGAATTCGCTCATTTACGTATGCGCCAAGTAAAAGGGCAAATAATTCGAATTAAATGGCCCACAGCTGTGCCTCAACCATCTCTTCCGATTACTGGCGGGATTTATCTTGTACCAGGAGATGAGGTTATAATCGGCGCCACTTATGAAAAGCCGCCTTTTCCTTCCGATGTGGATTTTGCACAAAAAGAACTTCTTCCTAAATTGTATGAAATGATTCCTACTTTGGATCGTATCGATGTAATCGGGGCGTCAGCTGGGTTACGAGCGGTCTTACCTGGTCATCGTCCGCGTGTTGAATCCTATAATCCGCGCACCTGGATAATCACGGGTTTTGGATCTAAAGGATTGCTTTATCATGCGCTGCTGGCCAAACAGCTTGCTGCGGCATTGTGACGCCCTTCCAGGTGCGAGGGAAACAATAAATCTGATTGATTGTTAAGTCTTAGCAATAAGCATACCATGTCGTTGCTGGTGCCAATGCCAGGCTGTGGAAAGGATGGTCTCTAGAGAGGAATGCTGGGGAATCCACCCGAGTGTCTGGGTGATTTTGCTAGAATCTGCGACTAATATAGCCGGATCGCCTCGACGGCGCAAAGCGGTCTTGATGGGTACGCGACTTTCCGCCATACGCTCTGCAGCATGAATCACCTGCTTGACAGAATGCCCTTGACCCGATCCTAGATTAAGTTCAAGACACTCTGCTTTCTGTTGCAAGTGTCGGAGGCACATGACATGCGCCTGAGCGAGATCTGTCACATGGACATAATCTCGTACCGGTGTACCATCTTTCGTTTCGTGATGGTCACCAAATACGGTGATGTAAGGAATGCGTCCAAGCACTGCGTCGAAAACGAGGGGAATGAGGTGTGTTTCCGGATCATGCGTTTCGCCAATCTGCCCTTCAGGATCTGCTCCAGCAGCATTAAAGTATCGCAAAAGGGCATAGCGTATGCCATACGCACGATGAAAATCGCGCACTGTCTGTTCTGTCATTAACTTCGACCAGCCATATGGACTTAAAGGCACTGTAGGGTGGTTTTCAGCAATGGTTTTGTGTTTCATGGCACCGAAGACAGCACAAGAACTAGAGAAGATAAAATGATTGACTTCATGCTTTTGCATCGCACGGAGTACTTGAAGACTGCCCACGACATTATTGTGGTAGTACTGGTTAGGATATAGCAACGAATCGGAAATACAGCTCAAGCCTGCGCAATGAATCACTCCTACAGGCTTATGTCTTAGAAAAACAGCGTCGAGAAACTCCTCGTCGCGAATGTCACCCTCTTCAAGAACTCCCCACAAAACAGCTTCACGATGCCCTAAGGAAAGGTTATCTATAACAACAGGTTCGTAGCCATTTTGCCAGAGCGCCTTGCAAATGTGCGCACCAATATAGCCCGCTCCGCCTGTTACGATAACTCTCATGCGTTTCCTCCAAAGAGTAACTAGCATTGTGAACAGATGAAGTAAATCAAGCAATAACAAAATTGATCTCATTTTCGTGTTTCTTACCAGAAATCGTGCCCGTGCCCGTGTGCGTGCCCGTGCCCGATTTTCTTCACTTTTGATAAAAGTGATTTTCATGCGCAAGTTTTCCGGGCACGGGCACGAGTTTATGTCACGAGTTTATGTATTGACGAGCACTAAACATCTCATCTACCATCTTGCGCCTATGACTCATCATGATCCAACATCAACCACAATCGTAATTGGCGGCGGAGCTGCGGGCTTTTTCGGCGCGATTGCGTGCGCAGAAGTATTCCCGAACCAACAAGTGATTCTTCTGGAAAAATCAAAGCAATGGCTTTCAAAGGTGCGTATCTCCGGCGGTGGACGCTGCAACGTGACTCACTCGTGCTTTGACCCTGCACAACTGGTACGTCATTATCCTCGCGGAGAAAAGGCCCTCAGAGGTCCTTTCACACGTTTTCAACCGCGTGACACAATTGCCTGGTTTGAAGCGCGCGGCGTGTCGTTAAAAACAGAAGAAGATGGTCGTATGTTTCCAACGACAGACAATTCGGAAACAATCATTCAGTGTCTATTGCATGCTGCACAAAAGGCCGGTGTCGTGTTGCGCCAAGGATGTAGCGTAAAAGAGATCCAGCCAGGTTTTACGTTGCTGCTAGGTTCTGGAGAGGAATTGCACTGTGATCGTGTTCTACTAGCTTCAGGAAGCCAATCCGGCGGGTTGGCACTTGCGGAAGCGCTCGGACACACCATACAACCTCCCGTCCCTTCGTTATTCACTCTGAATGTGCCGGATTCACCTCTTACAGATCTCGCGGGAATCAGCGCACACGGTCGCATAGGTGTGGAAGGTAGCCCGTTAGTCCAAGAAGGCCCCATTCTCATCACTCATTGGGGATTCAGCGGTCCGGCAGTATTAAAACTCTCAGCATGGGGAGCGCGTTTGTTCCACGACTGCGATTATCAAGCCGAGATTTGGATCGAATGGTCATCGTTTCCTTGGGAAGAAATCAAGCGCACACATAGCTCTAAGTTGGTTAAAAATTTTGGACCGACAGCGCTCCCAAAAAGTTTGTGGCAGCGCTTCCTGACTCTAGAAGGTGTTGACGAAGATCTTCGCTGGGCTGCCATCAGCAAAGAACAAATTAACCGCCTCACACAACGGCTAAAACGCGATAAATACCAGATGTCTGGTAAAACCACCTACAAGCAAGAGTTTGTCACTTGCGGCGGCGTCACGCTGGATGAGGTTGATTTCCGCACCATGCAAAGTCGCATCTGTCCAGGATTATTCTTCGCTGGAGAAGTACTCGATATCGATGGTGTCACTGGCGGATTTAACTTTCAAAACGCTTGGACCACTAGCTGGATCGCTGGACAAAACATGGGAAAAAAAGTAATGAGTGATGAACGATGAGTGATGAGTGATGAGTTAATGGACGAGTCGAGCATTTTTTTTACTCATCACTCACCACTCATCACTAATCTTCCGCATTCCCTAATGTCTTTCAGAACATCACCAGGGGTGGCTTCTTTAGCGCGGGATCTAGGATGGATCTGCAATTCTAAGCCGGGGGGAATTTCTGAAAAAGAATTTCGGAAAGCTTCGCGTACAACGCGTTTGAAGCGATTGCGCTCGTGAGCTTTGCCAAAGCGGCGTGTGACTGTGATACCCAGTTTCGCGCTAGGATTTGTACTAGTGCGAAACTGGATCCAACAAAATTTGCCTGTGAAGCTCTTCCCTACGCGACTGAGATAAGTATACTCAGCTCTACGTCGAAGACGAGCAGATTTAGGAAAGCGCTTCCTTAGACGGTCAATGAGTGGCGTCCTTTACGACGGCGGTTGCGCAGTACTCTACGGCCGGTTGCTGTAGACATACGCTTACGGAATCCATGTTCTGACTGACGACGACGCTTGCTGGGCTGATAAGTGCGTTTCACGGTAGTATCCTATCTTCTAAGCTGGTTTTGAAATTTTGACAAAAGTATAGCGTTTCTACGTTTATGCGACAAGGCGAAAATTGTTGTTGAGAACAAATGGCTTTTCGAGCTATAAGTTTCCATTAAGCTAAATCCAGAACTCAGGTAGACAAATGAAGGTTAAAGCATCTGTAAAGGCTGATCCATCAAAAGGCGACAAACTCGTGCGACGACGCGGTCGTTTGTATGTAATCAACAAACGCGATCCCAACCGAAAGCAGCGCCAGAAAGGCCCAGCTCTGAAAAAATAAATTCAATAAGGATTCAACATGGCGAAAACATCTTCCGTTGTAAAACAAAAGCGTCGTGAACGTTTAGTGAACCTTAAGTGGGACAGACGTCAAGAGCTAAAAACTAAGATCCGCGACCTGCAAATTTCTGAAGAAGACCGGCACCAGGCGATTATCGATCTCAACAAGCTCCCGAAAACTCCTCCCCGACTCGCTTGCGCAACCGTTGCCAGCTTACCGGCCGAGGGCGTCGAGTTTATCGCAAATTCAGACTTTTCTCGTCTCTGCTTCCGCGAGATGGCCTCTAAAGGGCTGATCCCGCGGGTGTAACTAGTCGAGCTGGTAGACAGGTATAAAGAAAGCGACCTAGGTCGCTTTTTTAGTGTTGGTTTACGAGTGATCAGTTATGTCATAGATAATCACTCTTATTCTGGTTGGAGATTGCAATGACAGAACATCAAACGACCTAATAGAGGATCGACAGTTAGTTTGATACCAAGGAATTCGATTTCCCCGAGACGGTATACGTCCGTGATATCGAAAACCGCGTCTTTCAAGCGCTTGTTTTGCAATGTCTGTCTAAGATTCAAAACATCAGTCTCGTAGAAGGCGGTTTCATTGACAACATCTTCACCCGCAGTGGTGGAGAAGCTGTTAAGGGAATTGTCGCTGAACAAGATGGCAAAAATCAATCGGTTAAGATCCGCGTCGAAGTAAATGTCTCTTATGGCATTTCTATTCCTGAAAAGGCGGATGAAATTCAAACGAAAATAACCGAAGAAATCACAAAGCTGACAGGGCTGCACGTCGCTTGCGTACATGTGGTTTTTAAAGGCTTAATCCCCACTCATCAACCACGGTCCACCCATACGCATACGCACGAAGGCACAAATCGCCCTCCTATGATGCTGGCGGAAAATCTGGAAGAAGAGTATTCGGACGAATTCAAATAGAATCGAGAATCTAGTAGGTTCACTCAAGTTCCTAATAGTGTCTTTTGGTAAAGCTTGAAACTAGGTTCACTCAAGTCCCTAATAGTGTCTTTTGGTAAAGCTTGAAACTAGGTTCACTCAAGTCCCTAATAGTGTCTTTTGGTACAGCTTGAAACTAGGTTCACTCAAGTCCCTAATAGTGTCTTTTGGTACAGCTTGAAACTAGGTTCACTCAAGTTCCTAATAGTGTCTTTTGGTACAGCTTGAAACGTGGAAAACGCAGAGAAGGTTGAGGCGCAGGGGACGCAGAGCACATCGCCTTTTTGCAACTGCAAATCCACTAATTGAGGTGTGACCTTAAAAACAACAAGAGAGAATGTATTTACCGATACTGTAGATGACGCTCTCTTGTTTTTTTAAGGTCACACCTCAATTAGTGAGACTTTGAGCTTTGCTCAAAGAACGGCGATGTGTAATGGGGCGTAAAGTCTCTGTGCTCGTCGGGTAATCAAGGTTGGCTAAAAATCTCAGCGCACTCTGCGGCTCTGCCTTCTCTGCGTTTTCCACAATTAAAAGCAAAGCCGCTTCTATAAGAACCTCCAACGGCGATGGTGTAATGGGGCATAAAGTCTCTGTGCTCGTCGGGTAATCAAGGTTGGCTAAAAATCTCAGCGTACTCTGCGGCTCTGCCTTCTCTGCGTTTTCCACAATTAAAAAGCAAAGCCGCTTCTATAAGAACCTCCAACGGCGATGGTGTAATGGGGCGTAAAGTCTCTGTGCTCGTCGGGTAATCAAGGTTGGCTAAAAATCTCAGCGTACTCTGCGGCTCTGCCTTCTCTGCGTTTTCCACAATTAAAAAGCAAAGCCGCTTCTATAAGAACCTCCAACGGCGATGGTGTAATGGGGCATAAAGTCTCTGTGCTCGTCGGGTAATCAAGGTTGGCTAAAAATCTCAGCGCACTCTGCGGCTCTGCCTTCTCTGCGTTTTCCACAATTAAAAAGCAAAGCCGCTTCTATAAGAACCTCCAACGGCGATGGTGTAATGGGCATAAAGTCTCTGTGCTCGTCGGGTAATCAAGGTTGGCTAAAAATCTCAGCGCACTCTGCGGCTCTGCCTTCTCTGCGTTTTCCACAATTAAAAAGCAAAGCCGCTTCTATAAGAACCTCCAACGGCGATGGTGTAATGGGGCGTAAAGTCTCTGTGCTCGTCGGGTAATCAAGGTTGGCTAAAAATCTCAGCGTACTCTGCGGCTCTGCCTTCTCTGCGTTTTCCACAATTAAAAAGCAAAGCCGCTTCTATAAGAACCTCCAACGGCGATGGTGTAATGGGGCGTAAAGTCTCTGTGCTCGTCGGGTAATCAAGGTTGGCTAAAAATCTCAGCGTACTCTGCGGCTCTGCCTTCTCTGCGTTTTCCACAATTAAAAAGCAAAGCCGCTTCTATAAGAACCTCCAGCCGAAACTCTCACTCCGATAACTCTCAATTTCCGATAACTCTCAATTTCCGAACTCTCCTTGCCAAAAATCCATTTCTTTGAGATCGTTTTACTATGCGCCATTTTTTTCGAACGCTCATTAACTTAATCCAAGCGGCTCTATTTTTTGTTTTGGGCGCGATTGGGGTTGCGTTGCCTTGGTCGGCCAAGTTACAAGACACGGCTATCCGGATCATCCACGACCGTCCTATCGCTGTATTTTTGGTGGGTTTAGGCTTCTTAGCTATCGCTGTAGCGCTGTTTGCGAGTTGGCGTCAGAGTACAAAACGTCACTACTTCTACGTGCGCCGCGGCAAACGGTTAGTGGCTCTAGATGAAAAGTTGGTTGATCACTACTTAAAAACTTTTTGGCAAGAGCGCTTCCCCCACTTAGACATCGAATCTCAGACTTCGATTCATAAACAACAACTCCAGATTCTTGTTCACTTCCCGCCTCTTCCTCAAGAGCAGCAGAAACAGATCCTGACACAGGTGCAGAACGATCTGGATGAACTTTTAACTTACTACTTAGGCTACCATGAACCTTTCCGATTGTCCGCAACCTTCGGGGAATGAACCCGTTTCGGCGATTCCAACAACGTCTAGTTCTTTTCTAGAAAGATTTTTCAAGCTTAAAGAGCATGGCACAACAGTGCGGCAAGAGCTCGTAGCAGGTCTGACGACTTTTTCCACCATGGCCTATATCGTATTCGTAAATCCAGCTGTATTGCAAGCGGCGGGCATGGATCCTGGTGCTGTGATGATGGCGACGATATTCAGCGCGGTCGCGGCAACGTTGATCATGGCATTGTATGCCAACTACCCATTTGCGCTAGCTCCTGGAATGGGTTTAAACGCGTATTTCGCTTATGCGATTGTGCTTGGCGAAGGAATCCCTTGGCAGACAGCTCTCGGAGCCACTTTTTTAGCGGGAGGTGTATTCCTTCTGTTAAATATTCTCCAGATACGTGCTTTAATCATGCAGGCAATTCCGCATTCGTTGCGGCTTAGTTTGACGGGTGGTATCGGTCTGTTCTTGGCCTTCATTGGCCTGCAGAGCATCCATATCGTTGTCCCGCATGCTGAAACAATCGTCTCTGTGGGTCCTTTAGCAACTCCGCAAATCCTGTTGGCAGGTATTGGCTTGGTGATCGCTTGCGTCTTGTTCGCTAAGGGATACCGAGCAGCGATCTTGATCAGTATCGTGACTACATGGTTGCTAGGACTGGTTTTTGGGTTTGCTGAGTGGAATGGATTAGTGGCGTTTCCTCCCGACCCCTCTCCGACATTTATGCAGATGGACCTTCGTGGGGCCTTTAGTGGTCAGGTATGGTCAATCATTTTGGCGTTTACGCTTATCGCGGTGTTCGATGCGGCAGGCACTATTACTGGCTTGGCGGAACAGGGAAACTTCGTCGATAAAAATGGCCGCGTGCCTCGCTTAAACAGGATTTTTTTAGCGGATGCAGTTGGTACTATGTTGAGCGGTGTGTTTGGCACATCGCCGATGACAACCTATGTCGAGTCAGCTGCAGGCGTCACCGCGGGTGGACGCACAGGATTGACAGCGCTGATCGTTGCTCTGCTTTTTTTGGCATGCCTCTGGTTCTCTCCACTAGCTTCGTCCATCCCCATGTATGCTACGGCGCCGGCACTTATTCTGATTGGCTCTTTCTTACTTGCTCCGATTCGGAATCTCCCTTGGGATGACCCTATCGAGTTGATTCCTTGTTTCGTCGTGCTCATCACGGTGCCGTTGGCGTTTAGTATTTCGACAGGAATCGCGTTGGGACTGATCCTATTTCCTTTAGGCAAACTACTCGTGGGTCGTGCCAAAGAGGTGCATTGGCTCGCTTGGGTACTCGGGGCTTTGTTTGTCGTGAAGTTTCTCTGGATCGATTAGAGGTCTCTTGAACGGTCGATCCCAGTTTCCGCTTTTTCAATCGCACTTGGACTTAGCACACAAGTACTGGAGTGAGACCATACGACCAGGAGACACGGTTGTAGATGCGACGTGCGGCAATGGCCATGATACCCTTCAACTGGCTCGCCTCGTTGGCGCCGAGGGTAAGGTCTATGCCTACGACATCCAACCCCAAGCAATCGCCACCACTCGCACTCTTTTGCAAAATGAAGGAATGCTCGATCGCGTTCAGCTATGCCAAATGAGTCATGAGGATCTATCGGTCATCCCTAGTCCTCGCGCTGTCATCTATAATCTGGGTTATCTACCTAGATCTGATAAATCAATAACTACTCAAGCCGAAACCACCCTCCTAAGCATCACACAAGCACTCAAAAAGCTTCAGAATGGGGGCATTCTGAGCATTACAGCTTATCCTGGACATCCCGAGGGGTTGCTGGAGAAAAACGCGCTCCAGCAGCGCTTAATGACGCTTGCTCCTCAAGAGTGGAGCTGCACTTTTCATCAATGGCTCAACCGTCAAGCTGCCCCTTGCCTGTTTCTGATTCAGAGACAGACTTTCGTGCCCGAGCCCGGAATGGCTAGTTTTGAGGGAAAGAATCTGCCATACTAACCAAGAAATCGGGCTCGGGCTCGAAAGATCTGTTGCAACTGCAAGGACATCAGGGACAAAGATACACCTCATTGTCCCTGCAGTCCCTGGTGTCCTTTTTGCTTATCTTCCATTTTTAATAACTATTTCAAAAAATTAATAAACATTATTAATTCAATGTTTTTTATAATAGATTTAGTATAGATTCCTTTAAAATAGGTAATTATGCATTTCCCTCCTCCCAATAGACCGCTTCCCGAAATCCCTGAAGGAAAAAAACCTGCCCCTCCTCCTATTCCCTCCCGAGATGGAAAGTTGCTTTCGCATAACGTCAATCCAAAACCAGAAAAACCGCGTTTGCCTGTTAAACCGACCGGAACAGAAAAGCCTCGGGTTGAAAAAGGTAACCTGCAAAAAAAATGGGATAAGTTAAAAAACGAAACAACAAAAAGCGTTGCGGCGGCCAAAGCTGGCATAAAACAAAGCGCCAAAACAGCTGGAAAAGTTCTTTGGGACAACTTTAAAGAATCTAAAACTGGTGGTAAAGTCATTGAATACGCGGATCAAAAAACTACTGAATGGGGTCGGAAATTGGCTGATCGCGGAAGCGGCTATAAAGCAAGCTTGAACAATTTGTCCGATGATGCAAAGCACCTTTTGAGTCCGAGAGCTTCACTAGAAGCTTTAGAAGAGATTAATCAAGAAAATCTTGAAAATATAACCATCAAGCAAGCGGATAATACCAAGCCAACCGGTGGTAAGTTTAACGAAGCAGAATGGCGAGAAGAAACTAAGTATCTTGCCGTCAGCAGCAAGATTCATGATGGCCTGCAGAGCGGCTTGAAAGCACCTGAAATGGCCGAAGCTAAAGCGCTTTATTTACAAATCGTTGACCTGCCCAACGTGGGCGCTACAGCAGAAAATCTGAGAAAAGGCGGCACATTCGAAGCTAAGGGCATGAGTTATCTCTACAAAGCGGTAGGCTTTTTAAATGGTGATATCACAGCCAAAAATCCACGTTCACAGCATGTACACTATAAAAAAGCTCTGAGAGATGCGCTGCGCTCCGACTACTATGACAGCTGCAAAAACCAACCGAATCCCCCCCCCTTTGTTAAGCTTCTCAACACCATGGCAGCTGCCGAATTCACTAGCGTCAACGTCGGCAGTGTCACACAAAACCTAGCCGAAAAACGATTGGAAACCAGAATTCAAGAGCAAACCGGCAGTGAGCTTCAACCCTTGCTCATGAATAAGGAACCGAAGGATCTGTTCAATGATGCAGTGAACAAGGAACGTCTCGATATCGTACATGCAGGTGTAGGGAATTTAGAGGATTTTAGCGCCCAAATACGAGGAGAGTGGCATCCATCCCGTATGGATCCCTTGATTCAAGGCAACCCAGCGAACATCAAATGTGTGGTCACCAATGGTAAAAAGGTCATTACCTGCGTGCGAACGCCCACTCCCACCGATGGGCGTTGTAAGATTACTCCGGAATTTAAGGCTTTCCTGCGCGACCTCAAAGCAAGGGGTTTGAAGTACACATATGTTAACCTGCAATCTCGTTCCACAGCACCATTATGGAAAAGAGCCATCGGCCTTGATGGAGAAGCTAGACGAGTCAAAAGCATCGAAGACCTTGGTAGAGATCCAGAATTCCGAGATGTCCTGACCGTAGTTACGTTAGACAAAAATTCCTCGTTCCACCACCAGGCACCCTCTAAAGCGGCTTTGCAGACAGGAATCCAAGCTCTTAAAAATTATGCCAAAGACCTCCCAACCGATGATGAGATGAAAACAGAAGCTCTATCTTCACCTCCTCCAGCCCCCAAACCTAAACTGCAAACGATGGCATCTTACGACGGTCTCGATTTCGATGCGATCGACTTAGAGGTCGATGAAGAAATGACCCGTCTTAATACCATAGCAGGTGAATTCGACGAAATGATCGATAAAGAACTGCCAGCGAAAGGAACCCTTCCAGAAAGAATAGCCGAGTTAGAAGCCAAATTAAAAACCGCGAATAAACATCAGTTTACGGAACTAGCCAGCGAAATTGTTGCCCTAGCAAGTTTTTATGAGCTGCAGCTACCACAAGAACTTTCGTTCGAGCGTTCCGCATTTCTTGATGGGTTTATGACGCAATTGACTTCGCCGAATTCGGGTTTTTACCTACCTGAGAAGTGGGCGCAAGATCCAGCCATCATGCTGGAAGTACGTCAGAAGCTAGAAAACGTTTATACCGCAGTATTTGGGAAAGACAAATTCGGTGATGAAACCACGCATCTCAATCCGGCTGAGCGCCAGGATTTCGTAGAGATTGCGTATATGTACCTCACAGACTGGGCGGTTGCCAAATCAGGTGCGGATTATTTTCACCAAGGTTGCAAAGACAATATCGATCGTGGAGGTGGCGCCAACTGGTTAATGATGTCGTTTATGACCTACTTAAAAGTGGTCGACAAGGGACATCGCGGAGGAACGGGTGATACAGAACTTAAAAACATGATTGCCGCTCTCCCCGCAAAGTTGGAAGAAGATGCTCTTTGGGCGAGGAAGCGCGGTATGTTAGACGAGCGCTACGACCGTGCTCTGACGGCCCTGCAACGCCTCACAAGCAAGATTGAGTCGTCTCCTGAAGCACTCAGGCAACTGATCGGTGAATACAATTTTAAAGGTATTAGCTTCGAGACACTTGCAAAAATCTAATCAGGGGGTCAGATGAAACAGCTAAAATTGGGCGATCAGATTCCTAGTTTTTCCGTTCGAGATGCGCTTGGTAACGAGGTTTCGTCTGTAGATCTTACAGGTTATCCTGCAGTGATTCATTTTGGCTCAGATGCAGTTGCAGAGGCTAAAACGTTGGATGCGATCTTCCCAGCTATCTATGACAGCGCTGAAGGGTTAGTGATCGGGGTCACGGTAGACGATCACCCGGTTCTTGAGAAAATTATCGATGATCAGCAGATCACTCATGTTCTATTGAGCGACAGTAAGCTTGAGATGAGCCGCGCTTTCGGTGTGGTGATTGATGGCGCGATTGAACCCACTACGGTCATCATCGACGGGGACGGAACGGTCGTCTGGCTGCAGCGTGGAGTTTCGCTGGAAGGCCACGGAGAGGTGGTCCTGAACGCATTTGATGAGTTGTTCTTTGGGACTATAAAGTAAATCACAGGAACGCAAAAAATCAGGATAAGAGGATCACCTTCGGTGGCAGGATGGGCAGGATAATGGTTGTTTGACGAGTTAATGGTGGTTCAACGTATGCTTTTTTGATTAAACGCAAGACGCAAAGATATTTTGGGTACACTATACATCTCCAAAAATCTCTTTGCGTCTTTGCGTTTAATCAAAAAAGCATACGTTGAACCACCATTAACTCTCCCCAAGCAGACATCATTCTTTTCTTTCTGGTTTATCCTTCATCCTTTATCCTTCATCCTTACTTTAAAGGGGGTTCTGATGCGTTGTTTACGCTGTCTGGTGTTGATTTGCTTGTGGTTGGTGGCTTGGATGCCCTTGGGTGCCGCACCTGAGTCCGAAACCGTGAATCCCCGCACCCAGAATCACTCCAGGCTGCTAGAAGAGATTGATAAAGAAGACGCCCACGCGGCGGATTTTAGCGGCGAACTAGCCCAACTGGGTTTGTCCTTGGGGATCATTCTGGCTGTCTTACTCCTCCTCTCTTGGGTAGTAAAGCGATTTCTTAACACTCGCGTGGAACAGGTCAATAGTAGCAGCAATATTAAGGTCTTAGAAAAGCGCTACCTCAATCCTAAAGCCGTTATTTATCTGGTTGGCATAGGGAACAAGAATATCATTGTGGGCGAATCCCCCCAGGGATTAGTCAATTTGGGAGAGATTCGGGGCGATATCACTGAATTTGAAAAGGTTATGAACAAACAATCAGAATCTAAATAAACTAATAGCAACTAAATTTCTATTTTTAATTAAAAATTGTTAAAATAGTAACAAACCAGAAACAAGGTATATTACTATGGATCCGTCTATCTCTGGAAATTTCCGTTTTGGCAGTTCTAAAGTTTCCTACACGTTCACACCCGAAAAGTCTCAAAAGCCTACCTTTACCGGTTCTCAACGAGTTACAGTTCTTCGTGCCCTGCAAGAGATCAACTTAGATCCTAGAAAAACGCACCACCTCGATATTTCGATGCTATCGCAAGATAGCTTTAGGGTTGTCATCGATGACAAGACGGTTGTCACAATTACGAGAGGTCAGATTCAAGTTAGCTCTGAAGAGGTTAAGAATAAAACAATTAAGGCGATAGCCTCTTCCGTAAAAAATCTATTTCGTGCGGTTGTTAACCTCTTTTATAAACCATCATTTCCTCACGCTGCATTAAAAGAGAGACCCCTGCAGCAAGCGATTAAAGAAGATTACCGGGGTTTGCGAAAGGGGCTTGAGGCAAGCAAGGTGTGGGCTGCAGAAAATGCCGAAAGAGGAGATGTCGCCCAAGAGCTTACCAAAACAATTAACCACGCCAAACGCGTAGAAAAGGCAATGCAAGCTTCGAATCCGACGCGAGCTATGGAGAAACTGGGTAAGGAATTCACCAAAGAGATCTTGGCTTTAGACGCGAACAAGTCCGTAACGATTCCAGCGGGATATGTGAACACCGACGGTGCCTTGCAGCCGCTGATGCTGCAGTTCAAAATGAACGGTGATAAGACAATCTCTTTAGAGATTTTTGCGGATCATGCTGAGGCGGGCGCCCGCATTCAGCCCACGCAAATTCGAAAATTCGATTCCGAAGTAACAGAAAAAGCTTTGCAAGGTCTATTGCAACCCCTTTTGCAAACGGGTAGCCAGAAGTCACTACAGTCTATCAAAAAAGGCAGCGACACTTTTGGAACTTTGTATGAATCAGTAAAAGAACAGAAGATGAAGGAACTAGCGCCGGATTATAAAGCTCCGGCAAAGGTGGATCAGTCGCTAGGTGAGTCTGTTCCTTCTTCAATGGGATATGATCAGCTTATTCATAGTATTGATAGCGCTATGGGGGTTGATTGGGTACTACGGCCTTCCTCAGATAAATTGATGGCGCCCTCCACCACACCGGCAGATCGATTGGCCAAATGGTTAAATCATGTGACTGGAAAGGAATTAACAGGTGAAGAGAAAAGCCATCTACTTCTGTCGTTGACAGAGAAGTGGGTGGGAGATCAGATGAAGCAGGTCACAACCAAAACGCCATTGTCTGTTCAAGCTGAGGTCTACCAAGACTGTTTGGAACAAATTGACCATGCTATCCAAAAGTTTGTCGGTAGAGGTGGCGGAGAAGATAAAGCTCCCGCACAGCTACTAGAACTTAAAAGGGTTTGTGAACAAAAAATCGCGGAGATCACGCCTAAGCTACGCCGTCAGCGAGTTGAAGCGTCTCAAGAGTTTCTAGCGGAAAAGATGAGTTATTCGCTGAGTGTTCCAACCTCGGTTCCGAAAGGTGCTGGAAAAGTTTCGCAACAGCAAGGTGTCCTGAATGCGCAGGCGCCACCAGTGACGGAGTTAAACTTTTTTCTAGCGAGCAATGCACACGATAAGCTGGCAAACGCTCTTTCGCCGGAAAACATGCGAATGTTTCGAATCAGCAGCGCAGCGCAGCAGCTTGATTTTCCTTTCAAATCTACCGAAATTGAAGAGACTGCGCTGAGGGTGCTCAATGAAAACAAAGAAGCTCTTATCGTATTCTACGAAAAGAATGTGCACCGACCGATACAAGACAACATTGAAGAGCTAGCGCGCTTTATCGCAAACCCGCAGGTTGTTCCCTTTTCACCGAGCAACGACTTTGAATGCTGGCTGGAACTACTTCGAGACGCGGACAATCCTAGCAATATGAATGCAGCAAATGCGGATGCGATAAAAGCCCTTAGGAGCCTAAAAGCCCTGATGCAGTTGCGCGAACTGGAAAATATTCCCAAACCTAAAGAAGCAGCAGAATTTGTAAAAAACACGCAGCAGCAAGTTAGCACCTGGTTGAACGCTTCATCACGTGAATGTCATGAGCTAATGACAAAGTCTTACGCAGAACCCAATCTCGAACGCAAAAAGCGCCTGTTACAAGAAGCACAGGAACGGGCCGTTGAGGTAATGCGCCTCCTGCCTAGTCCTGGAACAGATATGGCGTTTGGAGAGTATTCAATCTGGAATAACATGGAAGGAAGAGATTCTGTTCAGGAAAATGTACTCAAATTACAACAAGTGATCTGGGAATCACAGCTCAAACTGGGTCAAACTTCACTTCCTGCCGTTACACACTTACAGCTAGTCAAAGGGTTGGCGATCCAGCAAGCGATGATCCTGCAATATCCAGGTTTGAATGCGGATGACGCATTTGTGATGGAAACACAGGAAGTGAATAAGTTTCTATCCCAAGACTTGACAGCTCAACTATCGGCAGATCCACGGGCGGAAAAAGATCTTATTGCTCTCTATCAATTCATCGCGCCATACATTAATCCTGGTGCTAAAGCATCAGACCTTCAAACAAACATCTTCCAAAAGATAGAGGCTTGCGAGAAAAAAGCCAATCTTGAAATGGTAAAGACCAATTTTCAACGCCTATTAACTGCCTCTTATATGTACAGAACAAGCCGTGATCCGGACTTCACATTGCACGGCGAAGAGCCGGCTCTGGGTTTTTCTTTCCTAGCAACCAAGCCTGATTTACTCCTCAAGCAGGGCTCCCTCCAAGTAGCAAACATCAACCCGGCAACAAAAAGAGCAGAAATAAGAAATGAAGCGAACGACCTACTAGCCGATGTCTATCCCTCAGGCCATCCTCAATTTACCTACGATAAAAAGAATGATGAGCTGTATACGAATGAGCAACAGGCTCTTCTGATCCGAGAAAATGTGCCTTTTCTACCTATTGTAGACAACAATGTGAAAGAAAATTCTCGCGTAGCAGACGTTCGCGTGGGGCTGTCTTTTGATCAATGGGCGCAATATGTAGGGGAGAAATCTCGAACACAAGCTCTTGCTATTCCGCCAGCGGCTCTACTGAAGTTACTTGAGATCAGACAGGCTTTTCCCGATCACGAAAATAAATTCAACCTTACCTCCTACCACTCAGATACCGCCGTTAGAGCCTTAGCCTATATTGCAGACCCCGCCAACACCAAGTACTTAGAACACGAATTCGTACAGACGTTTCTGGATGAGTCATTGTTTGGATCCTTTGTCATGCAGCAAGCCTTAACAGACTACCCCGAAGTAATGGCGGGATATGTAGACGATCTACAAATTTGTCTTGAGCTGGCCAAGGACCGCCCAGAAATACAAAGCTATCTACTTGGAGTGGCCGCAAAAATGCGAGCACATGTAGGAGCTAGAGAGGCATCTTGGGAACAAGCAGGCGGTCTGTCAGGAATGGTCAATAGCTCGCTACCAGCCCATGCACTTAAAACTGGTGGCTTCTTATACCGACTGGCTTATAACTTCTCAGTGTTTGATGGTCTCGCTGAAGACGTGTCAGACCCATTTACATACAGAATAAATCACGCCTATGAGTGCGGGCATAAACTAGATAATATTCTGAATTCTTACGGTGACAAAAGACTTCGCCTCAACCTGTTTCAAGGGGCGAAAGGATCTCGTTATATTGATACTATAAAAAATCCTGAATCACAAAAACACCACCTCCAGCTCCTTTTGAATGAATATAAACGCGATTTAGCTGACGGCAGCTTGAAGGATCTGTCACCTGACGATTTTACTGCTATTTTTGTCGCCGCGCAGGCATTAGAGCAGCCGGATCTGCGACACTGGGTTCACACTGAGATTCTTCCTCGATTTCAAGCTATGGATCAGCAAGACCAGCAGAAGGTGCTGACATCGTTGGTGAATGAATTCGCTGCGACACCCATTGCCCAGACGAATTGGGTTGCTTCACCACAGAATCCCACACAATTTATCCTAAACACTCCGATGAAAACGTTTGATGTAGATCTCTTCAACCTGAGTGGCATTGCCCCTGAGGCTAAGCAAGCCGCCAAAATCGTCGCTATTCCAGATTCAATTTTGCAAAGAGACGACATAAGGAAAGCGCTGAAAACAAAAGCGATTCGAGCAGAGGAGAAAAAACAAAAAGCCAATCTACTTACAAATGGTCGCACGAGGGGCAGGACTTCACGCTCAAAGTGGTGGCCAATACGCACGCCCTACTCACGAGAAAGATTGGCGATGTTGAATATACCTACCAGCCTGTAAACCCAGACTCCAAAGACAGTGCCGCTGAGGCACTTTTAAGTCAGCATGGCGTCTGGGTTTCGCCTCAAGGCGCTAGAATTTTCACCTCCGGCATGGCTGCACCATCGCGCCTAGACACGTTTGCAGCACAACTGCAAGGCAACACGTTAGTGAATGTGCAAGCGGTGGATGTCAAAGAATCCGAAGGCACCTACGTCAGTAGCGCTGCACGGTCAGATCATCCCTCCCCGCTTCTTTTCACCTTAGCGGATCGTGTCGTTACCATCTTAAAAGGCGACCGCCCTGCCGAGATGCGCGTTCAAGGATCTAACCTGCGATTTGTCCGCGAAGGAGAAGAATGGACCTGCTTCCGCGGTGAGGAGTCCCTTGGAAAAATACGCTACCCTACAGATGAAAAAGCCGCCATCGATGCGTTTGGATCACACTGGGATCAGTTTGTAGTCCCTCTCATCAAACCCGATGGCAGCTCTGCATTTGTCATGATTCCTTATGAACAATCCATTGACCGCCAGGGAAACATGTCGGTGAACAAAGCAGAGACAATGCCCGCAGTTGAAGTGCTTACTGTGACTACGAACGGAACGATTAAAGGTTCCGCCGCAGCGCACTTATATTTAGCCCATGAACGACTTCTAGAGGCGTCTAAAGCCAAAACACCAGAGACTGCACGGACGTTATACTTGCAGGCACAGAAGCATTTGGATGTATTGGCCACCTCCCGCCCTGCAAAAGATGCAGACGCAATCCAGAGTCTAACCCACGTGACAAACCTTCTGCAAAAAACAGCCACAGTAGCCCTCAAACCCATGCCTACAGTAGAAGCCTTGTCCATGTCTATAAGACTGGGCCTAGCAGCTAAGCGTGCACAAGAAATGGCAAAAATCCCCTTGTCCATATCCAACAAATTCACCGCTCAAGAAACACTCGCCTCCCAATTTCACGCCTACAATGTCCTCAAACAAAAAGGCGAATTCTCTGCCTTCAATGTCGACGGAAAAGCAGCCAAAAAAACCCTTATCCTCTCACCAAATGAAGAATCGCAACTAAATCAGATCCAACAATCTCTGCTAACCAACACAGAAATGCCAGACGGCCTTGAAGCCTTCTTCGGAGGACAGTTAGGTTCTCTGGAGACCAACGTAACCCTGTCACGCACCACACACCTGGATCCACAATTCCTTCTCGCCCTCCTTCGCAGCGCCAAACCTGTAACCACTCCACCTATCGATATACGCCAGATCCACTCGCCAATCCCCGTTGAAATGCTCGTAGAAAACTTCTGGAACTATGCGGCCTCCATCAGAGAAAATGGCCTCACACCTGACCAATTAATGGTCTTGTTCAGCCCCTCTGTCATGGCTCCCGGACGCAATCCTGAAGAAGCAAAACAATTAGCCACCATCGATCAACAAGCACGTCAATTTCTTCTAGCCATAGCCGACCTGGAAACCGTAGTAGCAGAAATCAAGGCGAATCACCCAAAAGACGCTCTAGATGTCTCTCTAGAAAAGGCAAAAGCACAAGTCAAGGACTACCTGACAGACGAAGCA
The DNA here is from genome assembly GCA_963790215.1 of uncultured Chlamydiae bacterium. Lineage (GTDB taxonomy): Bacteria > Chlamydiota > Chlamydiia > Chlamydiales > JAJFMA01 > CAWBNS01. The sequence goes on from CAWBNS010000013.1 coordinate 173,601, forward strand.
CTCCTCCTCCTTGCAGAACGTGATGTCGGGCTCGGCAAGCAATTTTCCGAGCTTCGTGATTCTCTACAACAACTCGAAGGCGTGGCCGTCACCAAAAAATTCTCAGGAACAGACGTCCGGTTTGTAGACATGAAGAAACTCACTCAAGATCTCAATGCGATCGAGACACAGCTCTCTAACCTTGGAAGTGCCGTTTCCGATTTTATTAGTAAAGCAGAGAATATTCAATCAAATGAGATAGATAAGCCCTATAAAACACTCACAGATAGCCTAGAGACACTGCAAAAGTCACACAAAGACAAAACCACCACTCTCGAAGATGCAGTACCTGAAGATCAAGAGAAAATCCAAGAAGAACTCGACGCCCTACAAGAGCAAATAGAGGCCAAGGAACTAGAGATTAAAAACTACCTCGAAGAAGAGACCCAGGTGCCAATGAGTGGAGAAGCGTGTTCTCGTGAGGAATTGCTTCACGACGGATTTTTAATCGCCATCGATGTGCCACGCCTCCGAGAAGTCGTGTCTAATTGCGAAAAAATGGACAAACAACTGGTACTCGCACGCAAAGATGCTCAGAGAGCCGAGAAGGCCTTCGATGCAATTCTCTTGATCGAAAAGATGAACCAAGACATCAGCGCATTGCGATTCAATCCGCAACCTAATTTAAAATTTCCCGAAGGAGAAGCCGGCGCCGCCTTCATCGACTTCCTCGCTCCTGGTGGACAGGTCAGAGACGTACAAATGAATATGGGCACCGTTAAAGAGCTGTTTCAAAAAGTCGGCTGGATTGAAGGAGCACGATTAGCTGAAAATCGTGGCGGGCGGGACTAAGTCAAAAGATGGAAGCCTTCGCCCCTCTTTTCGAAGTGATGGCGGCCTACCCCGTGGAAGCAAACAAAACAACGCCTTTTGAACTAGGGAGCAAGAGATTTCAAGCCGAACTGCCACTGCCCATCGAGATCGCAGAGAAAGCGCACCAGTACCTCACAGCGGAGCAAACAACTAAAGTATCCAACCACCTCGCGTCACTGCAGCCAAGCGAACGCAAAGGCTACCTAAACACCATTGCTGAAGCGTTAGACCAATACAAACAGACGATCGGGATACAAAGCCTCCGTCGAAAGCCAACTCACCTACATCCAACAAACCTCCGACCAACTGTCCACACGCGAAATCTCCAAACCCAACATTCCTCCTCCAGTAGTCGTCAGGGAGATATCGTTCTCTCAAGAGTACTCCACCTACTTCTCCAATGCAGTCAGCATCGATGCACGCGCCCTAAGTGCTGCACAATGGAAACAAATAGGGCAAGCCCTCACAGCCCTAAGAGCCGGCAACCCCGACTGGCGCAACAAACTCAGTTTAGATACACTGCGCAACCCAGCCCTGCTTCCCGTTCTCCATTCTATGGAAACACTCGAACGCGGTTTACAGTACGAATCCACTGCAGCAAAGGCAAATGGCACCCTTGAGCAATTACAACTCTATATTCGCACCAACAATTGGGGAAGCGTAACCGATATCCTCGTCAGCCAATACCCCGCACTCGAAAGAGAAATCTACCAAGCACAACATACTCAGATCGTTCAAGATCTACTAGAAACCGTTCCTGCTCACGGCATCTCCAGTTACGCCACCGATCTACGCACCGGTATCGAAGGTCTACAAAAGAATTCCCCACTTCCCTATACAGCCAGAGTGCGCGAAGAACACCTCGGCAAGGTTCTCGAAAAAGTCATTGCACGTATTGAGCAAACCTCTACCTCAGTGGAGGCTCGAGAAACAACCATTGCCGACAAACTGAGCAAACTACCGTTAGCGTCTTTACCAAAAGAGCTACAACAAATTCGCATGCGCAAAGGATCTTCCAGAGAGCTGCTAGATACAGCCTACAAGCTTCAGCGACGCGGCGCATTCAACCCTAAAACCTTCCCCGATACACAACTCGACCAGGTCATCGCCGAAACGTTAACCGATGCCACAATGCTCAAGATGCTAAACGAAGCTCGCAACAGTACCCTAGAAACGTTAACAACACTGGACGCCCTCCAGCTGCAAAAACAAGAACTCATGACTCAGCTGAGACAAATTTCCAGTCCAGCTGAAGCAGCAGATATTCGTTCTCAACTAGACGCCATAGACGCCAAATGGATCCGCGAGTCTACCAGGCTACAAGACACCTTACAACGGTGCCAAAACACCAAACCACTCGGCGCACTGTCTGAAAACTTACAACCCCACGCTCGCAAAATCATCTATATTCAATACCGCCTCGGCATTGTCCTCCGCGAAGACCAGCTAAAAGCTCTCGACCAATTGGTCAGCAACCGCTCGCTCCTGATGCAAATGCGCATGGGATTAGGCAAGACAAGCATCCTCGTTCCCTTCGCACTCGAAATCTTAGCCTCCGAAGGCTACAACGCCATCGGCATGGTGCCTAAAACACAATTTCATAGTAACTTCGACGAAATGGACGAAGTCACACAACTCGTGTTCGAACTCGCTGGCAACCAACTTCTCTTCAGCCGCCAAGACGCCCCACAACCCATCACAACCAACTCTCTGCACATTATCGCCCAAAAATGCGAGGGTATACTCAAAGCCCTTGAAGCCGGAGAATACGTCCTAACCACCATCGAATCCAAAGCCTCCCTCGATGACAAAATCACCGAAGTCGAAATGGCCCACGCCAAACTCTATGGACAATGGAAGAAAATAAGCGACCCAGACCAAGCAGAAGCCGCCTATCTACAGCTCATGCAACACCAAGCCGCTCTGGATATGCTGTACAGGCTTAAAGCCACCTTCGAACATCCAAACAGCCGCCTCATCATCGATGAAGCCGATTCCGTCGGACGCGCCACCTACTCCGTTAACTCCGAAACCGGCAAAAAAGCCATGCCCGATGCCGTCGTCCGCGATACCGTCACCCAACTCTTCGAAATTATACGCACAGGCACCGGTGAGGTCGAAAGCCTGCGCAACGAAATCTTCCAAAACAACCAAATCACCCTCAATGAAGACGAAGCCATCACAGCCCTCAAAAAAGACAAAATGAACATAGCACTCAAAGCCGTTGGAAAAGAGTGGTTGCAAAAGCATGCACCGCTTCTTTTACAAGCAGAAGAACCCGTTCTCGACTGGCTGATCGGGGGACCTAACCCATTCACTGCTGAAGATAAAACAGCCCTTCCCCCAACACTCTACAGTCAACTCAAAACCCTACGCAAAGGCATCAACAGCGGCCTTAGAGGCTCTTTATCACTCAAAATCGGACTCTCCACCGACTACGATCCCATTCGCCAAGCCATCGGCGTACCCGCTCAACAAGGCCTCACCTCCGCTACCACCAAATATAGCGATCCACTCATGCAACTATGCCTCGCCAACATGATCGCCATGTACAAACCACAAAGCGAGCCATATCTCCTCTCCGCCGCTGGAGAAGTCTGCGATCGCCTCACAGCACGCGCCGAACAAGAACACGGCGTAACAGAAGAAGCCGCAAACAACCTTAAAGAACTCCTCGCACGCCGCAAAGATGATCCTACAATGAACTTAGCTCAAGAATTCACCGGCACCGAACCATGGAAAGTACTGCTAAGAACCGAATTCGCCGACCAAACCGCATGGCAACAATTAATCTACGTAAGCGATAATCAAATCTCAAGACCCGTACAACATACTCTCCGTGGATGTAACGTCATCGGCCTCACAGGCACAGCCACACGCAACCTCACCAAAGTCATCGAAAGCAATGGCAACACACACGGCATGGACCAAGTCAACGAAACAGGTCGCTCCACCACCGCAGAAGTACTCTATCGCCTCGCTAAAAGCTCCCCACAAGGCCTAAAAACACCAGTAAATAGCTACTCCCTACAAAACAATGAAGCCAGACAACAACTCATCAATTTCGCAAAAAAAGGCAGTGGCTACAATTTTGTCGTCAACCAAGCCGCTGTCTGCGACAACCTCTCCCAACGCGACATCGTCGAAGAACTCCACACCTCCGGAAGACCCATCATCTTCCTCGACCTCGTCACCAACAAAAAAAGCGCCCTCATCCATGGCAAAACCGTTCCACTCAATCAACTTAGCCCCGAAGAAAAACAACAAGTACGCAAAGAAGGATTCTACTACTACCCCGCCCCACACACACGCGGAACACACTTTGACATCCCCACCGGAAGCAAAGGCGCACTATTGCTATCTCCCACCGTAAACGCCGATGACCGCGACCAAGCCGCCTACCGCGCACGCGAACTAGGCGAAGGCCACACCGTCGAATGCTTCATCTCAGAAAAACAAAAACAACAAATCGAAGAGTCCACAGGACAGACAGCCACCCTGAAAGATGTGCTGAATACCCACTTCGAACAAACGAAAAAAGATGAAGGAATCGAGGACCTCGCAGCCTACCGACTCCACCTGCAAGGAATCATAACCCTCGCCGCCGATAAAGCCAAAATGAAGCTACAACTCCAATCCGATGTAACCCACATCGGAGACTACACAAAAGGCGAAGGTAGAGAAAAGTTTAGCACCACATCCGAGCAAAAAGCCAAGCTCTTCGACATCTTTGAACGCTTCTTCGTCGAAAATACCGGTAACGACGCTTATCTCGCTAAACTCGATCGAGAAATGAACCAAGGCGGAGATGAACCCACTAAAGACAACCTACTACGAGCCATCAAAGGACAACGAAATACACTCCAAAAATTAGCAGAATCATTGGAAAATGCCAAAGACGAACTCGGCGACTCTTACCAGATCGCAATAAATGAACTCTCCCAAGCTAAAGATAAATTAGCCATTGAAAGAGACCTCATCAAAAAAAGATGGGATACAGTCGCCGGACAGTTTCCTGCCGTCAGCCCCGCAGTGTCCAATACTCAAGCCACTGCGGAAGTAGAAGCTGAACAAGAAGCCCAACAAGAACAGCAAATAGAGGTTGAATCTGTTCAAGACACACAACGCAAAGCCCGCGCGTCGGCTACGCAAGACCTACTCACCAAAGTACCAACAGTCCAAGAAATCAAAGACGCCCCAGCCCGTTGGGGCATGATCGTCGACTTCGCTGTCCAATCTCATGGTATAAAAAAAGTACTTAACGCAGAACCAGGAGTAGAAGTAAATCCAGAAAAAGAAATTAATTATTTAAGCCACCACCACGCCGTTGGGAGCGGCCTAACCATCGCCGAAACCGTAGCAGTCACCGAAAGCATGAAATATGCAGTCGGCGGAGGCCTACCAGATGTTCAATTCCTCGTAGTGGATAAAGCACAGGACGATGGAACAATCCAGCGTCGACTTATTCTGGCCTCTTCCTCTGAAGGACATATGGCCAGTGGAAATTATGGAGGATTCTTTGGAGTAACTGTAAAAGACGGCAAGGAAAATGCCGTTCTCTTTAATGGCGCCATTATTCGACCCCGACTTTCCGAAACCGGCACGCTGCAATTAGTGCATCAAAAAGCTGCCACAGGCGCAAAAGGCCTAAGAGACGAACTGGAAGATGAAAACGCGCCTCTCCAAGCACAATTACTCATCGGACTTCTACATTTAGGTGTTAATCAAATTTCAGAAGAACAGTGGATGACGATAAAAAAACACTTTGATAGCTTAAGTCAGACAGAGCAAGAAGACCTCCAAACCTCACTGACTGATCGACTAGCCGCCAGCAATCCAAAGTATCTAAACAACGTCGCCTCACATCTTTGGGCAGCACCAATGATGGTGGCTCCGCCACCAAGAAAAAAACTGGCCGATCAAGAATGATGGACGGTGGACGAAAAAATGGACATTTAATGGACACAAATGGACAAAATAGGTTGCTACAGGATGGACAAGAGCCTAACTGTTAACTGCTGGACCAGTCTCTGTCCATCTCGTGGCAGCCTATTTTGTCCATTTGTGTCCATTAAATGTCCATTTTTCGTCCATCGCCCATTTTTACCCCTTCTTCAGCAGTTCCACCGCTTCGAGTAGCACCTTACGCGCCTCCGCAAACGTTAACGTTGCCTCGGCTGCCTCTAAGCTAAACCAATGAATATCGCGAATTTCTGCTGTCTGCATCGCAAGATCACCAGCGACTTCAGCCAAATAGTAAGTCACCGTCTTGGAAACAAAATCCCCGTCGCGATGAAACTCATAACGCTCTGATATCGGTACGGAATGAAGATAGTCGAGCACGCGCAATCCTGTCTCTTCAGACAATTCCCGTGCAGCACAGTGCTTGGGCTCTTCTAACGGTTCTGGATGTCCTTTCGGAAATGACCAATGACCTGCACGCAATTGCACAAGAAGCACCTGCCACTCTCCAACATGTCTGCGAAGTGGAATAATGCCATAGCAATGCTCGTAGATCACACCGACCCTATCCATTGAAACGCCCGAACAGCATGGCCGCGTTATGCCCACCAAAACCGAACGAGTTAGACAAACCAGCATCCACCCTCATCTCCACAGCCTCAGTAGGCACATGCAGATTCAAGCTCGGCTCAGGATTCTCTAGATTCAACGTGCCATGCACCTTGCCCGTGGAGATCGCCATCACAGTTGTGACCGCCTCAATACCGCCAGCACCACCCAATAAGTGACCAATCATTGATTTTGTCGCGTTCATCGTGATCTTTTCAGGCTGATCAAACACACGCTGAATGCCCAACACCTCTACCATATCGCCTTGAGGGGTAGACGTAGCGTGCGCGTTGATGTAGTTGACACGATCCTTAGAAACCTGCGCATCTCTGAGCGCATTCTCTATGCAAATAGAGACACCCGATCCATCAGGACGAAGCTCTGTGATATGATGAGCGTCACAGCTAAAGCCACCACCCAAATACTCAGCAAGAATCGGCGCTCCGCGCTGCAATGCATGCTCGAGACTTTCCAATAAAATAACGCCGGCGCCTTCACCCATGACAAAGCCGTCTCGCGCTTGATCCCAAGGACGCGAAGCTCGCTGCGGCTCGTCATTTCGCGTCGAAAGAGCTCTTACCGCACAAAATCCTGCCAAACCAGCCATGTTGATCGGCGCTTCCACGCCACCACACAACATCACGTCAGCTTCGCCATTGCGAATGTGGTTGGCTGCATTGATAATCGCATAATTGCCTGTCGCACAAGCGCTGCTGATCGAATAGTTCGGACCCATAAATCCGGTCTCGATGGCGACCAAACCACCCGCCATGTTCGTTAACGTATAAGGGATAAAGAAAGGAGAAACCTTCCGTACACCCTTAGTGTTCAACACAGACAGACCCTCGTTATAGGTAGACATGCCACCCATCCCTGAACCGATAAGCACGCCGCATTTAGCGCGATCGAGCCCTTCTAAACGTTCTCCAGTCAACCCAGCTTGCTCTAACGCCTTCTTGGAGGCAACTATGCCATAGGCGATGAAGGGATCAACCCTGCGCGCTTGCTTGCGGTCGAGATAGTCTTCCGCCGAAAAATCTTTGATGCTTGCCGCAAAACGCGTCGTGTACTCTTCGCAAGGAAACTGCGTGATCGGACTGACGCCACTTTGCCCCTGCAATAAACTATTGTAGAAATGATCTACATCATTGCCGAAACATGATACAACACCTAGCCCTGTGACAACAACCCGCTTTCTACTCATGCTGCTCCTTTACGACCAACCTTCTTGCTGTTTCTGCTGAGATAACTCGAGCGGTACATCAACGATCTTACCCTCTTTCCAAACCTCTTCCAAAGCATACTTTTCGCGTAAACCAGCCACAAACAAATGAATCACCACATCGACGAAATCGAGAACAATCCAGTCCCCTTCTTGCATCCCTTCAACATGGTAAAGCACATGCCCGTTTTCTTCCATTAACTCGACAACATCCTTCGCCAATGCACGCACATGCCTATCGACAGTGCCTTCTGCGATAATAAAATAGTCCGTTAACGTAGAAATGCCTTCCACATCCAAAACAAGAATATTAAATCCTTTCTTGTCTAAAATCGCTTGCGCAACATGCGTCAGCAGAGTCTGATTGTCTTTCTTCATCTGTACACTACTGTTAAAACGAATTAGTATAATTGATGAGTGATAATGAAGTCCAACACTTTTCCAGGAACCAGGTGAGAGCAAGGCCGTCTAGCCGCAAGCCGCGCCCGAATCGCCGTTGCGGAGATCTCCATGACAGGAATCGACACCTCACCGCGACACAAAATTTCAATCAGATCAGGAGATCCCACCGGAGCAATCGGCACCCGCGAACGCAGTCCCACGATTGGTGGCGCTAAACGCGCCAGTTCTTCCGCTTCCTTCCACAGATGGAAGGAACCAAAAGCATCATCACCTAACAATAACCGAAAGGAATGTTCCGTTTCTCCACCAAGCAATGCTCGAACAGTATCGATAGTGTAGGAAGGGCCTGGACGCTTTAGTTCTAGGTCTATAGCCTTGAATCCGGGAAACTCTTCTATAGCCAATTGCACCATCTCGAGGCGATGCTGAGCAGAAGCAATAGACTGACGTGTCTTTAACGGATTCGCCTGAGCAGGACAAAACCACACTTCCGACAGCCCACAACGTTCCATGAGTTCTAAAGCTAAGTGAAGATGGCCAATATGAGGCGGGTCAAACGTACCACCGAGGAGGCCAATGGAAGGAAGTGATGAGTGATGAGTGATGAGTGATGAGTGATCGGTCATTGAGAGAATAGCCTAAAATTTTGGAGTGCGGCGACTTGTCGCCGCTTTTGTACAGCTCGACTTGTCGAGCTGCTTAAGTGAGCATCGACAAGTCGATGCCTGTGAAAGCAGCGACAAGTCGCCGCACTCCAAAATTACCGTCATCCTGATTTGTCTTTGCGCCTTTGCGTCTTTGCGTTTAATCAGAAACTAAACCTAGTCGCTTTTAAACTTTTTTCTTTAGCTCTTGGATCTTCTTCTGAATCTCCAGAACGCCATCATTGATCTTATCGAGTCGTTCGCGTTCTTGATGTTGTTGTTCACTGAAGATCATAGCTTGTTGGATGTCGAAGCCTGCGTTTCCGGCAGATTTACGGAGTCGCTCTAGCTGTTCTTTGATTTCATCACGACGTTGAATACGCTCTCGCAGTACTGTACGGAGCTGCTCGAGATTTTGTCTATCATCGTCGGAGAGGGAAAGAAGCATGCGCTCTTTTTTGTCGGCGATCAGATCTCGCAACGTCTTCAACTGTCGTTCTAGTTCATTGCGTTCAACCTTAGTCACGGATTTTTCTTGAATGAGCGCCAGGAGTTCATCGCGCTGCGCAACGATCTGCTCGGCGTCCAGTGCATCGGCTTGTCGGAGAAGATTTGTGACTTTCTCGCGCAGTTCGATCACTTTTTGTAGGCGGAAACGCTCGCGTTCGTTGGCCTGGTGTTTGCGCGCATCTTCTTCACCACGTAGCTTTTCAGTCACTGCATTACGTGCCGTTTTCAGCAATTCTTTGAGAGCAGGAAGCTCTTCATAACCGACTTCGGTTTTACGCAGAACTGTGGTGAGTTCATCCAATTGTTTCTTCGCTGCCTCAAGAGAAAGCTCACCTTTTTCAAACGTCTGGATGAATTCCGTGATTTGTTCTTGTATCTGAGAGGAATTTTGACGGTGAACGTCGCGCATTTTAAGGCGTTCTTTACGTCGCTCACGCTCTTCGTTCTTCACTTTTTCCCAACTTTCACTGAGCAAGCTGCGCGTACGTGTAAAACTATGCGTGTTCAATGTAAGAGCTTTGGCAGTAGCCTGAAGAGCCTTGATTTCGTCCCGCACAAAGGCTAGAGCCCCTTGTAATGGCGCGGCGAAATGCTTTTGTACGAAAACTTCAATATCTTGAATAAAGCTGTTACTAGCCTGTTTAATCAACTCTTTGCGACGGGGGAATACGCGATCGCCTGCACTGGATAGGCGTTGAAAAAACTTATTCTTCTGGCGCACACGCATTTCTGTGCGAATCAATTCCTTGCGCAAGCCATTGATGCGAGTGGCAAAGTTATTGAGCAGATCTAATTCTTGTTGGAGAGGCAAGTAGAATTCATAGCGGCTTTCAAGCGACTTGGCGCGAGGTTCAAATGATAGTTCGGGTGCTTTTTCCAGGTGGGTTGCTATGGAATCGATATCGGCTTCAAGTGCAGCAATCGCCATTTCGATCTGTTCGACAGCAAACGCTGTTTGCTCATCGAGGATCTCTTTTAGACGTCGCGCCTCTTTGGTCAATTCCGTACAACGATCCCACAAAATGCCACGCAAATTGGGATTGACGGAAGATTCCTTGAATAAAGGCATACATAACTTGCGCGTATCCCAGAACACCTTAAACTGAGGCGTCTTGGCATGCGACAGCGACTTTTCCATCAAGTCGATCGCTTTCTGCAATCGAAGTTCAAGATTTTCCTCGCTAGCAAGCTCCTGCAGTCCTTCCATCAAGGGCAATGGAACGACCTCGTCAGACTTTTCGACCTCTGCACTAGCCTCTTCAGTTGCAGAAATGTCTTCTACAGCTTCCAGAACTACTTCTGGAACCTCTGCGGAAATGTGCGGATCCCCCACAGCCTCCGGAACCTCTTCTGGAATATCGGCGGAAACGTGCGGGTCTTCTGATAGATCGGATTGCATAATTTGATTTCTGGGGCTAAATGCGTTTTTAATGATGCCACAATACAGGCTGAGTAATTTTTAGGTAAAGGGATTTGACAGGGAAGGGGCAAAACCATTAGGAGACGAGAAACTCGGGCTCGGGCTCGGGCTCAAGTTTCTATGCTAACCTTCACACAATATCGCCACGCAATCTTCTTCCTGAGCTTTTTGGGAATCGGGAACATCCACTGTTGCTACGCCCTCGTAAGTGCGAAGGATTTCATACAAAGGATTGCGTTGTGCCGGTTCATAGCCAGCAGCGCGGATCATATCCAACATCCCTTGGTGATCGGTCTTATTGATGAAGCCGGTTGCGCGATGCACGTTTTCTTCGGTGATGGTTCCCCCAAAGTCATCTGCACCATAGTGTAGGGCTTGTATTCCCGTTTCTTTGCCTTCGCCAAACCACGAAGCTTGAACATGATCAAAGTTATCCAGATAGATGCGCGAGAAGGCAAGTATGCGGAAATAGGCATCTTTGCCCGCCCAGTTTTTCACAGTGCGGCGCAAGGCTGTGCGATCGCGCTTGTAGCTCCATGGAATAAATGCTGTGAAACCTGGAATGATATCCTGCGCGCGACGAAGCGTGTCGAGATGTTCGACAATATCTACCGCTTCTTCAACGTGGCCATACATCATCGTAGCCGTCGTGCGAAAGCCTATTTGATGCGCTGTGTGGTGCATATCCATCCAAGCGCCTGGCTCCATCTTTTTTGGAGAGATCACGGACCGCACACGCTCAGAAACGATTTCTGCGCCTCCACCTGGAATCGTGCGCTGCCCAGCATTCCATAAGGCTTCTAGCACCTCTCTCATACTAATACCCGAAGCTTTTGCACAGGTCCAGATTTCGGGCGCGGTAAAGAAGTGCGGGTAGATGTCCGGATAGCGTTCGCGCGCAGCACGCACAAGAGCGACATAGTAGTCTAACTTCAATTTGGGATTTAGGCCACCCTGTAGAAGAACAGTGGTCAATCCAGCCTCACGCGCAAATTGCAGATGCTTCATAACTCCTTCCACATCTTTGAGGTAGGCGTCTTTTGCCTCCTCATGCCGGTAGAATGCGCAAAAAGTACAGTCGGCATTGCAGACATTGGTGTAGTTTGGATTCGAATCCAAAACGAAGGTCACGCGCTTGGGAGGATTTTTCGCGTTGCGAATTTCCACTGCCCGCTGTTGCAGTTCCTCCAAGGATGCGTGAGTGAATAATTCAACTCCTTCTTCGAAACTAATGCGCATAGTGACAGACCTCCGTAAAAGCCGTAACGATAATTCGCAATTCCGTTTGAGTCAAGGGCAAGCGCGCTCCCGCGCGCAGGCCTCTTGTTGCAAGATAATTTTCTTTTTTTTAAACAGGATTTGCAGGCATACGCATCAGGCTAAGATAAGTTTTTGATGCGCATATATTTGATAGCAAGCTTGCTGCGAAAGGAAAACCCTCGTAGAGGGTTTCTGAATGTAGCCCACCGTGAACCTGCGAGCGGAGCGAAGACAGGTGTAACGGTGGGAATATGGGCAAAATAGAGTTCGCACTCTCGAATGAGAGTGCCTCAGGCCGTTGATTACAAATAGCTTGAGGCACACCCCTTCGGGGGTGCGAAATTTATTTCCGCATCTACCCACAGTTGCGCCTCGTCTTCGCTGACGCTCGCGATGCTTACAGT
>CAWBNS010000014.1:0-247459 GCA_963790215.1 uncultured Chlamydiae bacterium
ACCAAAACCGCGAAATGTGAATTAGAGGTTTTTTTACCGCCGTTGATCTCCTCCAACGAATCCACAATCGCAGAAAGATCAATGTTGCTAGCAGCATTCAGAAAGTCGTATTGCCCATAAAAATTAACATGCTTCCAGCTCACAGGACTAATGCGCTTGATTTGATCGGCTTGCTCATGACCCCCTCGCCGCTTTGCGCGCTCCAACAATTCAGACAGTATACAAGCGTTGTAGTAGATGATGCTATTGGCAAGTAATCTGGAGCATTCGGCCCAAATCTGTTGTTCCAAATCCGTTTTCACCCGGAGACGACCAGAATATGCGTAGGCCACTGCACGCCTGAGCTTATGATATGACTCGCCCCGATTTAGTGCGCGCTGGACGTTTCGGCGCATCGCCAGGGAATCGACGTAAGTCAGCAAGTAAGAACTTCGTCGGATATTATCCAACTCCCACAACGCCTTTTTCGTACGATTTTTCCTTGCATATGCACTCAACTTGCCAATAATAACGCTCTGGCTGGTTACCTTGAGTGCAAGCGAGGCAAAGATGTGCTGAATATTATCCTCTTCCTCAATGATCAAGCGAGTATTGGCTTTGCTAGTGGGTTTTAATAAATTTTTTTCATCGTAATCGCCGGGATTTTTGCGGAAAAACCATACAAAGTGTTGGTCTTGTTCCGAATATCTCTGTAGCGCGGCGCAAATTGATAACCGAATGGTGACAGAATGGCAAAATTCACCTGATTGGCGCCGTGTGTGTCTGTAGAGTGGATGGTCGGCTGAATATCTGTGGCGTTGTTGTACAATACATCAAAGACATAATGGCTTTCATGTTCATTTGCGCCAAAAATGCGAACGTTGACAGGTACGATGGTTCGCTACCATTGTGTACTGGCTAATGCCCTTCTTCAAACCAAAATATTTCGGCGAATGACGAGCCCCTATGGTAGAAAATTGTGTCTCGAATTTCTGCCCATCACTCGATGAGTGAACCAAATCATCGATATCATAGTGGCGGAAAATGGGCAATTTTGCCATCGCGTTGCTTACACGGTCATTGGATTCGCGTAGCGTTTCAAGGCGTAAGAAACTGTTGGCAGCAGCAAACAAGGTTTGGTAATTCAGATCCGATACTTCACCCATTTTGCCAAGTCCAACATTCGTCCCGTATGCAACCAGGCAGGCTATGATTGCTTGCTTGTCCATCGGCGTCTTTACATAGCGGTTAAGAATATTGGTGAAAGATTCCAGGCATTGGCAGCTGGAATCGACAAACTGTAGTAGGTGCGCAATGTTGATTTGTTGCAGACTGTCGAAAAAAGGATTATTGACGATATCCTCCTCTCGAACATAAGGCAGGCTCCAAGTAATCTGGCCACGTCGTTTAGTGAGCTTGATGTGCGCATTTTCACCAGATTGAATGCGTCGATTTACCTCGATATATTTAGCCTCTAACTCTGTTTCCAATTCTGCCAGCAGCACCTTCATCGGCTTGGCCAAGTCAGGTATATCAATTTCTTTCAGGATTTTTTCCTTGCTGGCCTGCCACGTTTTGATGGGAATCAGATCATCCTCAAAACTACGGAAACGCAGGGAATCGCTCGCATAAATATCTCCTGCTTCAAGGTAATTGCGCAATAGACGATAGACTAAGAATTCGTACTTATCTGGGTGAATGCGCTTCTTGCCGAATTCATCCTCTTCGTATATGTAGGTCTTCATGCCTGTCGGAATAAAGGCTTTTGGAATTTGATCAAACCGGTATCGGTTCAAACTTTTTACCTTCTTTCTCAAAACTTGCCTTCAAAAATGTAATGGCTTCTATTAGACCATCATCGCTACGATGGCCTGCAAATGACACCTGCATGATTAGCGGACGGATATGTTGTTTAAATGCCGGTGCAAAAGCGACGATGAATTCCCATTCGAAAAAAGCGTTCTCGACTGACTGGTTTTTTAAAAATTGCGACACCAGCATAAATTTATCTCGTTCCAAAATGTCAAAGGCCAGCATTTTGACTTCGCTGAATGTAATATCGTTCTCAATGGATTCATCCAAAAATAAATCAAGAATTTGGCTAACGTGTTGAATGCTCTCTTTAGTTTCCAATTGTCGCGAAAAAATCTTCTCTCTTGTCGCAGCCTTGGCGGCTTCGATCATCTTGCGTACATGAAAAATCACTGCATTGGTCAGATTATCATTAAGTATGTGGTAACGATGCAAGATGAAGCACAGCAAATACAGATATACCATGTCTCTAGGCATTCGTTGCAGCTTCTGAACCGTGTAATAATCGACTAATGCTGCATAGTAAGCCACACTGTCATTCGAGATGCCTAGCGCTGGCAATAGACTATGCACAGTCTGATACAAGGCTGCCACTGATCGGCATCTTGCGATCTCGGATTTCATTTCTTTGAGAGAAAAATCCTTGGGTTCGTGTTTCAATGCCGTAATCGCATAGATGCCACCGCGACTTACATACAGGTTGTCAAGTATAGTTCGAGTCTTGTCGTCCAGCGATTGCTTAATAATCTCGGAGATTCGCTCACGCTCTAAAGCCAAAGCCTGGCTGACAATATCCTGCAAGGAGCTATACCCTGGCGTGACAATCCTCTGGGCCTCCAGATAGTGAATCAATGTTTGAAACAGATAGATTGGTTTAGCGGAAATTTTTACTACATGGCGTGCTTTCTCAATCAAGCTGGCCCTCTCAACCGTATTGCAAGCGCGATAGCCATATAGATCCAGAATCTTTTGTTGCTGGGCGTGCTTAGTTTGCCGAAGAACCGGTTCAACCATGTGAGTAACAACGGAAAGAGGGAAATGTTGCTGCAGAATATGCCGAATATCGTCCTTAACATCACTGAATTCGAACGAGATAAACATTGCCTTGGCTTTGAAGTACCCTGCCTGCAAAATGAACAACACTCGGTTTTCAATTGATCGATGACTATTGGCAAGATCCCGCTCTTCTTGCGTCAGGGAAAAATAATACGTTTGCTCGTCCGGTTCGAAACGAGGAAGTCCATACAGTTCGTCAATTTCATGGTCTTCCAGAATCTTTATGCGGTCTTTGTATTGTTTGTTCATAAATGGCTTAATTTTCCGATCAAGTTTGGTTGTATGGGGCGATTTTTTGTGGACATGACCTATCAATAGACCTTGCTCTAAAGATAGAAAGCAGAATTATCAAATTTCCTATCAATAAAGTCCATTTTTAATTAAGATAGACGCTCTATCATGACATCTAGACTCATGTGATTGAAAATGATCATTGGCTATGCAAGAACTTCCACCGTTGATCAAATTGCCGGATTAGAGGCTCAACTGAAAGAGCTTCAAGTCGCCGGTTGTACAAAAATTTTTAAAGAACAGGCATCCTCTGTTGAAGCGAGGATACAGCTTGAGTCTGCTATCGATTTTATTCGAGAAGGTGATGTATTGGTCGTGAGTAAGCTCGATCGTCTAGCGCGATCTGTATCAGACCTAATGAAAATTATAGGTGAGTTGGAAAACAAAAAAGTTAATTTACGCATTCTCAATCTTGGTATGGACACTAGCACTCCAACAGGAAAACTTATGCTAACAGTTTTAGGTGGGATTGCTCAATTCGAACGAGAAATCATGCTGGAGCGCCAACGAGAAGGAATTGCAAAAGCAAAATCTGAAGGAAAGTACAAAGGCAGGAAATCGATTCAATCCAATATAAAACAGGACGTAATGCAGCTTGTGGATAGTGGAGAGTCAAAAGTAAAAGTGGCTAGGAAGCTCGGAATAGGAGAAGCTACAGTATATCGAATCCTAAAGTCATGTAAACTAGGCAATAGCATGGTGTAAAAACGGAAAATCCTTAACAAGATTTTCGTTTCTTGTTTCTAAGACCATGTAAAACGACTTGCTAGATGTCACTGGACCGAGCTTTTAGCGATTGTGGACTTTGACGGAAAAAAGCCCTAATTGACATTTCGCGGTTTTAGTCAAAAACACCCTTAAAGTAACACACTATGTCGACCCGAATTATAAGTTTAGCGGAGATGTTGATATAAGCGCATCAGATTTTCCTGCTGAGATAACGCTGGCAATGGTTCATGTCGAGTGGCTCGGAGTAGAAACAAAGATCGTAGGGTTTAAAGAAATGACCAAGAGTCATCTGTGTACCATTTGGAAGAGTTTAAATCCTAGACAGGCTGCATCTTGTAATAGTAGCTTTGTATTTATTGCGAATGAGCAGTTCGAAGCTGAGAACATGACTATAGAAGACCTCGATTGTTTCGAAGACAGCACACAGTGCTACCAACTTAGACTCTATTTAGCAGTTAAGGATTCCTAGTTGGATCGGCGTTCAGTAATTTCAAGATGCGCTAAGAGCGCTTCTGCAAAAATTCCCTTACTGCGAGCCGTTTAACAATCGTGGCCATGGGTCAAACCTCGAAGAGGTTGCGATTTCGTTGGTATTCAGCAGCCATTTCAAGATTGCCGATTATAAAATCGTTAATGTAAACTGCTTTACATGGTTTGCGGGTGCAAGTTAATTTCCTTACTTTGTCTTCTGACTGTGGTGTTTGTTTGTACGATGTTCACTATTCACAGTCAGTCTGTTCGCCTTGCGCCCGAAGCAGAACCCCTTGCACTAGCTCATGGTTGCGTCAATGTCATCACGGGTGATTTCATACAACAGGAAACAGACCTCTTCATCGATGCCGCTTCGCCGTTGCATCTATCTCGCACCTATGACAGCGGAAATGCGAATGCTCTTTCCCCCATCGGGCACGGATTCACGTGGGCCATTGCGCGATCTATAAAAAGCTACAGTTTTCAATTTGTTGACATTGAAGAAAGGGAAGGCATCCAAATCCCTTGTTTTTTCAAATTTAAACAGGGCGCTCTGCATTACGAACTCCATCCCGACATATTTGAATCAGGGTATACCAACTATTCCTCCGACGGTATTGACGCCGCAGATAGTCTTCACAACGTTACCTTGCAACATCATTCAAGAAGAAGAGCTGAAGACGACGTGTGGGTTGTTACACTAGGATGTGGAACGAAGCGCTTCTATCAGGCCAAAATGGTCTGTAACGAGCGGTGTTGGCATCTCTCCAAAGAGATTCGTCCGGACGGCAACCGCATATTCTATGAGTTCGACAAGGAGCATAGAATCCAGAAAGCCTGGCTTACAGATAGCATTGGAAGCACTCCTCTTATTTCTTATTCGGTCCAATATCAGGGCAATGATGTCATTGTAAGCAGCCCAAATGGAAAAAACATTCGGTACATAGTCAAAAAGAACGAGATTAAGATAAGGGGACAAAAATACCGAGAACTCCGTCTTAACAAAGTAGAAGCTAACCATCTGACGCCTGTAGAGTATCATTATCCTGATTTTCTGCTAGCAAAAGCCCTTGTCAACGCCTCAGATGAGCCGGTTATCAGCACTCACCTAGTCTATGACGAACAAGGAAATGTTATCAGAGAGACCCTCTTGGGCAATCTGAGTGGAACAGGTTCTCCGACCCATAACCTAAATAAGGCGGGCGAGCCGCAGGGAGACGGGGAAAAATATGCGACCATCCGAAAATACCTCCCCGTTTTTAACGTCCTCACGGAAGAAGAAGGCGACGATGGCTCTTGCACGCAATATCGTTACAAGGAAGGCACCAACCTTATCACAGCTAAGCTACAAGGAAAATCCAAAATCTTCGCACGCGAGTTCTTTACCTACGATCAATATGCCAACCAGATCAGACACATCGTTGATGATGGCAGCGGTAGCGAATCTGGAGATCTTACAGATGTTTTAGTACGCACCATCACTGAAATTGACCCTGTGACAACTCCACTATCGCCCGCCTTCGGCAAACCCACAAAGAAACGAGGAAAATACTATGAAAATGGCAATGAGATTGCCCTGCATACGATTCATTATCATTACGACGACCTGGGCTACCCCATTCAAGAAGATCACTACGACGCCAAAAATGCCCTCTCCTACTCGCTCCAACGCCTCTACGACCCCGCAGGCAGAGTTTTAGAAGAAACCGACCCATTGGGCCATAAAACTACGCATGCCTATGACGCTAATGGGAACAAAATCCTAACTACCATCATCGATCAAGACATCACTATTGAATACTATTATGACTATTGCAATCGCCTCATCAACGAAACAGAGATTCACCCTCATAAAAGCTACACAACCACTCATCGCTATGATCTCAGTAGTCGCAAAATCGCTACCATAGACCCATTCGGCAACGAAACGCTCTACACTCATGACGAATTAGGAAGAATCACCTCCGTGACCCATCCTAAGGTCAATGGTCAGTGCGGAGTAGAGAGATATGAATATGACCTCGCCGACAACAAAACTGCTGTCTATAATGTCTCAGGGGATGTTACCCGTACTACCTTCACTGCACGAGGACAACCCATCTGCGTCATCTATCCCGACGGATCTCAAGAAAACCACCTCTATAACGTCAACGGACTTTTGGACAGTCACACCGCTGTGAATGGTGTGATCACCAAGATTTTGTATGACCCATTTCTTCGACCTACACGGAAGTTGTTCCAAAATGAAAAAGGTGAGGATCTATACGAAACCCTCATTGTTTATACTGGATCAAAAGTCACTTCTGAAATTGATGCCAATGGCGTTCCAACCAACTACAAATACGACGGAGCTGGACGCCTCATTGAATCATCTAAAGGAAATCAGCGCACACAATATGCTTACGACAGTCTCGGCCACCAGCATCAAATCACCGAATGGATTGACGAGCATACCTGTCGCATCACTATCCGTGAATACGACCTCCTTAACCGTCTCGTAGAAGAGTGCATTAAGGGTGGCTCAGGAATCCTTTACAAGCGCGACCAGTATGAGTACGATCCTAGAGGAAACTGCATCCTACACCGTGTAGAAACCAGTCAGGGCACTGCTGAAACCAAAACTGAATATGACAGCCGCCACCGACCCATTCTTGTCACAGATGCTTTAGGAAACAGCACCACGACCAAATACGAAGAAGATTTTGACGTACAAACCCTACGCATTACCGTAACTGATCCGTTGCACAACAAAACTATCACTGTCCAGAACTCAGTCGGTCAAATTGTGCAACAGTTTCGTGAGGATGGTTCAGGGCATATCTGCGCGCAAAGCGAACACGTTTACGATGTTGCAGGTAGGAAAATCCGCCAATGTGATACAGCGATG
The DNA here is from genome assembly GCA_963790215.1 of uncultured Chlamydiae bacterium. Lineage (GTDB taxonomy): Bacteria > Chlamydiota > Chlamydiia > Chlamydiales > JAJFMA01 > CAWBNS01. The sequence goes on from CAWBNS010000014.1 coordinate 7,226, forward strand.
GCACCTGGACTGCCCGATAGGAAAATCGTTACCGAATGGGCTTTCGACAAGATGGGGCGTGTTATTACATTGTCCGAAGCAGTCGGAGCGCCTGAGCAAAAACTCACCCAATATAGTTATAACACCAAAGGCCAAAAAACAACCGTTACCCTACCTGATGGAATCCGCCTAAAGCACAAGTATGACTGCCTTGGACGGCTCCAGCGTTACTCTGCCTCGGATAAATCCTTTAACTATTTCTACGAGTACGACCTGAATAACAATGTGGTCAACGTCTTCGATGCTCTCAATAAAACACATACTCAACGGCTATATGACGACAACAATCGCATACTATATGAGAGTTTGGGTAACGGACTGGCTCTCAGCTATACCTACGATGGTCTGCACAGGCCATTGCAAGTGAAACTACCCGACGATACATTCATCGATTATACGTACGATGCCTGTCATCTTAAAACCGTCACGCGTCCGATCTACGAACATCATTATATCTTGTATGACTTCTCCGGAGTACTCCTAGAAGAACTGTCGCCGGTTGGGGAAATCTATTATGCATGGGACCTATTGAATCGCCCCCGACTCATCTCTTCTACCCATTTCACCGAAACGATTCCTGACAATGGTTACGATGCAGCGAGCAATCTGTTGCGCAAACAACGACAAGATAGAGAACGTACAATCGATTGTGAATATACCTATGATCCGCTTTATCAATTGCGATCTGAAACTACCACCGATTTCGAGCCTTACGATTATGTATATGATTCTTTGCATAATCGACGATTACGCAATAAAGAAGAGTATACCCTTGATCACCTCAACCGGCTCCTCAAGACTGAAGAGGCTACATATACCTATGACAAGCGTGGCAATCTCATTGAGGAAGAAACGTCTACAAACAGCGTGAAGTATCGTTATGATGCCTTAGGTCGGCTCACATCCCTTACGCGTAATGAACTATGTTACGAGTATCAGTATGACGCCTATAACCGACGCATCAAAAAGACTACTCCTCAGAGTACTGAGCGTTACCTTTATCTAGATCAAAATGAAATAGGCATGGTGGACCAACAAGGTAAGATTGTGCAATTGCGAGTGCTTGGTCAAGGTAAGGGAGCAGAAATTGGATCCGCCATCGCTTTAGAGCTTGATGATCAGATCTACATTCCCATCCACGATCATTGTGGCCATGTTTCGGTTCTTATTGATTTAGAGACAAAAAACCTCACTGAAGCCTATGTTTACACGGCTTTTGGTGAGGAACACTGCTATGGAATGAAGACAACAAATCCGTGGCATTTTTCGAGCAAACGGTTGGACCCGGAGAGCGGTTGGATCTATTTTGGTAGACGCTACTACGACCCTAAAACAGGCCGGTGGACGACTCCTGACCCAATCGGATTTGCTGATGGACCTAATCTCTATGCTTATGTGAAAAACAATCCTTTGACTCATTTTGATCTTTATGGATTGCAAACCAATTCAGGGATGATTCAGGGCTATTTTCAACAAATGGCCCAGAGCGCTGCTCAGGGATTCAGATCACGTGTGCGGAATATCACTAGACGAGCCGCTTCTAGTGCAGGGACCGCTTGTCGGAAAGTGGCTGCAAAGGCCAAAGAGAATGTCAGGGTAGCAGGTGCGGGTGTTGGGCATGGATGTGTAGACTTTGCCACGGATACCTATCATGGCACCTTACAAGCTGCAGCCTATATGGGTTCGATGCAGCTAGAGAATTTTAGTATTCAAGAACATTCGGAGTTTATGTCTTCTGTGGCACAGACTCATGCACAACAGGCTGCAAGACTGGATGCGTATGTGCAGAATTTAACCGGCATAGATCCGAATCATTCCATCTACCAGACGACTCGTTATCGGACTAATATGGCCTTGACTGTTGCCTCAATAGCCTATGGAGCCTATGGTGCCATGCGCGGCGGCCTAGCCATATGGAAGGCCAGCCAGGTTACGCAGGTAGGCCTCCGAGTGGCATCGACGACGACGGCTGTTGTAAATGAAACTCGCCCACTATACGTTCCAAAATGTCCACAGACTGGCAAACCCTTACCACTGCCTAGAAATGGGTATGGCGTAAATATCCCCTCTTCTGACACTCCGCATACCCAGATTGGGTGGAGAGATGGTACTAAAGGATCTTATCGACAAACAAGACAATGGGGGTATGATGGAAAACCCACAAAAACAACGGACTGGACTGATCATCGCTTACCTCTCATCCATGATTCTCCCCACGATCATGTTTTCAATGAAAATTCCACGGGTGGTACACTTAACTATGGTAATCCTGTACCGTTTAGAATAATCTATCATTAAATTTGGAAGTTTAAATGTTTAACGCAAAATACAGAATTGAACTTCGAAAAGAGGCTTTTTTAAAGAAAAGTGCAGCGTGTCTCGGAGAACAATTTTTGCAATTACTAGACTTTTTGGAGCAAACGATCGTCATTCCGCACACCTGGTTTGCAGCGGATCTGGACGTTAGCTTCAGCTTACACTATGATTATTTTAAAAAATTACACGGTTCTAAATTGCATCGTATAGAAATTGATTATTTTAAATATCTTACAAAAGATGTTCCACAATTTCTTTCGGGAGTTCTATTTGCGATTCAAAATAATTCCACGGTTAACGAATCGTTAGATGTAGGAACAGACGAAGAACGATTTAGGCCATTAAACATTGAAGGGATAGTTATCGAGATAAGAGCGTTTGATACATATTATTTTGATTTATATAGCGATGATTACGAAATTATGAAAGCCATATCAACTCATTTTAATGCTCTAATTTCTTCACAATAGTTAAGTGACTTGATTAAAAATTAATTAATAATAAAATAACTGACATAAAATTATGACTCTCATTTAGGGTGGTGATGAAGTGAGTGGAATTAATATAAAATTGGAGTCTCAAGAGGTCTGGCCTCTAACAAATGTCCTTAACGAAGTTTGTCATGGACTTCGAGTAAGGGATTTTGAACGCACCATTGGAGCTAGCCAGCAAACTGTCAGTTCCTTACTAGACCGAATTATGGAGTGTGAAAACGATAACGGTATTGACATCGATTTAAGCGAACTTGAAATAAAAATTATAAAACTATCGATCATCGAAGTATTTAGGCAGATCGATGACTGGGAGTTTAAAATTCGGGTTGGAGTGCAGCGCGAAAAAATAGCTCAAATCGGGAAAAAAATTGCTGATAGCGTTCAAAATTAAAATAAGAGCTGAAGAAGAAGATATCAGGAGTAATTATGATTGAGTGGATGATAGAGAAAGCAAAAAAATATTGGTTTACAACTAGAGCAAAAATGTTCAAACCAAAATATTTGATTGAACTCTGGAAGCGTGCTTTTAAAAACGCCGAAGCTCCCTGCCTCGGCGTTCAGTTAGCTGAATTAGTTGAATTTCTCGCTCCATTAATTCCCCCTCACATATGGTATGGGGCTGATATGGATGCTAATTATATTCCCGACGTTTTATTTAACTTTCAATCTGCTGAGTTAAAAAAAATAGGAGATTTATCTGTCTTATTAGAAATCGCAAAAGTAACAGACCAGTTTAGATCTGGTGTTTTTTATGCGGTAAAAATTAACTCAAATATCATAAAGTATATTGAAGTTGGTTTGGATGATAAGGTATTTGAAGAGACAGATCTTGACGGCATAATCATAGAGATATGTGCGTTCGACACTTCATACTTCGAAATATATAGCGAAGATAGACAACTCATGGACATGATTGCTGCCCACTTTAATGAAACGCTTATCCTTCCCGGAGAACGTTAGTTAACGCGAGTTTTGGATAAGCCAGTCTTGGAAATAGCTTAAAGTAAGTAATTTGAGTTTAAAAAACTTCACAGGTTCAGGCTAAGATAAGTTTTTGTGATTATGCAATTGATAACAAGCTCATTACGACAGGAAGACCCTCTACGAGGGTCTTCCTGTCGTAATGAGCTTGTTATCAATTGCATAATCACAAAAACTTATCTTAGCCTAGACCCTATAAACTATAGGCGCTGCGCGCCAATTAATAAGGCTCTCTAATGGTCCAATTGCTTCTCTTTGATTCTTTGCAGGCGTTTTTGTGTGAGGAGGTTGCGTTCGAAATCTTCCTGAGCGGCTTTGGCGACGTGGGCGAGCTGTTGCTCGAAGGGCTCCAGAGTAGATCCTGAAGCAATTTTTTGGGTGATTCTATGAAGGGTGGTTAACGCAATTGATTTGAGTGTTTGGCTTGTGACTGACTCTGGCCGCGCCACACTGATCGGGCACATTTTGCGTACGCAATCAGGCACTTCTTCGTTGTAAAAAAGCAATCCGGAAAAGTTCAACTGCACACTGAGGTATTTATTGCAGATCTGATTGAGCTTGGTTCCGAACTGGCTGTCAGATACTTTGCGCGCTTGATTGAAAACGAGATGGAAATTGAGGTCGTCGCAAATTTCTCGTAGGTTTTCTGCTGCTAGGCTGGAGTGCTTTTCAAAGGCATTTGCGAGGTCAACGACGGTTGCGATTCCGGTGTTGGGTGCTGTAGATTTCTTCAGCACTTCTTGGATGTTTTTTTGATGGCGAAACATGCGAAAGAAGATGCGGTAAACGACGTTTTTCAGAAACTCGTAAGCATTGAGTACAGAGGTGGGTTCGGGGGTGGCGACGACGACGCCTGCGTCGGTCATCGAGAAGAAATCGACGACGTTCAATGAGCTTCCGGCGCCTAAGTCAAGAATTACCAGGTCTGCGTCTAATGTTTGGATTTGATTGATGAGTTTGACTCGCTGCATGTGCTTGAGGTTCGCGAGTTCGGGTACGAATCCACTGCTTGGGACAAGTTGCAGGTTGTCGATATTCGTTTTTACGATGAAGTTGGCAAGTTGTGTATCTGGAGAGCTAAAGTAATCTCCAAGGCTAAATGGCGGTTGGCGCAACCCAAATAGAGTGTGTAAGTTGGCGGCGCCGAAGTCTAGGTCGATTACAATGACGCGCAATCCTGCGAGGGCATACTGGACAGCTAGATTTGAGCTGACCATTGATTTGCCTACGCCACCCTTGCCGCCACCGATGCCGATGGTTAGCGGTTTCTGGCTCTTCATGAATCCCTATGACAAGTTGTACTCTTTCAACTTTTCACGTAGTTGTTCTACGCTGATTCCCAATCGTTCGGCCGCCCGATTGCGGTCGCGATGGGTCTGCAGGGTTTCAATAATGAAGCGTTTTTCCAGTTCTTGTAAAGTAATCCCGACAGGAATGGCGATTTGGTCCGAAGCTCCTGGGCCTTGATCGAGAAAGAGGCTGTCGGGATTGATCCTAGTTCCGGTTTCTAGGACGACGGCGCGTTCGATGATGTTTCCGAGTTCACGTACGTTGCCTGGCCATTCATAGCTTTGCAGTTTTTCTTTGGCTGCTTTGGTGAGGGTCATTTCTTTTTTATGGTTTTCTTTGCAAAGTGTGTTTAGGAAGTGTTCTGCGAGGGGGAGGATGTCTTCAGATCTTTCGCGTAGTGGGGGTAAATGGATGGGTACTACGTTTAGGCGGTAGTAAAGGTCTTCGCGCAGCTGTTTGTTTTGGATGGCTTCTTTGACATTGCGGTTTGAGGTGGAGATGAGGCGGACGTCGACTTTGACGGGCTTTGTTCCGCCTACGCGTTCAAATTCCTGTTCTTGGATGGCTCTCAGCAATTTGGCTTGGAGAAATGTGGGTACTTCGGTGATTTCATCTAAGAGGAGTGTTCCGCTGTGAGCTAATTCAAAGCGGCCTAAGCGTTTGTTTGCGGCACCGGTGAAGGCGCCTTTTTCGTGTCCGAAGAATTCGGATTCGACTAGTGATTCAGGAATTGCGGCGCAGTTGACGCGTACATAGGGTTTTTGTGCACGAGGTGAGCGATGGTGGATGAGGTGCGAGATGACTTCTTTACCTGTGCCTGATTCTCCGCTGATGAATACGCTGGCGTTGCTGTTGGCTACGCGTTCGACGTCTTGCAGAATTTTTTTCATTACTGCGCTTTCAGCAACGACAGCAGAGGACTCGTAGGCGCCGGATCCTCCATTGACTTCCTGTCGAAGGTATTGGTTTTCAGCGATGAGAGATTGATATTCGCATGCTTTTTCGACGACGGCTTCGATGGTGTCTGGGGTGAAAGGTTTGATGAGGTAGTTGAACGCACCGAGCCGCATGGCTTCTACGGCGTTGTCGATGCTGCCAAAGGCGGTGACGACGACGACGATGGCGGATGGGTTCAACTCCTTGATCCTTTTTAATACTTCTAATCCGGTTAAATCCGGCATCTTCATGTCTGTAAAGACCATGTCGAAGGAGTTTTGTTTGAACTCTGCTAGTGCGGTTTTTCCATTTTCCGCGGTGATTACTTCGCACCCTTTACGCTTGAGCGTTTCGGCGAGAAAATTCCGGATGAGCATTTCATCGTCAACAACAAGGATTTTCTCAATGGCCATGGTTGGGTCTCTCTTTGTTTAGACGGTGACGGGAGCTGGATTTTTGATGGGTATTTTGATGGTGAAGGTGGTGCCGTGCCCGAGTTGCGATTGAACCTGTATGGTGCCGCTATGGGCTTGGATGACTTTGGTTACTTCAGGGAGGCCGAATCCGTTACCATCAGGTTTGGTGGTAAAGAATGGGGAGAAGATTCGTTCCAGGTATTCTTCAGAGATGCCGGTGCCGGTATCGGTCACGCGGATGATGGCTTCTGTGCTAGCGGCGATGAGTGCGAGGGTGATGGTTCCGCCTCTGGGCATAGCTTGTACGGCATTGACGATGAGATTGAGAATGGCTGATTGAAAAAGCTGGGTGTCGATTGGAAGGAAGAGTTGGTTCACATCGGATTGGACTGTTATCTTCAGATCTTTCGACAACGTGGCATCCATTTGGACGGTGGTGCTGATTTGTTCAAGCTGATTAACGAGATCGGTTACTTCGCAGTGCAATTGGACGGGTCTGGAGTAATTTAGCACGTTTGTGACTAGTTTATTCAGGTTCTCGGTGCCCTCGACAATGTAAGCGGCCATTTTTTGCAGTTCTGGTTGTTCTTTGAGGTCACGTTGGAGTAAAGAGGCAAAGCCTTTGATGCCTCCAAGAGGGTTGCGAATTTCATGTGCAACCATGGCGGCCATTTCTCCGAGTTCTTTTAGGCGGTCATTGCGGTCTGCCAGGCGCTTGAGTTGGCGTTCCTGGGTGACGTCTCGTAACAGAAGGATCATTCCTTGCGCTAGGTCAAGCGACTCATCCCATCGTTCTGAGGACTCTTTTTCGTTCCGCAGCACAAGGCGTGCTTCTATTTCAATTTCGCGCGGGTGTGGTCCTTCGGTTCCTAGTTCGGCGGTGCGGTGATCAGGGACTTTACGGTTAGTGAGCGCTTCGTTCATGGAAAAACCAAACACGTCGTCCTTAAAACATTTGTCAAACCGACAAAAGAGGATCTCCATAGCTTGCACGCCGAGGATTGTTTCGACGGCTTTGTTGCAGGTGGTGATGATGCCGGCAAGGTTGATGAAAAGCAGGCCTTGGGACATGTGACTAAGGATCTTTTTCAGGTAATGAGTGGAGATGTCGAGCTCGTGCACCTTGCGGCTGAGTCGTTGATTGGCGGCTTCGAGCTCGAGATTTACGCGTTGGATCTCGTCTTTCAAGCGATTATGCGCTTCTTCTAGACGTTCTGTTTCTTCGGAAAACATCTTGAAAGCGTCGGACAAAGCTTCGATTTTATCGGCTCGCGAATTGCATGAGGTAGCCTTCTTAGCGGCTTTTCGCAAATTTTGTAGTCGCTCTTGTGTCATGGTCTAAGGTCTCCCAAGCGCACATTAGCGGAGCAGGGTCAAAATGTAAATTTTTTTTAGGTAATTAGGTAATGGGTGCGCTTCCGCGCGCAAGGTTTTGTTATGACTAGCTCAAGGTTTTGTTATGACTAGCTATGGACAGAACTGGACTAGCTGGACGTACTGGACAGGCTGGACGGGGGTATGTTTAAACCTAATTCGTCCAGCGTGTCCAGTGTGTCCAGAACGTCCAGTTCGTCCATTGGTAGTCAGCAAATAAAATGCAATCGTCTGGGAGATCCCGAATCCGTTTGAAAAAAAAGGGGAGGCTGTGTGATAATTGTCCCTTGTGATTAGTAAAGATTGAGATCTCTCTGCATTTAGGAGCAAGAATGGTTCGGTATCTAAGTCCACGCAATCGTGTTGCCCGTCGTTTTGGGGTGAACATTTTCGGGCGCGTAAGGAATCCGCTGTTGCATAAAGCTAATCCTCCGGGACAGCATGGTGCGCGTCGCCGGAAGAAGTCTGACTACGGTCTACAGCTGGAAGAAAAGCAAAAATTGAAAGCTTTATATGGTATGATCACGGACAAACAGTTGATCAACTACTACAAGGAAGCTGTGCGTCGTAAAGGGCAAACAGCGACTGAGTTGGTGTATCAGCTCGAGTGTCGTTTGGATATCGTGGTGTATCGTCTGAAGCTTGCGCCTAGCATCTGGGCTGCACATCAGCTGGTTTCCCACGGGCATATCCAAGTGAATGGTAAGAAAGTGGACCGTCGTTCCTTTCAAGTTCAACCAGGCATGACTGTTTCTGTTAAGGAAGCATCTCGTAACATGAAATTGGTCCAAGATGGCGTAAATAGCCCAATCAGACAAATCCCTGATTACTTGAAATTGGATGGCGATAAATGCTCTGGCGCGCTCACTGCGTTACCCAGCATGGAGCAAATCCCCTGGCCGATCGAGATTAAGGTTCCAGAGATTTGCGACTTCTTAGCACACACCACCTAAGACATGTAAGTCAGCAAGTCACATAAGTTTTTTCCATGTAAGGTTACAGTTGGAAGGACCACAGAGGGTAACCTCTGTGGTTTTTTTGTTATCTGTTTCCAAAAGAAAAATCGTGCCCGTGCCCGTGTGCGTGCCCGTGCCCGTGCCCGGAAATCATTACATGTTGTTAGAAAGAATTTAGATGAGAGAGTTTCCCGGGCACGGGCACGCACACGGGCACGGGCACGATTGTCTGCTGGAAGGACCACAGAGGCCCGGAAATCATTACATGTTGTTAGAAAGAATTTAGATGAGAGAGTTTCCCGGGCACGGGCACGCACACGGGCACGGGCACGATTGTCTACTGGAAGGACCACAGAGGCCCGGAAATCATTACATGTTGTTAGAAAGAATTTAGATGAGAGAGTTTCCCGGGCACGGGCACGCACACGGGCACGGGCTCGATTTGTCTGCTGGAAGGACCACAGAGGCCCGGAAATCATTACATGTTGTTAGAAAGAATTTAGATGAGAGAGTTTCCCGGGCACGCACACGGGCACGGGCACGATTGTCTACTGGAAGGACCACAGAGGCCCGGAAATCATTACATGTTGTTAGAAAGAATTTAGATGAGAGAGTTTCCCGGGCACGGGCACGGGCACGCACACGGGCACGATTGTCTGCTGGAAGGACCACAGAGGCCCGGAAATCATTACATGTTGTTAGAGAGAATTTAGATGAGAGAGTTTCCCGAGCACGGGCACGCACACGGGCACGGGCACGATTGTCTGCTGGAAGGACCACAGAGGCCCGGAAATCATTACATGTTGTTAGAGAGAATTTAGATGAGAGAGTTTCCCGGGCACGGGCACGCACACGGGCACGGGCACGATTTGTCTGCTGGAAGGACCACAGAGGCCCGGAAATCATTACATGTTGTTAGAGAGAATTTAGATGAGAGAGTTTCCCGGGCACGGGCACGCACACGGGCACGGGCACGATTGTCTGCTGGAAGGACCACAGAGGCCCGGAAATCATTACATGTTGTTAGAGAGAATTTAGATGAGAGAGTTTTCCGGGCACGGGCACGCACACGGGCACGGGCACGATTATCTTTCGGTTACAAATTTGTTGGGGAAAAGATCCCGATATTCTTTCACATCAAGGATCCAGGCTGTGAGGCCGTATACCGCAACGAAGGCTATGCCTGTCTGAGTGAGTTGCCAAAGTTGTTGAAGGAAGCTGCGAGGGAAGTTTAGAGACCAATCCAAAATGCTGGGATGGCCGTGCCAGGTTTGAATCGCTACGACTGCGCTGGTGGCTAATAGTGAAGCAAATAATGTTTTAGCACCTGCTTGCCACATTTCGGTGGAGGTTAAACCTCCTCCGGGAAGGCGCTTTTTCAATAAATAGTCCAGCACGAGAAAGTTGCCCCAAGACGAAGCGCTTGTCGCTATGGCTACGCTGGTGGCTCCGAGTCCGAAATGGCAAACGAGGGCATAATTTAAGCTGACGTTTAGCACTACGGTGGCCAAAACGGTCAGTGAAGGAATGAGGTAATTTTTTTGGGCATAAAAGGCTGGTGCTGAAAGAAGTACCCAGCCAGCAGGTAATAAACCTAATGCATAGCCCCATAAGCACAAGACGGTTTCATGGGTAGAGTATACCGTAAAGTCGCCTCGACCATAGACTGCATTCAGTCCTTCGCCTCCTAGGGCTAACAGGAAAAACGTCATGGGCAGCAGAAAAACCAGGCATTGGCGCATGCCATAATCGAGGAAGGTTCTGGCTCCGGCCAAATCGCCTCTGTGGAAGGCTCGCGAAAGGGGTGGCAACAAGGCGCCGCTCAATGCGATGCCAAAAAGGGCTAAAGGAAGTTGTTGCACACGGATGGCGTACCACAGGTACGCCGGACCGGAGTCCGATGCTATCCTCGCAAATATGCCGTCTAACGCGCTATTGATCTGTGTGGCTGCGATTCCGAGAACTCCGAGGCTAAGGGCACGTGCGAGGCAAAAAAGTTGCTTAGAGCGCAATTGTGGAGGCCATAAACAGCTCGTTATATTTAAACCAACGGTTTGCTTGGTGGCGCGCCAAGTGGTGGCCCACTGTGCTAAGCAGGCGAGGATGATAAACCCTGACAGGTAGGGCATGGCTGCTGTTTCATTCACTGTCCATAGGCAGAGGATGCCAGCGATCCACAGCACGTTAAAAGCCACGGGGGCTACACCAGCGAGCCAATAGCGGCCTTCGCATTGCAGCAACGAAGCGTGCAACCCAAAAAGGCAGATGAAGGGTAAGCCCGGTAACATGATGACAACGAGTCGCAAAATATCCGATGCCCCTGAGGAAACCCACCCAGAATTTACTAAGGCGGACAAACCGATCATGCCAACGATTGTGACTCCGAGCAGAAACCAAAAGACGGCACACACCAGATCGCGAAAAAACTGCGTCGCTTCTTCAGTGGAGCGGGTCCGTATCTCTTCAAACAAAGGAACAAAGGCTGAGGCCATGGCCCCTTCGCCCAACAGACGACGTAGAAGGTGCGCCAAACGGATGGCGACAAAAAAGGCGGCGACCGAAGCTCCCGTCCCAAATGCTGCAGCCATGAGGACATCGCGGATCATTCCGGAAATTCGGCTGACCATCGTCCCCGAGAAGAAATGGCGTGCACGTTGAAGAATGTGACCTTTAGTTTCCTGCATGCCTTATATTCTGACGATATTCCGCAAATTTCTCTAGTCTTAAACATTCTTAAAGCTTAAGTTTCGGCCAAATAAAGAAATTTCGGTATATGTTGCGAAACTGTGTTCGATACGTTTTATTGTGTCTTGCTTTGGCTCTTATGTGTACGGGTTGCTTGCGAGCGCCTCGCGACTTTTGCACTATTCGTTGTGAAAAGGCGTGGGAAGATTTAGATAGCATCTGGGAAACAGAGATGCCTCCTGAGCATCCGATGACGCTTGAAGAGGTGATTGAGTTTGCCTTGGAGCATAATTTAGACATTCGTGCACAACGTTGGCAGGAATGGGCGCAGTGTGAAAAACGTCGTGAGGAGTGGCTGCAAACTTTGCCGTCGCTCACGCTTAATCCCTACTGGAGCGAGCGCAACAACCGTTTGATCTCCTCTTCGCAATCGGTGACGAATCAGCCGCCGGCACCTCCGTCGATTTCCACGCAGCGCCAAACTAAGACGTTTGATGCTACGTTGATGTGGGGGTTGCTCGACTTTGGACTGAGCTACTACCAGTCACGGCAGGAGGGGAATAGAGCTCATTTGCTCATGCAAAAGCATCTGAGAGATCGTCAAAATCTCGTTTTAGATATCTATAAGGCTTATTATCGAGCTGCTGTCAATAAGCAGATGTTGGATCGAGCTAAGCAAATTTTAGCCTACTTCAAAACGCGTGCGGAAGCCTTGCAGCGTGAGGAAGAGGATCGTATTGTTTCGGAATGGGTTGCGTTGGCGCATGAAGATCGCATGATCGATGCAGAGATTAAACTTTATGCCTACGAAAACGAATACCGTGCTGGTTTAGTTGAGCTTCTAGCTTTGATGGGTCTGCCTCCGTGTCGAACCATTGAGTTAGCCCCGATGGCGCTGACGGACTTTGAGGAGCCGCCATTCGACATTTGTGAATTAGAGCAGACGGCTCTTTGCAGTCGTCCTGAGTTATTTCAGCAAGATCGGCAATTTGATGTGGACTGTGATGAGGTGCGAGCTTCGATTTTGCGGATGTTCCCTAACGCACAGATCTTTGGTTCGTACAACTATGATGGCAATAGGTTCTTGGTTCATAATGACTGGATGACGCTTGGTGTCAAGGCAGCTTGGGATTTGCTGCACTTGCCTGCGCGGTCGCATGGATTATACCAGAGCAAATTTGCGGCGCAGTTTACCAAAGATATGCGAGTGTCTATGTCTGTCGCCATTATGTCGCAGGTGCACATCGCGCACTTTAATGTGCATGATTCGATGGAGCAATATCGACTGGCACGACAAGCTTTTGGAATAAAACAGCGTTTGTTAGATGTTGCGGAAATGATTGAAGAAGCTGGAGAGTTCAACCACGACGAGGTTCTCGGGCGGCAGGTGGATGCTATCTTTGCTGAACTTAATGCCTTCAAAGCCTATGCTAATGTATCTATCTCGCTGGAGCAATTGGCCAATTCGGTGGGTAAGCCGTTGCTGTTTCTAGAGCCAGGCTGGTATGAGATCTGTATGCTGAATGAGCATTGTATGGAGTGAAAAACGTGATCTCAAATTTTTCGTGCCCGAGCCCGTGTGCGTGCCCGTGCCCGATAGTCCTAGCTGTTTGTCTGCGTGAGTTTTATGGGTAAATTTTCCGGGCACGGGCACGCACACGGGCTCGGGCACGAAAATTTTTGGATAACTTCCTTTTCACACTCCACTTTCTCTCCATAGAACCGAGCCGAACCATCCTAAGAATCTTCCGACATAGGAAGTCCAAGGACCTTTAAGAAGCACTTGACCGGTTTCATTGAGGCGGATGGGTTCATGTCCATCTAGTTCAACCAGCACGGGATAATAGCTTTCCACAAGTAGGAGCGCTCGCGAGTTGGGGTCTTGGACGGTGGGTAATGTGCCTTTGTTTTGTGCGGCAAGCTGTGGATAGTTTAGGTCATGGAGTCGGCTGGGGCCAATTTCTTTGACCACTCCCGACGCTGTCTGTAGTCTATTTTCTGTTCGGAATTGGACTTTCTGTCCCACATGCCAATAGCTGAGATCGCGTTCGGGAACAAACGTCATGACTTCTTTGCGGTTCGAGGAGGCTATCTGAGCCAGAACTTCGTCTTTCTTTACAAATACACCATCCCGCAGATAGTCGTCGAGGGCGTAGACGGTTCCGTTGATGGGAGCAGTAATGTTTTGTCGTTGTACTAATCCGCGTAGTCCTTCTAACTCTGAATTGATGCGGGCGAACTCCCCTTGCCGTTCCAAATAGTGAGTCCTCGCTTCTGTATCTAATTGAGCGATCTCCAGTTTCTTTTTTGCGACCTCTTTTGCTCGTTCGAGAAATTGCATGCGTTGTTCGTTTTTTGGAGAGGAGATTTGGAAAAGCAGTTCGCCTTGCTCTACCTTAGACCCGCGCTCTACGCGTATATCACTGATCTGTCCCTCTACGGGGGCGTAAAGGGTGCGTCCGTCTTCCGGACGCGTGATCGCTTCAAAATGCAGTGTATGCGGCCAGGGGAGCACGCCCCAGACGGCGAATAATGCTACTGCTGTCAGCGTTGTGTAAAGCCTTCGGTTCCACTTGATGTGGCTTCTGATGGTTCTGTAGATACTGATTTCATACCAGACGGGCCAAAGGAAAAAGACGATGATCTCCACTGCGAAGAGGATAATACCGAGTATTTTAGTGAACTTGAAGTAGACGAACAGGGCTACGGCGGTATAGAGGAATAGTCTGTAGATAAATGTATAGATCGCGTAGACGACGAGCAGTCGTTTTTTACTTCTAGGCATCTGTGGTTCAGGGTCATTCATAGTATAGCCAAAGAAAATTCGATACATCTCCCTGCGGAACCAGGCAAAGGCGCGATCGGAAAGATTTTCCACTCCAAGCAGGTCACTGAGCATGTAGTAGCCGTCAAACCGCATCGCTGGGTTGATATTGATCAGCAGTGTGCTTACCCAGTTCAGCGATGCGAGCACAAAACAGATACTCTGAAAGTATCCAGGACTCGAAAACGCCCAGCCGATGGTGGCTAATCCAGCGATGGTCAACTCGGCGATGACGCCAGCTGCGGTGATGGCCATGCGCTTTTTTCGACTTGCTAGCTTCCACGCATCCGTCGCATCGGTGTAAAGCACTGGAAATAAGACAAGGAACGCGACTCCCATCGTGGGAATTCGCAGACCATATTTCTTTCCTGTATACGCGTGGGCAAATTCGTGGAAAATCTTCGCGATAAAAATACCACCCGCGTAGGCAATCGCGCCTGTCCAGTTGAAGAAGTAGGTGAAGGTGTGGAAAAACTCATCCCACCGCGTAAGCAGCAGCAAAAAGCCCCAGGCTGTTATTCCAGCATAGATCAGTAGTGCGGTAGAAGAGAGAAATGGTTTCACATACGCTAGAGTACGTGTGAGAAATCGGTCCGGGTTGACCAAAGGAATGCGGAAAAATAGGTAGTAGAGGAAAAACGTCTGCAGCCAGCCTATCTGTTTTTTTTCATGCTCTTCAGCCAATTGACGGCTGTCTCGTGTCATTTCTAGAAGACCCATCTTTGCTGCTTCAACGAAAAAGTTCTGGATATCTTCAGGCACGATCAACAGCGTGGTACTATCTTTGACCGACTCCATTAACTGTTTAAGGGTGATGCCGGGTTTAAGAGATTGCAAAATCGTCGCTTGCGACCAGTTGAGCTTGTAATATTGGCTTTTAACGGGGTCGAAAAGGTTAAAAGTCGGCGAACCGTCCGCGTCGTCCGGGCCGTGAAAAAGTTGCAAATCACGCCTAAACATAGGTAGAGGCTGATTTTCCTGCTGTGGCGTCTGAGTCTCCATATTTTTCACCATAAATCAAATACACGTTAAACGAAACATTTGATATGTTGACCCTAGAAAGTGGGGGCAGGGAAAAGGTATGGTACACTGGTTAGTATGGACTGGTATCTGGTTAAGCACGGCGTTTTCGCTAGATGAGCTGCCTGTAGATCGGCAGCATATTCGCGTAATTTTAGAAGCGCGTTATCACACCGAGCTGTCTGCAGAGATCACCTCTAAAGTCATTGTGATCGATAAGCCTATGGGTCAAGCCTTTAAGAAGGGCGATGTCCTCATGCAGCTAGATGATACAGTATACAAGTTCAATCAGATGAAGGCAGCCGCCAAATTATCCGAGACAGAGGCAAAACGTCGCGCTGCGGAAAAGCTGTATGAAGACAAAGTCGCCTCGTTGTCTGAACTGAAGGAAGCTCGTGCACACTACGCAGAGGCACGTTCTGACCTCACCATGGCACAAAAACAACTTAATGATTGCACGCTTATCGCCCCGTACGAGGGCAAGGTGCAGGATGTCTTGGTCGAGCTGTTTGAGCGAGTAGAACCCGGTAGAAAACTCATGGAAATTTTGGATGATTCTGTGCTGTTAGCGCGCTTTTTTGCCCCTTCAGAACAATTAGCCAACGTGAAGAGCGGAATGGCCATCGATGTACGTGTGCAAGAAACCAACATGGTCTATCCAGGCATCATCAAAAAAGTCGCACCAGGCATAGACCCTGCAAGTTCGCTGTTTAAGGTTGAGGCTGAAATCAATAATAAAAATGGAGAACTCCGACCAGGTATGATCGGAGCCATCTCACTGCAAAAGGTTCAGGATACCCATGCCCGCAATCCCAGGTAATGCAGCTACTGTCGCACAGCTCTTAGCCATCCTGAATCAGATTAATCTGAAAGCTTTCAGTGCGAATTCGCGCAAGGCGCTGATTTTTCTGATGCTAAATGATACCCGCAAGCTCGTGCAATATGATAGAGCTATGCTTTGGGATATGTCGGGGATGTTTCCTAAGCTGCTTGGTGTATCGGGTCACTCTGATGCAGATCTGCAATCAGAAACTGCAAAATTAGTCAGTCAACGTATCGAAGCACTGCATAAAAAAGATGAGATGGAAGTTCTGAGCCTGGACGCGATCCCTGGTTCAACCCAGAAACTTGAGCATAAAGAAGGAACAGCTACAGCACTTTGGTTGCCTATCGAATCTCAGGACCATCTCGCTCTCGGACTTTGGTTAGAGCGTTGGGAGCCTATCCCCTGGTCTGCAGATGAACTTAAGATCATGGTCTTTCTCAAGCAAGGATACGCTGTTGCTTGGGAGCGCTTTGCTGGCTGGCGTTTGAGTGCCATGCTGCGTAATAAAAAAGTACTTACGGCTCTTGGAGTCACTACGCTGTTACTTCTTGTCGTGCCTGTGCCTCTTCGAGTAGTCGCCCCATGCGAAGTCATTGCAAATGATCCCTATCTGATCGCAGCTCCTCTAGAAGGTATTGTGGAGCGAGTGACTGTAGATCCAGGCGATACTGTACAAGCAGGAACACCCCTTTTTCAGTACGATAAGCGCGTTCCCTTAGAAGACTTGGCTGCTGCTGAGAAAGAAGTGCAGATCGCGCAATCTCAGCTTAACCGCAGCACTACGCTGGGATTAAATGATCCTAAGGCTCTCAACGAAGCCGCGGTGTGGCATTTAGAGTTGGCCAAGCAGCAAGTTAACCTCGATCTGGCGAAGTATAAAGCTAGTCAGCTCGACGTTAAATCCCCCAGCGAAGGGGTAGCGATTTTTGACAACCCAGATTCTTGGCGCGGTAAGCCGGTTGTGGTCGGAGAGCGGGTTATGGTTGTCGCCGATCCGACGAATACAAAAGTGCGCATCTGGATTCCCGAAAAAGACAATGTCGTGATCGATCCTAAAACACCTATTAAAGTGTTTTTGAACGTCGATCCTGCAAAGACTTATCGAGCAGACCTCGTCTATGTGGCGGATTATGGTTCATTGGATGAAAAAGGCGTGCCTAGCTTCATCGCTGAAGCTAGGTGGCTGCCGGGTCGCAAGGCGCAAGATTAGGTCTCAAGGGAACAGCCATTCTTTATGGTGATGACGTGTCTATTCTGTATTGGCTCTTCCGTAAACCCTGGGCAGCTGTGCGTGAAGTTCTAGGGTTTTGAGGTCCTATTGGCCTTGCTGCTGCTGCTGAAGTTGTTGTGATTCAGCATCATACAGGGGGTTGTCTGGTACGCTCTGGTTGTAGCCAGAACCTTGGTTTTGACTGCCGTTTTGAGGAGCTACAAATACACCTGTTCTGTGTCCTTCCCCTTCAGCTTCTCCATAGCTAGGATGAAACTGATTTTGATGGTGCTGCATCTGAGAGTGGCCCTGCTCGGAGTATTGATGCTGACGATTATGTTCGTGTTCCCCTTCACCACCTCTGTGAGCAACAGTATTGACTGCATGCACATTGGCTAGAGAAAGAATCTGAGCGATCGAGAATAAAAGAAAATATTTTTTTAGGGAGCTAAATGAAGACATACTCACTCCTCCGGTTGGTTATAGCTTAATTATCCTGTCCGAGGGATTCTATTTTCAAATAATTGTTGGTGGTTGATTGTTAGGGGGTTGGGGGAAAACGAACATCCGAGCCCGAGCCCGTGTGCGTGCCCGAGCTCGGATTCTAAAACGCGTCCCCTACCTTTAATAAACCATGAATCCTTTTCTTTGCTGCGCCGCTGTATCCCAGGGTGAGGTTATTACAAAAGGTAAACTCTAGATCATTGGGGATAATGCGTGTTTTCAGAAGCTTCCAGAATGCTGAGCTCCAGATGCGAGGTTGAAAACCCAACATGTGATCAATCCAAAGATAGTTCTCCTGACACATATTTTTGAGCTCTTTTGGTTTAATGAACTGACTGTGGATATGTTTGTTCTGGGGTGCGTTGCGCAGAAAGACATTCATAGTTTTAATGGCAAATGCATAGGTAAGCAGATTTCGATTAAACGTATGAAACAAGAATAAACCCCCTGTTCGCAGAACTCGACTCGCCTCTCGCACTATCTGTTTGGGGTCTTGCACATGTTCCAAAATGTCCATTGCGCACACTACTTCAAAACTTCCATCTGGAAATGGTAGGATATTCGGCTCCGACACCTGATACTGCACGGTGCGTGTCTGATCGTATTTTCGAGCTATGTTGAGATTAAACGCTGCCGCGTCTATTCCAGTGACCTCATAGCCATGCAGCGCTAAGGAGTTGGATAGCCAGCCCGCCCCGCAGCCTATGTCTAGCACACGCGCTTTTTTCCAGAAATGACGTGTGATTTGTTTAAGCACCCAAGGTGTTCTTGCGGCATTTTCTGCTCTCAACATCGAAATCGGAAAATTTTGAGAGGTGTACCAAAGGTCCTTTAAGGTGCCGTAAAAGGCATTATTGATCATAAATTTCTCATCGTTGTTGGTAAAGCGGTCCATCGTAAACATTAAACTTTTAATTTTCATCATTTATCACGTACCGAAACAGTGTTAAGGTCATTTCGGTATAGCGTGACTTTATTCCGTATTTGCTCGAATGGGCTGCTTCCTGATAGACTCTTCACATGTTCATTTTGGAGTAAGTTACCTATGACGACGAAGAGCACACCGGCAGACGAGCTATTGATCGGAGCCCACACATCGGGCGCGGGCGGGTTATACAATGCGTTGCTCGCGGGTCGCAGCATTGGGGCGACAACGATTCAGCTATTTACAGCGAATCAACGTCAGTGGCAAAGCAAAGGGTTGGATGAAGAGGCGATCAAAGCGTGGCATCGCACGGTCAAAGAAACCGGTTTGAAAGAGGTAATGAGTCATGATAGCTACTTGATCAACCTCGGCGCGCCGGATGCGGAAAATCTGACAAAAAGCCGTCGTACGTTTGCTGAAGAGATCAAGCGCTGTATCGATCTCGATCTAACCTATCTCAATTTTCATCCTGGCGCAGCCTTAAAGGACGATCCACAGCAATGTCTAGATCGTATTGTGGAGAGCCTTTTAGAGTGCGAGTCTCTTTTGGATAAATCGAATTTGCGGCTTCTATTGGAAATGACAGCTGGTCAAGGATCCAGTGTGGGACATCGTTTTGAACAGGTAGCCTACGTATTAGAGCGCGTTAAAAAACGTATGCGCGTAGGGGTATGCATCGATACATGCCACATCTTTGTTTCTGGATATGATCTGCGCACGCCGGAAGCATGCGATGCGACGATCAAGGAGTTTGATCGTATCATCGGTTTAGAGAACTTATACGCGTTTCATCTTAACGACTCGTTGAAGGACTTAGGATCCAAAGTGGATCGTCACCAGCCTCTGGGGCAAGGCAAAATTGGGATAGCCTGTTTTGAATGGCTTATGACTGACCCGCGGACAAGAGAGATACCCAAGTACCTTGAGACGCCAGGTGGGCTGGAGTTGTGGGAGAAAGAAATTAAATTATTAAGAGAATTTGCGAAGGTAGGTGATTAGGATGGAGCAAACGACAACCGCACAGAAACAAAGAATCAAAATCAAGCTGCTTAAGCAGTCACCAGAATGGGAAGGACAGACCGTGACGTTGAAAGGTTGGGTTCGTACTGTGCGTGCACAGAAGAACTTCTCTTCATTGAACTCAATGATGGCTCGACTGTATCTAACTTTCAAGTGATCTATAATGGCGAACTGCCCTCAGAGTTAACTACAGGGGCATCTATTTCTGCGACGGGAAAAATCACAGCAAGCCCTGGGAAAAACCAGCAGCTGGAGCTACATGCAACTCAGCTAGAGGTCATTGGAGCCTGTGACCCAGAGACGTTTCCTTTGCAGAAAAAACGGCACTCCTTTGAGTTTCTGCGCACGATCGCGCATCTGCGCCCGCGTACGAACACTCTTGGTGCTGTAGCGCGTGTACGCAGTGCCGCTGCGTTTGCCACACACCGTTTTTTTCAGGAACAGGGTTTTCTGTATGTGCACACCCCAATCATTACTGCATCTGACTGTGAAGGTGCTGGGGAGATGTTTCATGTCACCACGCTGGATCCAAATAACGTTCCCAAAACGCCCGATGGCAAAGCTGACTACTCAAAAGATTTTTTCTCCAAGCCAGCCTTCTTGACCGTGTCTGGACAGCTAAATGGGGAAATTTTTGCTTGTGCTCTTTCGGATATTTACACTTTTGGCCCAACTTTCCGCGCTGAGAACTCCAACACCTCCCGACACGTTGCTGAGTTTTGGATGATCGAGCCCGAGATGGCCTTTGCAGATATCCATGACAACATGGCCAACGCAGAAGCCTATCTGAAATATGTCACCAAGTACATTCTTGAGAACTGTGCGGAAGACATGGAGTTCTTTGATAAGTTCATCGCTGAAGGCCAAATTGCGCGTTTGCAAAAGATCGTGGAGACGCCTTTCGAGCGATTAACCTATACCAAGGCCGTGGAGCTGCTCACGAGCTCAGGGAAGACCTTTGAATTCCCTGTGCAGTGGGGAATTGACCTCCAGTCTGAGCACGAGCGGTATCTGACCGAAGAAGTAGTGAAGGGACCAACCATTGTTACAGACTATCCTAGAGGCATAAAAGCGTTTTATATGCGTAATAACGAAGATGGCAAAACTGTTGCTGCCATGGACGTACTTGTTCCTCGTGTAGGCGAAATCATTGGAGGCAGCCAAAGGGAAGAGCGTCTCGATGTGCTCGAGCAAAAGCTGCGTGACAATCAGCTAGACCCAGCTGCTTACTGGTGGTATCTCGAATTGCGAAAATATGGCTCTGTTCCTCATGCAGGCTATGGTGCAGGCTTCGAGCGGCTCGTAGGTTATCTCACAGGTATGGAGAACATACGCGATATTTGTGCGTTCCCAAGATATCCTGGAAATGCGGAGTTTTGAGGAAACATAAAGTTTCCAAGATTCGCAAAGATGGTCTAAAAAGACAGTAAACTAGAAAAAATAAAAACAGGATGGGCAGGATCGCCTTCGGCGGCAGGATAAAGGATTATGTTCTACCCATAAGTGCTTTTAAAGTCAGTTTATGCATTTTGATTAAACACAAAGACACAAAGGCACGAAGAGATATAAAAATATTTTCTCTGTGTACTCTGTGATCTCTGTGGTGATTAATTTTTTCAATTTTGTTTAAAAATTCTACCACAGAGATCACAGAGTACACAGAGAGGCTCATATTCGTTATTTCCCGGTAAGGGGGCCAAAGGAACTGTCTCGCTCTGTGTTTAATCAAAATGCATAGACTGGCTTCAAAAGCACTTATGGGTAGATCATAATCCTTTATCCTGCCGCCGAAGGTGATCTTGTTTATCCTGTTTTTTATTATAAAAAGAGAAGATCTGTGTTTTGCGAAAGCAAATTTCTCCAAGTTTCGGTAACGTAGCTCCTGTCTAGCCCGGAGATCACTCATGCGCAGCTATCGTGAACACGTTGAAACTTTACTCGATCCGCAAACAAAACCGTTAGTGCGTCGACCGACGTTTCGGAGCTCGGCTATTTTCCCTGTGATCCTTTCAGAGGGCATCCGATGCCGCTTGCTGTTTCTCGGTTATTGGGCATTAAAACGTGATATTCCCACGATCACATTAGTAGCTACACTGCGTGATCAGACAGGAACTACAATTTATCGACATGTTGAATCCATTCGCGAACCAAAAACCTATCGTATTGAGCTCCAAGATATGTTCTCGATCGGGCTATCTGATTTCGAAGGCAGTATCGAGGTGGAATTTTTTAGTGGGCAAGATTTGGTGTTCCCTTATCCTGCAGTGGTGATCAATTACTATGGCGACCATTTTAATACCGTCGTTCACACCGCGCAGCGCGTGTACAATGACCATGAGGATTGGCGGACAAACAGTCAAACCGTTGTGCCAGAATCAGGATTCAATCTATACGCAGATCTCGATCGAGAACCCTTTATTGCTCTAGTGAATGGTCCTCAAGCTGTGCAAAGACAAACGATCATGCTTACTGTCTACAATTACCTGCAGGAGAAAACCACGATTGAGTTTCCGATGGAGGGTTTGAATCCCTACGAAACCGTTGCGTTATATCCTGCTCGACAGATGGACCTCGCACGATTTCTCGACGGTCAAGTCGGTACGGCAAAAGTTCAATTTGAAGTCGCTTGGATCTATCCTAGACTACTTGTGGGTAATGTACAGAAGGCTTTGCCGGCAATGAGTGTTACACACACCTATTACGACTGCTCCAGTGCTGAAAACAACAACGACTATTGGTTAGAGAGTGATCCCGCATGGAACGATGCATCTTTGATGGTTCCTGTAAAGGCGGACAAAGATAGATTCACGAAGGTTTATTTCTATCCCATCTATTCGCCAAGCCATGTAGACATAGATGTGGAGCTATATAACGCATCTGGGCATCGTTTAGGTGTATGTGCAGAGGTAATGAAACTCTCGTCGCCGGGGCCGACATTTGGTGCGGTCGACATGGGAAGTCTCTGCGCCAAACTGGACATAGACACGGCTCAACCGCTTACTGCGCGAGTCATCGCGCATAGACATGCGGATTCTTCCTTTCCTGCGCGAATCAAGCTCGGATTAGATCAGGGACATCTTCAAGGCTCTTTTCCATGCAATATCTGCACAAACTTGCATCCATATAATCCTTCACTTGAAAGTAAGCCTCACTGTTTCAGATGGCTGCCAATATTTTCAGAAGGTGTGATCTGGTTGCTTAACAGTTCGCCTGCAAAACGATATACTAGAGAAGCGGTTGTTGATCTCTCTTTCTTTCGGGAACAGGATACGCAGAAACTAGAGCGCACTGTGACGATCCCTGCACATGGATTTATTGTGATCGAACCCGCTCAGAACATGGAATTGAAGGCCTTTTTGCAAAATAGCATAGGCTGGTGTACCGCAAAGTCATCGAACCCTTACCTCTCCACCTACTACTTTGTCGAAAATGAAAGTGGAGTCATCGGAGGAGATCATGGGTTCTGAGAGACTTGTACAAGCAGATGAAGTACCGGAAAATGGCGTGCGCCTTGCGCTGGTTTCCGACGGTCGTGAGGTAGCTTTATTTAAGATGAATGGAACAATCTTCGCTTTGGATAACTTCTGCCCTCACGCAGGTGGTCCGCTAAACGAAGGAAAGGTGGAGGGCGGAACCATCACCTGTCCATGGCACGGGTGGAAGTTTGATATTCCTTCCGGTGTTTGTACAAATATGCCTGGCGAGGATGCACCCACTATTCCTGTCAGGATCGAAGATGGTTGGGTGGTGATTGATTAATATGAGGTACATGATGAAAAGACTGATTACTTTCTGTTTTTGTTTAAATTTACTGCTGTCAGTTAGCTCTGAAGCATGCACACGCATTTTTTGGAATGATGGTTCTACTAAACTCGTCGCGCGCACAATGGATCTATTTAAGTCTGACGAGCCGGAGATGTGGGTGAATCCACGTGGGCTTCATCGTCAAAACAGAGGCGATGACAATGGACTACAGTGGATATCTCAATATGGTAGTGTGACGATGACAGCGTTTCATGAAGACTTCGTGACAGATGGCCTCAATGAACATGGATTAGGCGTTCATGTACTGGCACTGCTCGCAACTAAGTATGAGCCCCGTGATGCACGTCCTGGAGTTCACTATGGACTCTGGACTCAATATCTACTTGATACCTGTCGCACAGTAGAGGAGGCGCTTGAGGCGCACAAGCACTTTCAGGTGGTGCCAGTTCTGGTGAATGATTTCGAATGGCCTTTACACATAGCTCTAAACGATGCCACGGGTGATTCTGCGATCATTGAATTCATCAATGGAGAAATGAAAGTCTATCGTGGAGAAGAGTATCTCGTGTTAACAAACGATCCTCCCTTGGACGAGCAGTGGGATAATGCACAGAACTATGCAGGATTAGGTGGAAGCAGACCTTTACCTGCTGACACCACTTCCGTGTCTCGTTTTGTGATCGCAAGTGAAGCCATACAGAATATGCCTAAGATTGAAAATGGCTGTGAAGCTTGCGCGTTACAGAAGGTCGTGAAGAAAGTTGTGCAAACCGGAAGATTAACCGATGGTATGATCGTGAATACCTACTGGACCACAATGTCGGATCTGGCTGAAAGGACGTATTCTTTTATTCCAGCTGATGGATCCAATGGATTTCGTTTGAACCTTAAGCAATTGAACTTTTATCAGGAAGCGCCCGAACAGATACCGTTATGAGAATTACAGGGTTGAAAGAGAATCAGGATAAGCAGGATCGCAAGCGGCAGGATGGGCAGGATGATGGAGTCGTTTGTACTCCAACTTCCTTTTTCCAAAGTTTACCAGCAGGCCGATTGGAATGCCGGAGGCTTTTAAATAGTTGATTAGCTGAGCTTGATGCGCACCCTGCAGCTCGTCGCAGCATTTCAACTCTACAATTACGCTCTTTTCAATGATGAGATCAGCAATATATAAACCAATTTTTTTGCCTCTGAATGTAACCTCGAACCTCTTTTCAGCTTAATATTGCACTTGTTAACTCATGATGTTGGAGGTGAATAATATCCTGCATATCCCATACGCATCAGGCTAAGATAAGTTTTTGTGATTATGCAATTGATAACAAGCTCATTACGACAGGAAGACCCTCGTAGAGGGTCTCTGAATGTAGCCCACCGTGAACCTGCGAGCGGAGCGAAGACAGGTGTAACGGTGGGAATATGGGCAAAATAGAGTTCGCACTCTCGAACGAGAGTGCCTCAGCCCATTGATTACAAATAGCTTGAGGCACACCCCTTCGGGGGTGCGAAATTTAAACCTGCATTTACCCACCGTTACACCTGTCTTCGCTTTGCTCGCAGGTTCACGGTGGGCTACATTCAGAAACCCTCTACGAGGGTTTTTCTTTCGCAACAAGCTTGCTATCAAATATATGCGCACCAAAAACTTATCTTAGCCTGATGCGTATGCCTGCATATCCTGCCGCTTGCGATCCTGCAAATCCTGTTTTTTGTCCTTTTTAGAAAAATACCTTATATGAAAAATGATCTTTGATCAACTAATTTTTTCATATTGAGGTAAGCCTGAGACGAACTCATACTGTCCTGTAGACGCATTTAAGAAGCCTGTTCTCACTTCTTGCGCGTTTGCCAGTACAACATATGTTGCTTGCACAAACTGATTGTATCCCACAACCTGTCTTACCATTGTATCCGTGAGAGGAACTGCTTTGCACTCTACTAAGAGTAATGGCTTGAATAACGATGTATCTTTGGCATAGCAAAGGATATCAGCCCGTCGGGCGGGGATGTTAAGAGGGCTGTGTGTGAGGTGAGGAAGCTCTTTAAGCGACTGCTCAACGGTTAAATATCCCCTAGGATATCCTAGTGATTCGATCATCCATTGGAGCAATTGTTGCCGCACCTGTTCTTCTGGCGTAGCAGCGACCCAGATGCGGCGGATATGGCATAGACATTGACTTCTCTTGGTCACAGTTCGGGTTCGATCACTCCATAATCGCCATCTCCGCGGCGATAGATTACGCGAAGTTTTCGGTCGGATTCATTGCGGAAGATGAGAAATGCATAGCCTGAGAGTTCCATCTTTGCGACAGCTTCATCAAGAGTGAGTATCTTGAGAGGCATGGTGTCTTGGGCGACGATTTCATGAGGGCGAAGCTGTTCTACCGCTTGTCTCATGTTCTCTGCATCGATCTCTTCATTGACCTCTAGAATTTCTTCATCGGGGCGTCTTACTACATTGATGCGCATATCGATCACTTTGAGGCCTTTGGCGTGGTGATCTTGAATCTTCTTCTTATAGCGCTGTAGCTGGCTTTCAAGCTTGTGTACGGCTTGATCGATGGAGGCATACATGTCGGTTGTAACGGCGGAACTTTTGATGATCCATTGATGGACTTTCACGATGATATCGACTCTCTGGTCGACTTTCTGAATATCCATCGTGATGCTGACATCGACAATGCGGTTTGGATCGCTGAAACGTTCAATCTTCGAGATTTTTTCCAGTGCATAGTCTTTCATGGCGTCAGTGACTTGAACATGACGTCCGGTCACGGCTATGTTGTACCCTTTAAGCTCTTCAGCTAACAATTTCGCCTTGCGATTCATTTGCCACCTCACGCGTTGACCGTTGATCTAGTCTCTATTTTAGGTTGTAGCACGTAAAGAATTTTCTGAGCAAAGAGTTGCGCCGAAGAGGGTTCGAACCTCCAACCACCTGATCCGAAGTCAGGTACTCTATCCAATTGAGCTATCGGCGCAGAGCGCATATAATACAGGATCGGGTCCATTTTAGGAAAGATATGAACGTATTTCGTCAAGAAGGCATCGTGCTTCAGGTGGTTAAGTATGGGGAGCAGGATTTAGTGATCACGGTATTTTCCGCTGAGCAGGGGCTGCTGAGGATGTTTGTGGCGGGGGGGCTTGCGCGTAAGGGGAAGAATCGGTTGCCTACGGAGCCGTTAACTCAGGCGGAGTTTGTCTATACAACCGGAGCGGCTGGCGGGCTTTTGCGCTGTCGTGAGATAAGTGTGCAGGAGCAGTTTCGTTTTCTGCGTGAAAGTTATGTGTTATTAGAGGCGGCTGGCCAGCTGGTGGAGGTGATTTTGAAGTCTCAGTGGCAGGAGCGGCCGGTTCCGGCTATGTATGCACTTTTTAAGATGTATCTTGTTAATCTTAAGTATTTTGAAGATTTTCAAGTAGCTGTTTCTAGTTTGCGACTTAAGATTTTACGGCACGAAGGACTTTTTTCTTTGGATGATCTTTCTCCGGAGTTTGATGAAGAGGAGCAGAAGCTAGTGCTAGTACTTGCTCACGGGCGCTCACTGGCAACTTTGCGCCAAATGGTTGGAGTGGGCGACTTTCATGGAAAGGTGCAGCGTTGGTTTCGAAAAGTGATGAACGATTAAAAAGTGATGAATGATGAGTGAATGGACAATTGTACCTTTTTAACTCATCACTCACCACTTACTAAAATTCTTCCATTCGCTATAGTCCCGATTATGCAGACAAGTCCTGGACAGTGGTTTCGGCTGGCGGTGGAGGAGGAGCATCCTTTGCAGTTGGTGGGTGTGATCAATGCTTATGTGGCATTGATGGCGCGGCGTGCTGATTTTCGGGCGTTATATCTTTCTGGAGCGGGTGTGGCCAATGCTTGTTATGGTCTACCTGACTTGGCGGTGACGACTCTTGACAATGTAGTGGAGGAAACACGTCGCATTACGGGGGCGGTGGACCTTCCTTTGCTGGTGGATATCGACACTGGTTGGGGTCATGCTCTGATGGTGGAGCGCGCGATCAGGGAGTTGGAGCGCGCTGGCGCAGCAGGCGTGCATATTGAGGATCAGGTATTTCAGAAGCGATGTGGTCATCGGGATGGGAAGCAGCTTGTGCCGCAAGAAGAGATGGTGGCGCGCGTAACGGCTGCCGTACAAGCACGTAGGGATAACTCTTTTGTCATCATAGCACGGACTGATGCTGCAGCGGGCGAAGGCTTGGAAAGAGCCATAGAGCGATGCGAAGCGTATATCGATGCAGGTGCGGATATGATCTTTGCTGAGGCGCTTACCTCATTGGACCAGTATCGAGTTTTCACCGATCGAATAAAAGTACCAGTGCTCGCCAATTGCACGGAATTTGGCAAAACCCCTCTCTTTACGGCGCAGGAACTCGCTGAGTCGGGAGTAAAAATTGTTCTCTATCCTCTTTCGGTCTTTCGAGCCATGAACCGAGCGGCTGAAGAAACACTTCAAACCATCCGTCACCAAGGAAGTCAAAAAACAATTGTGCCGCGGATGCAGACAAGAGATGAACTATATTCCTATCTCGGCTATGAGGCGTTAGAAAGGAAGCTAAGGGGGGAGTAGTGCCAGGATTAGTCAAAAAAAAAGTCGGTGGTTTAGCTGGAATTGTCGCGGGCGATTCCGCGATTTGCAGCATTGGAGCAGAAGAAGAGAGTCTACGCTATCGAGGTTATGCCGTGGAGGATTTGGCGGAGCACGCTTCTTTTGAGGAGGTCGCTTGGCTGCTTCTTAGAGGAGAACTTCCAACTAAAAAAGAATTAGAAGGTTACTATGTTCGGCTGCAGGGTATGCGGTCGGTTCCGAAGCCCTTACAGGAAGTTTTGGAGCGCATTCCTAAAACCTCTTCGATGATGGATGTGTTGCGCACATGCTGTTCGTTTCTTGGAAACATAGAACCGGAGAAACAAGGACAAGATCCTTTCCACATTCCAGACCGTCTCTTAGCTAGTTTTAGCTCCATGCTCTTGTATTGGTACCATTTTCATCACAGCGGCAAACGAATAGACACTCACACAGCGGAAAAAACACTAGCCGGCCATATTCTGTATTTACTCAGAGGTACGCCTTGTGAAGAGCTATCTAGAAGAGCTTTAGAGGTTTCTTTGATTCTCTACGCCGAGCATGAGTTCAATGCATCTACGTTTACTGCGCGCACGATTGCGAGCACCTTGGCGGATTTCTACTCGGCTGTAACAGGCGCGATTGGAGCCTTAAGCGGAGCGCTTCATGGTGGCGCTAACGAAAAAGCGTTGGAGCACATGTTTCTATTTCGTGATCCAAGCCAGGCTGACGAAGGCACCCGACGTATGTTGGAGGAAAAGCAGCTCATCATGGGCTTTGGCCATCGTGTTTATACGACGCATGACCCGCGTTCGCCCATCATGCATGCTTGGGCGGCAAAACTCTCGCATACGAAGAAGAACCGCACGCTTTTACCCATAGCAAAACGTATTGAAGAGGTGATGTGGCGAGAGAAAAAACTCTTTCCCAACGCAGACTTTTATAGTGCAGTGACTTACCATTTGCTCGGATTTCCCACGCCTATGTTCACACCGTTGTTTGTGATGTCACGCATCACAGGCTGGTCTGCGCATATATTGGAGCAGCGGGCAAATAATAAATTAATCCGGCCTACAAGCCATTACATAGGACCAGAGGCACGCCCATGGCAACCGTTGGAAACCCGTTAACCTATGATGAGGTGATACGGACTATTGCCGAATACGCAACCAATCCCCCTGCGTTTAGCGAGGAGGCGTATGCGACAGCCAGGCTCTGTTTAGCTGACTCGCTAGGGTGCGCATTGTTAGCGTTGAACTATCCAGCATGCACGCACATTTTAGGGCCCTTAGTGCCAGGTGCTGTGATGGCTGGAGGGTGTCGTGTTCCAGGCACCGACTGGACACTAGATCCCGTTCGTGGTGCGTTTAATATCGGCACACTCATTCGTTGGCTCGACTATAACGACACCTGGCTTGCGGCTGAATGGGGACACCCCTCCGACAATTTAGGAGGTCTATTAGCGGTGTCGGACTATCTATCCAGGCAAGGGAAGACAGTAACGGTGCATGACCTTCTTAGTGCGATGATTCAGGCTCACGAAATTCAAGGTGTATTAGCTCTGGAAAATTCCTTTAACCGTGTCGGCATCGACCATGTGATTCTTGTTAAGGTGGCAACAGCAGCGATCACAGCTAAGCTGCTCGGAGGCACGTATGAACAAGTCGCTAGTGCTATATCGAATGCTTGGGTGGATATCGCCTCTTTGCGCACCTACCGCCATTGGCCCAATACTGGGTTTCGTAAATCTTGGGCTGCAGGAGATGCCACCAGTCGTGGCGTCTGGATCGCACTCATGGCACTCAGAGATGTAATGGGGTATCCAACGGCAATTACGGCCAAAAATTGGGGATTACAAGATGTTCTGTTGCGCGGTCGTCCCGTAGTTTTAGGACGTCCACTCGGCTCTTATGTGATGGAGAACGTGCTTTTCAAAGTTGCCTTTCCAGCGGAATTTCATGCGCAGACAGCAGTTGAATGTGCCATTAAGCTTCATCCTAACGTCGTCAATTGTATCGAGGAGATCGAGCAGATCCTTTTAACGACGCATGAGTCGGCGATTCGGATTATTGATAAAGCAGGTCCGTTGCGCAATCCTGCCGACCGTGATCATTGTCTACAGTATATGGTTGCTGTAGGAATGATTTTCGGCGGTCTGACTCCGGAACACTATGAAGACCCTATTGCTAAAGATCCTCGCATAGATGCGTTACGTGAGAAGATGTCCACAACGGAGCATCCTATGTATACGCGCGATTATTTGGATCCTAACAAACGTTCTATCTCCAATGCTGTGACAGTGTGGATGCGTGATGGTACACGATATCATGAAGAGATGGAATATCCCGTTGGGCATCGCAATCGGCGCGAAGAAGGTCAGCCGTTGCTTTATGAAAAATTCACGAAGAGCGTTCAGACACGCTTCGAAGCAAATCGAGTCGAACGACTGCTCGCCCTCTTCAAAGATCCCTCTCAACTGGATAATATGGCCGTCGATCGATTGATGGAGGAATTCAAGGGATAAGGGTGCGTCTTCGTAATCATTCAAGCAATGAAATAGTTTTTTAATTTTTTCAGGATAACAGGATTAACAGGATAAAGAGAATTAAAAAATATAATAAATTTTAACTATTTATTTCTACCGACTTATCCTGCGATCCTAACAAAAAGCGTCTCTGTGATCTTTGTGTTCTCTGTGGTAATATTTTTTAATGCGGTTTAAAAAAGAATTCTACCACAGAGAACACAAAGATCACAGAGACGCTTTTTGTTAGTATTACAAGATGAATAAGATGGTGGAAAATTTTTTCAGATTTTAATAAATTTGATGAACTAGTTAAATTCTATCCTGTTTATCCTGTTATCCTGACAAAAGTGAAAAAAACCTTGTAAATTGGAAGTCGGACTTCCAAATTGCAAGGTATTTTCCTTGAAAAATGGCAAAATACCTTGTAAATTGGAATAGAAGCTTCCAAATTGTCAGGTATTTTCATGCGACGCCCTTATTATTTAGAGCAGATCGGAAATCAACTGCGCGTGCACTCTGTGTGTGCGCTGTTAGGTCCAAGACAGGTTGGGAAAACAACCTTAGCCAAGAAGTTTGCGGAAGAATACACGAATGATGAAGTTCGTTTTTTCGATTTAGAAAATCCCATGGATCTTGCCCAGCTGACAAATCCTTATCTTATGCTTTCGCGTTTACCCCATCGCTTAATCGTAATAGATGAGATTCAACTCCGGCCAGATCTCTTTCCCGTTCTTAGAGTTCTTGTTGATGAAAACAAAAAGCGTAAATTTCTCATACTCGGCAGTGCATCGAGAGATTTGATCCAGCAGTCTTCTGAGACATTAGCAGGTAGAATCGGCTATTTGGAACTTCCTCCTTTTTCCTTAGAGGAGGCGACTAAAGGCGAAAGGTTATGGATTAGAGGTGGATTTCCGCGCTCGTATTTGGCAGCGGATGATGAGGATAGTTTTCTTTGGCGACAGTCGTATGTCATGACTTTTTTAGAAAGAGACATTCCGGCTTTAGGATTTCAAATACCTCCGCAAAATATGCGTCGTTTTTGGCTGATGCTTGCTCATTATCACGGGCAAATTCTCAATGCTAGCGATTTTGGTAGGTCTCTGGGCCTTACACATCATACTGTGCGTAAGTATTTAGATATTCTTACCGGCACATTTATGGTCCGTACCTTGACTCCATGGTTTGAAAA
This sequence comes from uncultured Chlamydiae bacterium, assembly GCA_963790215.1. Taxonomy (GTDB): domain Bacteria; phylum Chlamydiota; class Chlamydiia; order Chlamydiales; family JAJFMA01; genus CAWBNS01. The sequence goes on from CAWBNS010000014.1 coordinate 39,106, forward strand.
CATAAGCAAGAGGCAGGTTAAATCTCCTAAGATCTATTTTAGGGATAGTGGGTTGCTGCATTGTTTGCTCGGATTGGAAAATATCGAACAGCTTTTAGTCTATCCTAAGCTAGGAGCTGCCTGGGAAGGTTTTGCTCTCGAGGAGATTATTCGATCGCATCACGCAACTCCGGACGAATGTTACTTTTGGGCAACTCAGGGTGGGGCCGAGCTTGACCTATTGCTGGCACAGCGTGGACAACGACTGGGATTCGAATTTAAGTATACTGAGAATCCCAAAATTACTCTTTCTATGCGCACATCGATGAATGATCTGCAGTTGAATCATTTGTATGTTGTTGTTCCAGGGAAAGCTTCGTTTCCTTTGGATGAGCGCATTACGGTTGTTGGATTGGATGTGTTTTCACAACCGTTCAGGTAATTGACCTGAACAATTTTTTGTTTTTTCAGGATAACAAGATGAGCAGGATCGCCTTCGGCGGTAGGATGTAGAGGGTTGTATCTTGTTCACAAGTCCATCAGAGATCACTCTATGCATTTTGATTAAACGCAAAGACACAAAGGCACGAAGAAACGATTATTGAATCTTCTTTGTTTTTGATGTAATAAAAATAGTTTATTTTCTTATTTAACTAATCAGCCTTTTCTTCGTGTCTTTGTGTCTTTGTGTTTAATCAAATCCTGTCATCCTGACAAAAAAAGAAAAAATATTCAGACTACAGCAACTGTGCGGGGCTTTCTAACAGCTTGATAAAACAATTGGAAAATGCGGCAGCCATGTCGCCGTCGATGATGCGATGATCGAACGACCAGGAGCAGTTCAAAATATCGCGAACGACGATTTGACCTCCTCTTACAACGGGCTCTTGGTGGATTTTAGCGGTCGCCAAAATAGCGGCTTCGGGATAGTTAATCACCGGCGTAGCCCACAATCCACCCTCAGTGCCAAAGTTGGACAAAGTGATCGTGGAACCGATCATATCATCTCTCTTCAACTGGTTGTGGAAGGCCTTATCTTTCAAATCAACATAGTGTTGAATGATCTCATGAAACGATAGTGCTTGCACATTCTTCATCACCGGTACAATCAAGCCATGCTGTGTTTTCATGGCGATGCCGATGTTGTGCGGTTGATGGACGATGACACTGTTGTGTGTTGCATCGACAGATGCGTTGACGTGCGGAAATTGCTTTAACGTCAGCGAAAGCGCGCGTACAAACATCGGCACAAACGTCAATTTGATTCCATGTTCGCTAGCTTCTTCTTTGACCTTCTCGCGAAATTTAATTAGCAGTGTTACATCTGCTTTATCGCAGAAACAAAAGTGTGGAATATTTCGCTTTGATTCGGCCACTTTTTTTGCAGTGAGATTGCGGATGCCGATCAAAGGATGCGTTTCATCTCCCTCCAAAGGAGGAATGGTGACTGCAGGACCAGAAGATGAGCGCAAATCGGACGCGATGATACGGCCATCTTTGCCGGAGCCAGTCACTTGGCCTAGGTCTACACCTAGCTCTCGAGCTAGTTTACGCACAGGAGGTGTAGCTAAGGCCTTCTGTGTATTGACAACAGGAACAGGCTTAGTGGCAACCGGAGCAATCTTTGTTTCTGCAACAATCGCTTTTTCAACGGTGACCACTTGTTCGCTTTCTGTGGAGATATCGTAGAGGGGTTTTCCGACTAAGGCAATTTCGCCAGGCTTCCAATATTGCTTGGCAAGTATACCTGGATGCGGTGCAGGTAATTCTACTGTTGCTTTGTCGGTCATGACTTCGACAACAGGTTCATCTTGTTTCAGCGTGTCACCGACGTTTTTAAGCCAGCTGGTTACCTCACCTTCAACAACGCCCTCGCCTATGTCTGGAAGTAGCACAGTAAAAATCCGCGACATCTTTCCTCAATACGCCAAGGTGTCTAATATGGCTTGTTTCACTTTATACGCGTCGGGTAGATATTCGTGTTCAAGTGTATGTGGAAACGGCGTATCCAACCCTGCACATCGCTTCACTGGAGCTTCAAGACTCAGGAAGCAATGTTCCATTATTTGTGTGGCTATTTCGGCACCGAATCCCTGCGTAACTGGTGCTTCATGACTGACGACGCATCTGCCTGTCTTTTGCACAGAAGCCACTATGGCATCAATATCGAGCGGATTCAACGTGCGTAGATTCATTACCTCTATATCCTGATGCTGCTCTTTAGCCAGTTCTTCTGCTGCAAGCATGTTCTGATGGTGCTGTGCGCCCCATCCGATCAGAGTAAGATCCTTACCCGATCGCGCGATATGTGCCTTTCCTAGCGGTATGGTATAATGCTCTTCAGGAACATCCATTTTAAGCGCACGGTAGAGGCGTTTGGGTTCTAAAAATAGGATCGGATCATTGGATGCAATCGCAGACAAAAGCAGTCCCTTGGCATCGTAAGGATCGGATACGGTGACGACTAAGATGCCTGGAGTATGCAGAAACTGTGCTTCAGGCGACTGTGAGTGGTAATGGGCTCCGTGAATACCGCCTCCGCAAGGTGCGCGAATGATCACCGGCGATTCGTACTGTCCACCGGTTCGATAGCGCATCTTGGCCATCTCGTTTACGATTTGGTCGTAGGCGGGGAAGATGTAGTCGGCGAATTGAATTTCACAAATAGGTTTCATGCCTATCTGTGCGAGGCCTATTCCAAAGCCAATGATAGCTCGTTCGGAAAGCGGAGAATCGAAACAACGGTCTTCGCCGAATTTTTTTTGTAGCCCTTCGGTCACGCGAAATACTCCACCAAAATGGCCGACATCTTCACCAAACGTAACTAACCGTTCATCTTCGGCAAACGCCATATGGAGCGTATGATTGAGTGATTGGATGATGTTCATCTGTGCCATGTTAAGGTTCCTCCGGGAAGAACCGTCTAACGTCGGTTAGTTGTTCTTGTAAGGAGCGGGGGACCTCGAAGTATACATCTTCCACAAGGGACTTAAGAGGAGGTTTGGGAGTGTTTTTAGCCACAGCGATGGCTTCGTCTATCTCTTGCTTTATCTCGGCAAGGTAGGTAACTTCTTCATCATCATTCCAGAGCCCGCGTTGTTTGAGATGAGCACGTAAACGTAAAACAGGATCTTTGACGCGCCATTGGTCGACCTCTTCATCGGTACGATAAACTGACGGATCATCGGAGGTTGAGTGCGCGCCTAAGCGATAGGTCACGGCTTCGATCAGCACGGGACCTTCTCCTGCGATACACCGTTCACGCGCTTCGCTGGTGGCTTCGTGCACGGCATAGTAGTCGTTGCCATCTACACGCACAGACTTGATTCCGTAGGCTAATCCTTTGTGCGCAATCGTCTCTGTGACATATTGATGGTCGGTTCGTGTGGAAATTGCATACTGGTTATTACGGCAAAAGTAGATGCAAGGCACTTTTTTTAAGGCAGCGATGTTGAGACCTACGTGGAAGTCGCCTTTGGAAGTTACTCCATCGCCGAAGTAGCAGAGGGTTACGGCATTTTCGCCTTTCAGTTTCATTCCGTAGGCTGCGCCTGCAGCATGCGGGATCTTAGTCGCTAAGGGAGAGGATACTGTGACGACGTTTAATGCACGCGAGCCAAAGTGGTTGGGCATTTGTCGGCCCAAGATGCTGTCTTTGGCGTTGCCGAACATATGGTGGATATAATCTTGCGGCGAATAGCCGCGCCAAAATATCGCTCCATCTTCCCGGTACTGAGGGTAGATCCAATCTTGCGGCTCTAAAGCAGCGGTACTAGCCACTACGCAACCTTCTTCTCCTAGGGAACTCATAGCGAAGCTGATCGTGCCTTGACGCTGAAGCGTGATCATGCGCTCATCAATATGCCGCGTTAACAGCATAACCTTGTAGCCTCGAACAAGCTGATCATTCGGAATTTTATGTTCACAAGAATCTGATAGAAAACCATTTACGTCTAAATGGCAGAGAATGGGCAACGATATGGACGAAAGACCAGGTTGTTTCGTTTTATTCATAGGCATCCCGCGCGACTCCACATCTGCTTATCGCACTCATAGTCGAACGGGTATTTAGACGTAAAGTTTCTAACCGACTAAGTTATGGATGCACCCAACGGTTATGTTTTTTTAAACGATAGGTTCAATCCAGCAAGGTCTAGGCTCGAGTAGAGAGGTGAGCCAAGACCATGCAAAATCAGCTCTTTTTTAGCTTTGCTAGACTTACACTAAGATCGGCTATGCTTTGTTGAAATACTTTCGGAATTTTCCCGTATGACATATTGATTTTGTCGATCATTGTAGTCGTGTACATATAAATGTGTTCGAGATCCTCGGTACTTATTTTTGTCTCGCTGTTTATTTTCTCCAAGAAGGTATCTAGCGCTTCACCGAGTTTCGCCATACTTTTTTTATTTAGAGAGGCCATCGTTGGGCCATCGACCTTTAATTTGAATCCAGGCCCGGTGAGTCTCTCGTGGATATTCTCGATGACACCATGCAGAAGAAATTGCTGTGTCTGTGACACGTGAAGTCCCTTAGCTAGTGTAACATTCGACTCTCCAGGGCTTGCCCAATTTTTTTGTGCTTTTATTAGTGCTAAGAAGCTCGACAGCGTGTCTTTTGCTTCAGAAGGGGATAGCTTTGGATCTGACAGCACGCTAAGGCCGGACGAGGTGAGACTCCCTACCAAAGGGTTCATGTTTAGGATGATATTGAGAAGGTCTGTTGTTGTGCCGGTATCTCGATACGTTTTTTCTTTGTTTAAAAGATTGGATTTTATTTTATCTAGCTCAGTACAGCTTTTTTGAGTAAAATTATTTACCGTTTCAGAAAGAAATCTTGCTCCAATATCATCTAATTTATTTTCCATTAATTCTCCTTCACTTAATAAGGAGTCTTTAATTATATCTATCTCGTGAATTTTTGATGAAAGAGCCTGAAAGACCTCCTCCTCAAATTGCGGGCTGAGGGGATTTTTCCCGGTGATGTTGCTAGTTACGATTCCGGAGGTTAGTTTCAGCGCCAGGGCAGTGAGTAAACCGGTGGATAATTCGTCGTTTGCGGTGAAATTGTCTTGTATTGCCTCGGCGATCATATCGGACGAATTTAGGTGATGGAGCCATTTAGCTGAGCTCGTCTTTAATCGACTAATTATTTCCTCGGCTGTCCTGTTTTGATTATGTAACGCGTTTAAGGTGACCTGTTGGATATTACTCAGCAGCTGTCCTGAACTTTGGGCAGGTGATTTTGAAGTGGGATTCGAGTCCGCTTTCTGAGTGGCTGAGGAAGCCTCTTGCTTGACTTCACTTATGCTCTGCTTGCGAACCTTCATTTTTTTTGAAGGTTTTAAGGCAAATTCCTCTGCTGGGGCTAGACTGGGATCCTTTGAAATTTGGTGGAGTAGATCGTCTCTTTTTTTCGTAAATGATTCATCTTGAAAGAGTTCTTTTAGATCTTCACTACTGAGATAAGGGTTGTGAACATTCCCAAGTAATCCTTTCAATATAACACCTGGCAATCCTTTGGCAACGCCCTGTCCGAGACGATGTTTGATTACTGTATTTATTTTAGCGCCTAACGCTCCATCTGCGACGTCCTTAATCCCTGAAGAGGCAACTTCGTGGGCGATAAACTCTCCTAAATTAATCGCATTATTTTTGGTGAGGCGCCCCTTTTTTACTATGTTATCGGTGCTAAGTTGGCGCTTTTCTTTCACTCCGCTCAACAGTTCGTTATATCGGCCTTCGGCATCGGCCTTGGTTATGGATAGGGACGTAGCCGCATGAAGAACGCCTGCGGTTATTACAGCGGCTATAGGACTCAGCTTCATGAGTGTTAAAGCTAGGGTGCAGCCAATTCTTCTGATTTGATTCTCGTGTTTCCATTCGTTTGCAGGGGGTAAGCTGAGAGCATCGCGCTGTTGTCGGACACTAGCAAGACTAGCCTCGAGGCTAGTCAGGTGTTTTTTGGCTTCCTGCTCTATGTAATTGGATATTAGAGATATTTTGTGGGCATCTTCAGGGTTGGAAGGCTCTAAATCCCGTGTCATTTCTTCTGTTATTTGTAATTTTCTCGTGTCTAACGTCTCTTTTAATCCTTCCAATTCTGAAATTTTAGTGTCGTAAACAGCCGCTATAGGTTCTAAGGTTTTAGTGAGATTTTCGAGCAGCTCTTTATTGGTTGCATCGTCTGAGCCAAAAAGGATTTCCTCCAAAATAAACAAGATGAGACCGACGATGATCGTATCTAATTCATTACTGTTAGTTCCAGATTTAAGGTTTTCTATCATTTTATCAGGAATTTTTGGAGCATTTTTAATCATATTAATTAATGAATTATATGATTCTTTAGTTGGAAATAAATTTTTCAACTCCTCCGGATTAAAATCAAAATCTTTGAGCTGGGAGATTTGGGTTAAAGCGTTCCGGATCATTGTTTGGGTTTCTTTAACATCCTGCATATTCACAGGAACTTTGAACAGGGATTGGAGGGTGTTGCTGAATGTCAGCTGTTCTACGTCGGAGATTGTTTCGTGTCTTGGGGTGTCGAGGGTAGGGCGTAAAGGTGAAATTGATATGTCAGGCGAATTAGGGGATTCAAAGTCATTCTCAAGTGTTTCGGGTTGGGGGGCCTTTTCTGGGTTTTTTGTGTTTAGTGATGATAAAGGGGGCAGTGGATTATCAGACTTATTTGTTTGTGGGGCAGTATTGGCTAGGGTGGCTAGTCCTCGAAGAAGCTGTTGGGTGCGTGCTCCAAGATTCGTAAACATTTTTTTTTCTGAATCCTGGTCATCTGAGAGGGAGAGAGGCTCTAGGGAAAAGCCCTTTTGATTGTTTGGGTTAGTCACATGAGTGACTCTCTGGGCGGTGGTAAATAGGCTTATGGGGCTGAAAACGATGGGTGATGTTTTCGGAAATTTTACACCCTTCGTAAATTTTCCAATTGAGCTATGAGATGTACTTTTGGAGCGGGGTAATCCCCCACCGAATGGTTGTATATGCATAACACGTCTCCAAGCATAGTTTGATTGCTTAAAAGATAGTTTAATAAATACACGTTGTTATTATATTAGTTATTATAACACTTATTTGTTAATTAAAGTAATGAACTAAATTTTTATTATTATGTGATAGTTTTGTTATTACGTGATAGAAAGTGTGAAATTGATGAAAGATTCCTGTTTTGGGCAGAAATCGGAACACCTGGGCTTAGGTTGGGACCGCCTCAACTGGATCCGCCGGCGTCGGTTATCTGGCAGAAGAATTAGAAGAATTTCCTCAAGTTCTTCTCTGCAACTCCGTATAGATAAAATCTCCTGTCTCTCCTATGTTTGAGTTATGGATGGGTCTGGGTTAACAGGTAGGGTGGTGACGGCTTCATCGTTATTCGATGGGCATGACGCAGCGATTAATTTCATTCGTCGTTTGTTTCAGGCTGCTGGGATGGAGGTGATCCATATTGGTCACAACCGTAGTGTCCATCAGATTGTGACGACAGCGATTCAAGAGGATGTCAATGCTGTGTGTGTCAGCTCTTATCAGGGTGGGCATATGGAGTTTTTTCGCTATTTGCACGATCAGCTTCGCGAGAAGGGTGCTGATGATATCAGTATTTTTGGTGGTGGCGGCGGGACAATTTTGCCGAGTGAAATTGCAGAGCTTCATCGAGACGGTATTACGCAGCTGTATCATGCGGAAGATGGGCGCAGGTTAGGCCCTCGAGGCATGATTAAAGATGCAATCGACCGCATGCATGCTGTTGTGAGAAATGATGAATATTATCAGATGATTCTGAGCAAACTTGGTTCACAGCACGCTTTGACGGATTTGGAGCTTGCCAAAGCGTTGACGCAGATCGAGAATGGCAATGCTCGTTTTATCGACTACCTAGCTTCTGCATCGCCTTCAGAGACTAAAGTGGTGGGTATAACCGGTCCTGGTGGTGCGGGAAAGAGTTCTCTGGTGGATGAACTCGTTACCCGATTTCTCTACACCACTTCCGACAAGCGTGTGGCGATTCTTGGCTTTGATCCAACCAAGCGCAAAACAGGCGGTGCGCTTTTAGGCGACCGCATTCGCATGAATAGTGTCTATGATCCAAGGGTGTATATGCGCTCCATGGCGACGCGTGGTTCAGCTACAGAGATGAGTGCGGCGGTGAAGCATGCGCTTGTTTTGTTGAAGCAGGCAGGATTTGATCTGATTATCTTGGAGACCACAGGCATTGGTCAGGGAGATGCTGGTGTGGTGGATCTGGCGGATGTTTCCATGTATGTCATGACGAGTGAGTACGGGGCTTCGAGTCAGTTAGAAAAGATCGATATGATTGATTATGCGGACATTATTGTGCTCAATAAGTTCGATCGTATGGGTTCTGAGGATGCTCTCAACGATGTTTTATATACATATGCGCAGTTGCATAATCGCAAGGTAAGCAGGGAGAATCGCGAGGAGTTTCCGGTTTTTGGGACGATCGCTTCCAATTTCAATGATCCGGGAGTGACTAAGCTGTATGGGTTTCTCGCGACGAAACTAGGCTTAGAAGCAGATTTGAAGCGGTTGCATGATCGTTCGCATACGGAGGTATTTACGATTATTCCGCCTGATCGGACCTTCTATCTAGGTGAGATTGTGCAACAAGTGCGGGACTATCGTGCGAAGACTGTAGAAGAAGCAATCCTTGCGACACGATTGTATCAGCTACAGTGTTTGCATCATGATCAAGCGGAGATTAGTGAAGCACAAACGGCCTTAGGAGTCTCTGCACAGGTATTAATTGATCAGTTTTTTCAGTATCAAGAAGTGTATAAACATCCGTTGTTCGAGTACAAAGTGCGCGATAAGGTGTTTACTCGACCGCTTTTTACCGAGTCTCTATCTGGCGTCAAAATCCCTAAGATTGCTGTTCCGCATATGAAGGATTGGGGAGATGTCCTTACGTTTATGCGTATGGAGAATTTTCCAGGGCATTTTCCTTTTACTTCTGGTGTGTTTGATTTGAGAAGTGCTTTAGAGGATCCTAAGAGGCAGTTTGCTGGTGAGGGGTCTCCTGAGCGTACTAACAAGCGGTTTCATTATCTCTGTCAGCATGATACGGCGAAGCGATTGAGCACAGCGTTTGATTCAGTGACGCTGTATGGCGAGGATCCTGCGGAGCGCATGGATGTCTATGGTAAGATTGGTAATAGCGGCGTTAGCATAGCGACGTTAGATGATATGAAGGCGTTGTATGCGGATTTCAATCTTTGCGATCCGTTGACGTCAGTGTCACTTACCATCAATGGTCCTGCACCTATGCTGTTGGCGATGTTTCTCAATACAGCGATCGATTTTAACGTGCATAAGCACCCGAACGAACCGTATGAACAGGTGAAGAAACGTGTGTTGCATGAGGTCAGGGGGACTGTTCAGGCAGATATTCTCAAAGAAGAGCAAGCGCAGAACACGTGCATCTTTTCTTCTAAGTTTGCTCTTAAGTTGATGGGAGATATTGAGGAGTACTTTATCTCGCATCAGGTGCGCAATTTTTATTCGGTCAGTATCAGTGGATATCATATTGCCGAGGCAGGGGCGAATCCCATTACGCAGTTAGCGCTTACGCTCGCGAATGGGTTTACTTATGTGGAGTATTATCTATCGCGTGGTATGTCTGTGGATGATTTTGCGCCGCATCTTTCGTTTTTCTTTTCTAGTGGTTTGGATCCTGAATATTCCGTCATCGGGCGCGTTGCGCGGCGCATCTGGGCGATTGCGATGAGGGAGAAATATAGAGCGAACGAGCGCAGCTGCAAGCTGAAGTATCATATCCAGACGTCAGGACGCAGCCTACACGCGCAGGAGATCGACTTCAACGATATCCGTACGACGTTACAGGCCCTGACGGCGTATTATGACAACTGCAATTCGCTTCATACCAATGCGTATGATGAAGCGATCACCACGCCTACCGAGGAATCTGTGCGCCGCGCTATGGCGATTCAGTTGATTGTAACCAAAGAGTTTGGTCCAGCAAAATGCGATAATGTTCTGCAGGGTTCTTATTTTTTTGAGGAGCTAACAGATTTGGTAGAAGAGGCCGTATTGAATGAATTCGATGCAATTTCGCGTCGTGGTGGTGTTTTAGGGGCTATGGAGAAGCAGTATCAACGTCATCAGATACAGGCGGAATCAATGAAATACGAAACGCTGAAGGCATCTGGCGAGCTTCCTATTGTGGGTGTGAATACCTATCTTTCCGAAGCTGGTCAACCCGACTACGAGCATATTGCCGTGGTACGCGCATCGGTGGAAGAAAAAGAGGGGCAGATTCGTCGGACACGTGCCTTCATAGAACGAGCCGGAGAAAAGAACCGTGAGGCATTAGAGCGCTTGCAACAGGTGGCGCTGTCGGGTGGTAACATCTTTGAAGAACTGATGGAAACGGTGAAATACGCTTCTTTGGGACAAATTACTGCACTTTTGTATCAGTGTGGGGGCGAATATCGCAGGTCAATGTGAGCGGAAGAGTCTTTTGGTACAGCTTAAAACGTGGAAAACGCAGAGAAGGCTGAGTCGCAGAGGACGCAGAGCACCATCGCACTTTTGCAACTGCAAATCTACTAGAAGAGGGTTAGCCTTAAAAAAACAAGAGAGTGTTGTTGTTTGTAATGGTGAAAGACCTTCTCTCTTGTTTTTTTAAGGCTAACCCTCTTCTAGTATGACTTTGAGCTTTGCTCAAAGAGTGGCGATGGTGTGATGGGGGCCAAAAACCTCTGAACTTATTGGGTAATCAGGATCGGCTAAAATCTCAGCGCACTCAGCGGCTCTGCCTTCTCAGCGTTTTCCACAATTCCCAGTACTCTCTGGATAATTACATTTCCGACACAGCCCGAACTGAACTTATTGGGTAATCAGGATCGGCTAAAATCTCAGCGCACTCAGCGGCTCTGCCTTCTCAGCGTTTTCCACAATTCCCAGTACTCTCTGAATAATTACATTTCCGACACAGCCCGAACTGTACTTAGTGGATCATCAGGATCGGCTAAAATCTCAGCGCACTCAGCGGCTCTGCCTTCTCAGCGTTTTCCACAATTCCCAGTACTCTCTGGATAATTACATTTCCGACAAAGTAGGTTTTTATTGACTGTAATTTCACACACGGGTATCTCGAAAGGTCAAATTCCTGGAGGACATGGATCATGGCGGACGAAGAAACAAGAAACACAACATTGGTTGCTGTTGTTACATTAGTGATCGTGACATTGCTTATTTACTTTTTCTTCTTTACTGGCAGTGCCATCGATCCTACTGCAGATAATGAAGTAGGAAAAACGGAGCTCAATCAGAATTTTGAGACATCTGACCCTTTGGATTAATCGCGTTAGAAGAGTACACGATGTCGTGTACTCTTCTAGCCATTAACCAGAAAAATTTCCCCATTCTTCCCGATCAGCATTGATTCTCCATAGAATCTCTGTTGCTCATCGCGTTTGACTTTGGCGATGGCATGGACAGGATCGTGAGTGAAGAAGGCCATTCCTTTGCGTTCTAACAGCTCTTTCAGAATAAACTCCTTCTCCTCTACAAGCTGCTCAGGAAAGCGATCGTAACCCATGGTAAGAGGTAGATGCATCCAGGGCATGCCTGGCACAAGGTCGCTGAGAAACGCTAGAGGACCGGCCGGAGTCTCTAAAATAGAAACCGCCAATCCAATGGTATGTCCATGTACAAAGCGGAACTGAACGCCAAAGTTTAGATCGGGATGTTTAGGGCTATCGATCAGTCGAAGACGGCCTGATTGTTGCAGCAACTCATTCAGCTTCGGTACGAAGGACTGTCGGTCCCGTACAGTAGGTTGTAGAGCTCTTTGCCAATGGGCTTTGCTTGTGTAAAATAACGCGTTAGGGAAAAGCAATCGCAACGGACCTTCCTTATACGCAGAGAGAATGCCACCGGCATGGTCAAAGTGTAAATGCGAGAGGACGACGGCATGAATGTCTGTTTCTGAAATACCTAGCGCGCCGAGATTTTCTAATAGCTTATGCTCTTCCTCGACGACTCCGTAGCGTTCGCGTAGCTTGGGTTCGAAAAATGCCCCTACACCTGCTTCAAAAAGGATATTTCTTCCATCGTCAGTCTGCACTAATAAAGCGCGACAGGCGAGAGGGATGCGGTTGGTCTCATCGGATGGAATCCAACGTTCCCACATGGCTTTTGGGGCATTGCCGAACATGGCGCCGCCGTCTAGTTTTTGCGTGTTTCCTTCTACGGACCATAGACGCATGGTGGTTTCCTATTTTTGAAAGAACGCTTCGATACGTGCTTTAGCTTCGTCGGAGGCTCGTGCTTTGAGATGGAAATTTAGGCTTTTTCGAAGTTGGAGTTCGAATGTTTGCGGACGCAGTTGGCTGATGAGTTCTTTGGTGAGCCGCGTGGCATCAGGTGCGCCCTGAATGGCCTCGGAGGCCATTTTAAGGGCGGTGCTATTGAGTTCATTGGCAGCGACTATACGGTTGATCAAGCCCATTCTGAAGGCTGTGTCCGCGGTAATGGGTTCGCCGAGGAGGAGAAGTTCGCGCAGGTGTCGGTCGTTGACTTGTCTGCGTAACAGGGCTGTGACTAGTGCAGGAACGAGGCCTCGGCGAGTTTCAGGGAATGCAAACTGAGTGCCTTCGGTTGCGATGGCGAGGTCGCATGCGCACATGATTCCTGCGCCGCCAGCGTAGACGGCTCCGTGTACGGCTGCGATGGTAACGAGAGGCGCATCATGCAGCACCTGGAAGGTACGTGCTACTGTTTCTGCGGAATTGCGTGCGCTGTCTTCTTGTAACGCTTCTGAAAGATCTAGTCCTGCGCAGAAGACAGGTCCGGCACCTTTTAGAATAATCGCACGCTGATCGGGTTCTTTACAGATTTTGAGCACGGCTTCTTGCAGTGCTAACATGAGCTCTATGGAGAGGGCATTTCGCTTTTCGGGTCGGTTAAGTGTGACGACGCGTACATGTGGGTGAGAGCGGTCTACAAAAACGAGCGGCTCAGTCATGGATACCTCCAGGGATACGTAAGCAGGTGATTAATTCAGTGGCTGGAATTTCCAACGCGAGTTGCAAAAGAGTCTGGCCAAGGGTTTTGCCTTGAGAATCTAGCTTAAGCGAAAGACTACCGCCACCGCTCAGTACGTTTTCCAGCACGAAATTCAACGCCTCTAAGTTGGGCAGATCATAACGAATGACAGAATTGGGATTCAAGTCGGCGAAGTGCTTTGAAACGACCTCGGTGGTGAGTGTCCGTTGTAGAAAAAGGTAGGCGGCGCGATTGAACGGGATTACACCGATGTTGGCATGGTTGCCTTTGTCGCCGCTGCGCGCTGTTGCGATGTCGCCGAGATGTACGATCATGATAGAATTTCCACCTTAACGTGCACGTTTTGTTTTTCGATCAATAAGGGTTCATATCCAAATACAGGCCTGATTTTGGGACGTCCGCCTGTGTAACCGCTGGTGCCTGGTGCGCCGGAGGTGACTAGAGGAGCAATTTCTTTGGTGAAGGCTTCGAGGACTGCGCGACGGGGGTCTGCGGCGACCATGCGCATGATGCGAGGATTTTGACCAAAGGTCTCTACAAACCACTGTTGAGGGGTTAGAAACTGATCATGCAGGCGTTGCCAAATCACCGCGGCGCTGCATCGGGATTTAGTCTTTGTTCGTGCGCCGCTGAGCATCAATGTCCCTTCTGCGCGATAACCTGCAGGGTAGCAGGCGCTGACTTTCAGCGTAGACGGCGGTGCGCGACCGGTGGCGCCAGTAACACGAATGCGGTTTGGGCTGTCTTCGGTAAGTTGCAGAGTAAGAAAAGAAACGGTGGCATCTGGGCTGAGGTAATTGTCAGGATCACCTATCTCGTACAAAAGCTGTTCTTTGACTGTTTGAAGGGACACAATGCCTTTGGTACCGGATGGTTTTGTGATGACAAATGTGCCATCTGCCGACACCTCTACGAATGGATAACCGATGTCAGCGATATCGGGGAGGTTAATCCAGTCGGAGGAAATTCCACCGGTGACTTGTGTGCCGCATTCGATGAGGTGACCGGCGACGGTGGCTTGTGCGAGGTGATCATAATCGGTTCCAGACCAGCCAAAGTGGGCGAGGCATGGGCCAACGGTTAAGCTGGGGTCGGCAACACGGCCTGTAATCACAAGTTGTGCGCCTTGTTGAAGGGCCTCTGCAACCGGTTGTGCGCCAAGATAGGCATTGGCTGTAATGAGTTTTGGATCTTGCATCTGAGGCAGTACATTGTCGCCGCTGACGATGCCAATTTTTAAAGAAAGGCCTGCTTTAGATAGTGCTTCCTTACAGGCTTGTGCGCAGCCATGTGGATTCAATCCACCGGCATTGGTCACGACACGGCATTGAGCACCTTGTTTCCAGAGAGGGATAAGGCTCTCTACAACTTGAACAAAATCGCGCGCATAGCCGGCTTCAGGATCTTTTTGGCGTTGGACGGCCATGATGCTGAGAGAAAGTTCTGCCAGATAATCCAGCGTCAGATAGTCCAGGTTAGGTTGTTGTGACAAAAGCTGAAAGGCAGCGTCGGGGCGATCTCCCCAAAATCCTTGTGCGTTTCCTATGCGAAGTGGAGAGGTCATAGATTGTCCTTTGAGAAAGAAAACTCTCTTCGAAAGTTTTCTTTTCTCATGTTTGCAACACCCCTGTGTGAAAGTGTGCTTCGTTATTCACGTGCCTTTCGGCAAGGCCTAGCAACTTAATTAACACCCTTCGTGTATCTGTTGGGGCGATGATAGCGTCAACCCATCCACGGGCGGCGCCGTAACGGATATCCATATGTTCTTGGTACTTGGTCAAGGTGGATTGGCGTAAGGCTTCTAGTTCTTCAGGTGGTAGATGTTTTCCTGATCTTTCAGCCGCTTTTTTTTGTACTTCGAAAAGTGTGTTTGCGGCTTGTTCTGCGCCCATTACGCTGTACTTTGCATTAGGCCAGGCTAGAATAAAATTAGGGTCATAGGCTTTACCGCAGAGCGCATAATTGCCAGCTCCGAAGGAGTTCCCCACCACCAGTGTTAGCTTGGGTACGATGCTGTTGCTGATTGCATTCACCAGCTTAGCGCCGCTGCGAATAATACCGGATTGTTCCGCCTCCTTGCCGACCATGAAGCCGACGACATCTTGCACAAAGAGAAGGGGTGTGTGCGTTTGGTTGCAGTCAAGTACAAAGCGTGCTGCTTTGTCTGCGCTTTCGGCATAGATGACGCCGCCAATTTCGATGCGTCCTTGCGCTGTTTGTGTGCGCATGCGTTGATTGGCCACGATGCCGACGGGTCGGCCTCCCAACCGCGCATAAGCTGTGATCAGCGCTTGCCCGTAGTGTGACTTGCTTTCTTGAAACGAGTCTTGATCAATGAAAGAGGCAAGTAGGGTACGCATGTCATATTCCTGGCGGCCATCTCCACTAACAAGGTCATAAATAGCCTCTGGAGACGCTTGAGCAGGAATCGAACTGTCTGCCAAATGACTAGTGTCTGGTGGCAGCAGATCCACAAGCGAACGTAATCGTTTCAGACAAGAAAGGTCGTCTGGTTCGTGAAAGTCGACTGTACCACTAATTTCGGAATGCATTTTTGCGCCACCCAACTCTTCCGGGTCGGCGACTTGTCCGATGGCTGCACGTACGAGAGCAGGTCCTGCGAGGTAGAGGCCGCTGCCTTCGGTCATGAGGAGTTTGTCGCACAGGACTGGCAGATAGCCACCTCCGGCTATGCAATTACCCATCACAGCGGCATATTGAGGTATGCCACAAGCCGAGAGTACTGCATTGTTGCGGAAG
This sequence comes from uncultured Chlamydiae bacterium, assembly GCA_963790215.1. Taxonomy (GTDB): domain Bacteria; phylum Chlamydiota; class Chlamydiia; order Chlamydiales; family JAJFMA01; genus CAWBNS01. The sequence continues at coordinate 54,903 of CAWBNS010000014.1, forward strand.
ATGCGGCCAAAGTCATCTTCGTCAGGAAATATCTCATCTTGCAGTGGAAGAAATACGCCAGAGGAATCAACGAGATAAATGATCGGCAAGCGGCATTCATAGGCAATGCGTTGGGCTCTCAATACCTTCTTGACTGATTGAGGGAAGAAAGCGCCCGCCTTGACTGTGGCGTCGTTAGCGACGATCAGGCATTGCCGCCCGCAGACTGATGCGATGCCTGCTATGACTCCTGCGGCGGGTACTTCTCCCCATTCAGGATACATTTTAAAGCCTTCCCACAGCCCTACCTCAAAGAAGTCGTCTATGTCATCGACGAGGTTGAGAATGCGTTCACGCGCGATCATACGGCCGAGGCGGCGTTGACGCTCGTGGCCTTCTTTTCCTCCTCCCTGACGCAGTTGGGCTTCTTGTGTCAGAAATTCCTGAGTGAGCTGACGCAATGTCATCAATGTTCCCTTTTTGCGCCAGTCAGTTGGTCGGCCACTTCTTCAATAATTTTATCATCGTTGTTGAAGAGGCTGCTCAAGGAACGATCCAGGACATCGAATGCATATCTGCAATAGAGTTTTGCGCAAGAGAGATCGTTTTGCAATTTGTCGTTCATTGGGCTTCCTGCCAGGTCGTTGTCGAGTCGGCTTAGCACTGCGGTGACGGTGTAAAGCGAAATGACGCTGTCTGAAAGGCGGTCTAAAACAAGTTGTCGATCCACAATGTCCTCGCGGAAACGCATAATAACGCGAGCCACCGCGTTGGAAAATTTGCGAATTCCACGTGCTAATCGTCCTGCCTCTTCGAACAGAAGCTTAGATTTGATAGGAACATCCGGAACACGGAAATAGCCCAGGCATTGTTTTCCAAAGCTTTTGAGAAGATGGAATTGCGAAACAGGATGTTTGATGGCATCGTTCACGGCTTTGAATTGCATACCGACGTCGCGGATGCCTATGAGTGCGATGAAGGCGCGCAGTACTTCATTAGAGCCCTCTCCAATCATGTTTAGACGGGCATCGCGCATCATTCTTTCTAAAGGCAGGTCGGTGAAGAATGAGCGTCCGCCGAAGATCTGCATGGTATCGTAGATGATTGTCCAATGCGCTTCACTCGCGAATACTTTCAGGATAGCAGCTTCGAGCATAAAATCTTCTAAGCCGCGATCGACTAAACCTGCTGTTAGCATGGTGGTGGCTTCCATAGCGTAGGCGTGAGCGGCCATGAGGGCGAGTTTGCGTTTGACAAGCGGAAAAGTAGAGAGCGGTTTCTTAAACTGAATTCTGGTTTTGGCATGCTCTACAGCACGCTCCACCAGAAACTGTGCTTGACCGTGACAGGTTGCACCAAAGGTGGTTCTGCCATAATCTAAAACGGTTAAGCAGACCTTCAGTCCTTTCCCTTTAGGGCCCAGAATGTTGGCTTCCGGAACTTCCATATTGGTAAATTGCAGATTGGCGGTCTTCGTGCCGCGCATCCCGACCTTTTCCAATGCGTAGTCTTTCACTTTGAAGCCTGGCATGTCTGGTGTGACGAGAAAAGCGGTGATCTGATCCTGTTTGCCATGCGGGGTGTCTATTTCTGTTTGTGCCATCACGGTGAGCACATCGGCGATGGAGCCGTTAGTAGTCCACTGTTTCTCGCCGTTGATGCGATATACTTTCTTCTGCGGGTCGTATACGGCACGTGTTTGCACCGCACTTGCGTCGGAACCGGCGTTTGGTTCTGTAAGCGAAAAAGCGGCAACCAGTTCGCCTGTGGTTAGCCTAGGCAGCCAACGTTTTTTTTGCTCTTCCGTGCCGAATAACACCAACGCACGCAAACCGATGCTTTGGTGCGCATTCACAAACAGCGCCGTTGAGCTACAGTGTGTGGCTAATTCCGCCATCGCCCGACAATAGGTGTATTGTGAACGACCCTGGCCGTTGAATTCTGGCGCCACGCACAAACCTAAGAGGCCTATCTCGCCCAACCCACTGATGACTTCAGCAGGGATTTCATGCTCTTGATCGATTTTCTTTCCGTCAATGTGTTGTGAGGCAAACGACTTTATTTGTGCGACGAGCTTGTCTGCGACGGTTTTTTCGTCAGGACTCGGTCTGGGAAAGGGCAGAACACTAGGGGCGTGGAATCCGCCAAAGAAAAGGAGCTTGGCAAAGCTGAGCTTCTTTTCCCCAGAAAATAACAGCTCTTCAAGCATCCGCTTCTGTTCATCATCCATATACGCACCCTTCCGCTTGTCTTTTTTGACACGTTACCTCCGATCAAATGACATTGCAAGTTCGGAGTTGAGGAGGGCTGGAATGATGGACGAAAATGGACATTTAATGGACGAAGATAGACAAAATATGTTGCTACGGGATGGACAAAAACCAAGTTGTTTTAATTTATTGGATTAGTCTCAGTCCATCTCATGGCGGCATATTTGTCCACCTTCGTCCATTAAATGTCCATTTTGGTCCATCTATGCTCTCCCAAAAATTCCCCGAAAGAAACCGGATATGACTCCAAAGAAACCTGGGGAATTGCGGTTTTGGTCGATGCGAGGAATTGGGTCTTCCTCCTCGTCGTCCTGGTAATCATAAAATGGTACTTCCCCTTCTTGCCTTTGCAACCGAGCAATTTCTTGCGCTTGCAACCGAGCAATTGCAGCCAGGCTCGCTTCCTCATCCGCTGCGCGTTGAACCTCATTGGCGATTTGTTGATCATTCTTAACATCATTGTCAATTTCTAAGCTGCATGTAGAACCCAGTAAAGTGTTCAAGGCATCGAAGTCGACCTTCATCGCGGTAAGTTTTGGGGAGTAATGAATATTTTCATTAATGATTCCGGGCAATGCCTCAAATTGGTTGCGAACAAGCTCCTTTTTTTCATCAGAAAGTTCCTGTGAGAGTAAACATAGAACCGCTTTCAAGCATGCATGCAGTCGGTCGATATCGAAGTGTTTAGTCTGTCCATAATCTTCATTAAACACCCTGAGCAAGGTTCTCGCGGCATGCGTGCGCATTTCAATTGTGATGAACGGAAGATTCTCTAAGAAATAGTCAAGCGGCGGATTCTTTTCTGAAAAATTCTGAACCGTACCAACCAGTGCATGAGTTAGGAAAGGAATCGTGTTGACCTTGTCCAAATTCTTGATGTCATGATTAAATTGATGGAATTCCTGCAGTGAAAAATTTACAGGAATACCTAACATCTTGTGAATAGCTTCATTGCGGATTTCCTGCGCGATATTGGCGAGATTTTCTAATCCTGCTGCTTCTAAAGCTAGAAATGCTTTGTCTATGGTTTGAAGAAAATGCACAAACTCTTCGACGTTTGCAATTTTGGCTGCACGAGGCATAAGATAGCGTTGCGCAAATTCAACAAGTTCTATTTGTTTTTCTTTTGGGCAAAGGTCAATCAAATTTTGCAGCTCTTCAACAAAACCCGCTAAGCTAAGGTCGTTTACTTCCTTGAAGAAAGGCGCTAGGGACTCTGCCGGTATGCCGAAATTGGTGTCTAAGGCTTCTATGTATTGGGCATTTGTTTCAATCGTAATGGCTAGTTTGGCGCATTCTTTTTCAAACTGATTACTGAGCCTGTTCAACTGCTGTTGCGGCAGACTCTTTTTAGAATCCTTCTCTATTTCGTGAAAGGTCCGCAAAAGAGTCTTGACGATCTCTTCCCTGTTTTCGTAAAGAGCTTGGACATTGAGGAGTCTAGTCTTATCCGGTCGAGCTTCGTATTGTGTGAAAAACGCGCTCAAAAGAGGATCGGGTTGATGGCTACCCATTTTGCTAATGTTTTCTGCTAGTTTCACAGGTTCGAAATCAGTTGGCACCGCGAGGGCTGCAAGCTTGTCTAATGGGGGCTGATCGGTTTGTGTTTTTTTCAGCTCAGTAGGCTGCTTGGCTTGAAAAACAAAAGGTAGTAGTTCTGGGGGCGCTGGCGGTAGAATCTGCCGAGGTTTAGGAGCCGGTAGTGTTGTCTTAGGGCTCATGGCTCGGCGCCAGAGATAGATAATCAGCAGGGTGGTTGCTACGCCAACGGTGATCCAGGAGACGCTGCGCACGGTAAGACGGGCCGCAAGAGCCGGGGAAACGTAAGCGATACCAGAGGATAATGTCGAACGAGTCTTCTGAAAAGCGGCAGGAATAAACGCAAAGGATGGTAAATAGTTACTTACAGGAGGAATATTTAAGCTCATTAGTTCATGACCTGTTATCGGTTTTAAGTTAATAATTTTAAAGTAAAACTTGTTTGTTTTGCAAGTTTAATTTGAATTCAAGGCAAGTTTATTGTTTTCTCAGGATAACAGGATGAACAGGATAAATAAGAAATCACAAAATAATAGAATTTTCATCCTGTTTATCCTGTTATCCTGTTATCCTGAAAAAGTAAAAAATAATTGTATCTTGCAATCCCTGTCGTTAACCCAACTTGCCATTTGCTCCTGCATCAGGTAACTTCTTGTCATGGAAATTCTTGTTTTAGGTGGAACGCGATTTGTTGGGCGCAGTATTGTTACTGCGTTTTTGAATCACGGGCATTCTGTTACGCTGTTCCATAGAGGTTTAACGAATCCGTGGTTGTTTGCGGGGATTCGGAAGGTATTGGGAGATCGAACTGAAGAAAGCGCCCTACAACCTCTGACGGCAGGCCGCTGGGATGCGGTGATCGACGTCTGCGGGTATCATCCGTTAGAGGTCGAGAAGTCAGTTCGTATGCTATCGAATACGGCGGCCTCCTATGTGTTTATCTCCAGCGTTTCTGCCTATCGTGATCTATCAATGCCTGGGCTTGTTGAGGCGTCTGCCACGGCTAAGTTACCGAAGGGCATAGATCCGTTTACCGACAACCCAGCGACTTATGGCGCGCGCAAATCGTTATGTGAGCGAGTTGTAGAGACGCGCTATGGAGATCGGAGTTTAATCATCCGCCCAGGAGTGCTTGTAGGTCCCAACGAAAGTACGGCGCGCTTCGCTTACTGGTTGCATAGGCTGGCTAGCGGTGGAGAAGTATTGGTTCCTGGACCAGCTACAGCACCTTTTCAGTTTTTGGACGCACGCGATTTAGCAGAGTGGTTAGTCCGCATGGTGGAGCAGCGTAACAGGGGCGTATATAATGCTGTGGGTCCTGCACGAGCGACTGGTTTTGGACAGTTTTTGAGCGCGGTGCAGCAGGTCGTACGAACACCTTCTGAGTTGGTGTGGACAAGCCAGGAATTTTTATTTCGACAGGGTGTACAACCCTGGTCTGAGCTGCCTTTGTGGACGCCAACGGCGTTGTTAGGTGTGCAAGAGGTGGATGGAAATAAGGCGCGGAATTTTGGTTTATTGACGAGAAGTTTGGAAGAGACGGTGGGTGACACGCTGCGTTGGATTGCTGCGGAACCACCCACCATGGGTGCCTTTTTATCGCGCGAACGTGAGCTAGAGCTGTTGGCTCGTTGGCGAGAGGTACTTTCCGGCCAAGTTAAACCCATTTAGCGTTTCGACGACGTCTTCTTTACGCGGTTCTTTTGTGACATGCACAGCCCAAGTGTAGTAGGCGATACCCCAAGGGAGGCGGAAATTAATTGTGCCCTGAGTGCTCTCAAAAGTGAGGGTGCTGACCCCTCCGCGACGGCTTTCTTGCACTGGAGAAAAGACAGTTCTGAAGGCTCCTGAAGCATCTGCAGTGACATTTAAAATGTCTTGTTGTTCACCCCATGCGGTGACAGCGCGGATGGATTCGTGAGGTTGGAAGTTCTTTCCAAGGATCAGATAGTGATTAGCATCCACGTCCATGAGGGTTGCGGAAACGCTAGGTCCATCGGACAGCCAGGCGATGATAGGGTGTGGGGTGAAGCCTATTTTTGCGAGCGGTATCTGACCGTTTTCGCTGACGAGGAAGCATTCCATTCTTTCGCCGGGGAAGATACGGTCGACAGGAATTTCAACACGCTCATCACGGTCGGTTCGCGTGAGGGAACCATCTTTCTTTACGTTTACTGGGGCTTTGATGACCAGCGAGCCATCCAGGCGTTGTACAACGAGTAGGTAGCGTTGTCCGCGAGCTGTGTTGGCGGCTTTTAAGTAGAAAAAGGAGTTGTTGTCCTTATTTTCTGCATCGACCTGCAAAGCAATCGTTTGGTCCTTTACTTGGTAATTCTGCAGAGCCTGAAAGTTGATTGTCACTTGCTTTACAGTGGGAAGTGGCTGCTTGAGTGCAGCTAAAGGGGTCATAGCTGCTAAGGCGAGTAAAATAAGCCTTAAGGTGTGGTTGAACATAGGTTTTTGTCTCCAATTTTGGTTACTCTCAAATGCAAGTGGTGTAACCATACAATAAAAAGTTTCTATTGTCGAGAAAAAGTAAGCACCCTTCCGGATTTGACCTTTTAGTTTTGTCCATAGCTCAGTCTTTCAGAAACTTGCGCCAAGAAGAGCGCCCCCCTTGCTAAAAAAAGCCAAACCTCGCAGCATGAATGTATTCTTCATCAAGACAAGGAGGGTTATATGGTTCAAGTTACGCTTAAAGGTAAGCCTGTTACATTATCAGGTGAGTTGCCTCGTGTGGGGCAACAGGCACCGGATTTTCGTCTGGTGGGAGAAAATCTCGCCGATGTGTCTCTAGCGGATTATCAAGGTAAAAAAAAGATTCTCAATATCTATATCAGTGTTGACACATCAACCTGCGCCACTTCTGTCAGGCAGTTTCATCAAAAGGCGTCAAGCTTAACAGACGTGGTTGTGTTAAATATCTCCGGTGACTTGCCTTTTGCTCTCAAACGTTTTTGTGCGGCTGAAGGAATCGAAAATGCACAGGAACTGTCGGCTTTTCGTTCAAACTTTGCCAAAGATTATGGCATCGCGCTTGTAGATGGCCCGTTGAAGGGATTATGTGCCCGCGCGGTTGTGGTATTGGATAAGGATAACAAGGTTGTTTATGAAGAGTTGGTTCCGGAGATTTCCCAAGAGCCTGATTATGAAAAAGCATTAGCGGCGGTACAGAAGTGAGTAGTCATCGTTTTAGCGTTCCTGGAGCGCTTTCGTTAGAAGTGGATATAGATGTTGTTGAGGGGCAGATTACGCGCTCTGCGCTCAAGCAAAGTGGGTCTAAGGGTATTTCTTGTGAGGTGCGTGGTGCCTCTGCTGGCCTGATTGAAGAGATCAAGAGTTGGCTCACGGATTATGCCGCCCAGAAGCAGCCGTCTGTGCGGTTACCTTTGTCGCTGAAGGGTATGCCACCGTTTATTTCGCGGGTGTTGTGGGCACTGCACGAGGTGCCTTTTGGGGAGACCTTATCCTATGGTCAGATGGCAGCGCAGCTGCTGAAGCCAAAAGCTGCTCGGGCTGTAGGGCAAGCCTGCGGACGTAACCCATTGATTCTGTTCATTCCTTGCCACCGTGTATTGGCTGCTAACCGCAAGTTGGGAGGATTCTCGGCTGATCCATCTTTAAAGCCGCTCCTGCTTACGCATGAATCGGTTGAGTTGGCATAGATTTCGCATCTTTCTGTCCATGATGGTTTAGTCCTACGGGAGGCAGAGATGATGGAACAAAAACTGATGCAGAGGCTCGCACAACTTGAGTTTATGAACGATCAGCTGCTCGCTGAGGTTGAAGAGGTGGATCGCTTGTTACAGGCGACAGGATTCCCTAGAGGCATAGCCTCAGCCAAAGAGGTTGCAGAAGAAATGCTCGAAGAAAAGACCCTGGATCAGGATAAGGGTGGTGTCTTTGAATAACCGTTCATAAATCGTGCCCGTGCCCGTGTGCGTGCCCATGCCCGACCGAAAAATTCTCTGGATCGGGCACGCACACGGGCACGGGCACGATTGTAGGGTTTGAACACCTCTTCTTCTAAAATTCATCTCATCTTTATTCCCCGTTAACAATGTTCCTTTTTAATGTCCCAGCATAAAGCGACGAAAACTGCCTGTAACCTGGAGGGTGAAAATGGCGTGTAATGGGAAGGGAAGAGGAGCGACCAAGGCAAGATTAGAGCAACAGATCTGCTGTTTGGAGTTTGTGAATGATCAGTTGGCTGCGGAGGTTACCTACGTGGACATGTTACTGCGCGAAATCGGTTTTATGCATGGATTAGAAACAGTAAAGGCGGCTGCCAGGGAGATCATGGAGCACGGCTGGACGGTGACAGAAGCCTAAGCCTAATCTGGCATGGCTTTTGCATCAGGTAAAGAAATTAACGTAACGAGGAGCGGTCATGGACAATATCGAAAAGTTGAAGCAGCGGATTTCCGAGCTTGAGTTCGCCAATGATCAATTGGCAAGCGAGTTGGTTTATCTGGATGGTTTGATGAGAGCGATTGGATTTACGGACGGGCTCGCCACAGTAAAAGCTACTGCTCGCGAACTCTATGAGCAAGGACAGGAAGCAGAAGAACGCGAAGAAGACGTTGCATAAATAGTGATGAATGATGAGTTGTAGATGTGTGATAGGGTTAAGATAGGAGAAAAGCAAAGTCATCGGAGGAGAGGGATGTTTCGATTTGTCCCTCTAGTAGGTCGTCAGCTAGGTTTTTTTTCTGCGTTTTTAGTTTGAGCATCTTCTCTTCGATGCTCTCTGCGAGAAGCAAACGTTTCGCAAAAACGGTTTCACGCCGTCCGATGCGGTGGGCCCGATTGATGGCCTGCTGTTCGACCGCATCGTTCCACCACGGATCATAAATAAATACATAGTCGGCGGCAGTGAGGTTCAATCCCACTCCGCCTGCTTTCAGACTAATTAAAAAGGCTGATATGCTGGGATCATTCTGAAACCGGTCTACTTCTGCTTCTCTGTTTTGCGTCGATCCATCCAGATAGCAGAAGGTCCAGCAGCGCTCGCGAAAGGCTTTGGCAATGAGTTGCAGCATAGAACTGAACTGGCTGTAGATTAGCACCTTTCTTCCTTCCTGCAGCAGGGTCTCCATATCTTGAAGAAGAAATTCCAACTTGGCGCTCTCGGCGCTGGTTGGATCCACCAAAACGGGATGGCAGCAGATCTGCCGCAGACGCAAGATGGCCTCTAATACCTCCATGCGATGTCCTTGCATACCGTCTAAAAGTACTTTTTTGAGCACTCCTTGACGAGTTTTGGCGAGGAAGTCGTCATAGAGTTGACGTTGCGACGCAGGCATGTCCACCCAACTCACCTGATCAATGAGTTGTGGCAGATCTGGTGCTACCTGCTCCTTGGTACGGCGCAAGATAAACGGTTTGATCTGTCTGCGGATAAGATGCAGATGGCGGGTGTCAGACTGCCCTGATTGTGCACTGGCGGAAAAGGCATCTCGCGCTCCCAATAGATCTGGTTGAAGAAACCGAAACTGCGCCCAGAGTTCGTCTAGGCGGTTTTCTATGGGTGTGCCAGTGACAGACAACCGAAAGCGTGCACGCAAACGACACACGGCCTGAAAGGTCTGCGTGTCAGGATTTTTGATGGCTTGCGCTTCATCCAAGATGACACAATGCCACTCACGCTGCGACAAAAGCGGTAAATCTTGACGCAGAGTGGTGTATGAGGTCAGAGCAATTTGTGGTTCAGTAGAGATCTGACGTTGAGATCCGTGATACACATTCACTGTGACATCTGGCAGAAATCGCGAGAGCTCGCGCTGCCAAGAGAACAGCAGCGAGGTTGGTAAGACAATGAGGTGAGAGGCATCCGTTGGCAAACGCGATAAAAAGGCAATCACCTGCACAGTCTTGCCTAAACCCATATCATCGGCTAGCAGTCCGGCAAATCCATGGTCATACAAAAATACCAACCAGTCTACGCCCTTTTGTTGATATGGACGTAATTCGCCTTTAAACCGCTCTGTAGGTGGTGCCGGAGTTATTTCGCTGAAATCCTCCATGCCTTGAACGAGTTCTTGCAGAGATTGATCGTAGGTGATTTCTGGCAAGGCATGGAGTTCGCGTAGGTGGGTGTGCCGTAATTGTATGCCTTCTGCAACAAGTTCTCCCCCCTCTACAAGGGATTGCCAGGGCATGTTGGGGAGTAAGCCGATTGTATTTGGTGTGAGGTCGATAAATTTTTCGCGTCGATTGAAGGCTCCTGCTACCTGGGTCAGATCGAGCGTCTGCTCGCCATAGCTAATGCGACCGTTCAACACTAAATCCGCCGAAAGGTGCATCTCGGATTTTTCTGGCGCCATGACTTGCTTTTTGCGAGCGTCTGTGATGGTCCAACCCAATTCAAGCAGAAACGCTAAGCTTGATGTCACCTTATCGAGAGGGCAGTGGTAGCGCGCAGAATGAGTGGGTTTCAACACGTAATCTGTTTCAAGCAGGTCTTGCTCCCACTGTTTTTCGGTTTTAATCTGCCTCCACGAGCTATTAGAGGGCCCTTCGTAACGGACCTTACCACGCGAACCGTAGTCCAGCCAAAGATCTGCAAAACTTCCCCAACGATCTGTGAGTTGCAGACACGGAAATGGATCAGCCCCTACATCTAATTGTCGTGCGACTTCAGGCGATATTTCGGTTTTTACCTCTTCGTCAGCTAGCTCTGAAGCCAGATGGGACGCTTCTTGGGCAGTTAAAGTAAGCGGAGTTGAATAAAGGTGTTCGGCTGGAAAATCGGCGATCATCTTCAGAGCGCCATTCAGGATGACCCAATGGGGCGGACCGCGAAACACCAGGTCGCAGTCGGTTAAAGCAAAATCGCCTCGACGCCATCGTATACGTGTGGATACAAGAATTTGATGATTGGCAGCTGCATCAAACTTTAGATAGGTTTCCACAGGAACATAGAAATCCGCCGTGATTTCCTTTTGATTGAATACGATTTTCCCTTTGTCAGCGTATTGTTGAAGCGTTTTTAACGCTTCGCGGCGAGGAATCGACACAGCACCTTGCGGACCATGCACCAGTAGTTGCGCGGAAGCCGCCGAAGAAGGGTCTATGGTGTAGAGTGCGTGCATGTAATTACCCAATTTTGGAGTGCGGCGACTTGTCGCCGCTTTCAAACGCATCGACTTGTCGATGCCCGAGCAGCTCGACAAGTCGAGCTGTACAAAAGCGGTGACAAGTCACCGCACTCCAAATTAATAAGTCTACCCCGCCTTATTCAACTGCCAAAGATCCCTTTTTTCCTTTGCGTAATGATACCATTTACGGAAAGGTTTGTGAGGGTCTTGGTGATGGTAGGGGCGCACACGTGGCGCTGTCTGACAGGTTTCCTGACAACATCCGGCGTACTTGTTTAAACACTCCGTGCAGCACAAATAAAGTCGGTTGCAGTCCATGTTGGCGCAGTTATAGTAACTTTCAATCGACGTTTCGCAATGATGGCATTTTCCCACAATCGCATTCGGTTGGTCGTCTAAAGGTACAGTGAGTCTGTCGTCGAAAACGAAAAGCTTTCCAAGCCAATGTTTAGAGCCCATTTCTTTTGCATAACCCAAGACACCGCCCGATAGCTGATATACCTTCTCAAATCCTTCCTGACGCATCAGAGCAGAGAACAATTCACATCGGATTCCGCCCGTACAGTACATCATGACCGGAGTCGTCTTAGGGTCGATACGCTTCTTCAGTTCCTGTACATAGTTGGGGAAGTGACGGAATTCGTCGCAGCTTGGTTGTTCTGCACCTTCAAAATGTCCTACCAATCCTTCATAATCATTGCGTACATCGATCAGAAACTTGTTTTCATCTTTCAACATCTCCACCCACTGGTGTGGTGTGACATGTTCGCCTTTCAGAGAGAGATCCACAGATAGATCTAAGGCAACGAGCTGCTTCCGCACTTTAACCGTTAAACGGGGGAACGCATGTTCGTGATAATCTTGAACCTTGAACACAACATCGCGAAAGGGTTCGCGACTACGCATCCAGTCCATGTACGCTTGTGCGTTTGTTTTCAGAATGCTCATCTGACCATTGATTCCCTCTTCGGAAACATAAATGCGCGAGGTCGCATCCTTGTCAGCGAGATACTTTTTTTGCGCGGCCACCTCTTCCTGAGGATTCGCGATGGGAGAAAACTGATAGTAGGCAATGACTTGATACATAGGTCCAATTCAGGTTGTGAAACAGGGGTGAGTATACTGCAAACCAAGATTTGAGGCTACTGCGCGATGCCGAAGAACTGGACAAAAGCAAGGCCATGGTAAATAATAGGCCAGATAAAACACATACCACAGTGGAGTGACAACATGGCAAAAGGCTTACAATACCTCAATGATGAGAATTTTCAACAAGAGATCAGCGCGGGCGTAACACTGGTCGATTTCTATGCCGATTGGTGCGGACCTTGCCGCATGATGGAACCGATCATTCATGAACTCGCCGATGAAATGAGCGACGTGAAAGTAGCCAAGGTCGATATCGAAAGCGCTCAAAGCACCACCGCATCCTTTCAAGTCACCTCAATCCCTACAATTATTGTCTTTAAAGATGGAGTCGAAGTAGAGCGACTTGTCGGACTCAAAGATAAAGAAACCCTCAAACGAACCCTAACCAGATTCGCGTAGCTTATATATTCGGGGTAATATTTCATTAAATTCGTTGTAGAATAAACGGGGAGTTTGTATTAGCAAACTCCCCGATTTAGTTAATCGTCGTCGCTATTAAAATTTGTTTCTGAATTAATATTTGAGTATTTATTTTGTTGAGACGAATTGTAATTTGGGTATGAATTGTTTCTGTGATCGTCCACAGAGTATGCCTCAGCTTTCTTGTCGTGTCCTGGTAGACAGCCTATCGTTGTCTCATAAAGGTCACTGATTTTTTCGGAAATTTTCTTTCCGTAAGCGTCTTTAATAACTTTATAGGCCCCAGCTGCAACGACAAGCCCTGCAACGGCGCCGGCTGTTTTGCCAGGATTTTGTTTAATTGTATCTAGCGTCTCAGGTACGCGCTCGTTAGCTATCGTGAGAATCTGCTCGTTAAAAAGCAGGAAAGAAATAGGCAATAAGGCCCCTAAGATAGCTAGTTTGAAGACATGTCCCTTTGGAGCTTCATGGTTAGCATTCCGATTGCGGAGGGTCAAGGCCTGGGCCTCTGCTCGTGTTTTACCAATCGTTGCGAAACACAGCGCCGAAAGAGGTGTGGCTATCGTCAAAAAAACAACAGGAGAGTTTGGTTGGAATGTAGGGGCTGAGCCAATAGTTAAAGAAGTGTTCATTTTTATATCCTTTTTTTATATTGTGAAAATTGGGATAAGTGTAGATTGTTATTGTTTTTAAGTATAGAGAATCTTTATTAAGAAAGTTGTTTTTTCTGAAAATTCATTTGACGCCATGCTTCATAAATAACAATTCCGGCGGACGTCGCTAGGTTTAGACAGCGTTGTTCGGGTTGCATGGGGATGGTGAGGAAGCGGTCGAAATATTTCTTATGAAGTTCTTCTGGGAGTCCCGAGGTTTCTGATCCAAAGATCAGTAAATCATCCGGTTTATAGGACGGTTCGGTGTAAAGGGTGGTTGCTTTACTCGAGAGAAAATAGGGTGTACCGGGGCAACTATCTAGAACCTCGTGTAAACTATCGACGACCTGGACATTCACACCAAGCCAGTAGTCGAGACCAGCGCGTTTGAGCCAACGGTTTGAGATGCTGAATCCAAGCGGACGCACTAAGACAAGTTCACAGCCGACAACAGCACAGGTGCGGACAATGTTCCCGCAGTTTCCAGGGATTTGCGGTTGGTAAAGAACGATTTTCATAGCAGAGAGGTTAGACGATTAGTCTAAAAAGGACAACAAGGACGACAGGGACTGCTGGGACGACAGAGAATTTTTGGAGTGCGGCGACTTGTCGCCGCACTCCAAAATAGCAGTTCCTTACCTATTTTGTCTTTGTACTGAATGCAACTGGAAGGGTTGAGTAGAGAAATTATCCTCTTCTTCCTCTTCGTAGGTATTATCTAAGGGGAGGTCCCATTCGTCGATTTCTTCTTTGATTGCGACGGGGGCTGGGGCTGGCTTGGTGGGCTTTATCGGTTGAGATAAGGCTTGTTGGAGCTGGGTCTGTTTTTGTCTGTTAGGTCCGGCGCTTAGGACTTCGACATCAAAAAACAAGATGGAGTTTGGCGGCACTTCTTTGCCGATGCCATAAGCGAGGTCGGGATGGACATAGATGCGTCTTTTTTCGCCTTCATGCATGCCGGCGACCCCTTGTTGGAAGCCACGAATCATATCTGGTAGGTGTACAGAGATAGCGTTTCTACTGGCTTCAGCACCGCCAAATGGGCACCCGTCGATAAACTGGCCAGTATAGTGCATTTGCGGTGTCCCATCTTCTTGGACAACTGCGCCGCGGCCGGTTTTTAATATTTTGTATTGGAGTTTTCCAGGAATGACTTCTCGGACGCCTTCATTACGCGCATTGCTTTTCAAAAAGGCATTGGCGACGAGTAGGTTGGCCTTCGCTCTTTCTTGCAATCCGCGATCGCGATAGTGTCCCATCATGTCATCGTATTCAGCTTCGCTGACGGGCGGGGGTTTGCCTTGGACTCCGGCTTCAAGTCCTGCGATAACGTCTCTTACATCGAGATCAATGCCTTGGTCTCTCATATCTTTACCGATGTAGTGACCAAAGGCTTCTGAAAGAACATGAATGTCGGGTGGTGGTGTACGCGTTTGCGGAAGCCCGCGTGTCTGGTTTCGATCTTGCTTGTACTGCAAGGATGGTGTTTCTTCATTCCAGCTGGCGTCAGCATGACACGTAACTGTAAGGCCCAATGCAAGGCCTAAGATCATTCCAATTGGATTTTTGCGCCCTATCATAATCAAATGCCTCCCCAAGATGTAGTCGTTTAGTCGTCGATCAATCTATGACATGGCTGTTATTGAAGCAAAGGAAATTTTCGAAAGGAGGAAGGATAAAGGATGAAGGATGAAAAAAGACGAAGTCACCCAAATTTAGATAGAAGTCTTGTTATTTTCCTCCTTCCTCCTCCCTCCTTCATCCTTTCTCTCCTCCTTCATCCTTGAAAATAAAGGTCTCGAAAGGGTACAACAGACCTCATATTTGTAGACCCTAACTCGCAAGCTTTGTGCTGATGAGGAGAATTCATTGAGCTTTTTTTCCCGCGTTTTTTCTGCCGCACCGGTAGCAGCGACTGTAACGGATCCGGAACAGGTGAAGAAAGATTACGCGTATTGGCGTATTCGGATCTTCTATTCGATCTTTTTTGGTTACGCTTCGTATTATTTGACGCGTTTGAGTTTCAAGACGGTTATGCCGACGATGATTGTAGATTTGGGGTTGGACACGGGCCAACTCGGGATTGTGCTGTCGGCGTTTGCGTTAAGTTATGGGGCGAGCAAGTTTCTTAGTGGAATATTAGCTGACCGCGCGAATGCGCGTTATTTTTTGCCGATTGGATTGATTGCGACGGGGATTTGTAACATTCTGTTTGGGATGTCCTCTAGCGTCTATTTGTTTGCGCTGATGTGGGGGTTGAATGCGTGGTTCCAGGGTTTTGGAGCGACTCCTTGTGCACGGTTGTTGACCTATTGGTATTCTCGTTCTGAGAGGGGTTCTTGGTGGTCTTACTGGAACGTGTCGCACAATTTTGGCGGGTTCACGGTTGTTATTTTAGCGGGCTTTCTTGCGCAGGCGATGGGGTGGCGGTTTGCCATGTTCATTCCTGGATTTCTTTGTGTAGCGATGGGTTTTTTCTTGATCAATCGACTGCGGGACACGCCGGCTTCGTTGGGTTTGCCGCCGGTAGAGGTGTTTCGAGGCGAGGAGACGATTGCTGGTGCAAAGGCTAAAGAGGGTGAGGATCTTTCTTCTCGCGAGATTTTAGTTGAGTATGTACTGAAAAATAAATGGATCTGGCTGTTAGCGGTGATCAATATTTTTGTCTACTTCATACGAGAGGCGTTTAGCTCTTGGATGGGCGTGTATTCGGTTCAGATGAAGGGCTATTCGCAGTGGAGCGGCAGTGTGTGTACCTCTATGTTTGAAGTGGGTGGATTGTGTGGAAGTTTGACTGCTGGATGGGCGTCTGACAAGTTGTTTCAGGCGCGCCGGAGTCCGATTATTACCTTATTTGCCCTGGGTATGGGTGCGGCGGTGTTGTTTATTTGGTGGCTGCCACCTGGAACGGCGTGGTTGGATTTTATCGCCATTTTTACGATTGGATACATGGTTTTTGGCCCGCAGATGCTTGTGGGGATGGCGGCTACGGAGTTAGCTCACAAGAAGGCGGCGGCGACAACGACGGGATTTGTCGGTTGGTTTGCTTATGTGGGTGCGGCCTTGGCAGGATGGCCTTTGGGTGAGATTACGAAGGTGTTTGGCTGGCAAGGATTTTTTGTCACGACGTTAGCTTGTGCATTTATTTGTATTTGTCTTTTGATGCCTTTGCTTTTAGTGGAGAAACCGGTACGCCAGCAGGATCCGGAGCAGACAGAACCGCAACCAGCCTAATTAGAGTTCGCGCCCATGTGGGTTCCGTTACATGTTCATTCGCAGTACTCCATCCTCGATGCTTTGACGCCGGTGAAGGCGATTGCCAAAAAGGCGGCCGAGTATGGTATGCCTGCTGTGGCGTTGACGGATCATGGCAATATGTATGGCGCGGTGGAGTTTTTCCAAGCGTGTAAGGGTGCTGGTGTCAAGTCTTTGATCGGCTGCGAAGTGTATGTTGCGCCGGAATCTAGGCTAGCGCGTCAGCGCGGGATTGGCAATCGCCATTCGTTTCATCTGGTTCTTTTAGCGAAAGATAGAGAGGGGTATCACAATCTTTGCAAGCTGACTTCAGCAGGCTTTTTGGATGGATATTACTATGTTCCGCGCATTGACGAAGAGTTGTTGGCGAAGCATTCGAAAGGATTGATTTGCTTATCTGCCTGCTTAAGCGGGCGTATTGCGTATGAGGTTTTGGAAGGGAGTCCTAAAGGACTTCAGGACAAGATTCAGTGGTATCAGGATCTCTTTGGCGAAGATTATTATCTAGAGCTGCAGCGTCATCCTATGCGCGAGGAAGACTTGCGTGCTGATGGCATGTATCAGGAATCTTGGCTTCTGCATAAGTACCAAGATTTTGTTACGAAAGAAGAGCGTGTGAATGAAGCGTTGCTGCAACTAGGCCGCGAGCGCGGCATCAAGGTGGTGGCAACAAACGACAGCCACTACATGGCGCGCGATGATTGGCGTGCACATGAAATTCTTCTGAACGTGCAATCTGGCGAGCCTTGTGAAATTTGGGAAAATGATGCGCAAGGTAACCCTAAAAGGCGCATTCCTAATCCTAAACGCCACACCTATGCATCGCACGAATGTTATTTCAAAACGCCGCAGCAGATGGTTGACCTGTTTCATGATATTCCAGAGGCTATTTCTAATACGTTGGAAGTAGCAGAGAAATGTCAATTGGAACTCGACTTTAAGACGAAGCATTATCCTGTGTTCGTGCCGCCTGATGTGGAAAGCAAAGCCATATCCGAAGAAGAGCGACAAAAAGAGGTCGAGGCGTTTCTGTGGAAATTATGCAACGAAGGGATTCCTCGTAGATATACGCCTGAACGGTTGCAAAAGATTCAGGAGCTCTTTCCCGATAAAGATCCGATGGAAGTAGTGCGCGAGCGTCTTGATTATGAGATGAATGTGATCGCTCCGAAAGGAATGTGCGATTACTTGCTGATCGTGTGGGACTTTATCCATTGGGCCAAGAATGCAGGGGATTCCGATGGGTCCTGGACGGGGTTCTGGAGCCGGTTCCATCGTTCTGTACTTGATTGGTATCACGGACATCGAACCTCTTCGCTTCAGCCTTTTCTTCGAGCGGTTTATCAATCCCGAACGGATCTCCTACCCTGATATCGACGTCGACATCTGCATGGAGCGCCGTGGCGAGGTGATTCAATTACACGCTGGAAAAGTATGGTAAAGACAACGTCGCGCAGATCATCACCTTCAGCACGATGAAAGCGCAGCATGGCGATCAAAGACGTCGGACGCGTCTTGAATGTGCCTCTTAGCGAAGGTCAATGACATCGCCAAGTTGATTCCTGAGGATCTAAATATCACCTTCGATACTGCCTTAGAGAAAGATGCGGATCTGCAGCGAGCGTACGATATGAGACTGACCGATGCCACGACGCATTCTCGACCTCGGGCAGAAAGCTCGAAGGATCGATCCGCAACACCGGTATCCATGCTGCTGGGATCATCATCGCGCGGTGATCCGCTGACAGACTTTATTCCCTTATGCGTCTGCCAAAGACTCTGAGATGCCCGTCACGCAGTTCTCGATGAAGCCGGTCGAAGAAGTTGGTATGCTTAAAATCGACTTCTTAGGCCTGAAAACGCTCACTCGCATTCAGATGGCGGTCGATGCCATTCAGGCCAACGTAATCGCAACATCGACATCGACTGGATTAATCTACCTTTAGATGATGCGCCAACGTTCGATCTACTCAACCAAGGTAAGACTCTTAGCGTATTCCAGCTGGAATCTGGAGGCATGCAGGAGCTGGCTCGCCAGCTTCACCTCGATAAATTTGAAGAGATCATCGCGGTGGGTGCGCTTTATCGGCCTGGTCCGATGGATATGATTCCTTCCTTTATCAACCGTAAACATGGTCGTGAGCCTATTGAATATGATCATCCTTGGGTGAAAGATATCCTCTCTGAAACCTACGGCATCATGGTTTACCAAGAGCAGGTGATGCAGATCGCCAGCCGCATGGCCGAATTACTCCTTAGGTGAGGGCGACGTTCTGCGTCGTGCCATGGGGAAAAAAGAGCCGACAAGATGGCCAAGCAGCGCGAAAAATTTCGTGTAGGCGCGCTTGAGAATAGGATTCCTGAAGAAGTCTCCATGCGTGATATTCGACAAGATGGAGAAGTTTGCCGTCTATGGATTTAACAAATCGCATGCGACAGCCTACGGCTACCTCAGTTATGTCACAGCCTATCTCAAAGCTAACTATCCGGGCGAATGGCTTGCAGCTCACATGACTTGCGACCGCGATGACTTGACGAAGGTGTCAAGTTTATTCGCGAAGGGCAGGCGATGGATATTCCAATCCTGCCTCCAGACATCAATGAATCCTCCGTACAGTTTGTCGCCAATAGACAAAGGTATACGCTTTGCCATGGCGGGCATCAAAGGCATCGGCAGCGGCGTCGTCGAAACGATTCTGCAAGAGCGACAACGCGCCGGACGATTCAAATCTTTCTGGGATTTCTGTAAACGGCTTGATCTGAAAAAAGTGGGCAAGAAGAACATCGAAGGTCTCATCGAAGCCGGATGCTTCGAAGATCTCGGGTGGAACCGCGATCAACTGGTCCAATCGCTTGATCTGCTCTTTGATGCGGCAGTCAAAGAACGCGTGGCAAAAGAGTCGGGTGTCATGTTCCTTTTTGCTGCGCAAAATAGCGATGTCGGCCCCCTTCCAAAACCCCCTAAGGTAGATCAACCTCGCTCTAAATTAGATTTGCTACTCAAAGAAAAAGAGCTTCTAGGACTATTTCTAACCGGTCATCCCATGGATAATTGGGGAGATACACTGAAACGTCTAGGCAGTTTACCTCTGCGTAAAGTCGACGAAATGGACCACGACACTATATTCCGAACGGCTTTTTTAGTTGAATCAGTGCAAAGTCGCATCTCCGCCAAAAGCCAGAAGAAGTTTGCCATCCTTGTCGTCAGCGATGGCCTTGTGCATTACGAATTGCCCGTTTGGTCCGAAATGTATGAGGAGAAACGCCATCTGCTCGAAGAGAATAAGCTGCTCCTAGCCGTACTACAAGTGGATAAACGCGAAGAAGGCGCCAAGCTTAGCTGTCATTGGTTAGAAGATTTGACTCGGACCAATGAAACCTTAGTGCAACAATGCGATGCCGCTTACGACCGCGTAAAACAACAAAGTAGTCGCATGGCTGCAAGAAAATCGGAAGCCAAGCGCCCGCCTGCCGAACCTGCCTCGCCAGCTAAACCTCAAGCCACCCCCAAACATCAACCCCAGCCTCCCAAAACTATGCAGATCAAAATCGATGCCGATAAGGTCACTTTATCACAAATTCTTGCCTTGAGAACCGTTCTTGAACAACATGCCGGACCCACAGCCGTAGAACTCGAGTTCGTCACAGGAACCCGAGCTGTAGCTACCTTGGCCCTAGACGCTACTGTAACCACAGGTGCAGCTTTGGAGCAAAGCGTGGGCAGGTGCTTTGAGTGATGATGTTCTGTTGCCACAGTTTTAAACGTGGAAAACGCAGAGAAGGCAGAGTCGCTGAGGACGCAGAGCTCCATCGCCTTTTTGCAGTTGCAAA
Organism: uncultured Chlamydiae bacterium; assembly: GCA_963790215.1. Lineage (GTDB taxonomy): Bacteria > Chlamydiota > Chlamydiia > Chlamydiales > JAJFMA01 > CAWBNS01. The sequence goes on from CAWBNS010000014.1 coordinate 75,099, forward strand.
TAGCACTAAAGAGGGGTCGCTTTAAAAAACAAGAGAGAGCGCTATTAATCGTTTCCATAACTAGACCCCTCTCTTGTTTTTTAAAGCGACCCCTCTTTAGTGCGACTTTGAGCTTTGCTCAAAGAGTGGCGATGGTGTGATGGGGGCCAAAAAATCTCTGACTTATTGGGTAATCAGGGTCGGTTAAAATCTCAGCGACTCTGCCTTCTCAGCGTTTTCCACATTGCATCATCACTCATCACTTTTATTGACATTCGCGTTGCACCTGCTCTACACTTTCGTTCTAATTTACCGGAAGTGAGCCATGCGTCAAATCTCTGCGATCTTTACTGTAGTCCTCCTCACAGTTTTTCCTTCGTTGGAAGCAGCTTATGTCGTGCGTGACGGCTGGATTTACGAAGTTGGAGAACGCGCCACTGCAACGGCTGAAATTCACTTCCAACGCGCTATCGAAGCGTATGGAGCCTGCGACTGGCCCTTAGCCGCTCGACAGTTCGGCATCATTATCGATAACTTCCCCAAGAACCCTCTGGTTTCTAAGTGCCATTATTACCTCGGTGTGTGTTTACACCAATTAGGTGACTATGATCTCGCAAACTGTTCCTTGACCAACTATCTGCATGAAAATGCATCTCCAGAGTTCCTTGAAGAGACGATTCAACTTAAATTTCAGATCGCTGAAGCACTGCGAGGTGGTGCGCGCAGACGTCCTTATTGCTCAAAGCGATTTCCTAAATTCCTTCAAGGATATGACCTCGCCGGAGAGATCTATGACGAAATCATCTCTACAGTACCTTGCCAGGAAATTGCTGCCAAATCGCTCTACGCGAAGGGATGCTTATATTCACAAACGTTCGATTATCGGTGCGCCATCGAGGCCTTTCTCGGGCTCATCCGTCGATTTCCCAGACATGAGACAGCCCCAGACGCTTACGTAGCCATGCTTGATGTTTATCATACCCAAGCGTTCTACGAAGCAAATAACCCCGATATCCTAGACCTTGCAGAACTAACTTACACACACTTTTGTCACGACTACCCAAACGATGATCGCCTTGTCGAAGCTTCTGACACTGTGATGGCAATCCGTGAACGCTACGCATACGGGCTCTACAGTACTGGTCAATTCTACGAACGGGTTTGTAAACCTGAATCCTCTGTCCTCTACTACGTGAGCGCTATCGAACGTTTTCCAGATACCGAGGTGGCCGACTGCGCCAGAAAGCGGCTCTGTCACCTTCAAAGTAAATACCGCTCTCTAACCATTCCGGACGGCCTTCTGTGACTACTCTACGCCTCCTGGGACTGCTCCTATTACTCAGCTCCTGCGGCTACCGTACAGGCCAAGGAGAAGCTCCCTGGATCGGCTCGACGATCTCTGTTCCTTATGTCGAAGGGGACACCGATGGTCAAATCACCGCATCTCTCATCCGGCAAATTCAGACCTCGGGTCTCTTTCGCTATGTAGACCGAGGAGGCTGCCACCAATTAAAAGTAAAAGTTGTCGAATGCCGTGATGAAAATACCGGCTTCCGTTATGATCAGGTCAATGGGGGGACCGAAGCTGGCGATAATGCCCCAGGACAGAATTATGACCTAGGCTTAACGAATACCTTGATACCGATTGAGTCGCGGAAGTGGATTCTGGTGCAAGTGGAGGTATTTGAGAGCGGAAATTGCGAAGCCATAGCTGGACCGGTTTGTATTAGCGCTTTTGTGGACTATGACCACGGATATCACCTGTTGAATAACCAGTTGAACGTGTTTTCCATCGGTCAGTTGACTGACATAAGTGTGGCAGGGGAAGCCGTCGCCCGTCCATTAAGTGAAGCTGTGGCGCGTAGTATTGTTGATTACCTTTTAAACGCATGGTGAGTCTGTGCCACAATTAACCACAAAGCTATTTTCGGCCAGCCTGGATAATCTCTACAGGGTTCTCTCGTTTGTGAAACAGGCCGCCAAAGACGCTCACCTCGACGAAAGCGAAGTCTGGCGCCTAGAGTTGGCCGCCGATGAAGTCTTTGTCAATATTGTAAAACACGGATACCAGGATACACCCGGAGAAGTTGAAGTAGGTTGTGAGATCTATGACTCCGAATTTCGCATCATTTTTCGCGATAAAGGTATGCCCTATAATCCCTTGACCAACTCAAGTTCCTTCCAACCCGAAAACGTCCGCACAAGTAAATCAGACGGAGGATTCGGGATCTATTTCGTTCTGAAAATGATGGATCGCGTTGAATACGAACGCATCAATGATCAAAATGTGCTCACGCTCGTTAAACGCAAATAAGTTGTGAAATTTGTTTAAACGATAAAAACGATAGAACGATAAAAGCGATATAATCTATTAACATAGATCGTGTGTTAATTGATTTTATCGTTTTTATCGTTCTATCGTTTTTATCGTTTAAAAAGACATACTCATCAAGTTTGAGGTTTAGATAATTACTACGCTGCTTCTTCGGGACTATCTAATCCCTTATCTAATCGCTTCAGAGCTTCTTCGTTTTCGTGAATTTCCGCTAAGAACTTCTCTAAAAGTCTAAGAACCATCTTGGATGTGTTGTAAACACCTGATACTGAGAATGCCAATTCAAGTTCCGGCTCGTGTCCGGGCTTGTTTAACGCCACTAACGTATAGGTAGCCGCTATTTCCTCATGACTCGAGGGAACGATCCAAATCACATATTCTTCGTTGACCAAGGTTATTTTATCTTCCTGTTCAATCACTTGAAAATAGCGCGTAAGACTATCATCAGGCTTCTGTATCTCCTTATCAAAATCCAAAAGGTCCATCTCTTGGAGCAGGGCGAGGTCTACCCTGATAATCCCTTCAGGCAACCAATCGGGGAGGTTATGGATAAATTTTTTATAAACCGCTTCCAATTTTTCTATGTTGTTCATAGCCGTGCTCCGTGAGTTCTTCGGTTCTACGGAAGTAATGCAAATGCTATGCCAGGATTCATTTTTTTTGCGTTCTTTGTTACGATTAGGGCATGACTCGCTATTTTTGCTTTTTTTTCCTACTTTTTATTTCGTTATTGGTTGCTGAACCCTTGCGGGTGGATGTTAAGGCGCCTTGCGCGGTGATGATCAACGCAGACACGGGCGTCGTGCTGTATGAAAAAAACAGCCGGGAGCAGAAGCATCCGGCCAGTACAACCAAGATTGCCACGATTATCTATATGCTGGAGCGCGGAAACGCCGACCTAAATGCGACGGTTCAGGTAGAAGCCGAGGCATTGGCTATGACCTCCGAGCAAGCAAAAAAGAAGGCTCAATATAAACTGCCCCCGCACTATCTTGAACCAGATGGCACGACCATGGGTTTACAATTGGGAGAACGGTTAAAGCTGCTTGATCTCATCTATGGATCCCTGTTTCTATCAGGTAATGATGCTAGCAATGTAATCGCCCAACATGTCAGTGGCACGATTCCGAAATTCGTTCAGGGATTAAATGAGTATCTTATTGAGCAGGGGTGTACAGACACACACTTTGCGAACCCTCACGGATTGACGCATCCAGATCATTATACGACGGCTTGGGATCTGGCATTGATCACAAAGCATGCATTGAAACATCCATTATTCCGACAGATTTGTTCGTCTGTTAAATACACAGCTGCAAAAAATAACAAGAAAGATCAAAGAACGTTATTAAATACGAATAAATTGTTGCGAAAAGGCCCTCATTATTATTCTAAAGCTATTGGCGTGAAGTCTGGGTACACAGGGGCCGCGCAGAACACTCTTGTCGCTGGAGCAGAGCATGAGGGACGGACGTTGATTGCAGTTTTGATGCACTGTAAGGAGCGTGTCGACATTTGGCAGGATTCCACCAAGTTATTCCAGGCTGCATTTGCGCAGCCTTTAGTGGAGAGGGTTCTTTTGCCGGCGGGCTTGCAGCCTTATCAGCGTACGGTGAAGGGAGCTGGGCGGACTCTAAAAACGGTTTTATCAGAACCATTAGTGTGGAGATTTTATCCGGCCGAGGAAGAACCTGTTCAGGCGACGTTAGTGTGGGCTGATGTGCAGTTGCCGATAGCTAAGGGGCAACAGGTAGCTGAGGTGCGTGTGACAGCACCTGGTGGGCGCCTGGTGGCTTCTGCGCCGCTTTTAGCGGCACACGAAGTGAATGCGTCCATTCCACTTGTTGTGTGGAATTGGGTGCAGTTACATCCATGGCTCACAACATCGATTGCTGTACTCGTAATAGGGTTATTGTTCGTCCTTCGACGGCGTTGATATTAAGAATCCTAGTCGATTGAATTGTGGAAAACGCAGAGAAGGCAGAGTCGCTGAGGACGCAGAGCACCATCGCCCTTTTGCAATTGCAAATCCACTAAAGAGGGGTCGCCTAAAAAAACAAGAGAGAGCGCTATTCGTATCCATGATTAGACCTCTCTCTTGTTTTTTTAGGCGACCCCTCTTTAGTGCGACTTTGAGCTTTGCTCAAAGAATAGCGATGGTGTGATGGGGCACAAAATCCCTGTACTCATTGGATAATCAAGGTTGGCAAAAATCTCTGCGCCCTCTGCGGCTCTGCCTTCTCTGCGTTTTCCACGTTTAAAACCGCACCAAAAGATACATAGCGGGGAATCATGTTGTCTCGTTCAGCTTTTCGAATAGCTTCAAGAAGGCCTCTAAGCCTAATTCTTCGGGTCTTGCCAGAGGATTTAATCCAAGCGCATTCAAGCTTTCTGTTACTTTATCCGCTGGATAAAGTTCTGCCAAAGAGCCTCGTAGCATTTTGCGCCGTTGTCCGAATGCGGTACGAGTGAAAACAAAAAACGCCTTTTCGTTCGATACATGCGGTGGTGTGTGCAGCATCAAAGAAACCACGGCAGAATGCACTTTGGGCGGGGGAAAGAAGCAGTTATTGCTCACGGTGAAGGCATACCGAACCTTTGCGTGGTAGTTTAGAAAAAGAGTAAGCGAACTGTACTCTTTTCCACCTGGCGATGCGCTCATGCGTTCTGCGACCTCTTTTTGCACCATGACTGTCATGGATTCAATCAAGTCGTGCGCAGGGGCAAAACTTGTCAAAATCGGCGTTGTGAGGTGATAGGGGAGATTAGCTATGATTTTGGCTTTTCTATCTGGCTGCAGCCTTTCTGTGAGCACTTGGCGCCACGGAAAGGTCATAATATCTTCTTCGAATACCTCTAGAGGGAGTCTCTCCTGCAATGCGTGAGCCAACACATGATCCTTTTCTACAGCGATCACTTGGGCTCCAGCTTGAATTAGGGCCTCTGTAAGAGCTCCTGGTCCGGGTCCGATTTCAAGGACGAGATCGCCAGGTTTCACCTGTGCATCAGTGACGATTTTGCGGATAATGTTGCCATCGATGAGAAAATTCTGCGAAAGTCCCTTTTTTGCTTGAATGCCAAGCGACTGGAGGTAGGCACGAAGTTGAGAGGGTTGATACATTGAAGACTCTATTGAACTCTAATGAATCACGAAGGGTTCGAATCCTTCAGGCATCATAGATTTAAGCTGTTCCTCTCTGATTCCAAAACGCTGGCGAAGCCCTGAGATATACTTCTCGGTATCTTTTTGGATACTCATAGCAATAAGGCGCGCTTTGAGTTCGGCTTGTACTTCCTCAAACGGGACGTCGCTGCCTTCGATGCGTTCCCTCAAGAAAAAAATACGGTGAACAGTGCCTCTGTTGGCGCGGCTTTCTTGGGCAATGGGTTCGCTGTAGGTGCCAGCTGAAAGGGGATCTAGGATCTCTTTGTAAGCGAGAGAGATCTCTTTTTCATTATGCTTGAGTTCATCAGAAACTGTGACATGTGTGTCGCTATCAAGCCCTTCTATTGTTTTCGTTTTTTGTGCCAAATCAGTCAGAGCGATGCTGTTTTCTTGCAGCAAGTTGTGCAGATGCTTGGCTGAAGCTTCGCCTTTTTCTTGTTCCGGATGGCGAATGTTAATCACCTGGTAAGCCCATTCTGTTGGTCGACGATTCGACTCTTTATACTTTTCATAAGTGCTTCTTACCAGGCTAGGGGAGACTTTTTGTTGCGCTTTGAACTGCACGCGCAGGGCCATCATACGTTTGATGGTGAGTTCAGTTTTGGTGATCTCCCACGCTTCATCAAAAGAAACACCAACCTTGTCCAGGTTAGCCATGATACGTGGACCGAATTGGTCCTCAATCTCCGCTCGAACTTCTCCACGCGTGATTTCTATTTTGCATTCTTTCGCGTCCGCCATAATAAGCTCTGAGTCGATCATTTCATCCAGCTGGGATTTCCAGTTGATCGTATAGAACTGATGGCGAGCTTGCGCTGAGGGGGCATACTGTGGGAATTGGCGATAGAAAATAATATCCAGTTTTTTCATCACGTCAATAACGGTGATCACCTTACCATTTATTTTGGCTAAGATGCGGTTGTTGACTATGATCTCTCGATGATCTTCAGGAACAGGCAACATGCGAGGGTCAACCGCGCTGCATAGCGTAGTGTACAGCAGAGATAGGGCTAAAAAGTATCGTATATTCATAGGGTCACACTATACTAAAAACAGCAGAAAAAAAGCCATCCATCCCGCTTTCACTGGGAAGAGTACGGAAGGGCTCACCTTCTAGGCGTAGGGGAAGATTGTTTATCACCCAATCCACTTGTTGCTCATTTTCTTCTGCCAAAATACTGCAGGTTGCATAGACAAGGTGGCCGGTGCGTGGTTTAAGGTAGGGTACGGCTTCAGCAAGCAAAGACCGCTGAGTTTGTACATACTGGTCTAGAGCTTCTGGTTTGAATTTCCACTTCAAATCGGGACTGCGTCGTAACGTGCCAGTTCCTGTACATGGCGCATCCACGAGAACCCAATGCATATGGCCGCGGATTTTTTTCAGTTTAGGATCATCCGACGGAATGACCTGCGCGTTCTGCACGCCTGCGCGACGCATACGTTTCTGTGCTTCTTGCAGCGCTTTAAAGCGAATATCATGGAGATGAATCTGTCCTCGATTTTCCATGCGCATCGCGATGGCCAATGACTTACCTCCAGAACCAGCGCAATAATCTAGAACATGTTGCCCAGGCTTTGCAGCGACCAACTCAGCAACAAGCTGGCTGGCTTCATCTTGCATCTCAAATAGGCCTTCTTGAAATTCTTCCATCGTCGGGCAATGCAGGCGATTGGCGAGAACTATGCCGTTTTCAGATTGCTCGCATGCTTTTACGTCGCAGTAACTCTCCAGACGCTTCATCAATTCTTCTCGAGTGATTTTCAGCCGATTGGTGCGAACCGTTATAGGTGCCTCAGTATTGCTGGCCCATGCTATCTCACAGGCCTGTTCTTCACCATGCGATTGAACCAGACGATCAAATAACGCTTCTGGAAAACTATAGCGATCTGCCAGCGATATACGCGCATTCTGGCGATAGTCGACCGGAGATAGCTTCCTATACTCTGCTAATCGTCGCTCCCAACTGTGCGGCGTGCCCGTCAAATAGTCCACCAAACCTAACCAACGGATTAACCCGTATGCTGTGTCGGTAATTTCGCGTCGATCTTTAGACCCAAGCTGCTTATTCGCTCGGAAATAGTTAGAAAGATAAACGTCAAATGGACCGCGATTCCAGTCATAGGCTTCTAGCAGTTGCAGGATATGAAAATCACGAAATGGAATTTGCTTTGTCATCTTGTCCCGAGTTTGGCATTACATTGTACAGAGTATGATGAATTATGCGGAGAGAATTATGGCAAGTTTGATGATGTTGCTAGGCAGGTTTTGCATGGCAGTGATCTTTTTGATGGCAGGCGTCAATAAGTTTATCGATTGGAATGGCACGCTGGGCTACATGAAAGCAGGTATGTCCAATGTAATGGGCCTGCAGCTTACGGAGATGATGCCGGTTTTGCTTGTGGCTGCGGCTTTGCTCGAAATATTAGGTGCATTAGCACTAATCCTCGGTAATCGAACACGCCTAGCCGCGGGAGCCTTGGCTTTGTTCCTCATTCCTACAACCCTGATTTTCCACAATTTCTGGGCCGTAGCTCCTGAACAACAACAATTGCAAATGATGATGTTCTTTAAGAATTTGGCCATTTTCGGTGGATTGCTCGTCCTGCTTGGTGCAGGCCCCGGACGCCTGAGCGCCGATGCCAAACGGATTAGAGGATATGAGGACCTCGCCCCAGAAGAAGCATAATTCCCGAAAATAAATCCGAGCCCGAGCCCGTGTGCGTGCCCGAGCTCGGATTTATTTTTCGGGCAAGAATTTCTATTTATTTTATATAATCTAGCTTCTTCTCCTAGCTCTTCGAGGCTTTTGTGAACCATTATTTTTTAATCGCTATTTCGTTCTTGCTCATTGCTTTCGGCCAACCCGCGTTCGTTGGTGCTTTTGGACTGGTCGGAGCCTGTTGTGGATTTGCCTTGTTTTGGCACGCTCTGTTGGATATTCAGTCATGGAAGCGTAAACTTACCATCGCGACTCTATGGTTTGCGGCTGTACAATGTGTGCAACTGTCCTGGGCATTATCTCATCCTTTTTATTATATTTATGCAGTTTTGTTGATTTATAGTTTATTGTTTGGTTTGCAATTTGGAATTACAACATTGTTTGTTTCGAAAACAAACCTTAATTATCTTTGGTTTGCCCCAGTATTAGCCGCGATCTGGACTTTGATGGAGTGGAGCCGCCTATTTATCTTTACGGGAATAGCTTGGAATCCCGTTGGGCTGTTGCTTTCAGGCTCCCTCTATTCCCTTCAGGGGGCTTCGATTGCAGGAGCGTACGGTCTTTCCTTTCTTGTAATTCTGACCAACGGGATACTTCTCCAAACTTTTGTCATGAAGCGAAACTACTCCATATGGGCGACCTTATTGATCGCTCCTTATCTTTTCGGGTGGACGCACCTCGCCTACCATGAAGAGGGACTGCGCGAAGCGCCTAACTTGAAAACACTTTTGGTTCAAACAAATTTTCCTTCGACCGATGCCATTCGGTTCACCTCTTCACAGCATGCGATCGCGCATGCATTCCAAGATTGGCAAACGATTTTTCAGCTGGTTCAACCGCATATCGAAGAGGCCGTAGACCTTGTTGCGCTGCCTGAAATTGTCGTGCCCTGGGGTACCTACTGGCCCATTTATCATCACGAGGTGGTGACTGCAGGCTGGCAGGAATTTTTTGGAAATAGATCGCTTCCAGATCCAAAAAGAGGTCTAACTATGGCTACGGATACTGGCGGATGGATGGTAACCAATGCCTATTTAGCGCAAGCGCTCGCTAATCTGTTTCATGCAGATACAGTGGTCGGCTTCAGTGATGAAGAAGAAACCAATCACGGAACGGTAGAAGGATATAATGCAGCATTTGTGTTTAGTCCCACCTTACCGTGGCAGTCTAGATACGAAAAGCGACTCCCGGTTCCGATGGGAGAATATATCCCCTTTGAATGGTGTCGCAATTTAGCTAAGAGATACGGCGTATGTGGCTCTGTAACACCAGGTCGAGAAGCCAAAGTCATTATTGGGTCTAAAGCGCGGTTTGGCCTATCCATCTGCTATGAGGAAATTTGTGGCAACATCATGCGCGAAAATCGCTTAAAAGGCGCAGACTTGCTCGTAAATATCACCAATGATGGTTGGTTTCCCCATTCGCGATTACCCCAACAACACTTTGATCATGCCAGGCTCAGAGCGGTTGAAATGGGAATTCCTCTTGTACGCGCATGCAACACAGGAATCACAGGAGCCTGTGATAGCTTAGGACATGTCCTCGGAGCCCTTTCCGAAGAATCCGGCCAAGGGACGCTTCTAGTCGACGTTCCGCTATTCAGTTACTTTACCTTATACACACTGTGGGGTGATTGGTTTATCTTAAGTCTATCAGGAGCACTGACGGGCTTGTATGGAGCCTTCTGGTGTGTGCGCTTGCAGCAGAAACGTTGAACCAATCTTGATTATCCGGGAAGTACTAGGAATTGTGGAAAACGCAGAGAAGGCAGAGCCGCAGAGTGCGCTGAGATTTTAGCCGAAACTGATTATCCGATGAGTACAGAGATTTTATGCTCCCATCACACCATCGCCACTCTTTGAGCAGAGCTCAAAGTCCCACGAAGCACTAGGAATTGTGGAAAACGCAGAGAAGGCAGAGCCGCAGAGTGCGCTGAGATTTTAGCCGAAACTGATTATCCGATGAGTACAGAGATTTTATGCCCCCATCACACCATCGCCACTCTTTGAGCAGAGCTCAAAGTCCCACTAAAGAGGGGTGGCCTTCAAAAACAAGAGAGAGCGTATAGTTGCGATACCAATAATGGCGCTCTCTCTTGTTTTTGAAGACCACCCCTCTTTAGTGGATTTGCAGTTGCAAAAGTGCGATGGTGCTCTGCGTCCTCTGCGACTCAGCCTTCTCTGCGTTTTCCACGTTTAAAACCGTACCAACAGAACATCACCACTCCTTATAGTTGCACCGCGGAAGCGCGCACTTGCAATTTATGTCTGCATTCATTTAGCATGGCCATCTTTGTATACACGGTTAACATGGGAAAGAGTCGTCGTCAAAGGACGTTGCGAGGCGCTGTAGAGTATGCAGGAATTGGCTTGCATACCGGACAAACAGTACGTCTTCGCTTTTGTCCAGCTGAGCCCAACACGGGCGTTTCCTTTGTGCGCACAGACTTGCCCGAACGACCTGTCGTCCCAGCATACATCGACCAGGTTGGACCCACAGCGCGCAGCACAACAATAGGCTCAGGGCCATCTGCTATCCATACTGTTGAACACGTTCTCGCGGCCGTAGCAGGCATGGGTATCGACAATCTCCTCATTGAAATTAGTGGCATCGAACCCCCCGTCGGCGACGGTAGCTCAAGCGTATTCGTCGATTTGATTGACCAAGCCGGAATCGTAGAACAAAATGCGGAAGTATCCATTCGAACACTCACACAACCCCTCTATTGGTCTGAGGGCGATATCCACATCGTCGCCCTTCCTCACGATTGCCTCCGCGTCAGCTATACGCTAAATTACCCCGATACTTACGCGCTGCGCTCGCAATACGTTACACTTCAAGTGACTCCAGAATCCTTCAAACAAGAATTGTCCTCCTGCCGCAGCTTTGGACTCTACTCCGAAATTGAACCCCTGATCGACCGCGGCCTGATTAAAGGATGCAGCCTAGCTAACTCCGTCGTTGTCAAAGATGAAGTCATCTTTAGCAAAGATGGATTACGCTTTCCCGACGAAATGGCTCGACACAAAGTTCTCGATCTCATCGGCGACGTCTCCTTAGTAGGCTTTCCCTTCCATGCGCATATCATCGCCATTCGTTCCGGCCATACATCGCATAAGGCTTTTTCACTTATTCTTAGAGATCATTTTCAACCGAGAGGCTCTCGATGACAGCGGATGCTCAGTCTAGAAATCCCGTGTTAGAATACAAAGATATTATCAAATATCTTCCTCACCGTTACCCGTTTCTCATGATCGACAAAGTCATTGAACTCGACATCGAAAATGGGATTCTTGTCGCACAAAAGAATGTAAGCATTAATGAAGCCTACTTCCAAGGACATTTTCCCGGCACACCCATCATGCCAGGCGTGCTGCTCCTTGAAGCCCTAGCCCAAACCGGATCCCTGTACGTTCAATTAAAAGAACCCACAGGAAAAGTCGGCCTACTCCTAAATATTAAAAATGCCAAATTTCGCCAGCCAGTAAGACCCGGCGATATATTAATTTTGCGAGGTAGAGAAATCCACCTCGGTAGTAAAGGCGGACGGCTTCAAGGTGAAGCCTACGTCGGAGATAAAATTGTTGCCGAAGCAGAGTTCGGTTACGTGCTCGTTGACCCCAGCCAGATATAAAGGATTCTTAAGTTCATGAAACAAGCTAATATTCATCCCCTCGCCTACGTAGAAGAAGGCGCAATAATTGGCAACAACGTCACGGTCGAGCCCTTCGCAGTCATTAAAAAAAATGTTACTCTGCAAGATAATGTCGTAATCCGCTCCCATGCCTACATCGATGGCCACACCAACATCGGTGAAAATACCGTCATCTACCCCGGCGCAAGCATCGGCACCGAACCACAAGCAGTCAAATACCAGGGAGAGCGCACCTACATCAACATAGGACGCAACTGCGTGATTCGCGAATATGTGACCATCAATTCCTCGCTTAAAGCAGAATCATCAGTTGAAATTGGCGACTCCTGCATGCTCATGGCCTACGTTCACATCGCGCATAATTGCAAACTCGGCAACCAAGTCGTCATGGCCAATAATGCCACCCTCGCCGGCCACGTCACCATCGAAGACCACGCCATCATCGGCGGCATGACACCCATCCACCAATTCACTCGTATAGGCGCTTACGCCATGGTTGGAGGCCTCAGCCGCATCCCACACGACATCCCACCCTACACCATCGGCGCAGGCATCCCATTCAAGTTCGGAGGCCTCAACCTCGTTGGACTCCGCCGACATGGCTTTAGCTTCGACGTCCGCCGCGAACTCAGCCGCGCCTTCCGACTCCTCTATCGCTCTAAATTACGCCCACCCGAAGCCATCGCTAGAATGGAAGCAGAATTGGAAAAATACCCCGAAGTCATTCACTTCATCGACTTCTGCCGACACTCAAAACGCGGTTTTGGCGGCTCCGATGTAGCCACAGAAGAACTCCTGGAAGAAGAAAAAGAACTCATCACAGCAGGGCTGTCTCTATAAGATGAAAGTAGTCTTTTTCGGCACCCCCGAGTTCGCGGCAGATGTTCTACAGCACCTCCTCAATCATGATGTGAAGGTGCTGGCCGTTGTCACGAAACCCGACCAACCAAAAGGACGCTCTAAAACGCCAGTTCCTCCCCCTGTTAAACTCATTGCTGAACAATATCATCTTCCTGTTTATCAGCCAGAACGCTGCTCCACACCAGAGTTTGAACAAATTCTTGCACAATATAACGCAGATATTTTTGCCGTCGTGGCCTATGGAGAAATCATTAAAGAAGAGATTCTCGCCCTCCCCAAAATAGCCTGCATCAATGTCCACGCCAGCCTGTTGCCAAAGTTCCGAGGAGCCGCACCTATTCAGCGCGCGATCATGGAAGGCGAAAAAGAATCCGGCGTCAGCATCATGCACATGGTCAGAAAAATGGACGCCGGAGCCATCCTCTCCATAGCCAAAACACCCATCACCCAAAGCATGACAGCAGGAGAACTAGAAAAAATTCTCCGTAAACTAGGGTCTCAAGCACTCCTCGAAGTCATTCAAAATTTATCTCGCGGCCCCGTTACCGCTCAAGAACAAGATGAATCACAAGTCTCCTTTGCTCCTAAAATAGAATTGGAAGATTGCGAAATCAATTGGTCGCGACCAGCCGAACAATTGCACAATCTCATCCGAGGAGTAAATCCCTCACCCGGAGCATGGTGCTACGCACACATACGAGGTCAGGAAAAACGTTTGAAAATATTACGTACTCAGTTAGAAAACCACTCTACAGATACACCAGGAGAACTCATCGCCTTTGATCCTCACAAAGGAATCATCGTGCAGTGCGGACAGCAGGCTCTTCAAATCATCGAGCTGCAACCCGAAGGCAAAAGCCCCATGTCGGCCCAAGCATTTGCCAGCGGGTTGACGAAGGATCAACTCTCGCTACATTAATAAGTTCATTTAAAGGGACTTCCCATGATCGCTTTCGGATTTAATGCAATTACTGCTATTTCTAATAAAGTAGAAGGATATAATAGCCTCACAAGAATAAATAATCACGGATTACAAATTGTTTCTCTATTTGGTTTTAAACGAGCCAAATTACTACAGAAAACCTGCGACCACTACGAAACCGCACGTGACGCAGCCTCCCTTTTCAAAGATCTTACCTACTTCAGCGAAGGAAAAATCCGAGACGATTGGAATAACCAAAACTACCTTGAAATCACCTCCAATCTCCTCAGCATCACAGCCAATTCCATCAGCTGGATCGACCACCTAGACAACCACGGCATTCACATCATCGGAAAAAAATCCCTCATCGGCAATGTCCGCGTCTTCGGTTGCCGAATCTCCGACCTTAGAACAACCATCCGACTCCTTGGCAAAGCCTCAATGCTAGTCTCCACAGGCCTTAAAGCATACATAGGCCGTTTTCCAGAAGGTAATGAAGATGACAACACAAAAAACATTCGCCTCGCCAACCGCGATGCCGATGCCTCCTCCACCCTCTTCTATTTTGCCGAATTTGCTCAAGAATGCCTGACAAGCGCCTTCCTACATCAACACAAAGGAAAAAGAACCTCCTTAATTAAAGGAATTAGAGCATTGGGAAAACTCTCCGTTTCCAGCCTAGCCATCATATCAGGTGTTTTTGGTGCTCGAAGAACCTGGATTGAACACCAATGCGAAGTTCCAGAAACAGTCGTCGAAGCAGTGCCTCTATCTGCACCACCCTTAGACCCCAAAGATCCCAAACCAAAAATGACCCCCCTTGCCTCCCTAAACCACTACCTTTTTCACCCTGTTCTAAAAGCGTTTAGCATCCTTCACAGCGGAAATACCGACAGCTACGACAAGCATTTCAAATTTTCCGGCAGCGTATTCAAACTGTTTGGACACCTTCATTATGGAATGAACTTTCCAAAATGGCTCAATACTGCTGTCAAAACCAGCGGACGCCTAAGCCTCTACAATAACGTTCCAGGCTTCTTCGAGAACGCTAATGCCTTTAACCCACACCCAGGCAACCCAAAATACCTCTTTAGAGACCCTTCTCAATTCTGGTCCTTAAATTGGATCTTACGAATTCTCAAATTCGGTGGCTACACCATCAATAAATTTTGTGAAACAGGCGTTCTATTAGAAAGAACTAAGATCATTCCTCGAGATCTCACCCAAATTACGGGCCGAATCGGAAATACCAAGTGGGGACGTGAAATTAATGGACCAGGCTTCTTCCAGTACTTCAAAGACATATTTGTGATCATACCTTCAATCGCCGATAGCACCCTAAAACAACGCGAGCGCAAGGGATGGACACTAGATTTACTCCTTACTCACCTAGGAAATGCAGAAAAAGTCTTCCTCTGTAACTGGTTCAGAAAATGGATACCTCTTTTCGGAAAAACCCCAATCCAATTCAACTGGTGGCTGTCTGCCGATCGTCAACTAGATCCCACATACGCCACTACCAACAACCGCTTCCACATCTTATTCCATACCATCGCCCTCATAACCTCTCCTACGCTATCAGCCAAAATAGTTTTGGCTAACTGGAGAAAGGGATAAACCAAAAAAAAACAAAGAACACAAAAGATATAACTGAAATTTATTCAATTTATATCAAATTACATGTTAATCTGTTTTATGTTTTCAATTTAATGTGAAAAAAGGAATTAATTTATGTTTTTAAATATTGCAAATGGTTTTGGTAATCTGTTTCATAAAACTACAGTCGCCACTAATCCCATCAGCTACTCAAATCTACTGACCCGCTCACGTAATAGCATCAGCGCTCTCGCCCCCACAAGCAACTTCGCGGTACGCACAGCTAATTACGCCAAAGCACATGAAAACTTCGAAACCAAAGAATACGCATTCGGCCTCTTCTCGGATCTCGGATCTCTTAAAAAGTGGCACAAACACACCTGGGCTCAACGCGGTAGCACAGTTTCAGGTATTATTTCCGACCTAACCTGCTGGTTCCCCTACCTCCAAATGCTAGGACTCATTACCAACCCTTCAACCCAAACCTTCGGCAATCTTTCCGTATTCGGCGTACGTCCCCTTGCCTTTCTAGGATCTCTACGTATAGGAAAAACCGCTGATGTGCTCTGTGTCGCCACCGTTGTAACAGCCTGTGGCCTAGGCGCTTGGCACCTCGGCAATAAATTAGCCGACCCAAAAAAGCCGCTAGATCCCAACTCGGAAAAATCCATGGCGCGAACCGCCAGCCACCAAGCTTTTAAAGTCTCGACTCTCTACTACAGCTTAGTCTTTACCACCCTGTTTGTTAACTGGAACAAACCCGTAAGCGCATTCATCTGGGCTACAGGCGTTGCCTCAGCCGCTTTCGGCATCCGCGCAGCATGGTTGAAAAGTCAAGTCCCAGAGAAGCCCCCCAGAGCGAATAATAACTCTGTCGTTGTAGACCAACCTCAACGTACCGTTATCCAAAGTGCTAAACACTACATCTCAACAGCCGCACTAACCATTGTAGACAGCCTAGCCAAGTTGAGAGAAACCCCCGATGGCGAAGACAAAGTTTACAAAGTCATCAAAGGCACCGCAAACCTGCTGAGCCTAATCTACACGACTCTAGGGCGCGTACCACACTCAGCCCTAGCCCAAATCTCCGAATCCACCGGTGCAGCCAGCAGCGTCATCAATGGCTACATCGCATTCGGTAGACTCAATGAACTCAACCCCTGCAACCCCAACGCAGCAATTAATGTAGCACTTGATCCCAAATCAGACCGCTATAAAACGCTCGATAAGGGAACGATGATCAATTGGGCTAAAGTAGTTACCGCAGGAGGCTACGGAGTCAACAAACTATGCGAAGCTGCCATCTTACTCCGTGACAGGTCCATGTTCCAATATGCTGCCGACGGAATATACAAAGTAGCCGTTGGAAGCGCCGCACCCAATATCGGCCGCCACCTAAGCTGGCTAAATACCGCTAAAGACCACAGCACCACCCTCGCCGCTAGTGCGGACCTCTTCCTTGTGAAAGGAGTCGACTTATACTATGGCAAGAACGATCAAATAGAAAACACCCTATCCGTGGTTGGAGACATCGAAAAAATCTTCTTGAGTCAATACAAACGATTCATCGAACCAGTCGTTAAACCCCTGGTTCCCAAAAAACACCAATGGATGTTCGACTTCGTGCTCCCCACAGTAGGCATTGTTACAGCATTGACACTAGCCTCCAAGCTCCTCTATAAAGAAAGCCAAATATATAAAGACCGCAAAAAAGAGCGCGAACGTCTAAAGCTCTAAAAGTCTAAGACGCAACAGTAACCCATGAAGGACCCAGGATCACCCCTGGGCCCTTTGAGGTTCATATGACCGAAAGTAAATTAGCCACTCACGAACGCCTCGCAGCCCTACTCATCGGAAGCTGCTTCCTCTTACTAACACTCCACACCTTCTTTCTCTCACATTCTCCTACCCCCGGCAACATCACCCCTCATACCAATATAGAAGTAACAATCAATGGCGCCGTCTCTGCCGCCGGCGATTACGAATTGCCCACAGGAACTATCCTCAGCGACCTTCTTGAACAAGCACAACCCACTCGCGACGCCGATCTCAGCCGACTACGAACACAACGAAAACTCAAGAACGGAGAAGAAATCACCATCCCCACCCAAAAAAAACTCACCATCTACCTCAATGGAGAACCCGTCCAAATCCCCAAAGGCACCCGCCTATGCGACCTACGCCTCTGGATTGACCTCGATCCAAAAATCGCCGACCAACTCAAAGCAAAACGCCTCCTCAAAGACGGAGAGCAAATCAATTACCCTTGAGCCGCGCTGTGATTTTAGCCCCATCTTATTGTTGCCGAGAATGCAATTACTCAGCAGTACTAGGAATTGTGGAAAACGCAGAGAAGGCAGAGCCGCTGAGTGCGCTGAGATTTTAACCAAACATGAATACCCAGGAGTGCAGAGTCCTTTTGCCCCCATCACACCATCGCTACTCTTTGAGCAAAGCTCAAAGTCGTACTAGAAGAGGGTTGGCCTTAAAAACAACAAGAGAGAGCGTTATCATTGGTATCACAAATAGAACCTCTCTCTTGTTTTTTTAAGGCCAACCCTCTTCTAGTAGATTTGCAATTGCAAAAGGGCGATGGTGCTCTGCGACCTCTGCGACTCAGCCTTCTCTGCGTTTTCCACGTTTAAAACCACACCAACAGAACGCCGCCCCAAAACTACCCCCCTGTCGTCCCCGCTATCCCTGCCATTCCTAATATTCTTCACCATTCACCAAAACCCATCCACACATATCTCTGAACAAGTAAAATCGATCAACTCATCACTCATCACTCATCACTCATCACTTCAAATCACCCCAAAAGTCACTTTCCCTGTTGTGTTAAATTGCACCTCTTTGTTACCCTTCTTGTTTAGCTTTCTCCGAAGACGATTTGTCTAGAAAGCCTGAAACAATCCAACGTGTTAAGGAAGCAGCCATGGCTCTAAAATTGATGGGTAAGAAACGCGGAATGACGCAAGTGTTTGATGAATCCGGTCAGATCATTGTCTGTACGATCATCGAAGCGGAACCAAACGTCGTTACCCAATTGAAAACAAAAGAGACTGATGGATATACCGCCATTCAGCTCGGATTCCAAAAAGTCACAGCCAAAGACCCGCGCCGCGCCGAAGCACGCACCCCAGGCCCACAAAGAGGCCACTTCAAAAAGAACAACATCGAAGCGCGTAAATATTTATCAGAATCTCGCCTAGAAAAAATTGACGACTATACTCTCGGACAAGAAATCTCCGTCAGCATCTTCGCCGAAATCCCTTACGTAGACGCCATCGGTATCTCCAAAGGTAAAGGCTATCAAGGCGTCATGAAGAAAAATAACATGGCAGGCGGACCCGCCTCACACGGCTCAGGCTTTCACCGACACATGGGATCTACAGGTATGCGCAGCACCCCAGGTCGTTGCCTACCCAATCGCCCACGCCCCAGCCAAATGGGCCGCGATCATGTCACCACCCAAAACCTCCGGGTCATCCAAGTCCTCGAAGAAGATAACTTACTACTTATCGAAGGAGCCGTCCCAGGTGCCAACGGTGATCTAGTCATCATCCAAGAAGCTGTAAAAAGACCCAAAAAACAAACTAAATCCAGCGGAGTGAAACTGTGGCAACAGTAAAGAAATATAACCTCGCCGGCAAAGAAGTCGGACACCTCGATATCGATGATCTTTTCGCTCAAGCCGAAGCTAACGAACAAATGATTAAAGATTACATCGTAGCCCTACGCGAAAATGCACGCCAATGGTCAGCTAATACCAAAACTCGTGGACAAGTACACCACACCACGAAAAAAGCCACACCACAGAAAAGCACCGGCGGCGCACGACACAGCGACCTCGCAGCACCACAATTCCGCGGCGGAGGAAGAGCCCATGGACCAAAACCAAAGTTCGATCAACACGTCCACGTAAATAAAAAACAACGACGCGCTGCCATCCGCTTCCTCATCGGTGAAAAAGTACGAGACAATAAACTCCGAATCGTAGACAATGTCTCCCTTAATGCACCTAAGACAAAGACAGTCGCCCAATTCCTCGAAACAACCGGAATTCAAGGCCGCGTACTCTTCTTAGCCGAAGGCTTTTATGAAGGACAAATCAGTGTTGCCAACGACGCTCATAACAATTTTGCTAAAAGCGTTCGCAACCTACCCAAAACAAACTTTGCCCTCGCAAGAAATGTCAATGGCTACGATCTCCTACTAGCAAATGAGATCGTCCTGACCGAAGCGGCATGGAACGAAATTAACGAGTGGCTGAAATAGCAAGGGAAATACCATGACAACCAAAGATCCCTATAAGGTCATCCTCAATAGACACGTGACCGAAAAAGCGATAGTCCTTCAAGAACTGAAGGATAACAAAAGCAACCCCTCCGTCAGAAGATGCCTGAACCCAAAATATGTGTTCTTGGTTGAACCGACAGCTAACAAACGCGACATCAAACACGCCTTGGAAGCCATCTACAGGGAACAAAATATCACCGTGAAGTCCGTTAATACCATTAACGTTAAATCCAAGCCAAGGCGCGTACGAGGTCGTAGCGGCCGAACTGCTTCCTTTAAAAAAGCAGTTGTTACCCTCGATGAAAAGGACAACCTAGATAACGTGTAGATAGATTATGTTGAAAAAATTTAGACCCATCACACCCGGAACCCGACAGCTTGTCCTCTCGACTAACGAGGCCCTAACACGCTTGGCCCCAACACGTCAGACGGTAAAGCCCACTAAATCCCTGCTCACGCCCAAAAAGCGCTGCAACGGACGCAATAACCTCGGGCGCATTACCACCCGACATCGCGGCGGCGGACACAAAAGACACTACCGACTCGTCGACTTTAAACGAGATAAAGAAAATATCCCCGCAAAAGTCGCCTCGATCGAATATGATCCTAACCGATCAGCATTCATCGCCCTGCTTAACTATGCCGATGGCGAAAAACGCTACATACTCGCCCCAGAAGGACTAAAAGCCGGCGACTCAGTAGAAACAGGCGATAAACCACCATTCAAAGTCGGATACTGCATGCGCCTCAAAGCCATGCCACTCGGCTCCATGGTGCACAATATCGAAATGAAACCCGGACACGGTGGTAAACTCGTTCGCTCAGCAGGCCTCTCCGCACAGCTCATGGCCCGCGCTAACGGATACGCCACTATAAGAATGCCCTCAGGCGAAGTACGCATGATCAATGAAGAGTGCCGCGCCACACTAGGTGCCGTCTCTAACTCTGAACATAACCTACGCGTCGAAGGCAAAGCCGGACGTATGCGCTGGAAAGGCATAAGACCCACCGTTCGCGGTATCGTCATGAACCCCGTCGATCACCCACACGGTGGCGGCGAAGGCAAAGGTAAAGGTAATGTCCCGCAAACACCTTGGGCACAATTCACCAAAGGTATGCGCACAAGAAAACGCGATAACCGGTTTATGGTTAAGGATCGAAGGAAAAAATAAATGGGAAGATCTCTCCGTAAAGGTCCCTTTGTGGACCACCACCTTCAAAAAAAGGTGGAAAAACAGAACCAAGAAAGCAGCAAAAAACCAATTAAAACTTGGTCTCGCCGCTCAATGATCGTTCCAGACATGGTCGGACATACCTTCGATGTGCATAACGGTAAGAAATTTATTAGTGTATATGTCACCGAGAACATGGTCGGGCACCGTTTAGGAGAATTTTCTCCCACCCGCACGTTCAAGGGACACCCTGTCAAGAAATAATGGGAAGATAAAATGGAAGATTACGCAACAGCCACTACCAAACACGTACGAGTTCCACCGCGTAAGGCCCGCTTAGCAGCTGACCTCATCCGCGGACTTCCCGTGATTCAAGCACAGGAACAACTCACCTTTGGACAGATGAAAGGCGCACGCCTACTTCTGAAGACACTCAGATAGCGCTGTCGCTAATGCAGAAACACAAAACGACGCACGCAGAGAAAACCTCTACGTCATCACCGTCTGCGTTAATGAAGGACCAAGACTAAAACGCGCTAAACCAAAAAACCGTGGGGGCAGACACCCCATCATTAAACGCACCAGCCACTTCACTGTGGTCGTTGCAACGAAAGAGGGAGCAGAGTAATGGGACAAAAAGTTAACCCAATCGGACTAAGACTCGCCCTCAATAAAAAATGGCGCTCCAAATGGTACGCAAACAAACAAGAATTCGGTGACTTCCTCATTGAAGATCATAAAATCCGAAAATACCTGATGAAAAAAGACAACCTCAGCGGTACTAGCCAAATTAAAATCAGACGCATGAGCAGACAAAATAGAAGTCATCATCGTCACCGCTAGACCAGGACTCGTCATCGGTAAAAAAGGCACCGAAATTGACACACTAAAACAAGAACTATTCAAACTCACCGGCAAAGATGTCTGGATCGAAGTCGAAGAAATCAAACGACCCGACCTCGATGCACAAATCGTTGCCGATGGCATCGCAAAACAACTCGAACGACGCATCCCCTTCCGTAGAGCCATGAAAAGCGCTCTACAAGCAAGCATGGACGCTGGCGCCGCAGGAATTAAAGTCGAAGTCTCCGGCCGTATCGGCGGAGCCGAGATCGCACGCTCAGAATGGTACAAAGACGGCAGCATGCCGCTACATACCCTCAGAGCCGATATCGACTTCGCACACGGACGTGCAGAAACAACCTACGGAAGCATCGGAGTCAAGGTCTGGATCAACCGCGGCGCTGAGCAACTAACTGCGAACGGAGGCCTAAACATGGCATTAATGCCCAAACGAACAAAATATCCGAAAGTGCATGAAAGGACAAATGGCCGGCCTCAGCAAAGGCGGTAATTTCGTCCACTTCGGTGAATTCGGAATCCAAGCCCTCGAAAGAGGATGGCTCACAGCCCAACAAATCGAAGCATGCCGCGTTGCCATCAACCGCTACTTCCAAAGAAAAGGGAAAGTTTGGATCCGTATCTTTCCAGATAAACCCGTATCCAAAAAACCCGCCGAAGTACGTATGGGTAAAGGTAAAGGCGCCGTCGACCACTATGTCGCCGTCATTCGACCAGGACGCGTCCTGTTCGAAGTCTCCAACGTAGCCCGCGACGAAGCACAAGATGCACTACGACGCGCAGCCGCTAAACTCGGCATCAAAACCCGGTTCGTCGAACGCGTAGAACAAGTTTAGGAGACAACAATGCTAAAGGCAAATGAACTAAAAAATCAATCAGAAGAAGAATTAGCAGCAGGCCTCATCGACCTCTCTAAAGAACTCTTCCACTTGAAGAACCAATTTAAACTAGAAAAAAAGCTTGAGAAACCACACCGATTGCGAGAGCTGCGCAGAGACCGCGCACGCATCCTCACAGTCCTAAGCGAAAAAAAACGCGCCAGCGGTAACTGAGCTTTGAGGATCGTATGACAGCAACAACTGAGAAAAATAATCGCAGGATCAAGCAAGGCGTCGTAGTCTCTAACAAGATGACGAAAACCATCGTCGTCAACGTAGCCCGCGTAATGCGACATCCCAAATACGAGAAAATTGTAACCGTCAATAAAAAATACTACGCCCACTGCGAAGACCCCAATGTCAAAGTCGGTGACACCGTCCGGATCATGGAATCCAGACCCCTGTCCAAGCTGAAACGATGGGTCGTGGTCGGAATCTAACTAGAGCGGGAGTGACACTACTATGCTACAACAGGAAAGTCAACTCAATGTTGCCGATAATTCTGGCGCCAAAAGAGTCAAATGCTTTAAAGTATTGGGCGGCTCTAGACGTCGGTATGCTAAAGTTGGCGATATCATCATCTGCTCCGTAAAGGACGCCGATCCCGATGGCCAAAAAAAGAAAGGCGAAGTCGTCCGAGCCGTCGTCGTACGTACTAAAAGATACATCAAACGTAAAGATGGATCTAAACTACGATTCGACACCAACAGCTGCGTACTCATCGATGACAAGGGAAACCCCATCGGAACACGCATCTTTGGACCAATCGCACGTGAAGTAAGAGAAAAAGGCTATCTAAAAATTAGCTCCCTAGCACCCGAAGTGATCTAGGAAAGGAAAATATAATGACACAAGCGCGTCAAGGCAAACGGATTCGATCAGGCGACAAAGTAATCGTCACCGCAGGAAATGAACGCGGACAAATTGGCATCGTCCTCACTCGTAATGAGGAAAAAGCCACAGTCCAAGGCGTTAACCTGCGCAAAAAACATCAACGTCGCACTCAAGACAATCCAAAAGGAAGCATCATTCAAATTGAAGCGCCTATACACATCTCTAACCTACGCCTCTGCCCTAACCCAGAACAAGCCGTTAAGGTCCGCGTAAAACAAGAGAAAGAAGGCAAAGCACTATATTATCGCGATGGCGAAAAAGAAGTTCGCCTGCGCTCAATTAAGAAAACTGTAAGTCAGTAAAAGGACACCATGTCTAGGCTTAAGAAAAGATTCAGCGAGAAAGTAAAATCGGCGCTACAGGAAAAATTTCAGTACTGCAATCCCATGCGGATTCCAGGACTCAAAAAGATCTCCCTAAATATGGGAATCGCCGAAGCGTCGAAGGATAAAAACCAAATCCAAGATTGCGTCAATGAACTAACCCTCATTGCCGGACAAAAGGCCGTTCTTACACGCGCCAAAAAGGCGATCTCGAACTTTAAACTGCGCGAAGGTCAACCCATCGGCGTTCGAGTTACCCTACGCGGACAACGCATGTGGGACTTTCTAGACCGCTTTTGCAACATCGTCTCACCACGCATTCGCGACTTCCGAGGCTTTAATACCAAATGCGATGGAAGGGGAAACTACTCGCTTGGCCTCGATGACCACCAGATTTTCCCAGAACTCAATCTTGACAAGGTCAAACGCGCTCAAGGAATGAACATCACGTTCGTCACCAGCGCGCAAACTGATGAAGAGTGCATCGAATTGCTCAGATTACTGGGCATGCCCTTCAAAAATAGACCCGTCGAAGCAACAATTTAGGAAACGAGGAGCAGGCGCGAATGACCACTAGCGATCCAATCGCCGACTTACTGACAAGAATCCGCAACAGCCTTATGGCCAAGCACCGCTATGTCGATGTGCCCTGGAGCCGGCTCAAGCAAGGACTCGTCGCAATATTAAAAGAACAAGGACTTGTTGAAGACTTCATCGTCAAAGACACAGACGCCAAAGGCGTAATGCGCGTGTTCCTTAAATATACAGGACGCAAACCAGTCATTCAAGGACTCAAACGCGCCTCTAAACCAGGAAAACGCCAATACGTAGCAGCCACCAATATCCCACGCTTCTATGGCGGACTCGGAGTCTCCATCGTCTCCACGTCGCAAGGACTATTGACTGGTAACGAAGCACAAAAACGCGGGATCGGCGGCGAACTGCTGTGTACTGTATGGTAATGTCAAGGAGCTGAATCAGTCATGTCACGTAAAGGAAATCAACCGATCGCCCTCCCTAAAGGAGTGGAAATCCAGGTTCAGAAAAACCAAGTAACCGTTAAAGGGCCAAAAGGCACACTTAGCCACGTCATTTGCGACGGCATCGTTGTTACCATTGAAGACAACCAATGCCTCGTAACCGTAGCTGAAGGTAGCAATGGAATGGCACGCTGGCACGGACTTTATCGCAGCATCATAGCCAACATGGTCATCGGAACCTCAACAGGGTTCCAAAAGACACTCGAACTCATCGGAGTTGGTTACAGAGCCGCAGTAAAAGGCCATATAGTCGACCTACAGCTAGGTTACTCACACCCAACTAGCTTGGAGATCCCTAAAGGAGTCTCCGTAAAAGTCGAAAAAAATACCATCACCCTAGAAGGGGCTGACAAACAGCAAGTAGGACAACTCGCCGCAGATATTCGCGCCATGAGACCTCCTGAACCCTACCAAGGCAAAGGTATCCGATACACAAACGAATATGTGCGCAAGAAGGCTGGTAAAGCCGCTGCTAAGAAGTAATTTTGGATCCAGGATTCAGAATTCAGGCCTCAGAATACAATTCTGAATCCAGAGTTCTGAATCCTGAATCCCCAAAACACAGACAGGAACCATATGGATAATCTGCTTAAGAAAAAAAACTCTCTGCGACTCAGAAGATCGCGCCATGTACGTAAAAAAGTACAAGGCACCGCCTCGAGACCCAGAATGTCCGTTAACAAGAGCCATAAACACATACAAGTACAGCTCATTGATGACGAATCACACGTAACCATCGCAGGCACCGCAACCTTTGCCAAAGAGTTCCGAGAAACTAAACACAATGGCAAAAACAAAGAAGCTGCCAAAGCGTTAGGCACACACATCGGACAAGTCGCTAAAAAACTCAATATCCACGAAGTCGTGTTCGATCGCGGACCCTTCAAATATCATGGCATCCTCGCAGAACTGGCAGACGCCGCGCGAGCAACCGGACTGAAATTCTAAGAATAGGAAATAGAATGGCTAAAAAGGACAAAGAGGGCTTCGAAAAGAAACCGGATGATCAAGGGATAGAAGAAAAAGTCCTCTACATCAACCGTTGCGCTAAAGTCGTAAAGGGAGGACGCAAATTCAGCTTCTCCGCGCTCATTCTCGTAGGGGATGGAAAAGGCCGTGTAGGTTACGGATTCGCTAAAGCGAATGAACTTACCGACGCCATCCGCAAAGGCGGTGAAGCTGCACGAAAAAATATGATCAGCTTCGCGACGGAAGGCACAACAATCCCTCACGAAGTCGAAGTCTCTTGGGACGGTGCTACCGTACTACTCAAACCCGCCCCTAAAGGCGCAGGCGTAGTCGCTGGCTCACAAGTCCGCGCCGTTCTTGAACTCGCCGGAATCAAAGACGTCATGGCCAAAAGCGTTGGCGGCAACAACCCCATTAATAAGGTCCGCGCTACCTTCAGAGCCCTGGCTAAACTAAAATCAAGACAAGAAATTCGACAAGCTAGAGGCTTAGCATGACATCCCTACACACACTAGAAAATACCGCTCAAAAGCGCAAACCTCGTAAACGAGTCGGTCGTGGCATCGGCTCCGGTACAGGAAAAACCTGCGGAAGAGGACACAAAGGTATGGGCTCACGCGCCGGCTGGCAAGCTCGACACGGCTACGAAGGCGGTCAAATGCGCTTCTTCATGAAAATGCCAGAACGCGGATTCAGCAACGCACGCTTCGCCAAAACCGTATTCTCCATCAACCTAGGACAAATTGATAAGTCCTTTAATGATGGCGAAACCGTCAACGAAGCCTCCTTGCGCGATCGCGGCCTCCTCAATGGCGCCTGCGACTCCATCAAAATCCTCGGCAACGGTGAACTCACAAAAAAAGTTCACATACAAGTCGACGCCATCTCCGAAAATGCTCAGGAGAAATTAAAGAAAGCCAAAATTGACTTCTCCCTCAATACTAGCGAATAAAAAAACCAGTCTCTTACGAGCCTAAAGTAAATGTAGGGGTGCTCCTCATAGGATCACCCCACAAGGCTCCAAACCACTGGGAAACTCCTAACCGCGGAAGTGCCACATGGAAGGTATCAGAAGGATGTTTCAGGTTCCCGAACTACGAGCAAAGGTGCTCTTCACCCTGCTCATGATCGTGGTTTGCCGAATTGGTGTGTTTATCCCCGTACCAGGAATCAACGGAGAACTAGCCCTAAGCTATTTCCGAAGCGGAATCGGCGGCGGACAAAACCTACTCCAAATGCTCGATATCTTCTCCGGCGGTGCCTTCGCTCAAATGACCGTCATCGCACTCGGTGTAATCCCCTACATCTCCGCCAGCATCATCATGCAAATGCTAGTGGCCCTATTTCCTGGATTACAACGCGAAGTGCGCGAAAACCCCGACCAAGGCCGACGCAAAATCAACCGATACACACGACTCGGTACACTCATCCTCGCCTTCTTACAGTCATGGGTCTACGCACGATACGCACTCCAACTCGATATCGAACGCCCAGGCGTCGTCGCACCAGAACTCACCAGCATCACAGCTTTCGGAATCCCATGGCTCTACTACATGGTCTTCGTCGCCACCATGACCACCGGCACCCTCTTTCTCATGTGGATCGGTGAACAAATCACCGAAAAAGGCATCGGTAATGGCATGAGCATGATCATCACCGTCGGCATCGTCTCTCAGCTCCCCACCGCCGTCGGCATGATCCTACAACAACTTAACCTCGATTCCCCACTCCCCGGACAAATGAACCTCGCCAGCGTACTCTCCATCCTCGGCGTATTCGTCTGCGTAACCTGGGGAACCATCATGGTCATACAAGGCCATCGACGCATACCCCTACAATATGCCCGACGCGTCGTCGGACGACGAGAAACACAAGGCGGAAGCAGCTACATCCCTCTAAAAGTCAACTACGCCGGTGTTATCCCCGTCATCTTCGCAACCTCGCTACTCATGTTCCCAGCTACCATCGGACAACTCATCGGCGGCGGAACCTGGCTCAGCACAATCACCTCATGGCTATCTCCCGGAAGCTCCGTACACCTAGTCATGTTCGTCACTCTGATCATCTTCTTTACCTACTTCTGGACCGCTACACAGTTCAGGCCCGATCAGATCGCCTCAGACATGAAAAAGAACGGCGCATTCGTTCCAGGCATCCGACAAGGAAAACCCACAGAAGACTTCCTAGAACAAACCATGAACCGCATCACCCTGCTCGGTGCCATCTTCCTAGCCCTCATCGCAATCCTCCCCAATATAGTCGGAAGCATGATGGGCGTACCCACAGCAATCAGCTACTTCTTCGGAGGTACCTCCCTGCTTATCCTCGTCGGTGTCGTACTCGACACCATGAAACAAATCGAATCCCACCTCCTCATGAAGCGCTACGAAGGCTTCATGAAGAAGGGCAAAGTAAAGGGACGATAATGCTCGTAAGAAACCCCTTCCATAATATGACCCAGTTTGCTAAAATGCTGACACCGTTTAGTAGGAGAATTCAATGCCACGCGTGATCGGAGTAGACATTCCTGATAACAAGCGATTAGAAATCAGTCTCACATACCTGTATGGAGTAGGACTGGCTCGATCCAAAGAGATCATCGCTAAACTAAATCTTAACCCAGACATGCGCGCTCGCGAACTGACAGAAGATGCCATAGGTCGCATCAACCAACTGCTTCAGTCCGAATACGTAGTCGAAGGTGACCTGCGACGTCAGGTACAAAATAACATTAAACGTCTCATCGCTATCCACGCTTATCGCGGCATCCGCCATCGTGTAGGCTTACCAGTACGAGGACAACGCACCTCCACCAACGCACGTACACGTAAGGGACGTCGTAAAACTGTAGCGAATAAGAAAAAATAACGCATAGGAGTACTAACCTTGTCTAAGCAACCGACCCCTAAGAAAGGGACGAAAGTTAAAAAGAAAACCCTCCGGCAGGTATCCTCCGGCGTAGCACACGTCTCCGCTACATTTAACAATACCATTATTACCATCACTGACCCAGCCGGTAACGTAATCGCCTGGGCCTCCGCAGGCACCTCCGGGTACAGCGGATCGCGTAAATCATCCGCCTTCGCAGCTACCGTGGCCGCACAAAATGCCGCCAGAGCCGCCTCTGCCTTCGGATTACGCGAAGTAGAAGTCATCCTAAAAGGACCCGGTGCAGGCCGAGAATCCGCAGTACGCGGACTTCAAAGCTCAGGCATCACAATCTCCGTGATTCGTGACCGCACACCAGTACCACATAACGGATGCCGCCCAAGAAAACGGCGTAGAGTTTAATTAAATCAAGTCTAACAAGTCCTGCAGGAGTCGCTAAATGGCAGTCAAGTATGGCAAATTCGAAATGCCGTCCAAGATCGTGGTTGACGAAGATACAGCCACAACCAAGTTCGCACGCTTCATCGCCGAACCTTTTGAGCGAGGATTTGGTCACACGATCGGCAACGCCATGCGTCGCATCATGCTTACATCCTTGGAAGCACCAGCGATCGTATCGTTCCGTATCGAAGGCGTTCCACACGAATACATGTCCGTGGAAGGCATCATCGAGGATATGACCAATATCATCCTCAACGTCAAAGGATCGCTCATCAGAAAGCTACCCACAGACGAGGATCAAAGTGATCGGGAACTGCGTATTGTTACAGCAATGCTGGACATCACGCAAGAAGACCTGGATGCCAGCAAAGGGCAAATATCAGTCACCCTAGGCGATCTAGTCGACAACAGCTATTTCGAAGTAGTCAACCCTGATCTCCACCTATTCAGCGTGACTAAACCCATGAAACGGCAAATCGATATCAAAATCGCCATCGGACGTGGCTACGTTCCCTCAGAACGACATGTACTCGCTGAACGCGTTATCGAGGAAATCCTCGTTGACTCCGCGTTCTCACCAGTACGCATCGTCAACTACTACGTAGAAAATACACGCGTCGGACAAGACACCGATTTCGATCGCCTCGTGTTCGAAGTCACCACTGATGGAAGAGTCACACCTCTAGAAGCCATCTCCTTTGCCTCGCAAATCGCCATTAAACACC
Source organism: uncultured Chlamydiae bacterium (assembly GCA_963790215.1). Classification (GTDB taxonomy): domain Bacteria; phylum Chlamydiota; class Chlamydiia; order Chlamydiales; family JAJFMA01; genus CAWBNS01. The sequence continues at coordinate 104,824 of CAWBNS010000014.1, forward strand.
TCGACGTGTTTACGCGCATTCGTACGCACAACCTCATGTTCGAAGAGAACCTCTCTGACTTAGATCGCGATCTCGATGAAATGATGGACAAACTCTGCCTGCGCATTGACGAAATCGAACTCTCCGTTCGATCCGCCAACTGCCTCGCCGGCGCTAACATAGAAACCATTGCTGAACTCGTATGCATCCCAGAAAGACGAATGCTCGAGTTCCGTAATTTCGGAAAAAAATCCCTCAACGAAATTCGCGCAAAACTCTCTGAAATGGACCTCCACCTAGGCATGGATCTCAACCGCTACGGCATTAATACAGATAATGCTAAGCAGAAGATCACCGAGTACCAGGAGAAAAAGAAAGAACAGAGAGAATTTGCTGGATTAGAAGAATAGGCGGACAATCATGAGACACCGTAAAAATACCGTTAAACTCGGCCGTACCTCCTCGCATCGACGATGCATGTTCGCGAACATGCTCAAATCGCTCGTGAACCACGGACGAATTGAAACCACCGTCGCCAAGGCAAAGGAACTTCGACGCCATGCCGATGGGCTCATTACCCTAGCTAAAGCGAACTCCCTCCCAAGCCGACGTCGTGTCATAGCTGATCTAATGATCCGCTATAACACACTCACGCCAAAGGAAGCCAGAGCAGCTAAAGCCGGCGATAACTCTTCCTACAACGATGACCGCATCGTCATCAGCAAACTTTTCGGGGAACTCGGACCCCGATTCGCTAACCGTCAGGGTGGCTACACACGTATCGTTAAAGGCGGACACCGCCATGGCGATAACGCCCAGACCTGTATCATTGAGTATCTCGCTGATTAATCGAATCAATCGACAGATGATGAACGCTAGTCGTTCATCATCTGTCGCTTCTGTTCAGACTTTACTTTACAATTGCAGTCGTTTATGATCGCTTCGACAGCACGTGGAGGAAACCATGGCATTGAAGATCGCTATCAACGGGTTCGGTCGTATCGGCCGTCTTGTGCTACGCCTATTAGCCCAACGCCAAGACCTACAAGTCATTGCCATCAATGACCTGGTCCCTGCAGACAACTTAGGCTACCTGCTAAAATACGATTCTACTCATGGCAAATTCTCCGGAACCGTTGACGTGCAAGAAGACGCACTCATCGTGAATGGAAACAAAATCCAAGTTTACAATCAAAAGGACCCCGCTCTGCTCCCGTGGAAACAGCTAGGAGTCGATTATGTCATCGAATCCACTGGATTCTTCACTATGAAAGCCGACGCGGAGAAACATCTACATGCCGGTGCTAGACGAGTCATCCTTTCTGCACCTGCAAAAGATACCATCCCTACCTTTGTCATGGGGGTGAATCAACATTTGTATAACCCTGAATCAGATCGAATCGTCTCCAATGCCTCCTGCACCACAAATTGTTTAGCGCCCATAACCAAAGTGCTACTCGACAATTTTGGAATTGAAGAAGGACTAATGACGACGATCCATGCAGTTACCGCCACTCAACCCACCGTCGACGGTCCCTCTAAAAAGGATTGGCGCGGCGGAAGAGGGGCTAGTCAAAACATCATACCCTCCTCTACCGGTGCCGCTAAAGCAGTTGCCTTAGCCATTCCACAGGTCGAGGGAAAACTTACAGGTATGGCTTTGAGAATCCCTACCGCTGACGTTTCGGTAGTCGATCTCACAATCAGGCTCTCCAAGGACACCTCTTACGAGGAAATTTGTAAGGCCATGAAGCGTGCCTCCGAGGGGGAAATGAAAGGAATTCTCGAATATTGTGACGAACAGGTCGTTTCCAGTGACTTCATTGGCAATCCTAGTTCAGCCATATTCGACAAAGGAGCGGGCATCGCCCTAAACAAAAGATTTTATAAAATTATCGCTTGGTATGACAACGAATGGGGCTATGCAGCCCGAGTGGTCGATCTCGCAGCCTTTATGGCTTCGAAAGAAACCGCAGTCGTTCCAGCGTAACAGGAATTAACCGCTGCTACCGAACCACGGGAACCTAGTGCCCTCTGTGTGCGAATCGCATCTACCGCGTTGATGACCCTCCAGTTATGTTGAGGGCGACTATGTGGCACAGCTTCCCGGGTGTAAAAGGATTGAAGATGATGACCTCTACAAGGCATTCATACATTTCCCAAAGGGACTCCCGTGCACCGGCAGCAGCTACCGGAAACCATTTAATCATTGGAATGATCCCGTGGATTTTACAAGACAACCTATTATCGAAAGTATCATCACGCCTAAAGAAGGGTGTAAACTTGTCGTTCGAAGCAGCAAAGGAGTAGCACAGGAAGAATTCTTTGTTGATTCGCTAGAAGTCGTAAGCTTTAGCAACTTTCTCTTCTATCGCTCCTTAGAGCGGCCCAAGTGCTTTATGGTCCCTGTTACAGACTATGAGGTTTTAGAAGTTCGTGAAGCCCGCATGGTACTAAAAAATGTAGGCGTGGACCGAACGATTAAAATTGGCGGTGGACGCGTGAAGAGTGAACCGCAGCCTGAAAGAGAAAAGCCCGAGGTTCAGGCGACTACAGATGAGGAATCATCTACTAAGTCTAAGACTGATCCAAAAGGTGCCGATAAGAAGCGCGAAAGACGTCGCCACGGCCGTAGACGCCGAGGCAGAGACGAACTACCAGGCCGCACCGAAGAAGAAGGCCAGGGAAGCTCTGAAGCTATGCTGACTGAAGAAGCAAATGAGCCAGTGCCATTGCCGCAACCAAGAGAGTTTGACGAACAGGAACGTCGTGAAAGTCCTCCTCCTTTTTCGAGCATCTTGCCGCCTCCTTCTCGGCTTATCTCAGAAACTTTGGAAAGATACCGTGAAGATGAAAGCTTTCGTGGCGTATTCCTACCGCGTCCTACTATTGTTCATGACGAAACTGTGGACGATGAGGAAGATGAAGAGCAAATCCCAATAGCTTCCATCCAAGAATCCGCACACGAACACGAACCTGCCGAAGAGTCAATCGAAGAACCAGCTCGAGAAGTAGTCACTGACGAATAAAGCCTAACAGGTCTAAAGAACGAATTATCCCCACTAAAGTAATTATGAAATTATTCTAGTGGGGATTTTTTTGTATTCATTATATTGTAATTGTAAATTTATTATTTATATGTTATTATATCTTTTTAAATATTGTTTTTTGAGGATTACTTGTGTTTTCTATAATGATGCCTCCTTTAAATTGGAATCAGATTTCAGAAGGATTAATTACTGGATGCAGACTAGAAGGCTGGGGCTCTGTTGCGAGCTTTACCCGGGATTTCCATACTGGAAATCAGACTGTATTGTCTGCATTAGCAGAATGCGTTCATGTGAATACGGTCCGAAATATTAGTACGAGAGCTGCGACTGCGCTAGGTGTAAACTATACCTTTAGTCGAATAACCTGTAGATTTATTGACTTTTCCCCTCTTATCTTATTTGGCGTTTCGAAGGTACTGCCCTCAAAATCTTTACAATGGGTGCAGAACCACGAAACCGCGCTGAATCGAACGATTGCCATAGTTGGTTTATCGGTTTTACTCGCGATGGGCCAGTATCAGTTCGTCGTTCCTAGCCTTTTCTTTGTCAGTTACAACTTTGCTTGTCAGAAGAGGTGGATTGATGTACGTACTCAAACCGTTGTGAATAGAGTATTGACCGTTGCTCTTACTTACTATAATCTCAGGTATGGCTCTCTACTTGACCGCATAGATACCATTTGCAGACTTATCAGTAATATCCTTAATCTACAGGTGATCAAATCTTGCTTCCCCAAACAATTGGAGTATAAGCTTCAAAACGTTGAACTAGGTAATCACCTGCAATCTCTGGATATTGAAGACTTCGAAGTGAACAAAAGTTATGTGTTTGCTAAGGAATCAAACGACCCTAACCTACAATGGGTTTTAACCGATCTAGCCGCTTATCGTGTGCGTGGTTTGGAAGAGGAATTGCAGACATTAGGTGTGCCTCCTTCATTGGGCTCTCTAGCTTCTGATGCCGTGGAAGTGCCGAATGCGGTGCTTCAATCTCTGTCCTATCCCGTCTTCTTTTTAACCAAAAAAATAATACAGCATGTGTTTTTGCCAAACCTTTGGGAAGCCACTACACCGGCTTCGATGGTCGATTACCTTGTGGAACATTCTGCCGATAAAGTAAAGGAGTGGGCGAAGTCTAGGAATCTAGAAGTAGAGAACGACGAAGCAGCCAAGCTTCTCTTGTGTGAGATGGGAGTGTTTGTTTCTTGTTTTAGCAATTTTCAGGAGGAAATAATCCTTTCAATTGAGTGCGATGAGAAAAACAATTGACCCAAAAACATGTCCACCCTATTCTACAGGTCATTTCACGCTCGGATGGTGAAATCGGTAGACACTAGGGACTTAAAATCCCTTGCTCGCAAGGGCGTGACGGTTCGAGTCCGTCTCCGAGCACATTGAATATAAGTGAGTTAGATAACGTCACATAACCTCCTAATCATTGGATCAACAGTGACTGGGCCCAACCCGGGTCAGTACTGAATGAATGGAGGATATATGGCGTACATTGAGAAGAGAAGACTATCTAATGGCAAATTCACGTATAGAGTGCGAATTAGGCAGGCAGGGGCTCCTAAGAAATCGGCATCCTTTGCAACCAGGGCTAGAGCTAAAAAGTGGGCTCAACGCATGGAGGCCGATGTTAGGGAAGGAAGATATTTCGGGCGCGAGGAGTCTAGAGAACGAACGTTTGCCGAGTTTATTGACCGTTATATCGCGATAGTGTTGCCGAAGAATCCGAAGAGCTATGCTAAGCAGAAGATGCAATTGGCCTGGTGGAAAGCACGTTTGGGAGACTACTTCCTGTGCCATATCACGCCAGCAATGATTGCCGAGTCACGGGATCTGTTGATGAATGAGGTTACGCGCAGAAAGAGATTTCGCACTCCGTCGACAACGAATAGGTATTTGGCTGCATTGAGCCGTGCTTATACCATTTGTGTGCGTGAGTGGCAATGGGTCAGAGAGAATCCAGTTCAGAAGATTATCCGACCTAAAGAGAATAAGCCTCGGGACCGGTATTTAGATAGGGAAGAGGTTCAGAGACTTCTTCAAGCATGTCAAAAGAGCAAGAACCCCTATCTACACTCCATTATTACATTTGCATTGGGTACAGGTGCAAGAAAATCAGAGATTCTTGGGTTGAAATGGGCGGACGTTGATTTTGACCGGTGCACGGCCATTTTTCGGGATACGAAGAATGGAGAATCCCGAGTAATACACTTAAGTGAGCCTGTTGTGAGGAGTCTAAGAGATCAGTTTAAGAGACCAAAAATCAAAAGTGAATATGTGTTTCCAAGCATGGATGGAAAGCAGCCCGCTGATATAAGGGGGGCTTGGGAAAGGGCTGTTCAAGATGCAGAGCTCAAAAATGTTTGCTTCCACTCTCTTCGTCACACAGCTGCTTCTCACTTGGCCATGGGCGGGGCGTCAATACTCGAAATAGGTAAAATTCTGGGTCATAAGACGTTGGCTTGCGTAAAAATTTATAGCCATCTGTCGACGGCTTCGACCTCACAGCCCCTTGAACGAATGAATAAGGCGATTTTAGGAGAGTCTAATCTTGGCTAAGACAAGAATTGAGATACCTTATGAAGGACCGATGGATGCTGAAGACGTGGAACTTGACTATCGAGGAACTTATAGCGATCTGCTGGATTGTCCTGATATTGCGTCGTCCAAAAGTAGCCTGTTAAAGTCCATTGAGAGATTTGAAAAGGAAGAGGCTCTTCTAAAACGAGCAATTCAGAAAGCACATACTGTTTTTCAGAATCAGCCAGTTCTGACTGCATTTCTTCTCTGGAGCAAGCAAACTCGTGTTGGTCTAGGGTCGGATTGTGCAAAAATCCTCTTGGAGCATCAGCTAATTCCCTTTAAGAACAAAAATAACGAATTAATACTTATAAAGGATTTAGAACAGTACCAATTGTTATATTTTTTAGAGACAATTCGGTGCCGAACCGAGTTCTCTATCGTACTTCGAGAATTATTGGTTATGAATTTTGTGAGGTTCTTTCAGTGGTTATCAAAAACTATTGGCAGCAGCTACTGGAAAATCGAAGACCCTGATGAGAAAAAGACTCGAAGTAGAATCCTTGCTCACGAAACATTTATTGCCTTGATAGACAGGCTCGATGATCGATGTAGGCTAGTCGCTAAGCTTCTTTATTTCGGCGGCAGCCGAACCCTTGATCAAGTGCTTAAGTTGAAGTTGGAAGATGTTGTTTTTGATAAGCAGGTTATCAGGTTTGGAACTCAAATTATTACTTACCCTAGACATGTTTTTTTGGATATCGCCACCCTTACGGATGGACGGCGTTCGGGTCCGCTTTTTTCTGGAAGACAGGATTCTACTCTTAATCCGGCTACGGTTTTTCGAAACTTTAAGGAAGCAGCTTCACAAATCGGACTAGGAGATTCGTTCTCACCAAAGACCCTCACAACGGACTGTTGAGGCGATTTTTATCTTTCGCAATAAGTTTGCGAGAAAGTATTGCGAAAATATCGCAAGTTCCGCTAGCATACCGCCTGATCCAATGGTTAGGAGGTTATGTTGAACGTTGTCACAAATCTTGTCTCCCTACGCGACTATTGTCGCCAATATCCCTGGCCTCGTCTTTCTCAGTGGCATCACTGGATTTACAGTGGCTCTTTAGTCGCTCAGGCTTGTGTGAAAAAGATAGGCGGTAGGTATTTGGTGGACTTAACTGCTTTTGAGAGCTATGTAGCTCAGGCTAGCTTAGACGAGCCGAAAGATAATAGATTCACTTGCCCTAAGTGAGGGACTGAATGTCAGTCTCTGGACAAACCTTGGTTACTATCCCAAATTCAAAAGAATCTGAAATGATGGTTCTGGGATGTATGTTGAGCAATGATAGCTATCTCAACGTCGCATCGGATGGTCTGAACGACTACGATTTCTATTACAGCGAGCATAAGCTCATCTTCCAGGTTCTACAGCACGCATATCGGCAAGGAACACATGTTGATGTCCACCTGACCGCTGAGGAATTAAAACGCCGCGAGCAATTGAAGTCTGTCGGTGGAGTCCCTTATTTGGTTGCATTGGTTCAATTCGCTGGCACCTCTGCACATATCGAAGAATACGTCGACATACTAAAGCAAATGCGTATGCGACGAGACCTTATTTTTGTATCTCAAGAGACAATAAAAAACTCGATGGAGCTCGCAGATCCATCCAAAATCATCTTAGATTCACGCGAAAAGCTTGGTCAGATCGAAAAGAATCAAAAACTTTCCAATAAATTCCCTATTCGTTTTTTAGATCAATTTGAAAACAATTTTCTGTTAATAAATCCACCGAAAAAGCCGATGTTGCTTGAATATGCGGATGTAAATGGAATTCCTACAGGATTCCTCCCGAAGGGAATTGTTGCGATGCTTGTTGGAGCCGGAGGTATTGGAAAAACGCATCTTCTGGCACAACTCGCCATCGCTGTTGCGTCTGGGACAAGTTGGCTTGAAACATATACAACTACACAACATTGTGGAACAGACAAGAGAGGAAATGTCTTTTTTGGGCTAGGTGAGAATCAATATGATGATATTCACAGGGTTCTATATAAAGCATCAAAACATCTACGAAACACAACACCTGATCTATTAGAAAAAGACCCTTTAGAAGATGCGAGCAATCGAATTGCCGCATTTTCGTTCTGTGGCCAACAAGCCGCATTCATCGAGGAAAAAAAACCTAGCAGATATTTTCATGAATTCAAAATGAGGTTGATTGAGGTTTCTCCAAAAGGGGGTTGGGATCTCATTATTTTAGACCCAGTGTCAAGATTAATGGGGGCAGATGCCGAAACAGATAACGCCGCAGCAACACAATTTATCGCTCTTTTAGAGGAGCTTACAATAGATCTTCCAGGAAATCCGACCATATTATTTGCTCATCACGTAAGCAAAGGAGCCATAAGAGGGAACGCCACAAACAAATCAAGCGAGGGTGCCAGTCAAGCCGACTCAAGAGGGGCAAGTGCGCTGACGGACGGAGTAAGATGGCAATCTAATTTCTACAAAAAAGAAACTGTTATTGCCATTGAAATGACAAAATCAAATTTCACACAAATCATAGATCCTATCCAGCTTGAAAGAGAGTTGGATGGATACCTCAAGAAAGCAACACAAAAATCAGATCCAAAACCAGAAAAAGCCAAGAAAGCCAATTCAAATCCTCAACCTCATTGGATGGATAGTGTAAAAACATGACGATTGACGTTAGCGTTCTTCCTGAAGCCATCAGAGAACAAGTGCAAGAGGACATTGTTAAGCGGGGAGAATGGCATGTTAGTCATATGCTTCATCTAGCTCCAATTGGACGAATGTTGTCCGATTTAAAAGCATCTGATACCGATATTTGCTGGCGGGTTACTGTGCTTCATGTTCTTGCCACTTTGGCCTCTCCAGATCCTTCCCCCGTGCATTTTACTTTGTCCCGTGAGGTTCTTAATAAAGAAAACATTAGCGATGATCGTGCTGTAGATTTTTTGGCAAGGGAACTAGTGGTAGCCACAAGGGGTCTAAAAGATTTTGTACTTAAAAGTGACTGTCCGTCAGAAACAGAAGCTTTCAGTGTTCTGTTAGATACGAACGGCGGTGGGCTATACTTTCCAGGACAATATTTTGTTCCAGAAATTATTTGCGAATTAGAAGGTTGTAACGAATTCGATCTAAAGGCTGCTGAATTTTTCAGCAAAATTGGAGACGCTGGCAAGAAAGCTTCAAACTGGATTGTCAACACAGCACAAAACCGGTTTAAGGACTATAAAGACTCAGGATACGCTGAAACCCATAGGCCTGGTGCTTGGTCACTCTGGATTGCCGAAACGTCTTCTGTGTTTATGCCTATCCTGACTGCGTTGACTGAGGTAATTTGGAAAGACAGGTTGGAACGGCGCTGGAATAGGGAATCAAAACAATTTCCAGCATGTCCTATACGATTGATGACTAAAATAATAAAACCTCTTACAAGCGCCACAAACAAGAAACAAATTATAAAACAGGACAATCAGGTAATGTGTTGCGATCAGAGAGGTGAACCTTTGTTCTATGCCCCTACAATTGATCCCAAAATGATCTCTATGTTGCAGAGTGCAGTAAAAAGCTCTAGTTCTCTAACTGGGCACAAGCTGATACGGTGGCTTATTAAAACAGGGTTTGAACAGTGGTGTCGCAAAGAAGATGATCCAAGGGCGATCGATATTACTGGAGGCTATGGTCAGATCGCGGAACTTGCTGGATGTACCTCTCCTCGGGCAATCGCCGAGGTAAGAGGAATTCTTGAAATGCAGGCTTTTGGTCAGTTTGTCTTCCCAGACGGTCGCCGAGGAAACATGATTATATTAACAGTGTTAGGAAGAAACAGAAACACAGAACCTTCTGAAATCAGAATTATTCTTGGCGACATGCTTTTTCCTGGTTTCGTTCACCAGATGAAAAAACACGACTGTAGACGCCTCATCCCGATAGGAGACCTCCCTAACCTTCAAGGTTCTAAGAACACCCATGCTTTTCAGGCACAGTTGCAGTTTTTGGTGTTCGAGGAATTTAGCAATCAGTCTGATCGTTTAGCAGAAGTTGGATCAGCATTTATTCCGATTAACAGATGGAAAGAAATGGCTGATGAATCTGGGTTGAATTCAGATAGAGTTGCCGATGTTGTCAGGCACTGGTGTGAACCAGATCTTCTTAGATGTTTTTTGGAAAAGCATGGGGATGAGTATCGCCTTGCTAGCTACTATGAAAGAGCCCATCGATTTCTGATAGATCAAGGTCAGCAAAGGCTTATTGGGTCTCGAAAGGGAAAGGCATCTTCTCAAAAGAGAAAAAAAATGTAGACATTGCGCTTTTCGAAATTTAAGGGTTACCAAACCCATCCAGCTAAGGGTTACCAAACTCTTCGGTCTTCTCCCTGAGAAAATCTGAAAAAAACACCAACGGTAAAGGTAATGGATACCTTTATTTGGCTGCGCCGCCCACGCCAGGAGGCGGGCGGCTTGCCTTCAAGACAAACAAGAAGAGCCGGAGAAAAAAGGACTGTTCATCTCTACGCTTTTTTTTTTCGGCTCTTCCTACTCTTAAACGCAAGGTTTCCATGATAAAAACGTATGATGAACAGATCCGAGAGCATATAGCCTTTCTTCAATCAAACGGCCTCCATGTTGTCGAGCTTAAGGTATCCGCTGCCGGGAACGCCGAATATGTACGATGTCGGGCAATTGGTGAGACATCCGGCCGGGGCGAATACTGCTATCAAACGGTTGGAGCCACTCTGAACAATGGAACGTTTGGGCTATCCACGATTTGCCGAATTCCTGGTGGTGAGCGTGTACCTCCCTTCCGAACGAATGGCTTACCCCTATCAGCGAACTGTATTAATCCCCAAGTCGATTGTGCATCTTTTGCAAGGCCAGAGATAAAGAAGGCCGACGATAAAGGGAGGCAATCAAATGAAGAAGCAGAGAAGAAAAGCCAATACATTTGGAGCCTGGCGAAGGAATCGGGGCGGTCTGACTATCTCGAAAAAAAGGGAGTCGGAGCTTATGGGATCCGCTTCCTAGAAAACAAATACGGGCGTGTTGTTGTCGTTCCTGCAAGAGATTCGGGCGGAAACATACGAGCCCTTGAATTCCTAAACCCTGATGGCACCAAGCGGTTTTTAACGGGGTCGAGTTGGAAGGGCTTATTTCACATGCTGCGCCCTCCAGTGAGCGGGCAAATTATCGGCATTGCTGAGAGTTATGCAACTGCTGCTACTTGTCTGGAGCTTGTGAGAATCCCGGTTGTATGTGCATTCAATTCCGGCAATCTTTCGGCGGTCGCCGGGTCGATTCATGCAATGTTTCCCGATAGTTCGATTGCTGTTTTTGCTGACAACGATAGACACCTTGAATCAAAGGGCGCGAATGTAGGCGTTTTAAAGGCTCAGGAAGCGTTAAACGGGTTGAGGTGTAGTTGTTACTTGCTAGCGCCCGATTTCAGGTCAAGGCAACCTGCGAAGGATGAAAGTGACTGGAACGACCTGGTCAGAGTTTTAGGAAGTGAGGTGGCAGAGAGACAGCTTTCCATCATCTCCAGCCTTCCCATTCCGTTGCCTAAGTTGGACGCATTCTAAGGTCACTAGATTTGCATATCTTTTGAAATACGTAGAATGGGGGTCTTAATCCCTTAACGCCCCTGTATCAATTCTGTGCGCTTTACGCCATATCAGAAAATCTTCCCCTATTCCCATCGCTCCGAAAAATCTTTCAGTTCCTAAACCTGTCGCTGTTTATCCTTTTAGTTTGTCATATGACAAACCTTGTGCTATACTTAAGTTATGCAGGTGAAAAATGACTGAACATTGGGTTGTAGAGCTGTCACACGACGCTAAAAAACAGTATCTCAAATTAAAACGTAGCGGGGATAACAGGAGACCTAGGCTTATGGATCTTACCGACGCTTTGGTCTTAGATTTGAAGCTAAATGGTCCCGTTATGAAAAATTGGCCGAACTATAGCCCTATTGAAAATAGAAATGGGCGTTTTCACCACTGCCATTTAAGAAAAGGGAAGCCTACTTACGTGGCCTGCTGGAGAACAAATGAAAAAGAAAAATATATAGAGGTTTTTTATGTCGGGACTCATGAGGGAGCGCCATACTGATTCACACAAGTCTCTTTGTGTGATTCTTAAAACGCCCAATTCGAAAAAGGTATCATATTCCATCCCATTGTCACGGCTGGAAGAGGTAGAAGCTTTTTTAGAAAAACAGTGCGAAGATGATGACTCTCCTGTTGCGTGGGAAATTTTAGCTAAAGAACGAATCGAGAAGTATAAAAAATCCGGTTTAGTTTTGCGCGGCATGCGTTATCGTGAAGGCTTATCTCAAAAGGAATTAGCAGAAAAAAGTGGAGTTACTCAAAACGAAATTTCAAATATTGAAAACGGCAAGCGAACTGTTGGTAAGAAAATTGCTGAGAAATTAGCTAAAGTCCTTAATTTTGATTATCGTTTGTTGCTAGGTGATTAGCAATGACGGGAGAAACGAGCCTTCTGAAATGACGAAACCATTTAATACGTTACGAAAAAAAAAACGTCGTTGCCAGCCTTATTATTTTGGATAAAGGCAACGAGGATTCATTCTACAGGTATGGGGTAGGTCGATTCAACAACCCACCCCATAGCATGCTAGTCGGCTTTTACCGGCACTAAAAGCATGGCGTGCTCTTCGCCGTAAATGGTTACGCCATGTGAGATGATTTCTCCGTTGTCATTCACGCTAATCATCTTGGACATCTTTAACCAGATTGAATCAGCACGTGATTTCAGTTTTTCATTAAAGGAGCATGTGTTGATTAGAACATTGTCGTTGCAATCGTAAACAAACGAAGATCCAAATTCTGGGGCATACGAATAACCAGAATTGTTAAAAAAATTTCTCCATGGCTTTATGAAAGTTTTAATACTCCCATCTGTTGAAATAAAATAAAGATCGTGCGAGCTTTTATCAAAAATATCAACAAGTAACTCTCCCTTGTCATTTATGCAAATAGCAGAACTTTCGTTAGTTTTTGGGATTACTTTTTGGAGATCTATTGGCAATCCATTTATCCATTTTGTTGCGCGAGTTTGTCTGTAAAGGTTGTTTTTATGACTTAAGTATACAACGCTTTGACCAACAACATCACCGTTGTTGTTCATGTCATATCCATAAGACTCATCGGATTCAATACCCAGATCGCCTTCTAGACCGCGAAGTTTTGTTATTTTCCCATTATGCCAGATGACCGGTCGTCGAGTTGATTTTCCACTCTCATTTTCAACAACAGATTTAATTAAAACTTGGCCAGCGTCGTTAATTTTAGCTATTTCTTTTCCCGGAAGATCACCCAAATTAATAAGACCGTCCTTCTGGTTCCATCCGTAAAGCACAGCAAAGTTAGCGTTTCCGTCAAAAGTACCGTATGCGATACCGTCATTGGTTAGAGAACGCCAATTGATCTCAAAATCATTTTCTTTACTTGGCACCTCATGAAAACTGCCGTCCTGATCCCTGACAAAGAAGTGCTTCCCTTCTTTTGATCCGTCAATATTGTACCATCCAAGTATTTGCCCTTGGTTGTTAATCGCTATAGCTTTGCTGGAGTGTGTTTGCAGCGTTCCAATGTCGTGGATTTCATAATCTACGGCGGATAAGAAGCTTGATACAGTTATAAAAAATACAATTAATGATGTGTATAAATTGCTTAACATAAGTCCTCTACGTTTATTTTTATGATGTTTAATAATACAAGCTTAAAGTAATTATCGCAACTAAAGTAAAGTTTATCGTTTCTTGTACGTCGGACTTGTCTTGTTTCTTTTAAAGTTGGAACAATAGGAATTATGAATGGATTCAGTAGAGCATGTTATAGTGGTCGTTGGGTATTCGGATATAGTTGTCAGAATTATCGGGGTTCCATTCCAAGGGCGGGACGGTTATTCATCATCCTCAAAATCCTCGTCGTCGGGGTATTCTTCTTTTGTTGCGACGAAGTCCCTGTACTGCTCTTCGGTGATCATGCCTCGTTCTAGGCTCCATAGCATGAGAGCATCGAAATCATTCATCTTACCGATACCGATTCGGCCATACTTTTTGAGTGACTCCGTATCGCCAAGGGCTGTTAGATGAAGTTCGAGTTTTAGCTGTGTTTCCTCCAAGCTTCGCATCACCTCTTCAGGGTCCCTGTCTTGAAAAACATCGTGTTCTCTAATGTATTCCGCTATTCGGCTTCTTGGAAGGCTTTTTGCGTACAACGCATCTTGCAGGTTTTCCCAAGCTCGACTTTCGGCCCTCCCCCATATCTTCATGAATTTCTTGCTGCCGTTGGCGATTTGCTCGAATTCGTTTAGGGAAATCTTTTTTTCTTTGAGGAAGTCATTTACGGAGAATGAGTTTTTCCTGAGGCTCCACTGCTCTAATTCCTGGAATAGCCTTTTATGCTCCTGCGTGGCTTTCATTTTTGACTCCCTCGATCTCTTTGCTTAACGCCTTCATCTCCCTCAGTAGAGCATGTTCCTGCTTGCGTTCGGCTTTTGCCCGAAGCGTATAGCATCCATGGATCTCTTTCTTGTGGAAGCATCCGCCATGCATCTTACAGCGACCGTTTTCCATTCCTGGTTGCAAGCATGGAGCACCGCCTTTTGTTCGGCATTTAGCACCGCAAGGCTTTACTCCTTTGATTGGCATTAGTCTTTTCCTCCTCTAGTGGCCATCGGAAAAATCAGAATAACTCAGCCACAAACTTCTAGTGGAATAGTCGGAATGGCTGGCTGCGTGCCATTGTAATTATAGTTCACTGTAATGTTTTGCCTGCCTCCGCAGCGTTTCTTCTGAAGCTGTTGCATTGCATCCGTGCTAAATCGCAGCATTTTCAATCCTAAATGTTGATCGGCAAGATTCCCCGTAGCAAGCTTGCGCATGCCTAGCATATGGGTCACGGTGATTTGAGAGGCAATAAGAGCTTCAAGCATATCCTTTGGCTTAATGCCTTGCATGAAGGCGCAGATGTCTTCGATATCTTCGTTGGTGATCGCGTACTGTCGCTTCGAGGAAAAATCGAAAGGGTCCTTTTCCTCGTCCGATCCATAGATTGCTTTAGCCGCCTGAATGACTAGCTTTTTCGCTGCCTTTGGTGATTCTGCAAAGAAGGCTTGGACGATTGGATTAAGTTTCTTCGGAATTGTGATGTTTGCCATAAAACCTTGGGGGTGGGGTATTTTTAAATCCTAAGCCATGCCATCTCACTGTAAAATGAGTCCGAATAATCCGAATAACTTCGGGTTATCATGCCATTTCTCTTGCTGCTGTTGCTGTTTTTCACCGTTTAACTAGCTGTTTCAGTTCTGAAATCTTCATCATGGCAGCCAGTTTTGACATGCCTTCAGTTTCGATATTATAACCATTCAAGAAATATCTTTGCTTTTCGGTGATCGATTCACTGGCCATTGAACGCCGTTGCTTGTTTTTCATCGAAATAATCTTGCGGATTTCAAGCGAGGCTTGGGCCTTGGTGAAGTTATCATTCCATGCGTTTTGGCTCTCAAGGTAAGTCCGCTGTGCCTGGGTTGGTACTTCCGCCCTTCTCATCCAAGTTGCTTCACTCAGGTCACAGAAAGCAATCTTGAGGTTCCTTCTGGCATAATCTTCACAAACTCCGCTGCAATATTCGATAGGTAGCGGGGTGCTGGTGATGCGCTGCCTAGAGCCATCCGGGTAGTATAAAGTTGCTGTGTAGCCGCTTCCTTCGGGACTCATGACGATCTCGTTTTTCTCGTCATCAAGAAGGCTCCATTCATCGTTGCCTATTGGTACCCAAATAAACCGACGGGTCCCCAGAATGTCAAACTCACGGTCGATCTCATCGAGGCATTCAATCTTCGCCGTTTTGTCTATTTCCTCTGCCTCATCCTGCTCTTCCTCCGGCTCTTCTCTGAGCAGGTCAACTTCTGGAATAGCCGAATTCAATGACATAACACTGTCGAGGCTGTGCCCCCTATCGCTGAAGTCTAGGACAAGGCAATTCTCCTTACCTGGCCATAGTCGCAAGCCTCTGCCTACGCATTGAATATACAGCCCGGGGCTCTTCGTCGGCCTGGCCATCACAATCACATCAATCGAAGGCTCGTCAAAACCTTCGGTGAGGATACCGCAAGAAACGGCAACTTGGATCCGACCATTTTTGAGGTCATCAAGGGCCTGTTTTCTGTCGGCCGGTTCCATATCGCCCCATACTGCGGACGCTGCTATTCCCTGGCTGCGGAACTCTTCTGCCAAGTGTTTGCAGTGCTCCACGTTGCAACAGAAGGCAACTCCTTTCCGACCTGTGGCATACTCCTTGAATTTACTTACGATGAAGTTATTGCGCTCTGGGGTGTCGACGATCTCAGCCAGCTCCTCAACAGAAAAGTCCCCGTTATTGCTGCGGATCTTTTCGAGAACAAAGCTAGTGAGGATCTTTCGACCTATTACACCTGACAAATAGCCGGCTCGGATCATTGTTGAAATGGAGCGACTGAACACAATCTTTTCGAATATATTGCCTAGCCCTTGCTTGTCTGACCTTTGAGGTGTTGCTGTTACCCCGATTAAAAGCCTGTCCGCATTACCGGAAACAAATCCCAAGGAGTTGATTATAGACTGGTAGGAATCACTGACGGCATGATGCGATTCATCTATGAGCAAGACATCAAAGCCCTGCGCCTTGAGCCTCTCCAGGCGCTTTGGTCGACAGCATGATTGAACAGAACCGACCACAATCTGATGATGGATCTCGTCCCTTTCGGCCATACAAACGCCGATACTAACGTCTGGCCAAAAGAGTTGAAACTTGTCGATTGTTTGACTTATCAGCTCCTCCCGGTGAGCTAAAATAAGAGTCCGTTTGTTGATCTCTTTGGCAATTGCGGCCATTACGATGGTTTTTCCGCTGCCGGTTGGAAGGGTCACAAGTTGGCGGGTCACGCCCGCTTTAAATTCGCCCAGAACCATTTCAAGGCATTCTTTTTGATATTCTCTAAGTTTTATGGCGCTTGTCATATATACGTAAGTTGTTACTTCATAAATCCGTATTTTATGATATTCGTAAATATATTTATACGAAATTCAGACCTTTTCTTTGCCAATCAAATCAAAGCTATACGACTTGCATTTTTAGCTAAACCGGCTTTGTCATAGCGATTCATCATCTGGAGAGATTGCCCCGTGAGCCGTACGATTTCAGCATCTGAAACACCGTGTCCTCTATGGTGTGTAATTGCACTAGCTCGCATTACGTGGGGATGTACGTTTTTCTTAATGCCAGCATTCTTGGCAGCTTTCTTCATGGTTCGGTAAACTTGCGTGTGCTGAATGGGTTTCTCATTATCCGTCAGAAACACTAAGCCAGACTGTCTTTCACCGATTAGGCTTTTGATCTCAGCAGTTAGATGCTCCGGCATATTGACCACAAGCCACCTTTCTTCACCACGGGTTTTTAGCTGTCTAAACTGTGCTTGGTGCTTGTCAAAGTCCACCTTGTCAATGGTCAGAGATAGGACTTCGCTAATACGCTTGGCTCCCTGTAGCATCAATTTGACTATGAGGCCATCACGTTTATTGCCTATCGCATCTATGAGCCGAATCCATTCCATTGGCTCCAGAGCTTCGGACTTTACAACGCTTCTAGTGGATCCAAATGTTTTTGTCGTGCCAAGGCTTCCTTCCTTGCATGGTATCGCTGCTCGTACGATACCCTCTGTTCTCCGGCTAATAAATCTTGTCAGGGAGATAAAACACGCGGCCCTAGCTTGCTTGGTGGATTCAGACATGCCTGGAGCTTTCTTTATCTGATCTAGGATGGTGTTTGGATTTAGCTGACTGAATGACTGCAAAGACATGCTCGGATCTAGTAGACCCAAAGCGGCCAGTCTCTCTAAACCGCATCTATAATTTTTTCCTGTTAGTTCAGTAAGAGTTTTCAGCCATGTCTCTATTGCATGTTGCAGTGTTGTGTCAGCTAGAGCACGCCAGATAACTTCCTTTTGCAGCTCGACGCTTTGGCGATAGGAAAACGCTTCCTGTGTGAGCAGCTCTGGATTCTCTAAAACTGCTGGTGTGTATGTTGCGGTTCCCATCTCTTACCTCTGCTTTTGCTTGGTTGTGTATATAAGTAGCATTATATGCACAGCATGATATAGGACATTAGGATTTTCGTAAATCCATATTTACGTAAATTCATACTTCATATATCACATGTCATATATGCCTATGAACGTACGTAAACATATTTGCAATTGCCTAGATATGGCATGACTGTTATGTTCCGGCTCTTCATTAGGAGGGAGTGCATGAAAGAGGCTATTACCATAAGTGCTATAAATCTAAAGGGTGGATCCGCCAAGACATCAACGATTCTAAACCTGGCTGGCATCCTGCACGAAAGAGGACATGACCCGATACTAATAGACTGCGATCCTCAAGAGTCGGCGACCAGATGGGCTATTCAGGGCGGCGATAAGTTTCCCTTTCCGGTTGTACCATTTAAAATAGGTAAGAACGTTAAGGCATTCAAGGAACGACTGGCTAAGGTTTCCAAAGAACACGGGGCAAGGGCGATCTTGTTTGACACTCCGCCCCAGTTGCAACAAGAGGCAATGCTTACCGCCCTTCTTGCTGATGTTGTTTTGATCCCGATAAGCCCTAGTCCACTTGATCTATGGGCGGGGGAGCAAGCAATAGCTACCGTCCAAGAGGCTAGGGAAGTGAGGAAGGATGGTTTGCCTAAAATTGTCTTAGTTCCTAGCCGGTTGATGCCTAAAACCCTGCTAGCTCGTGACATAAAAGGCAGCCTCGAACGGTTTAAAGAGGCAATATCCCCACCTATAACAATGCGGGTTGTCATGGTGGAAGCCTGTATCTCTGGGTTGCCCGTCAACCTATATGCTCCAGGCAGTCATTCGCATAAGGAATTTAAGGACTTACTGAAGTTCATATTTACCAAAATCAAGAAATAAATCCATACACAAGGATTCCTCACATGGCCAAGAAACCATCACTATTACATCTTAAACAGCAACTCGATGAGCCTAAAACCCCACAAAAAGCTAAGTTGAAAAAGGCTACCAAAAAGCCAGCAAAGCCAAGGGAGGCCGAAGCAAAGGCTATTGCGCCGGTTCGAGCAGCCCCCCTACCTGCTGCACCAAAAGAGCAGGAAAACTATATTCCTAGAGGGCAACGGGCTGACTTCCTCAAAACAACGATAACCATAAGTGCCGAAATGCTAACCGAATTGCGAGCTCTGGGCATGAGGCGAAAGGCGGCGAAGCAAAAGGACACTGACACAAGCGCACTCATTAGAGAGGCTCTAACAGATTTTTTGAGGAAAAATAAGACTTAGGACTTAGGAAGTCCAACCAGTAAATCTCAACTGACTTAAAAGCCTTTGCTCGCAAGGGCGTGACAGTTCGAGTTTGTCCGAGCATATTTCTACTGAGGTTAACCTTGTGAGTACACCATCTCTCTATTATCTCGATACCACCAGTGTGGCTTTGTTTTGTAATGGCGCACATGTAGACAAATATTTTTCATTGATAGCACCCGTCTATCAAAATGAGATTCGTACAATCCTTAGATTGGGTTCGATTGTCATCACACCCCACTGGGTACTTGAGGTTCTAGGAGTTCCTCTCAAACTAATTAATCAAGAACTCGAACAAAAATTGAGAGAGAAAAAAGAATTTCAGATAAATCTGAAGACATCGGACTCTGACAAAGATTGGCTGATTAGGATCCATGAGATTCATGAATTCGCGAATGCTCATTATAGCCAACATCCTTTACTTAGCCGCCAGGAGTTGGAAGCGCTCCTGACTGTTGCAAAATCAAGAATATTCCCCAATAACCATTCATCAATTTTCAGTCATAGAATCTGGCATGGTTTGAAAGAATGGCTTGATCAGCCAACTAGCCATCAGGAGCTATGCGAGTGGTTGACCTATTCAGTACCGGTAAGATACATAGATCTTCTGGTGCCAAAGCATATTTGCCAGTCTTCTCAAGTAAAGCAGCGCTTACAGAGCCATCTTATGGCGGGATATGTTACAGTTTGGGAAATGGGTAGCAACTTGGGCGCATGTGAAGGATTACTGTACAGTCTTGCTGTATTCAATCGAAGGCCTACAATCGATTTCCGACCAAAAAATCGAGACGGTGAGCCAATAGAAATTAAGCCACTTCGTGCTTACAATGACCGAGCGGATATTGATGTCGCGCACATTCTGAGTGTAGGAGCTTTTGGAAGCAACACTACAAATAGGCGCGAAAGAACCGCTGTGTTTTCAGTGGAAGCAGAAGAAAATATTATCGCTAGGGTACATCCATACCAGACTTTGTTCGTCTGGAGTCAAAAAGATCTTTCATCCAGCAAGTACCTACAGCTTCCTACTGATCTGAAACCGGGAGTTCGGTATCAGGTTGCTATTGACAGGATTGAAGGAGACGGTCGATATATCGCCAAAACACAGTTTTTTGAAGCTCGATACGATACTAGTACGAGTGAGGTGACATGGAACTGGAATTCTCAGAACATGGTCGGAGAAGGTTCGCTGGAATAATTCCTTTGACAGGCCGTGAAAGAGGTCGTGCCCTGCGATGTGCGATTCCGGACAAGATAGGTAAACCTTCTTCAACCCGCTTGACTCTGATGATTTATTATCCCCGCGATAACTCAGGCTTCTTAATGTAGTCAGCAAATCCAACCAGGTTGCCCCAAGGATCAGCCATTTCAAAAGTATAACCTGTTGCAGTCTCGATTAATTGCCCTTCGTTGAGGAATTTATCTTTGGCGATTAACGCGTTCTTTACTTCAACCCATAAGCGTGAAGGGCTAGGTTCACTTTTTTCGCACAACATTAGACCAGGTTCCTCTTTTCCAATACATAATAGCGCACCAGAAGGAATCCTGAATTTTAAGCGGAAACCGAGTTTTTCATAGAAAGTAATAGCGCTTCCAATATTACCAACTTGAAAAAAAACATTGTCTATTCCTAGAAGCTCCATTTGTTCCTCCTGCGATCCCTACATTTATCCCACAACCCACAGCGATTGGCAAGAGATATGGGCCAATTATGGGCCAGCACATCGCGTAACTTGTCATAACATGGCATGACAAACGCATATCACCCAGCGCGGTTGAAGCCCTATTTTCATCTCGTGGTATTAGGTAGTGTTATGAAAGGGGCCGTGCCCTGCGATGTGCGATTAACTACTTGTGGGAAATGGCTCGCAACCAAATCAGAGAATCGCACGTCGCAGGGTACGGCCCCTTTCATTCTGCACAGCTTAGCGCACATCTGACCAAGTCATAGACAAACTGAGTAGATGAGATCTCTCCCTGGCGTTCTGAAAATGCCGCCATATTAGTGTCTTTTCCACACAAGCTCTCCTATTCTGATCCTTGTCGGCCCTCCGGAACGCATATTCTCAAAATCCATTCGGCAATCAGATTTAAGGCAATGGGAGAAATTGTTTCTTCAATTTTTGCATACTCTCCGAAAGATCCATCGTGACAAGTTTGGAATAGGTGATTGAGCTTAGACAATTCAACTATTGAATAATCCTTATTGCCACCATCTTCTAAAGCTCTAGCAATGACAGGAAGATTTTCCTTAGAGAATATTTGTTGATCTAGCTCTCCATTGAGTGCAAGCACTGGAATTTGCACTTGTTTTAAGGCAATGGTCGGATCCAAAGTAAGAAAATAGCGAAACCACCGTGTATTCATGTAGTTTACTTCTGCATCTATTGCTTCAGAGTCAATATTTATTTCTCCTTGCTTCTGATTTTTGATCGTCTCACGTAGTTTTTTTCCAGCTACAGCAAAATCAGGTTCTCTTTTTAGAATTGCGAACCTCTCTTTCTTATATTTGCGATCTTGATCTATCATTTCTTCGGTAGCTCCATTAGCTCGCGCGATCGATGCATTCCATCCGAGCATAATTTCTTCCCCATTAACACCACAAGCCGCCATTAAAACAATATAAGCAACATCTGGGGATTTTGCTGCTACTATTGGAGCTATAACACCACCTTCACTATGGCCAATCAACCCTATTTGATTTAGATTAAAATCTTTTCGATTCTTGAGATATTCAACTCCAGCAAGAACATCATCAGCAAAGTCTTCAGTTGTCGCTGTGTTGAAATTGCCCGATGATTTTCCACATCCACGTTTATCAAATCGAAGTACAGCAATACCGTGACGAGTCAAATAATCTGCTAAAATCAAAAACGTCTTATGACCTAACATTGTTGCATCGCGATCGCTCTGTCCTGCGCCAGCAATCAATATTGCAACAGGAAAAGGACCTTTGGATGATGGCAAGGTCAATGTGCCGGCTAAGCTAACATTTGCTCTTGGATTGGCGTAAGATACAATCTCTTCCGTGTAAGGGTAGGGTATTTTTGGTTCTTGGGGGCGGTTTGGAGCTTTTAACGATTTTATGCCTCTTTCAAAAGTAATCGGGAAAAGTTTTCCGAATTGGATCCATTGACCGGAAATTTCAGATTTATTGTTGATGAAATTGCCCTCGAATTTCACCGAAAATATTTTGATTTCAAATTTCAGTGTCTCACCATCTAATGTGATTAGATCTATCGTTAGGTCATACATTTTCTCTTGCAGATGGTCAAATGTCCCGCTTAAGGATCCATTAGATTCTTTTTTAAAATGAAGAACTACAGCCAGTTGTGCAATGCCAATATCTAATACTCCTGACCAGTCGCCAATGATAAAATTTTCGTTATTTTCTGCATTGGAATCGGAAATATCATAATTTTTTGTTTTTTCCATTTTAAACCCTACTATTTCAAGTTTGTGGTTTGTTACTATTATAGTCGCCGAATCGCACATCGCAGCTCCCGGCTGCTCCGGCCCTTTCATTTCAATAACTGCCACCAGGATCGATCGTGGCGAAGAGAAGCGCATAGAAGCCGATATGATTCGCCCCTAAAGACTCGTACACCTTTCTGGCGGGTTTATTGTCTTGATCGGTGAAGATGATTAGTTTGCGAACCCCATGCAGACTTTTTGCATCCATCATGAGTTGACGCATCAAAGTTTTTGCCAATCCTTGACCTCTTGAAGAAGGTACGGTGTAAACACCTCCCACCTGGGCCAGGTCGGTAGTTTTGGCATTAAACTCGGCTAGAGAGCTAAGTTCACCGTTTCGAAAAAGGCCCCATGCTATTTTTTGCTCGACCTTTGAAAGAAAGTCCCGGTTCAGGTCTTCCTCACTTAGATCTTCAGGCAGTTTCATCTCCTGTAGATAGTCATTTCTCAGCGGGTGCCATTGAGAAAAATCATTAGTAGTTAATAGCCTGATAGTAGGTTCTGTAGGATAATGGCACTTTGAAATGTCAAGGCTATACAAGACTTCTTTGGAGACCAGGGTTTCATGGCGAATCACTTTTCTTGTTTTGAGGTATTCCCAAAACGGATGGCAGAAGTCCCAATCACCCAGTAAGCCTGTTAAGGAGATCGATTCTTTCAGACACGTTTCTAAAACCAGATCCATAACGGCATCATCATTCTTCTCTGACTGGATGAGAAGGTTTCCTCGCCTACAGAGACAAAATGCCCCTACGATGCTTCCACAGTATCGAACTAAGTGAAAATTACCCGAATTAAAGGCTTTGGTTAGCTTGTAACCATGATTCTCGAAATTACTGAGTAGAAATAGAGTTCGATCTTCATGATGTTTTAGAAAGCGCACCATTTCGTCCTGAGTGGATGCGTCGACCTGGTCTATCGAAAAGTTGTATTGCGTCTGGGGGTCCATTTGGGCCTTCCTCGGGAAGCTGTGGTTTCATAATCAGTGCATTTAAGAGGTGAATGCTTACTTTTCTGCCCGCCCTTGTCAAGGCATCTTGATGTTTACATATGGCAAACAAACAAATCCGCTCTAATTCTATTGGTATGGGCCAATTATGGGCCAGTACATCGCGTAACTTGTCGTAATCTGGCACAACAAACGCATATCACCCAGCGCGGTTGGAGCCTTATCTTCATTCCGTGGTGTTAGGCGGTGTTATGTGGTGTTATGAAAACACCTGAGACTTAAAATCCCTTGCTCGCAAGGGCGTGACGGTTCGAGTCCGTCTCCGAGCAACTCTAAGATTCAAAGCTTTAGGTGTTTAAACAAATACGCAACAGTCGGCCTAACCTGGTTGCGTACGCACTTTTTACGCACTCCGCCAAAACAAACCAGCATCAAACCCACCGAAAAAAAGCCTGTTTCGCAGCCTGCTTTCGTTGTTCATTCTCCATTGATGTGTGACAGAAGTGGCGCATGTGGCGTTCGAGAGAAAACGCTGTCACATCAGACAATCTACGCAACTGAGTCAGATGTGGCATTCTATTCCCGTAATGGCTACGTGCGGCTCGGGAGTGTGAAATCTTATCTTCAGGTGCGTAAAAATTGCGTAATTCATGTCAAAATAGAACATAAATCGTCTTTAAACATAGCCAGGAATGGTAACAGGCAAGGGATTGATTGTCCCTTGTTGCTGTTTATTCCTGCGTTTTCTAATCTATTTTTTACTTTGTGGAGTCAGTATGGGTACCTATCGAGAAACCGTTCGTAAAGATGGCAAGCGATCATATCATGCAGAAGTTCGATTAAAGGGGCACCCGCCCCAACGTGGCAGTTTTCGCACGCTTACACTTGCGAAAAAGTGGATCCAAGATACCGAAAGCGCGATTCGCGATGGTAGGCACGCCAAAACGGTCGAAGCCAAACGTCACACAGTCGGCGAGATGGTCGATCGCTTCATTGAACAATGGTTGCCCAAAACTCCAAAGAGCCGGCTAAGCAAGCCGCGTTGCTTATGTGGTGGAAAAAGACGTGTGGCCATCTTCTTCTGTCGGAGTTTACCCCCGCGACGATCGCGGAATGCCGGGATCATCTGCTTGGTGAAACAACAGTGAGAGGGCAGAAGCGCAGCACGTCCACCGTGAACAGGTATTTAAGTGCTATTGGGAAAACGCTATCGATCACCGTAAAGGAATGGGGATGGTTGGATGATAGCCCCATGCGGCGTGTGTCCAAGCCCGAAGAGGCACCGGGAAGAGAGCGATTTCTTAGTCTCGAAGAAGGAGACCGACTATTGGACGAATGTAGAAGATCTCGCAACGCTAACCTTTATCCCATGGTCGCGCTCTCGTTGATCACGGGCATGCGCTATGGCGAGTTGAGTGGCCTGCACTGGCGAGACGTCGATTTTGAGCAACGTTTCATCACTCTGGGGCAAACGAAGAATGGTGATCGTCGCGTAATTCCGCTCACAGTTGATTCAGAAGCTATCTTTAGGAACTGCTCGACCTTCGGACGAGGAACAGACGAGTTGGTGTTTCAATCCCAGGGTAGCGGTCGCGCCGGAAAGCGTGTTTCCGTTCGCGAAGCGTTTAATAGAGCGCTGAAACGAGCAAACATTCAGAATTTCAGATGGCATGATCTTCGCCACACCGCAGCAAGTCAGATGGCTATGTCGGGTGCAACTCAGGGAGAGTTGATGGCCATTCTGGGACATCGATCTCCGGCAATGACTCGGCGGTACGCGCACTATAGTCAAAGTCATCTTAGAAATGTTCTTGAGCGTCTAAATGCTAACAAAGGATCCGTTGTATGAGTTCTTCGAAAGGAGTTCCCTTGGTGCCGGTGTTTTATAAAGCACGATATGCCTTTTTGCCCCTTATTTCTGTACCTGAAGTAGCTAGGGGGGACGATGGCATGCTTCATCGACATAAGTTCAAAATCGATGGTGAAGAGCATTTGTCCACGAAAAAAACTAAGGCTGAGGAGCAGGAAGGTCGAATATGCCAGTCGGTAAAGGACATTATAGACCCTCGAATCTTATCGGACAAGGATGTGAAGAGTATCTGTTCTAAGAACAACATACCTCTGGGATGGGTCACAGATAGATTCGCCCAAAAGCCGAAGCCAAAAACGATCAGAGAGGATTCTGGTCGAAGAGAGGTCAGAAAGTCTGCCGGACTTTCTCTTGAGCAATATAGAAAGTTTCGGGATCAGTTGCGGAAGATCGACAGGCAGACCGCTATAATTGCTGAAGTTCTCTGGTTTTTAAACCGCCAAATCGGAAGAGATGGAACCTTTGTGACATTAGAGGAACTTTTGCATCTAAAGCTACAGGATCTCTCCAGTGAGGAGGAAGGAACGAAAGTAATAACGCTTTATCGGTGTAACCCTTATCAAACCCATCTTATTGGCCATTACTTGCCTGACCACCTTTGGCGCAGAATGTGCGAACAGATAGGGAATATGACTGTTTTTGTATTTTCCACTAGTACTGGTGGACCTGTGCCCTCTAGTCATATTACCAAGCAGTTTAAGAAGGCTAGCAAGGTGGCTCAAACTAAAAACTTGGTCACCTCCCTTTCTCTCCGACCTTTTGCACACGTGAGAAAACGACGCAAACGGTGGATCGAGGTGCCCAAGGAGGTATCCCTCGATAATTGGAAGAAATTATTGGAGAAGATTCCATCACTGACTAGGGTCAAAGGTAGACCTCCAAAGCATGACCCCAGAGAGACTAAACGCAATTTTATTTCATCTGCGAACCAAGGTTCCCATTAGAAACCTACCCGCGAACTATCCGAATTGGAAAGCGGTCGACTCACAGTATCGTCGGTGGCAGCGAGAAGGTACCTTTTCTATGATTTTGATTGCTTGCAAGGCGTTTGATTACTGAGTCACTTTTTTTCATTTCGACGACAAAATTCAATATTTCAAATTTTCACAGGCAAACTGGTTTAAGTTGTATTGAGAGGCCTTTTTAGCCGACTTTTTGCATTAAATAGCTTATAATGAATTACAAGAGAACACAGAGGAATAAAGCTTGTCATGACTGCTTGGTCCTTCTCAATAGATGCTAAATGTGTTTCTCAAGTTGTAATGTAACAAAGGTGTGTAGATGACAGAGAAAGTTTTTAACCAATCAGTATTAGCAACGGAGAGCCTTCCGCAAACACCATTAATCACTATCCGCCAGTTTTGCGGTACGTATCCATGGCCTTCGCAGGCCGCCCTGCGATCCTATGTTTTTCGCGCATCATATCTCGGCTTAGATGATGCTTTTATAAGGGTGCGGAGGCGAGTCTTAGTGAATCCCGCAAGATTTTTCCAACTCATCAAACAGCTTCAACAAACCCATAATCAAGGAGAGAAAGATGGCACTAATCAAGCCCAAAAACAGGGTCGCCCACGTTTTTGAGCTGACCCAAAGAAATCTCTGGAGCGACTGCGGTCGAAAAAAAACCTCAGTCATTCGTAATGAAGACTGAGGCAGCACTAAATCCTAGCTAGGGCTAGCTAAAACATCGGTCCGTCGCACGGGAATGCGGCGGGCCATTAATCCATAAGGATCTCGTATGACCAATGATAATGAATTTCGTGAGATAACTCAATCCTTAAGTGCCTCTAAATTAGTCTTTGGACAAGAAGAGATGACACAGATTGAACACAGATTACAGGAATTAAAAACTACCCCTTGTAAGCCGGAGTTACCTAGGGGCTTTTCTTTTGATAATGACTGTTGGTTAGTCTTCCAAAAGGAAGGCAATACGGAAAATCTATCTGCTCCAATCAAGATCTGCTTGCGACTCGATGTTGTGGCCCGAACACGGGACGACGCCAACGAAAACCATGGACGATTACTTCAGTTTAACGATCCCGACGGTGTAACCCATCAATGGGCCATGCCCATGGAGCTCTTAGCCGGGGACGGATTGCAGTATCGACAGATGCTATTATCGAAAGGACTGCTATTGGCGTCCGGAAGCGGATCGCGTCAGTTACTTACGATGTACATACAGATGTCGTCTCCAAACCGAACGGCGAGGTGCGTTCAGCAAACGGGTTGGGCAAGGAATCAACGTGTTTTTGTGCTTCCTGATGGGATTGTAGGAGATGCTGGAGACGAGCCTCTCATCTTACAATCAATTGCAGCATCTTCATTTACAGACGCGATCGCAGGAAGTCTGGTCGAATGGCAACAACTTTCCAGACTGTGTGAAGGCAATTCTCGGCTGATTTTCGCTCTAAGCACAGCGTTTGCCGGTCCATTGTTGCTGTTGCTGGGGGTGGAGAACGGAGGTTTTCACTTCAGAGGCCACTCTACCTCGGGCAAGACCACATGTCTTCGTGTTGCTGCTTCAGTCTGGGGAGGACCTGGTTTGATGAAGCAATGGCGAGCTACCGCGAATGGCTTGGAAGGAGTCGCTGCAGCTCATAACGACTGCCTGCTCTGCTTGGACGAAATAGGCGAAATCGATTCAACAGAAGTGGGAAAAGTTGCCTATATGTTGGCTAACGGGACGGGTAAAACACGTGCAGATCGTTATGGCAACCCCCGCGATCGCGCAAAATGGCGTTTAGTGTTCTTGTCATCTGGAGAGAAAAGCCTTCTAGATCATATGTCAGATGGTAAACAAAAGGTCAAAGCAGGTCAGGAGATTAGGATTCTGGACATCCCAGTAGATACTGAGATGTATGGCTGTTTTAATGAGCTGCATGGGTTTCCGAATTCCAAGGGGTTTGCTGATCATCTTAACGAGTTGTGCAGAAAGTCCTACGGTTCTGCAGGCAGGGGTTTCCTTCATAGTTTGATCGAGTCGAAAGATGACGCAATGGAGACTGCAAGAGCGCTTATGGCAGGCTTGGCGCTGCAGAATCTACCTCCTAATGCCTGCGGTCAGATATCTCGGGCATTTCATCGCTTTGCGTTGGTCGCCGTGGCTGGTGAGCTTGCTTCCGTTTTTGGAATTACTGGATGGGAGGAGGGAACAGCTACAAAAGCCGCTATGCGTTGCTTTGGTGACTGGTTACGCGCACGAGGTACGTTCGGATTACAAGAAGAACAACAAATCCTCTCACAAGTGCGATATTATTTCGAGCAGCATGGAGAGGGGCGATTCAGTGCTTGGACTGCTGATGGCGAAGACCCAAAAACTAAGACCCTACAACGCGCTGGTTATAGAAGGTGTTTGGATGGTGACGTGCAGTTCTATGTTTTTCGAGAGAGCTTTAAAAGAGATTTGTGCTCTGGGCTTGATGCACGGCTTGTTATTGATGTTTGCATAAGACACGGCTGGTTAATGCCGGGGCCAAATGGCACGCCCACCCGCGCTGAAAGACTGCCAGGAGCTAAACAAAGCGTTAGAGTCTATCGCTTTACCTCCAAAGTTCTCGAGGATGGTGCTGAAAGTGAATGAGACGGTGTGGCAGTGTGGCAATCGTGATCGAAATACAACTGCGAAAGCTAGTTGCTTTGAGTGGAATCTAGCGCTGTCCGAAGAGCGCTCAAATAGGCTGAAACAACTTGCCACACTCGCCACAAGGCTTCATTTTACTGGTGTGACAGAAGTTTCCCTGGACAGTCACAATTGTCACATACGCCACAAAGCCAGTGAAGACTCAGCTGAAAAAACCGCGCTGGCCGTACCTGTGGGAGCGAGTGCGATATGGGAGTGGTTGAGTATAGTTGCCAAAGAGGGTCATATCGAGCCTTCACAACCTTGCGTTGGCAGGGTTATCGGATGGCCGTCCAGACCGATCTCAGTGCGTTCTTTGTGGGTGGAGTTTGTTTGTTGGTGTCGAAGGAACAATGTTACTCTCGAACAAAGACCATTAGAAGCAGATTTTCACCAGATACTAGTTGGACTGTTCGCTCGCCAAGAAGATCACTATGAAATCCCTGATCTAACCATATTCGAGAAAGATATAACCAATCAAGGCCTGGCCGTGAACGTGATTGATTTGATTACTGAGATAGGTTCTATTCCCAAGCGTTCAGCATCCACGAACGGTGGTGAGTATCATTCGCCATGTCCAGCGTGTGGGGGAAAGGATCGGTTTTGCATTTGGCCAAAGCAAGGATCAAATGGACGGTATTGGTGTCGACAGTGTCAGAAGCAGGGGGATGCCATTCAGTTCTGTCGGGATTTTTTTGGTCTTACCTTTGAAGAAGCTTGTCGGAAAGTGGGCGCTACGCCTCGTATGAGTCCGCTAATACGTCGAACCAGATCACAGGAGTTTGTACCTATTGCATCCGAGGTTCCAAACGAACAGTGGAGACAGAGAGCGAGCGAGTTTATTTGTGTTTGTCAGGAGGCATTGCTCTGCGAAGAGGCGCAGGTGATACTTCGTGCCAGAGGGCTAACTATTGAAACGGCAAGACGCTGTGGTTTGGGCTATAACCTGCAATCAGTATGGGAAGAACGCACGGCCTGGGGACTCGAAGAGGCCTATCGAGAAGACAAAAAACTATGGCGACAATGGCTTCCCCGCGGTCTCGTGGTCCCTACCTTTCCTTGCGAAGATTCTAAGGCTCATCGAATCAAGATTCGGAGAGATGACTGGCATGCGGAGGACAAATTGCCCAAGTATGTAGAGATCTCTGGCAGTCAACGGCAGTATGGTCTTTATGGCGATTGGGCATTACCGTCAATCATTGTCGAGGCTGAATTGGACGCAATTCTGATTCAGCAAGAAGCTGGAGATATTGTTTGTAGCATAGCTTTAGGGGGTGTTGCAAAGAGACCAGATGAAGTGATGCATGAATTTCTGCGAAGATTCCCAAAAATACTATTGAGTCTGGACTTTGATGATGCTGGAAAAAAAGCACATCTATTTTGGAGACGAACCTATCAAAACGTAGTGTCATGGCCAGTTCCGAAGGGCAAAAGCCCTGCCGAATCCTTCCTGTTAGGTACCGATTTGAGACAATGGATCCAGGCAGGACTCAGGAGAGCCTCAGATTATCAAAAGGAGTTGAAATGACAAATGAAAACAAAACCGATGTTAAACGAGAGTTGACCGCTCAAGAGCCCAGAGCGATCACTAAGATGAAGCAGCGGCAAACACCAAGCCAAGACATTTTCAAGCTCGTTAAAGACCAATCATCAGGAAGAAATGTAGCGGTTGAGCCTGCGTTTGCTCAGGAGCTTTTGCCACGCGATGCCCACGATGATTTTCAAGCTAGAGTTTGTGCTGCTACTGGTGCGTCTGATGATCAGGTTGGGCTTGCTCTTCTTACTAAATTAACCGATGCGGTTACACCTTCCTCTGAAACATTTGAAAAAACGGTAGATCGCCTAAATACACTTGCCAAGACGATGACTGCAATGGAGCCACAAGATGAATTTGAGGGTCAATTAGTGGCTCAATTGGTGACTCTGCAAGAACAAGCCATTACATGGCTAGGTCGTGCAATGCGTACCGATAACGTTAATTTCTCCGGTGTGTATCTTAATGGGGCATCTAAGCTGTTGGCTAGACATCATGAAGCCCTGGGAGTGCTTATGAAATATCGGCGAGGAGGTGAACAAAGAGTTCACGTAGAGCATGTGCATGTGCATGGAGGAGGTCAGGCCATTGTTGGCAATGTATCCGCTGGGGGTGGGTTTAGGCAAAAAACTGAGGAGGGTCCCCATGCAACGGTGTAAGGCCAAGTCAAAACGCAGTGGCGAGCAGTGCAAAAACTACGCTATGCGAGAATTCACCGTTTGCCGAATGCATGGGGCGCGAGGAGGCCCAAAAACTGACCATGGACAGCGCCTTTGTAAGATAGCACCGATGCGACACGGCTTTTACAGCCAGGAACAGAAGAAGGATAGAGCTAGTTTGCGATATGTCCTCAATGCTGAATCTCTTTAGCAAAGTCGAGTGCTCCCCCTAATGAAATATCAAATAATTTTATGTATTAACGTGTTTCATTAATTACTCTAACAAAAAAACAAAAAACTGTTTAATTAATATTATAAATGGTATAATGCCTGTATGTGAAATATTAATAGGAGAATTTGTGAATCCCGTAGGTCTACGCCCAAACAGTCTTTGCAAAGACCAATCTTTCAACTCACCCGAATTACCCCCAAACAAGTTTAATTTAGCGAGTTCACTTCTTCCAGGTGGCTTTGAGGGGATTATTGGGTCGGGTAATCAGATACATCTTGGTCATTTTCCGCGAACGTGTGTTTGGGTACACCCCCACGGAATAATCGAAACGAAGGACCGCACGTTAATCGTTCCTCGTGAATGTTTACAACTACCAAATTTTTCATGCACGCTTGAAGATATACTGCTTACAGATAAGTCTAGAGTATTACGAGTATTAATTGAAGGCTACAGCGAACCCTTGTCGGAGATCGTAGTCAAAAGGATGATTAGAAGAGGCATTCCATTAGACAATTTAATGCAAGAGCTTTGCTTAAGGCTCAAAGATCATTCGAACTACACAATTTCCTTAGCGGAACTTCAGCTTCTTTTCCCAAGCTTCGTTGACGTGCCTTCGTTCGAGAGAACAAGTAAATCTACTTTCGATCTGGTTCGCACTATGCTCCGTGAAAAGGAGATCCCTTCTTGCCAACAATTCAGTCAATTCGAGAGCTTCGTTGAATTTTTAGAGACATTTTCTCCCGTAATAATTCCTACGAGAGGAGACCCTGGCTATTTGACTGATATAGAACGGATAGCGATTTCATTACCAGACGATCAAGGCGACGAAAACCAATTTAAAGAACGACTACAAAGAATATTAATCAAATGCCCAGAAGTGACGAGCTTCGAAATTCACAGAAAAGGGAGGGCCGTTTTACTATCCAAAAACTGCATAGAAATCTTTTTGGCAAACAGGGAAAGCTCGGCTCTAGAACTCGGCGAGCCTGTGTTCTGTTGCGTAAATGGTATAATGCGTGAAATTCCTTACGAGTTCTTTCTATGCGGACTTACCACCTTGAGTCTCCATGGACGGAACGGTGCTTTGCGACGCGATGGCGCGCCGGACCAGCCCTGGTTTCTTGAAGTACCGCGCGAATACCCTGAAGTTTTAGATTGGGCATTGGAGCTCTTTAATACAAATGATCTCGAAGAACTCCTTACCGACTGGACATTTGAGCAAGTTTGCTGGTTGGAGCCGTTTTTACAAATGTACTCAACCGATTCTCCACTCCACCAAAAGGCGATAGAGATCAAAAAAAAGTTTCAAACAGCGATTCTTCCCAGCGATCTGACCAACGTGGTTGAGATCAGGGAATGGCTCCATGCCAATAAAAACATCGATAGGATTCAAATTAGCGACCAGCCACCACAGATCCTCTCACGACGGGCGTTCAGAAGCCTTGATATAGCCTTCCACAGCTCTTTTATGGCTTCGTGGCGTGAAGAGAATCTGATAGCAGGCTGGTCGGAACTAGTGAACTGTTGCCTCCAGGAAGAGAATTACCAAAAATGGTTACTTGATAGTGTCCAAGAGTATCTCAACGAGCTTCAAACGGTTACACTTTCTTTGGAAGAGCTCGCCTATTGTTGGGAGAACATGGTTTGTACGGAAGTTGTCGTGATCGGTTGCGACAAAGTTTGGAACCGAAGACAAATCAGTGCGATTCTATCCAGTAATGTGACCTTGGATGATCTAAACCAACCAGATGAGACCATTAGATTTAAAGATAACCATGTATTCCGGGCGCCTCCGGTGTTAATTAACGCCCTGATTCCTTCAAAGAAGGCTCGAGCCCAGTTACCTGACATGGACTCGGACACTTTTCAGCGGGTATGGGATTTTGAATATGAAGGAAGAGACCCTCGCTGGCCAACAGAAGAGAAAGGCCGCGTTGTCCCTAGAGACTGGTATGAATTTCTAGCTATCCACAGGTTTTATGTTGATTACTGTCCCCACCTGCAAGCGCAATTTGAGCAAGAAGTTCTTTTACCTATTGAACTTTCCACCTGGAAATATTATTCAATAAGGCCCCCAAATATTATAAACCATAAATTAAAAAACAAAATTAAAGTTGTTCTGCCAGATTACTCTGATTCCTCTTTAGATCGTTTTTGGCAAGGTCATCTTAAGTTTAGATTTATGAAAACTCAATTTACCGAGGAGACCAAAAGAAATCTGAAATCACTATGGATATCTGGTCCATTTAATTTTTTGGAATTGCCCAATCTAACGTCCTTAAGACTTGCTGACTGGGACCTTGGACAGGCTGACTTGCAAGAGCTCGTTAATCGCTATCCGGGACTCACAGACCTTGAGATCGCTGCGGATAACATTGAATCTTTCGATTGTTTAGCAGGACTCACACGTTTACGGTGTTTGAGGATAAAAAATTACAAAGGGCAAACCCTGCGCCTAGGGTCGGTTTCGAAACTGTACCTATGGTCTTGCGAGGTTCACTCCTTGAAAACAGATGGTCTTCCCAACCTTGATAAGGTGAGTTACCATATTTCCTCCAAAAATAATACGTGTCACCCCGAACCTTTATTGGTCGGTCTCAATGTTGGGCGGCTAAAAGAAATTAGGGTAAAGGAGGAACGCTGCACGCGAAGGATATTGTCATTGGCTGATTCGCTCTATTTTCCGCACTTGGAAAAATTAATATTAATAGGTGTTGAGTTCGAGGAGGTGCCTACGATTTATGCGCCCAATCTCCAGGACCTTAATATAAAGGGTAACTGGCTCCCACAAATAGAGGGTCCTCTGCGCCGAATAAGATTAACCATAGGCGGTGAACAAAGGTGGGAAGCTGCAAAGAAATTTTCCAAGTATGTCAGGCACCTCACAATCAGAAAACTTGATTTAGGAAGTTGCATTGCAAATTATCCTTACCTAGAAACGGTAAAATTCCAAGACAGTTTTTTTAGCTGTAAACGCATGTCCTTTGAGAACCTTCCCCATATCAAGCAGATCCAAGGATATGTTTTTATTGAGCAGCAGAAAAGTTGCCCTTCACTTGGGGAGGATATCCGGTGGAACGCCGATTGGCGGCTAGAATTACCCGATCAAAAGATTCAAGAGCCTGTTCCGCCTGCAATCAACCAAGTCATGTCACAGCTGGAACCTATCGCACCAGTACTTGTGTTCGAACCCAATGTGGAACAACCGCCTGCTCTTCAAGAACGGATGGTTCACGGCTCTCGTTCAAGAAGGGTGAAATGGATAAGAAACGTGAAAGGATTAGCAGGTGAACTATACGATCGAGTAAGCCGAGTGTGGAGACGCACGCCTAAGTGGGTATTACCTCTGGCAATTGTTGGGATTGGCGTTGGGGTTTATTTTTTGTCACCACGCCTTAGAACTTTGTTTCAGGCAATCATGAGACTGGCTGGGTCAAGGCTGTCTCGCGTTTAGAGCTTTTAGATCTTTTAGGTGGGTCACTTCGCAGAGCAATTTCATTATAGGAAGTTATTGAAAACCATATCTTTATGAGAAAACAAATTCTTTGAAATAGCTTCTCAAATCCATTATCACTTTCTCAAGAGAAACAGGGGCGTGTGCGATGTCTTTCAAAAAGGCATTCCACTTGTCTTGCTTTATTGGGTTGCCGTAGAAGGGTTCTAGAAATGCAGCTAGAAGGGTGTCTGCAACCATTCTGCGGTTTTTAAGAACTTGCCGAATGATTACCTGAAGAGCTTGGCGGTCGAAATCGAACTGCTGAGTCAAGATCAAGAGCCATATGTCATAAAAATCTTTCATGCGTGTATTGACGATCCCGAGTCGGATCATCGATTCAAATTTTTCAGCTATCGAGGTCTCCGGGGGTGTAACCCCTGAGTTCGGGATGCCGGATAGCTTCGGCGGTCCGGAGCAATCCGTGATTCTTTTCTTAAAGAGTTCTATGGCTGTCGTTGTTGCTGTAATATTCATGGGATAGCTTTGTCGGTAAATATTGTCTTTTACCGACATTCTTATCCGTAGTTTGTAGTCCAGAACCATGACGAATTTTACGCAAATTTTACGCACTCGACGGGAAAAGACTGGAAAAGATCAGCACAGATGAGCACAATGCGTGGTCTTGTAAGCCATTGTGGTTCTTATTGCTATGTGTTCTGGTTTGTGCCGATCAGTAAATCTCAACCGACTTAAAATCCCTTGCTCGCAAGGGCGTGACGGTTCGAGTCCGTCTCCGAGCAACTCTAAGATAGTTTTTTTGAGGCTTATATAAATTGATAGCAAGTTCGTTGTGACAAGAAAACCCTCTTCGAGCTCTGTACACGACAAAAATTGATCTAGCAAGGTTGTTGCGACAGGAAAACCCTCGAAGAGGGTTTCTGAATGTAGCCCACCGTGAACCTTGCGAGCGAAGCGAAGACAGGTGTAACGGTGGGAATATGGGCAAAATAAAGTTTGCACTCTCGAATGAGAGTGCCTCAGCCCGTTGATTACAAGTGGCTTGAGGCACACCCTTTCGGGGGTGCGAAATTTAAACCTGCATTTACCCACAGTTGCGCCTCGTCTTCGCTGACGCTCGCAGGTTCACGGTGGGCTACATTCAGAGGCCCTCTACGAGGGTCTTCCTGTCGTAATGAGCTTGTTATCAATTGCATAATCACAAAAACTTATCTTAGCCTGAACCTGTGAAGTTGTTTAAACTCAAATCACTTACTTTAAGCTATTTCCAAGACTGGCTTATCCAAAACTCGCGTTACTCACTATGTCGAGTGTGATTTTATCCATCAGAAACATCTTGTGGGACCAACCCGAAGGCATCTTTGCCATCAAGCTCCAGCACAGGTGTTATTTTTTTAAACGTTTCTCAACATTTTTTATAGACTCAGCAGGAGGGATGTTCTCAGGTAAAGTACCGCCAATTTTGGAGATAGCTGCACGAACTTCCTTCCCGACAGCTTCATGAGTTTCAATCGCGTCTCTTTGATCACGGACCTTATCCCGTTTAAGCTTATCGCGAGTTTGTGTCATGCGAAATTGGTTAGCCGCTTTGTCGGTAAATGTTGTCTTTTACCGACGTTCTTATCCATAGCTGTATTTGTAGTCCAGACCTATGATAAATTTTACGCACCCAGTGGGAAAAGACTGGAAAAGATTAGCCCAAATTACAACAATACGGTGTTTCGTAAGCTGTTGTAGGTCTCTTATAGAAGGATTCCTCTTCAGTTTGATCTTATATATCGACGCAGATGGAATCATCATGTCCACAATAGCCCCATTGGGAATTGCCTTACTTCCAAATGAAAAATCAATGAGTGAGGTCTACTGTCTTTATCGGTCTATTTATCAGGTATATCCTTCTTCCTTCGTGTTAGAGAACAAGGAGATAAGACTCCCGCATCTGTCGCTTTTTCAAGGGAGATTTGCTGAAGATCGCATCAATCAGGTGATCGATGCTCTGCATGGCTTGTTTGCGGGTCAGAAACCTGTGGAGATACCAGTCAAAGGGCTCTCTATTTGGGCGAGCGCTATTATTTTTCTCGATGTAGTGGCAACCAAGCAGCTTAAAGAATGGCATAAGGCCCTTATCGAGAAGGCGGTCCCTTTGCGTATTCCTGAGGCGGGACCAGCCGATCCACAGACGTTTAGTGATCTTACTCAGGAAGAGCAACGGTCGATGGAAAAGTATGCTTACCCCTTTGCTCTGGATGCCTTTCGGCCCCACTTTACCTTAGGCAGGGCTCCACAAGGTTCTATTTTGGATTCTTTTACTGTGCCTCCACAGGTGACCTTCAATACGATTGTTCTGTTTCAGGTGGGCTTATATGGTAGTTTGGAGAAGATTTTATGGACGAGCAATCTCATAAACAAATGATTCAGCAGATCATGAAGGTGCAGTTCGGGCAGGAGCCCAGGTTCATCAACCGCATCGCCATTGGTATTTGCAATGAAGTATACCAAGTCGGCTTAGAAAAGAAAGAAGTCATTGCTCGTCTCAGCGCCCAAGATCGATTTCTAATGGGATCGCATGATCACATCCCAAAATTCAAGACTTTGAAGATTCGAGTGCCGGATATTTTGGCTGAGGACTACCGCAAAATTTTGATCCCCCTTTCCTATCAAATTCTTAGCAAAATCGAAGGGCAAGACCTGGGGCAAGTGATTGAAATGCTCTCCGCTAAACAGCTCAGAGCGTTAGCTAAAGAGATAGCAAATATCTTCAACAAAGTAAAAACGATTGCTGCCTCCGATAAGTTTGGTGTCATTTGGGGCGGAGGGGATAACGAAATTAGCGATACTTGGACAGAAAGAATGGAGATTTGGATAGAGGAATCGAAACAAAGAGGACTGTCGACAGGCGTCATGGATGATGGAATGAAGAGAATAGCTGAGAGTTTATACGAACGCTATCAGTCATACCTCGCAACTGTAAGACCCACGACCTACTATGGAGACATCTGCTCCAAAAATGTCATGATTCACTGTGGAGCATTCAACGGTTTGGTCGATCTAGATGGTCTTACGCAAGGAGATCCTCTGGAGGCTATTGGAAGGATCAAGCTGTCTTGGTATGGCACCTCTTACGGAGAGATCTATTCAACGGCTGTTATGGATGAACTTGAGCTCAACCAGGAACAAAGAGAGCTGGCGGCCATGTATGCGCTTCTTAACCAAATTTCATGGGCTTGCGAAAACGGTATTCAATTTAACCAAAATACCAGGGCAGAGGTAGATAAAGAAAAAGAGAGAAGGGATAAAGGCGTAATAAACACGCTTGCTACAGAGCTGAGGATAGGGTAGGGAAGCTATGACAGCCTACCAAGGAAACCACGACATTAGATACAAGCTGCTCGTCGAACTCACCTGTAGAAAAGAGGAGTTTCTATGGAAGATTCAGCAGGCTCTCACAGTAAAGTTAGTACAAGATCTTTCTGTACCTGTTGTCAACTTCAGGGATGCGAGCCATAGAACTTGACGGTCATACTATGTTTTCCAGAGGAAAGGCCTGTTTCAAATTGCAGATTTTTTTTCACTTTCACTATGCTTATCTAAAAATTTCTATTTGAAGATAAAATAGAGGATCTTGAAGGGAGCTTGCATGAAGAAAATCCTATATTATTTAATTGTTGTATGCGCTTTATCTAGACTGGATGGAAATGAGTTTGATATGACATCGGATCTTTCATTTAAAACTATCCCATACGATAGTTTCGAGTATAAAATGGCTATTGTTTTGCGCAAAGAAATTCTCCAAAAACCAGAGGGATTCGTTTGTCAGAAAGAAGAAGTTAATTTTATTCATATAGCTGGTTATTTAAAGGAAGACTTATGTGCGTCTGCCGTACTCGTCCCAGAAAACGACTTTGTTAAAATGCAAAGAGTTGTTGTTAAGACTGAGGCACAACGTCAAGGCATAGGATCCTCGTTTTTAAAATACTGCGAAGACTATGCAAAGGATCATTTTTTTAAGATAATTTACTGTTATTCAAGACTTGAAACAATTCCATTTTATCTAAAAAATGGTTATCAAATTTCTGGAGAAGTTACTTATAAAAACAATATTCCTCATCAGAAAATGACAAAGTTAATTCAGTAACTTTCAGCATAAATTTTCATGGGGCTTATGAAAGGGGCCTGAGCTGCGATGATAGGGCCGGACTGCTATGGGCTATTCTTCCACCACTGTTTTTTGAGAACTTGTCGATGGTCATTTGGAGACTTGGCAGTTGAAACCGAATTGCTGCGTCAAAAACCATATGTCATAAATAACTTCACTAGGGGACTGATTAAGGCTGAGACAATTGGTTGCACTCAAAGTGGCTCAGCTGATATCTTACCATAGCTGTATGAACGATATCTGAAAAATAGATTAGAAATTAGAGGATAAAAAGTGGTCTTTGTAAAAGCCAAGGCTGGGCCTCCTAATATTGGTGACCCCGAGGGCAAGTTCACAGTGCAATATTTCGACGGGCAAGGAAATTTGACCATTCGAAGCGGTGGTACACGTGCGTGGAGATGTAATAATCCGGGAAACCTTCTGAAAAGCAATTACAGCACTGGAAAAGATAGGCGTTCGATCGGTTCAGCTGGTGACAACGCAAATGTGTATGCCATATATCCTGACTATGAAACTGGACACGAAGCTTTTGAGGTAATGCTGAAAAGGATCTGTATACTCTCCCTTAACCCTGAGAGCTGCCATAAAAAGATATGACAGTACCAACCCAAATATATTGATGAGATCGTAAAGATTACAAAGTTTGATCCCGAACGCACCATAAAGTCCTTAAATGCTAGTGAATTTGAAATGTTTTGGGGGGCAATTGAACAAATCGAAGAATGGACAGTTGGAAGAGAAGATTTTATCGAAAAATGGATTATTTCCGGCGTTCACAAAAAACGAGGTGTCATCACAGAATATTTGATTATGCGCAGAAATGGTCCCGTCTGGTTCTCCAAACAAGATGCAATCCAGTTAGCTATCGAGGGCAGACTCCACGCGATTGTCGTTCATTTAAAAACAGGTACAGCCTATCTTCGGCCAGAGTTTGGGGCAGACCCATTTGAATTAATTACCTAGTTGTCATGAAAAATAATTATAAAATTATCACTTTCTGTTTTAGTATTATTTTAGTGTTGGGAACGGTATATTTTTTAGATCTTAATTTTCTCTCGCGTCAAGAAAGACTTCTTGAGCGAGAAGCTTCTTCTGAGCCGTTAATTACTCTTACAGGAAAGCTACGTTCCAAGCTTTTTCCAGGCCCCCCCAGAATATTCATCAGTAGAAAATGGAGATAGGGCGGATTACTGTTGGATACTTGACTTAGATGAACCCTCCTTTCTTCTGGCTCTCAATGTCCCCTCTGGTCAACTTTCACTTGATTTAAGTGAGATTTTTAGGCGACCTGATGTAAATGAAACAATGTTAGTGGTTGATGGGGATATGGAAAGTTCTTGTCATCAATACGAAGGACAATACATTGCCGTTAGGGGGATTTTGTTTCATGCTCATACAGCTCACCATTACACTCCGATGCTCATGTCCCTGAAAGAGATTGTGAAATGCCAGTCACCGAAAAAACAATAACCAACCTAGAGCACATTTTCAAACTGAAAGGGCCGAGGCCGATATGGTCCTTTCGTCCTACATAGCCTTTTAACATCGAAGGTCAACTCACCGGTAAGAAGGTGCAAACAGAAAATGAAAAGATATATTTTAACAGGTGCTCCAGGATCAGGAAAAACTCTAATCGTTAGAGCTTTAGAAATGAAAGGATATGTTGTTGTCAATGAAGCAGCAACCGATGTGATTGTGTATGAGCAAGCGCTAGGCAATCTAGCCCCTTGGGAAAATCCAAGCTTTATTGATGAAATTATAAACCTGCAGAAACAACGGCAGGTTCACATGACAAATGCCAATTCGACAATACAATTCTATGATAGGTCGTCCTTTTGCACTTACGCACTTGCTGTTTATTTAAACCGCACTCCATCTACTGCTCTTTTACAAGAAATAGAACGTCTACAAAGAGAGGAGATCTATCAGAAAAAAGTCTTTTTTATTGATAATTTGGGTTTTTGTAAGCCCACAGAGGCAAGAAAAATTACCTTTGAAGATTCATTAGTGTTTGAAAAAATTCATCTCGAGACATATGCCAAATTTGGTTTCGAGTGCATAAAAATCCCCGCAGGCTCCTTGTTCGACAGGACTGCGGCTATTTTGAGATTAGTATGATGGTCAATGGATCCTTTCCCTCGGCTGATGCCTGAGTAGGGACTTGTATAGCTTCGTAAATTAAAAGGGACTGTTAATAATGGAAAAAATGAAACCGAAATTGACAAAGGCATCAAAAAAGCAACAGATAAGCTCGTGGTATTTGAAGATAATCAAATTCGACGCCTTTTTCATAAAAGGGAGTGGTATTTTTCAATTTTGGATGTTATTCGGATATTAGCTGGTACTTCCAATCCTCGCCGAGATTGGCCAGAATTAAAGAAACAACTTATTGATAATGAAGGATTTGCTCAGTTGCTCGTAAAAATCGAGCAACTGAAATTAGAGTCTAGTGATGGGAAAAAATATCTTATCGACACTGCTA
The DNA here is from genome assembly GCA_963790215.1 of uncultured Chlamydiae bacterium. Classification (GTDB taxonomy): domain Bacteria; phylum Chlamydiota; class Chlamydiia; order Chlamydiales; family JAJFMA01; genus CAWBNS01. Next base: position 146,215 of record CAWBNS010000014.1, read on the forward strand.
GTACAGAAATTATGTTTCGCATTATCCATCTATCCCATCGCCTAAAGCAGAGCCTTTTAAAAGATGGCTAGCTAAGGTGGGGTACGAGCGCGCTCAAGGATTTGACGAGAGTAAGGCAGCCGCTAAGACTGGCGGCAGGATTGCCGGAGATGCCAGGCGTCAGCTCGAACAAGAAAGTGGTAAGCCTGTCATTTCAAAAGAAAATTTTTTTGGAATTCTAACTCCTGTATCAATTGAGACGAAGGCAATAGGGCATGAGGACAGGTGACTGACCATTAAATCGATTTCTTGAATTTAGAATTCGGCTAGTAGAAACTGGTTGAAACACATTTTCAGGGAGTTTTTCATGAGCCAACCAAAGGGAAAGATACCTTCCCATATTAAGGTAAAATCATTTAATCATCCAGGAACAGCTAGTCGTATAGTATTGACTCTCTGTGAAATAGAAGATCCTCGTCAGCCGTCCTGTAATTTCCATTACTCGTTAGTGACAATTATATTTATCTCACTCGTGGGTGTTCTGTGTGGAGCAAAAGATTGGGAAGAGATCGTGCAAGCCGCTAACGGAATAGAGGATTGGCTAGGCAAACATGTCGATGTTTCGTCAGGAATCCCTTCAAGTAAGACGTTAAAACGGGTTATGGGTCTCATACCTACAGACTCTTTGGAGGGCTTGCTCAATTGTATAAAATCGGACCTTACGGAGGGAGATATCATAGCAATAGATGGGAAAACTCTTCGTGGTAGTCGCGGTTGGAACGAGGAAAGTCGACCACTTCATTTACTACATGCCTGGAGTACAGAGCTTGGAGTTTGCTTGGGGCAGGTGTCTGTGGATGAGAAATCTAATGAGATCACGGCATTTCCGAAGTTGATTGAGCGATTAGAACTTAAAGGGACAATAGTTACTACAGATGCCTTGAATACTCAAAAGAAAGCCGCAACCGCAATTATCAACCAAAAAGCAGATTATGTATTGCCGGTGAAGGAGAATCATAAAGACCTGTATGAAGACATAAAATTATTGTTTGAGGATGCTGATAAGAAAGGGTTTAGAGGTGTTGATGCAGCAGAAAGCCACACTCAAGAAAAATCAGCTGGACGAGTAGAAGAGCGTAGCTATGAGCTTGTGGATATAGAGGATCTGGCTTCAGCAGGGAAATGGTCAGGTTGCTCAAGTGTGGGAAGAGTAACTAGGAGGAGAACAAAAAAAGGCAAGACATCAACGGAGGTATGTTACTACATAACCAGTTTAGAATTAGATGTGGAGAAGTTTTCCAGAAGCGTACGAAAGCATTGGGGAGTTGAAAACGGTTTGCACCTATGTCTGGATGTTGTCTTTGAAGAGGATAAGCATCGTTATCAAGACAAGATAGGAGCAGCAAACCTGTCGTTGTTGAGGAAAGTGGCGTTGGGAATATTAGGAAAGGACGCAACACTTAAGTGCGGAAAACCTGGTAAGCAGATGAGAGCAGCCACCTCGTCGACATACAGAGACCATCTAATCAAAAATTGCTTTTAATGGTCAGTCACCTGGGCATGAGGATAAATAATAGTTGGAATATTTTGTTAGTAACCATTATAAAACCAACGATATCCAACTGTTAGAAATACGCAATGAGAGCGTGCTTGCTGTGGTCGATAAGATTGATCCGGAGATTAGGGCAAGCTTATCTGAAGCTGCGCAAGGGGCGGTAGAAGTGCTTGATCTAGACACCTTCACAACTCTACGACGGCTTGCTACGGCAGGTCTGATTCAGTTTGGAACAGATAAACAAGTACTTTTCCAATCTGACCTGTTGCAAACAAGTCAGCGCAACCATCATGGGCAAAAGCTTGAGCAAGCTACGGCGCTATACAAAGAAACCGAACGCAAACTTAAAATGATCTCGCTGCTAAAAACAGGAGGATTTATCGCGGAAGCCCTTCCCTATGCGCTTGAAGTTTTTCACAAGGGTGTTGATGTGCTCAAGATACTTGACCAAGTACTAGACCCTAAGGCTCTGCAAATTCGAGAATGGCTTGAGAACGAGCAGAGTCCTGAAATCCTAGTGGATCACATCACTTCCTGGATGGAAGAACTGTCTGCTACGCTTGCCGAGTTTAGTCTCGGAATAACTTTCCCCCAGAGAGAACTCGATGGCTAATCGAATGATCATCCAGGGGCGTGTGCGTAAAGCGGCCGAAGAGGCATTGCATCTTAAGCAATTTGTTAGTCCTATCGACATTTTACTTGGGATAGGATTTTTGTTGCCCGAACATCTCGAAGATTGGCGCAGAAGGCGCGTTTCCTATCTTGAAAAAATCATGCGGGCGAATTTGAATCAAATAACTTTTGCCATGAAATGTTTCCGCAGTTGGGCTACTCAAAAAGGTCTGAAACCTAGCAAAGCAGCCTACTTGTCCAGATCCAGGGAGCCGAAAATAGATCTGCAATTCAGTAAGAGCGGTGACCCGCAGATCGAACTCTCCTATCGTACCCACTATGTTTCGCCGAAGTTGTCCGAGCAAAAACAGGGGATTGAAAGGTTAAAGAAAAGGCTAGGCATGCCCTGTTTTAACCCGATAGTTTCTGATTCTCAAGAGCTTGTCGTAGCTACTCCCACAGATGCCCAGGAATATTGCAATTTTATCGTTTTCACTCCTGTACCTCCAGCCGACTTGGTGCTTAAGAAACAACAACTACGACCTGAAACAGCCGGAACACATTCTTCTTACCGGCAAGTATTTGAGGGGCCTATACGCACTTTAGTTATAAAACAATTTCTATACGATAAGGCTCCCCCCGCCTATGACTATCCTAGTTTGTGGAGAAATGCAGCCATCTCAACGACTAATGAATCTCCTCCTCCAAGGGGAATTCTCTTAGGTGATCACGTATTATGGATGGGTACAAATTATCGGAAGCAAAGTGCGGCCACCATAGAGCTTGAAGGCACGAGAATAGAAATCACCCTGGAAAGAGGGATTTTTTCTGATGACGAGCTGGTTGAACTGTGCCAAAAAATGCAACCCACAGACCAAAAGGCGAGAAGCGCCATTCTTAATACCCCTCTGGCTCATCTTTCCTACTGTGCAAGACATGCTGGAGGAGAAATAAGCATTCCCATAGGCTATTGGAAACATCAACGTAGGAAGTCGCTGCGCTGCCGTGCCGTTGTAAAGCTGGAACAGGTGAGTGTTCATAGCCCATATCTCAGAAATAAATTAATCCCAGTTCTACAACAATTTGGGTACTTACTGAATAGCATTTTTGTATTCGAAGATGAAGAAAATAGACCCGCAGAATTGGAGTATGTTTTTGAACATTATGACACCCGGAGAGGGCTTATTCGGGTGCTCACTTCTTCTTTAGAAGACCTGATCTTGTTTCCTCCAGAATTGGGTGACCAAGAATGTACCTCAACTATCTTGTCACCAAAAAAGTTTCCCTTTCATTATGCCTACTCAAAATCGTTTGCTCTGGGGCCGCATGAATTCGTCTTCAAAGTCAAGGACGAGACCTTTATCGTGCTGGTGACGCCCACTTCTTGGACGTCTCAAAAGTGGATACTTAGATTGATCACTGATCTCAGCCCAAGCGCAAAAATGTGCAGATAGATACAGAATAATGAACAGCTAAACAAGAAGCGAATGGCTCGTTTGGCGCGACCAGCCGGGAACTATTTTACAGGACAAGTCCATTACGCAATTTTTACGCACTCGGTGGGAAAAGACTGGAAAAGATCAGCACAAATGAGCACAATGAGTGGTCTTGTAAACCATTGTGGTTCTTATTGCTATGTGTTCTGGTTTGTGCCGATCAGTAAATCTCAACCGACTTAAAATCCCTTGCTCGCAAGGGCGTGACGGTTCGAGTCCGTCTCCGAGCAACTTTAGATACAAAGGCTTAGGTCTTTGTTGGCTTCCTTTGTTAGTTTGTTTTGCCTAATTTTGTCCAACTCCTGGCTCGTGTCGAGCAAAAGGATGCACATTCCATTACAGCATCTTGGAGTGATGGGACAGTACGCCATTATAGATTATCTTCTCTGCAGCGCGAATGTCCTTGCGCAGGCTGCTGTGACGAAGGCACAGGCCAGAGAATCTCGGATCCGACTACAGTCCCAGAAGAGTTAAAAGCAATCTCCTTTGCGACGGTTGGTCGTTATGGCGTGCGTTTTCAATTTGCCTCTGGGTGCTCTAACGGCATCTATACCTATGAATGGTTATACCGAAATGAATTCAAAAATTGAAATTTGAGAGAGGGAGAAACTAATGAGAATTCTACTTACGTGGTTATCACTTCTGTTTTTGGTTCAGTGTTCTTCGGTTGATCGGGACAAAGAGCAAGCAGCGTTGAAAGAGTGGATGGCGCCTAATGGCAAGGTGAAAGTATTAGCGACCATTTCCATGATTGGCGACGTGGTGCATGCAATAGGCGGAGATCAAGTAGATACCTGGATTCTAATTCGCAACGGTTTGGATCCACATTCGTACCAGTTAGTGAAAGGAGATGACGAGAAACTAGCCACCGCCCAGATCATCTTTGCAAGCGGTCTCGGCCTGGAACATCATCCGAGTATTGCGCATTATTTGGAAAAAAACCCGCGCGCGATTCAATTGGGTGATCGCGTGATGGATACGCACCCTGACTGGCTGGTTCGTGTGGATGAAACACCAGATCCTCACATCTGGATGGATGTATCCATATGGCAACAGACAGTACCTTTAATTGTCGAAGCCTTAAGTAAAGTCGACCCAATCCATGCACAGTTATTCCAGGAGCGAGGCAAAGCATTAGAAACAGAAATGGTTGCCATGCACAAAAAGATCCAAAAGGAACTTGCTGAAGTGCCCGATAACAAACGTTATCTGGTTTCCAGTCACGATGCGTTCAATTACTTCGGAAAAGCGTACTTGGCTTCTCCGGCTGAACTCAGCGACCATAGTTGGTCAAAACGTGTAGAGGCTCCTGAAGGTCTTGCACCAGAAAGTCAACTAAGCCCTACGCATATTCAGAACATTCTCAACCATCTGAAAAAGTATGGAATCACGATCATTTTTCCAGAAACAAATGTGAGCAAGGATTCGCTTCGGAAAATCATCCAAGCTGGCAAGGAGCTTGGGTTAAACGTGCGTTGCTCCACAGATCCTCTCTATGCGGATGCAATGGGCGATGCCGGTTCCGATGGCGACACCTACCTGAAAATGGCTTGGCATAACGCGCAGACCATTAAGAAAAATCTAAGTGAGCCATAACCTATGTCCCCTGCTCTAGAAATTCAACAACTGACGGTTAACTACGATAAGACCCCGGTTTTATGGGATATAACACTCTCTATCCCTCCTGGAAATCTTGTGGGTATTATTGGACCGAATGGAGCAGGGAAAAGCACGCTTATCAAAGCAGCGATGAACATCATCCAACCCATATCAGGAAAGGTGGAGTTCTTCGGTGCCGATTTAAAATCGCAACGCAGTCGTGTAGCCTATGTACCTCAGAGGGAGTCTGTGGATTGGGACTTCCCAATCACCGTACGCGATTTAGTACTGATGGGCCGCTACGGTCGTCTAGGGATGCTAAGATGGCCGAGAAAAGCTGACGTAGAGGCTGCAGAATACTATCTGAGCCTGGTGGATCTCTCAGGCTTTGCTGATCGTCAGATCAGCCAGCTTTCAGGCGGACAGCAACAGCGAGCGTTTCTGGCTCGAGCACTACTTCAGGAAGCGGATCTGTATTTTATGGATGAGCCGTTTGCGGGCATCGACCTTGCCTCGGAAACGGTGATCATCAACCTATTGAGAGGACTTAGGGAGCGCGGAAAAACCATTTTACTCGTTCATCATGATTTAAATTCTGTGGATAAGTATTTCGATTGGCTTGTGATCTTGAATCTGCGACTCATTGCGTGCGGAGAAACCAAAGCTGTATTTAATCCTACGAATCTGAATCAAGCCTATGGCAAAAGCTATGGCCTCCTAGACCAAGCGATGCGCCTTTCACAGACTAAAGAGAGTGGATTGTTGTGAGAATTGAAGGATAAAGAATGAAATTAGAAAACCAAATCAAAAATCTCTGGTTCTATTTACTAATTGTATTTCTAGGTACTTCACAGACTGCTTTTGGACAAACTTCTGAAGAAATCGCGAAAAACATAGAGAAACGTCTATGCATACCAGGGAGCTATCACTTTCATCATTGCACATGCAACGTGTGGGATTTCAGTCTCCCAGAGTTTGGAGCTCCACGCCCACAATACCATGTTCCCAAACGACCGCAGGATATCCTTTGGCATCATTTTGCAAAGAGTATAGTTAAGGCCACTGGCTTGTACTGGAGCGTCAATCGAAATTGGGAACGCGCAACAACGCTGCGCCATAATGTCGATGCTGACTACCAGATCTGCCATCTTGGAGACTATGTAAACGCTATTCATAGCTTGCGTGCTATTTTCCGCGAACGATTCGCAAAACGAATAGCGGAATTCAAGAAAGAATATCCCAAGCCCCATCAGGCAGAAACCTTATCCGAACGAATCAGCTTAGAGAATCGGTATTTTAACAATAGTATGCGCTATTTAAACCAGTTATCTCTGGAAATTATTCCCTTGTATCAAGACGTTGTGGCCAGCCTTTCTAATGAAGCACAGGACAGCCTAGCCGCTCATTACAATTCCGGCTTGCTACAGCTACAAAAAGGCAATCATGTAACAGCACTTGCCAATATCGACCGATTTATTGAATTGGCCGATAGACCGGCTTACCGCCCGCTTCTCAATTCCCATGTATTCCAAATTCAGGGCGAATGTCACTTTGAAGTAGGTCAGTACCATTGCGCCATCGAAGCGTTAACAATGGCAATCAGGCACGATCCTGAAAACAAAGCTGCGTATTTCGACCGTGCAGCAGCTTATTTTGAAGCAGGACAATTCGACCAGTCACTGAAAGATTTTTTAGCATCAACGAGTCGTGAGAGAAGCTATGATTTCAAACCAGTTTCAGATAGCTATCTGGAGGCCTTTACCGTGTCTCTTTCGCGAGGATCAATAGAAAGTTTGCAAGAATTCGTTCCCAATCTTTGTCATACAACTTTTGGATTGGGTCGAGTCATGTGGAGTTGCATTAGCGACCCCATTCAGTCAGCCAAAGAATTCGCATGCGCCTGCGCAGAAGCAGGCGAATGGTTCGTGGAGTATTGTCAAACTCTCGATCGAGACAAGATTGAAACCTATATCGAAGAGCTCAAAACTCTGTACACCAAGTATGACGAGTTAAGCGATGGAGAAAAAGGCGAGCTCGTCGGCTATGCAGTGGGTAAATATGGAACGGACATTTTTACCGGTGCCGTGCTTGTAGAAGGAGTCGTGGCCGTAAAAGGCGTTGACAAAGCAAAAAAAGTTCGGGAACTCAATCGAGCATGCACAATGGAAGCCATGGCAGCTTCCCCAGCAGCGGAACAAAAAATTGTTCAAGCCGCCCTCGAGCATACCGCACAAAGAGAAGCCTACTTCCAAGAAGTAAAGTTACATTTGGATTCGCATAATAAACACGTGCCGGGACATCCATTTTACACAGATTCAAGACGAAGTATTATCACTCATCCTAATCCCGAAGAACTTCTAAAAAAGGGTGCGGGAACCGGTACTTTTAAACAAGGCATCCCTGGTGAACCAGGATTTAGAGAAACTGTAGATTTTGGAGAAGTAATCGGTATTTGGAAATCAAGGACTGGTGAATTAGAATTGCCTACAACGCGCGGAACAATTCATTATCGCAAAGATGGGCAAGCCCATATTGTGCCTGCACGACCGGCCTCGGAGTTAAGTAAATGAACGTGATTCCGATAGACATATTAGTTTCAGCCCAAGGAGCGCTTTTCGAATGCGTCACACCTAATTTGAGAGCTGTATATATTGACACACAGAATAATAGTATTGAAACACGATGTTATTACAATGACCCACCTGACGAAGGTGAAATTGAATTAATCTCGCTGGCAAATACCTACTTTGTTTCCGACTTTTCCGAACCTGGATCTGTGAAGCCGTTTCAAATAATAAATATAAGATATCCTAACACCATAAGCGATTTGGGTTACTGCGTTTTCTTTCGTTACGAGCCATCGGAAATCAAGTTTTCCTCCTATTTAAAACCAATTCCTCCCGATATTCTAACCACTCGCGACCTGGCACCTATATTTCGTTTATTGGGTATAGCATTATTGGGACGCATAACATCAAATCTTAAGGCGGTTGCTTTTAGCTTATCTGACTCCAACGTGCTGGAGGTGGAATTCTATTATGCAACCATACCATCAGCGTTGGAACTAGAACTTTTTAATGCAGTAAGTGCCGAAGTACTTAAGGCATGTCCTCCACCGCTATTTCAATTTCGAATCAAAACAATTGTGATGCCAGAGGCCCTCAAGATAGAACCAAATGCCCTTTTTGTTTATCGCCGCTATGATCCAATAAAAACTTTATGATCCGACTGTTGACTGTAATGATTTTTTTGGAGTGCGGCGATTTGTCACCGCTTTTGTATAGCTCGACTTGTCGAGCTTCTAAAAATTCGGTGGAGATTGAATGCTAAGTTCCCCATTCCTCTACTTTACCGATCCTGTATTACGTGCCCCGACGATTGGCAGTATGTTAATGTGTCTGTCCGCCTCATTGGTGGGTGTGATTGTGCTATTACGACGACAATCCCTTGTCGGCGAAACTCTAGCACACGCGTCCTATCCTGGAGTCATGCTGGGGGTCATTGTGGCTGCTTTGCTAGGGAGCGACTCGGAAGGATTGTTGTTAGCCTCGTGTGTGTTGGGTGGCGCTGCAGTAACGGCATACGTTGGCCTTTGGTTCTCTTCTTTGCTACAAACACGTTATCGCGTGCGCGCTGATTCCGCTCTCTGCTTTGTTTTAGCGGCTTTTTTTGGCATCGGTGTCACCTTAGCCAGCCAGCTGCAATTCACAGAAACAGCGCTTTATCGTCAGGGACAAAACTACCTCTTTGGCCAAGCTGCCACGATGACAGACTGGCATATTTACATGTATGCAGCACTTTCATTCATTACGGTACTGCTCCTCTCTCTCCTCTACAAAGAACTACAGATCATCGTTTTTGATCGTTCCTACGCCATCACGCAGGGGGTCCCCGTCAATCGTATCGAAACGCTGCTCTCGCTTCTGATCGTTTTAGCCGTGGTCATTGGGTTGCGTTCAGTAGGTGTCGTATTGATGTCGGCTATGCTCATTGCTCCTGCCGCAGCTGCCCGCCAATACACCAACAAGCTATATGTCATGCTAGGATTGTCGGCCCTTTTTGGCGTTATAAGCGGTTTTTTGGGAAACTATTTAGCAATCGAATTGTCTCAACAGTCCTTTGCTTTGCCTACTGGTCCTACGATCGTCATTGTCGCCTCGGTTATTTGTGTGGCCTCGCTCTTGCTAGCACCAGAACGCGGACTATTGCGTCGTCTGCTACGCATCACACTGTTCCGCTTTCAGTGCATCTGCGAGAACGTTCTCAAAACTATGTGGCGCATTTCTCCGAACGGTCCTGTAGGACTCCAGCAAATTGCAAAATTCCAAGGAGCCTCCCAACTCTATCTGCAAACGGTTTTGTTCTACTTGCGCCGAGCTGGTTGGATCGATTCTCTGGGATATCATCTTTACCGGCTTAACCGCGACGGAGAGCATCGAGCAGCAAAAATTGTTCGCTTACACCGCTTGTGGGAGGTTTATCTTGCAGACTACCTGGGCGTAGGGGTAGAGAAAGTCCACCGCAACGCTGAAGAAATGGAACATATACTCACTCCAGAAATCGAACAGGAGTTGACCCATCTGTTGCATGATCCTAAGCGCGATCCGCACCGTCAACCCATTCCACCAAAAGGCGCGCTGTGAACCCTTACTATGGACAGGACTTTTTGCAGTTCTTCGGTGTGCTTTTGCAACGCTTGGGAGGGCTTCTTTCCGGACAACTTCCTCTAGCAACGGATGAGCTGCAGATGGCCGTGTTAGTCGGCGTAAGCTTGTCTACAGCCATTGTGGGCACATTTCTCGTGCTGCGACGCATGGCAATGCTAGCAAATTCCCTTTCACACTCCATTTTACTCGGAATCGTCCTCACTTTTCTGCTCTCGCATGGCGCAGGCATGGTCATCGATGCTACACACACGCATGCTTCACTGAACTTTCACCTTCTGTTTCTCGCTGCAATCGGCACGGGATTGGTGACGGCATTTCTGACGGAATTTTTAACCAAAACCGTCAAATTGCAAGAAGACGCCAGTATTGGACTCGTGTTCAACAGTTTCTTCTCCTTAGGGGTAATCCTCGTCACGATCTATACAAGGAACGTACATCTAGGAACAGAAGCCGTCATGGGGAATGTCGATGCTCTGCATCCTGACGATCTGCGGTTAGTTAGCTTGATTGCTCTGGTCAATCTGGTTTTATTCGCGCTGTTCTATCGCGGATATAAAATCACGACGTTCGATCCGCAACTGTCCACTGTGCTTGGATACCGCCCTTCCTTGTACAATTATCTGCTTATGCTGCAGGTTTCTATCACTTGCGTAGGAGCCTTTCGTGCCATAGGGGTACTTTTGGTGCTCGCTTTTTTGACAGGACCACCATTGATTGCGCGCCGTCTAACGCATCGATTGCGTACAATGCTAGGATTATCCATCGCGATCTCTATTAGTGCGTCTGTGATCGCCGTAGCGCTCTCTAGGCACCTTTTAAGTATGTATGGCATTCCCCTCTCCACCTCTGGCGTAGTCGTTTGCATCATTTTACTATTCCTAGTGCTTACGCTTCTATTTGCGCCAGAAACAGGTGAACTAGCAAGGTGGCGCGCTCGACATGGAAGCAAAAAAGTTTATCCTATACGTATCAGGCTAAGATAAGTTTTTGATATGTATGCAGTTGATAGCAAGTTTATTGCGACAGGAAGACCCTCGTAGAGGGTCTTCCTGTCGTAATGAGCTTGTATCAATTGCATACATATCAAAAACTTATCTTAGCCTGAACCTGTGAAGTTTTTTTCAACTCAAATAACTTATTCTAAGCTATTTCCAAGACTGGCTTATCCAAAACTCGCGTTATATACTATGCGGTAGCTTCCTTGGCGAACTCGAAACAGTCCTTTATCTGATCCTTGAAGAGGTTCTACCCCACTTGGACGCGGATCCCTACCAAGCCTTTCAATTCTCTCTAAGAGAGATTTTCTTATGTTTTTTGGGATTTTTGCTAGTTGTTCCTCAGTACGTGGAGCAAAGTCGACTTGATATACCGATTCTTTCATGTTCGTGTTAACCTAAACGTTTTTTCATCTCGGCGAAAGAAATACTTCCCTTTTTTTAATCTCCTTTAAGGCGAGCTTTGCCTCGCGAATGTCCTCCGCATTCTCTAAAGCTTCCAAAATTTCCAGGTCCTCAATAGGAACTAAAGCAACCACCTTCTTGTCATGGGAAGTCAGGTAAATGCGCTCTTTACCATAGGCGACGCTATTAACAATTTCTTTCATACCATCTCTAGCTTGTGAAACCGAAAAAGATCTCATACACACACCTCCAATATATACAAATTGTACAATTTATGCAATTTAAACATCAACAAAAATCTCCAACATCAACTATACAATCAACGTGAGAGCAAAAAAAACTGGACAATTTTTAAACAGGCATTTTGCGCGTATTTGATCTACAATGAACTTAGACTAAAGACTTGGCTGACTAATTTTACAGCCCTTTCCCACAAACCACCGAATAAGCCTCCAACCACTTGTCCGCAATTTGAGTCCAGTCATACTCCGTCACTTTCTTTGCCCCAGCGGCAATTAAATGATGCCTCACAGCACTATCTGAAGCTAGTAGCTCCAACTGCGCAATCAATGCCTGCTCATCGTCATCTGCAAAAAGCAAACAATCCTCACCATCGCGTACAAAACCTGGAATTCCTCCCACACGACTCGCTACAACAGGAACCCCAGCCGCCCAGGCCTCCAACACCACAATCCCAAACGGTTCGTTATGCGAGGTAAGAGCAAAGATAGAAGCTCCTTTATACGCACTTGTCAGCAAGGGATCATTAGGCGGAAAACCAGGAATCAAAACGACTTTTTCCTTCAAACTAAGCGCGTCAACTGCCGCGCGAATCTGTTGGTAGTAATCGTCCATTACCACCGGCCCAATCAACACAAGCTGATACTCCGGATGACGCTCTGCAAACTCCGCAAACGCTCGAACCAACAACAGCTGGTTTTTTTGCGTTTCCATACGCGAAACACATAACACATACGGCTGATTCTCTAATCCAAACTGATCGCGAAATAGCTGTGAATCACCTTGCGCAAACCGCGCCAAATTCACTCCATTAGGAATATAAAACACATGCTTTAATGGGAATGCTTCCCGCATCTTTGTCCACTCATCGCGCCCAACGCAAATAATCGCATCAGCATCCTGAAGGACACGTCGCGCCCCTAGAAGCCATCCAAAAGGCTTTCCCCACTCCCAGCTATCTTTGAACGGTTGTTGCATCTTTTTTGCCTGCTCCTCAGGCAAGGTAAAAAACCCACCGTGCACACTAGCCACGTATGGAATTCCTCTCAGTCGAGCCACCGTACGCGCCATACCGCCCAACCGGTGCTGCACATGCGTATGAATCAATGACACATCCTCTTCACACCACAACGCTTTCATCAGAGACGCACTTAAAGGATTTCCGCCTTTCAACTCCATCTGCCTCTGCGCATCAGGAGAGAGACCAAACCACGGAAAAGTATAGGGATGCCGGCTGACCGGAACAGAATCGATCATCTCAACCCCCGGCTTCGAGAGCATATCCGTGCAAAAGATCTTCGCCTGATATCCCCTCTGAATCAGTTGTGTGGACATATTATGCACAACCGATTCCGTGCCACCCCACTTGTCTTCGGCAAACCTGCGCATCACGTGCACCACTTTAAAAGGTTTCTGAGTCATGATGTAAAAAAGTTAAGAACGCGGTTAAGTTGGTGAATTTCTATCGAACGAAAACGCTCTGTATCATGAGGACGAATAAGATGAAACAGCTTTAAGGTCAGCCCCCATAAAATCAAATAGCCTACTGCCATCACAACCAAACCCAACAAATTAAGAGGAGGAAGAATAAGAGATAAAATAGCCGCTAACACCAATGCAGGAGTCATTGTACGCACAGCAAAGGACCACGGAAAATAGATGCCTCCTAGCAACCCTCGAAGCACCCACAACTTAATCGGCACCGTAATCAGGAAGGTAAGCGACACCGCCGCCAGAGCACCCGGCACACCGAATCGCTTGATCAAAACATAATCCAGCACCAAATTAACAATCAGCTGCAGCACATTCAACCACATGGTTTTTGCCACTTTTTCCGTTGCTGTCAACGCCATGCTTAGCGGAATCCATAACAAGGTAAACGCTTGAAAAACACAAAAGAAAGACGCAATCAAACCCGCAGCAGCCATTTTTTCTCCGTAAATCACCACCACAGCCTGCGACGCAAAAAAGGCTCCCAGAATGCTCAACGGCAAACAAATGATAATCAAAATCTGGTACATCCCTGAGATCAGATTACCCAAAGACGCGCGATGTCTCGCATAAGACTCCGCAAAAGCCGACGTAAACAATGTGTGCAGTGCCATCGGAATAAACGTTAACAGCAAATTCGCCAACATATACCCCAAAGCATAATAGCCCACTACCTGCGCTGCCGCAAAATAACCCAAAAAGAAAATCTCAGAATACTGCTGCAAAAACTTGTTCGACACCGCATTCGCTAAAGTCGGTAACGAAAGATTCAACACCCGACGACGACCAACCCCTAGGGCAGGCGATTGCACCCTCCAGCGCCACAGATAAAGACACAATAACCCACTGCTAATTAAAGATACCCCCGCGATCGAACCACTGTAGGAAAACAAAACATCACCCACAGACAACGGAGCCGCCAACCAAAGACACAACAAAAACAGCACAGCCTGCAACGCAGACATCATCGCCACAACACGCACGCGAAACAACGCCGTAAACACATTGTTCAAATAGTCCTTCGCCACCAACATCCCCGTCAACGCCAGTGTAGGAATCAAAAAGAGAATAAACGGAATGTGCAACAGCGTCGTCATCACATTATGCAAGAGATAAAGACCCACCCCTATCGCAACCAGAACCAAAATCTCCAACAACGCCGAACGCATCAAAAGACGCAGCAAACCCGCCCGATTATTATCTCGTACTAGCTCCGGAATAAATCGAAGAAGACTAACATTCAGCCCAAATGCACCAACTACAGCCAAGTTCTCTGCTATGCTATTCAGAAGACTATAGACCCCATAGTCCGCCGCGCTCAGGCCACGCACAATTACCACAGAGACCACAAAATAAAGAACGAAGGTGAACACCTTGCTCGCCACTAACCAAGGGATAGAAACCATCGCCTGGCGTGAAAAAAAACCACCTGTAGAAGCTTGGGGCTGATCCGGTTGCATAACCGTATTTAAACCAAAACCACTATACTGCTCAATCGAGAAACGTCAGTGGGATTACGAAGATTAATTTTTTAAACGATGAAAACGATATAATCGTTAGGTACTTGTCTTGTTACTCATCACTCAGTGGCACGCTAAAACTCACTTTTTGATCAGATTTGGAACTCATCGCCAATGGCGGCGTTTAAGCGGTTGAATAAACTGCTATAGACATTATGGTTCGCAGTTTGGCCCGATGAAGGCTTAATGACCTGCCTCAATTTCTTCTGCACCTGAACAGCTTCGTTTATATCTTTTGCCAATTTCATCTCCGTTTTAAGTTCTTTTATTCTTGCAGCATTTGTTTTAAAACGGTTTACGACTAAATTTCCCTCCGCACTCTTTTTTTTTGCAGATTCCTTTTTGTGATAAGTCGCTAGCATAATCGCCTCTTTAGCCATACCGTTAAAGTTCTCTTTCATCTCAGCTAATGTTTGTCTAGCTTCAGGATCCATGTCACGGTTTCTAATACTTGCATCCATCGCTGTTTTCGCAATCAAAACACCTCTTCCGAGCATTAATCCCCCGATTCCTGAGAGAACAGTACCAAGAGCGATGCCGCCTACAGTAACAGCAGCAGCCCCAATAGGTGTAATCACAGGGGACAAGGCTGGCCCTATTGCTCCACTCCCGCCTCCAATTGCAATACCTATAGCCGAGATCCCGCTACCCACAGCGACGTGCACACCACCCCACAAAACAGTCCTGGTAGGATGTTTTTCGGCGGCCACCTGAGTGGAAGACATATCTTTTAACGCGTTGAAAGCTTTGACCGGAAGCTTAGCAATACCTTTCAAACCCCGGCCAACTGACTTGCCTGCTCCACTCAAAAATTTTCTTCCATCCTCTGCTTTGTCAGCTTTTACCTCAAATCCTGCGCCACCAGCGCCAACATGCTTTATTTCTTCCCCGCTCATCTTCCACCTATTTTTAGAGTTCCAACAGTTTATCTTCGCTTCCCTGCGAGGGATTCCACATAAGCTAGGGCTGATTCTAAAGCCTCTATCCCTTCTGTCGTATGCCTTCCTTTAGGCGCCTCGCGCAGTTGGCTAATTCCATACTCCAAAACAGCATGTGCTTTTTTCTTTTCACCCCTTTCCAAGAGACAGTTGCAGTAACTGCGGTAGAGCTCTGTATTGACTGGATCGCAGTTGACTGCTGTGCCAAAGGCGAACTCAGCCGCTTCCCACTGCTCCGTCGCCTGCCAACATTGCCCCAAACTCTCCCAAAACCAGCACTCATATGGGTCAACATAGACCAAAAAGACCAATATATAGGCAGCCGCTTCCCATTGACGACGCTCCACAAGATCCTGTGCTAACTCATACATCGAATGAACTGTCTCGTCGCTATAGTGAAGAGCTTCTTTCATCCCTCCATACGCCTCAGCAATCTTCTGCATGTGCTCCGGGGTGCCCCATTCTTTCAGCGCCGCCTCATCAATCATGAATTCCTGCGCACGCTTAGCCCCCCAGCGACCACGAGCTTCTTTCAACAACCAGCGGTACCCTTCGGTCACATTCCCCACGTAGGAATCCAGGCAGGTCTTCAAAAGATCACCCACAGCGTGCTTGTTCTTTGGATCTAGCGCTGTTTTATCTATAAATCCCTGATCCATCAAGAGTTGAGCAGCACCCTTTAATGTCGAATTGCTAAATTTAGCCTTGCCCATAAATATCCTCAACTAGGATTAATTAAAATAAACAAATTATATTAATATAATTATACTAATATTATTATTTTTAAGTAAATGAACGAAAATAACATAAAAATAGTTCCAATCCCGAGCTCGGGCTCGGGACTATTTGGGTAAGGCGACTCTGACATTGACAAATGGGCCGATTTTTTAGATAATCGCGGCCGAATCCCTACCATTGAGCTTTACCATGAACATTACGCGTCTCATCACCATCCTTGGACTTATCTTCGTAGGAGTGGCGAGTCGACTTGTTCCCCACCTGCCCAACTTTAATGCAATTAACTCAATTGCCCTTTTTGGAGCGCTCTACCTAGGGAGTCGGACAAGCTCTTTAAGCACCGTATGGGCGGCTCTATTACTTACGGATTTCGTTTTCGGATTTCATTCCACCATGCCCTTTGTCTACCTCAGTGTCGGTTTGATTGTGATGGTGGGTTATCGACTGAAGAGCGAACTCACCCTTTCCACCGTTTCCTGGATATCACTAGCTGATTCTCTTCTTTTTTACTTCATCTCCAATTTTGGTGTGTGGCTCACTACCGGTATGTATGAGAAGTCCCTCAAAGGCCTCACAATGTGCTACGTAGCGGCGATTCCTTTTCTTGGATACCGAATCTTAGGTGACCTTGCCTATGGTGTAGCCTTCTGGGCGGTTTACTCTTTCTACATGCGTAAGTCAGAAGACTGTCTCGCAACATGAAACCTCTAATGATCTTAGGCACAAGTTCGCACGCGGGCAAGACAACCCTCGTGGCTGGCTTGTGTCGCCTGTTTGCCAATAGAGGGCTTAAAGTAACTCCCTTCAAATCACAAAACATGTCTCTCAATAGTTTTGCCACTATCCATGGGGAAGAAATTGCACGCTCAATCGCTGTGCAAGCGTTTGCGGCAAGACAAGTTCCTACAGTTCACATGAATCCCATCCTGCTAAAACCAAAAAATGATCAAGAATCTCAGGTCATTATTCATGGCAAGAGCGTTGGCGATGCCATGGCGAAGGAGTATTGTTTCTCTCCTGCCTGGCATGAACGTAAAACGCAAGCCGTCCACACCTCTATCGATGCGCTTCGCACTTCCTTTGATCTGATCATTGCGGAAGGCGCGGGCAGCTGCGCGGAGCCAAATTTTATCGCAAACGACCTCGTTAATATGGGGATGGCACGATTACTAGATGCAGATGTCTACCTCGTCGTCGATATCGATAAAGGCGGAGCCTTTGCAGATGTGTTAGGAACTCTACGCGTGTTCGAACTGCTCGCTCCGGAGCACAAAAATCGAATCAAAGGCATCCTTATAAACAAGTTTCGCGGAGATGAAGACCTTCTCAAGGAACCTATCGAGTTCATTTCTCAGCATACTGGGATTACGAATATCGCCGTGATTCCCTACCTCTTCGATCTTGATCTGGAAGAAGAAGATCGCGTTAAACCTTACGCGTGTAAAAATCCTGAAATCGACATTGCCGTGGCTTATCTGCCTCATATTTCGAATACCAGTGACTTCACTCCCCTCTCCGCTGAGCAAAATGTGCAGCTGCGCTTTGTGCGCTCTCCAGAAAGTTTAGGAGCCCCTGACTTACTTATCCTGCCTGGGACAAAAAGTACATTGTCCGATCTGGATTTTATGCGAAGAACCGGGTGGGAAGAGGCTATCCGCGCGCTAGTGCCCAATACACCTCTGATGGGTATCTGCGGTGGATTTGAAATGCTTGGCAAAACTCTGCACGATCTCCATCAAGTCGAATCGAATTTTTCAAGCATGCCTGGGTTCGGCTTTTTTGATTTCACTGTGCGATTCAACAAAACAAAAAAAGTGTCTCAGGTTTATTATCAACCAACTGAAGCCAATCCTTTCCGAGATGCGGGTCCCATTTCAGGTTATGAAATTCATTGCGGTGAAGTCGAATATGGACAAGATAATTGCCCTGTATTTATTTCTGAGCATGGTGTCGACGGCGCCTTCTTAGAAAAACCATTTATCTTCGGTACATTCATTCATGACCTCTTTAAAAACTCTCGTTTCACGCGTTCGTTGATCAATGAGTTGAGGAAGAGAAAACGCTTACCACCCTTAATTTCGCCATTAATCGCCACAGAAAGCCGCGCTGACAAGCAATGCGACAGGTTGGCAGAGGTCTTAGAAGGATGTCTAGGTTCTTTAATAGCCGGTGAAGATTACAGCAAGATCAGATCCCAAACAGCTTGAATTGTGGAAAACGCAGAGAAGGCTGAGTCGCTGAGGACGCAGAGCACCATCGCACTTTTGCAACTGCAAATCTACTAGAAGAGATTGGCCTTGAAAAAACAAGAGAGAGTCTGTTGCCATTACAAACAATAACGGTCTCTCTTGTTTTTTCAAGGCCAATCTCTTCTAGTACGACTTTGAGCTTTGCTCAAAGAGTGGCGATGGTGTAATGGGGCATAAAGCCTCCGTGCTCATCGGACCATTAGGTACTAAAATCTCAGCGACCTCTGCGGCTCTGTCTTCTCTGCGTTTTCCACAATTCCAAGTACTCTCTGGGTCATTACATTCTCAGCCCCCATAACCTCACGGAGACGTTCCTCCAACTGGTGGCGGTGTATAAATCGGGAATGTTCCGCCACCTGGAATTACGTTGACGTTCTGAATCTGAGGACTGCTGCCAGTAATAGACTCGAATGCACGTTGGCCGAAGATACTGAAGGCACTACCCACAAAGGTTCGAACAGCAAACTTAGCAATTTCACGTACGTAGTCAAATTTACGCGGCGGCAGATACACAATGTCGCCAGGTATAAGCGCAAAGTCTGCACAACATCCCTTTAAGATACGGTTTAGATCAATATAGAAAGTATAAGGCTCGCAAAGAGACCCTCGCACCACAACCGCTCGAGAACTCGCTTGCAATGTCGGTCCGCCGGCCATAATCACAGCTTCAGCCAAGGTAATTTTGTTGACATAAGCCAATGTAGAGGGAGCAAAAACCTCGCCCATCACATAGATATTCTTGTCATACGAACTCGGAATAAAAATATAGTCGCCGCCTTGTAATTGAACATCCTGCGCGATATCACCGTCCTCTACAAGAGAACGAAAGTTCACAGGCATATACTCACCATTGCGCGTCAAAAACGCATGGTCAAGATCAGCTAACTCCATAGATTGCGTACGGTAGTTGCCTGATGGAAATCCACCAGCTCTACACAATGCTGACAAAACAGTTTCTTTGCCCAATAACGTTTTCTTACCCGGAACGTTCACTTCACCAAGGATTGTGTAGCTCTGCCCCGCAAACTCGATCGGCGTAATATTCATGAAAGTAAAGCGATAAACCTTCTTAATACGGTCGTCCATATCCTTTCGGGCTTGGTCGATATTTTTGCCGACCACATTAATTGTGCCTACAATGGGGTAAGAAATATTCCCGTAACTGTCGACCGTAACTTCGCGTTCAGTATTTGGCTCGCCGTAAATGGAAACCAGCAGTCTATCGCCTATATGAAGTTGATACTGAGGATCACTCTTCTTATCTAAAGAAGCAGGCCGCTTAATCGTGGATATTGGTGTCACTTGATGCGGGAGCTCAGGAGTTTGTTGCACATCAGTCTTCGGAACCGTAGTAACAGGCGCATGCTTGGTTTTCTTTTTTTCCTGCAGCTCAACCTTCACACTCTTCAAATTGCCAGGCTGCAAAGGTCTAACAGAAGGCTCTGCATCCAATACATGTGCGTCAGCCGCTTGAAAAGGAGCCGCGTCCTCTGTTTTATCCTGAGCCGGTTTTAAGGGCAGCCGAACCTCTGCAGGTTCGCCCCAAAGCATACTGACAGCAACCAGTAACAATCCTAACGATTTCCAGAAATTCCTCATACCGAGAGCGCTCCACTAGTCGACAAGTTTATTAGCCTCATACGATGCGAGGTTGCTGATAAAGGAGCCAAGGAAAGCATCTACGGCAATCTTAACCAGTTCTCGACCAAATCTCATTTCTTTGTTCGGTACATACACAATGTCGCCGGGCAGAAGGTAGATATCCTTAGCATCCCCAGATAGGATCGTGAGAAAGTCAGCTCTGATCACACAAGGATCACAGAGATTACCCCGTATGATCAATACGTCACGCCAGTTACCACGCAGGTAAGGATCGCGAGTAAAAGGCCCATACGCAGGTGCCAGAGCGCCTACGAGAGTAAGATCATCTTTATACGGTGCCGCATGACCACCAAATGGTCCCAAGATATAAATCAGGTTGTTCAAGGCCGATGCAATGTAAATGTAGTCGCCGGGTCGCAGATAAATATTCTGATCGTCACGGCCTTCATTGATCAATGAGTTGAAATCGATGTTTAGCTTGTTTCCCTTATGCACTACATAGGATTCATTTAAGCTAGCCAATTGAATCGTAGTACCTCGAGAATCAGCACCCAAAACACCACCCGCATCAGCAAGAGCTTGGCGTATATTTACAGAAGTCACAAGTGGATATACACCCGGACGACCCACTTGACCTAGTACCATATAGTATTCAGCCGCTTTCACTTTAGCCACGACAGATACGCTAGGACCCGAATAGATCGACGACAGTTTATCTTCGAGCTCCTTACCCAACTCCTCTAACGTTTTGCCTTCGGCTACAATCGAAGGTAAATAGAGATAGTAAATGCGCCCGTCCGGAGCCACAACGACTTCGGCAGCACCATTCTCGTCGTGAGTAAATAGCGAAACCTCTAAGACGTCACCCTTATGAATTCGATAAGGCTCCTGATGCGCTTGCAATGGCTTCAGATCTGAAGCATCAATGCCGTTTCCCTCATCCTCATCTCGCGCATGTACATCGCAAGGAGCATAGTCCATAATCACAGGCGGATAATAGACCATAACCTGCGGACGACGCTGGGATTTGCACAAACAGCTATCGCACTTGAGCCGATAAGTACAACATCCCTTCTTTACAATGCGCACACACCCGGTAAACGACCCGAGCATCAGGATAGTGAGCATCAACCATATCAATGGCGATTTACTATGAATTCGCATGTTTCGTTACCCTTCTACGTTTTGGGCTGCAGGTCTGGTCTTTGGTCTTTCGGTGGCTTCTTCACAAAAAGGTTCTTAAACTTAGCCCACAGGCCATATTTAGCTCTTTGACCTTCTTTGCGAATCCGAACATCATCCACAAATATATTGAGAATGCGATTGAGCACGATGCCCAGAGGTTTAATGCGATGAAATTCCAGATCTTTAAGACTGTCATTCACATATTTGCGTGTCGATTTCGGCGAAGAGATCACATAGATCGATTGATCAGCATATCCCAACACGTTTGCGGCATAATCCTCTATAACGATTCCTGGAAGATCAAGAATAACGACCTGGAAGCGCTCACGAAGAAGATGCAACAATTCTTGCATCTTCGGCGTTTTTACAAGCTCCTTCATATCGATGTCTTTACCACAAGTAATACGCGAAGGCTGCCCCCCATAGATCAGATCGTCAAACGAACACTGTCCACGTAAAAATTGTTCAATCTTGCATTTGCCAATTTCATGCGGCTCGAAGAAAGGATTGTTTTTACTATCGAATTCGACAACCACAGTCGACTTGCCAAGTTTTTGATAAAATCGTGCTAAGTAGTAGGCAAAAAGGCTTTTTCCTTCGTCGTTTTGCGAGCTTGCAACACCAAGCACAAAACGTTCAGGATGCCCCGCGCCTTTTTCTATAGCCTCTTCCAACGTACGAATAAAGAATCTAAGCTGGTTCTCCATCACATCGCGATCTTTCATGTATAACTTCAGTTCTGGCACAGAAAGAAGACAAGGAATGTTGTAGTTATTGTTTACCTCAGTTGGCGTCCGTAAACGAGTGTCAAACAGTTCCAATGTAGCAGCTAACGTTGTTCCCGCAAGCACACCCAAGAAGAATCCAATCAGCGGCAGTAATTCAAAAAGAATAGACTCATTCGGCGTCGCCTTGTTTGCCGTCATATAAAGCTCAAGATCGCCCTTCCCTACTTTCATTAGAGTTTCAGCTGCTTTAACAAACGCCTCTGCCTCTTTAAGGTTATCCTCATCACTCTGCTTTTCAGTCATCAGACGCGCAAGCACCATCTGCACTTCTGGCAAATTATTCATCTCTTTTTGCTTTACGGCATATTCCGCCGCCACATCATCACGCAGTTTCTGCGCAGAACGCACTTTCCCTCTAAGAGTCATCAGAGCCGCATTTACCTGATCCTTGAAAGGATTGCTGTCAGTTTCCGACAAACCACTAGGACTTTGGCCCGGTATAGCTTCAGCAGGAGTATTTACAGCCTTACGCAACTCTTCAACCTGCGCTTCTAACATCTTGATCTTAGGATTCTCAGCCGCATAACGACTGCGTGCATCTAATAAGGAAAGCTCAGCCTGTGACAACATCCGCTGCGCAGGACTGTCTCCTAAACTCGCTCTAGAAACCTTATCCGGTAGCTTAGCCGCCTCTCTACGCAGATTTTCATACTCAATCAAACTACCGTTGAACGTCTCATTCGCCAACGACAAGCGAGCCTGCAGATCCAATAAACCCTTAATCGACAACGAACCTTCAGGGCTTAGTTCAAGAAATTTGTTTTTAGAACGAAACGCCGCAATCTCTTTCGAGTCCGCGTTGATCTTGTCCCGCAGACCGTCCGCCTGTTTCCTAAAATAGTCATACGCCACTTTCAACTGACGCTTAGCAAACTCCTGCGCATTCTTGACGACCACTTGAGCCAACGTGTTTGCTATATCCATCGCAACACTAGGCGTATCCGCTACCACTTGAATGTCCAACAAGTTTGAGTCACCCACAGGTGGAGTCACCGTCACCATCTTCTCTAACTGCTTCTCAGTGTACTCAAGACCTAAAATAGCGCGTACTGCACTCAAATTTTCAGGAAGCGTAATCACCTCTGTCGCCGATGAAATCGTAAAGTGCGCTAACGGAAATCCATTCGGTAACAGCTTGGAAGAATCCATCTCATACATCAAGTAAGCATCCGCAACAAACCCCTTAGAAAGGTGATGCGCTAAAAGGCCAAACGCCCCTGTAGTTGCTAGAGCAACCAGTATGATTAACCAAACTCGACGCAGAATCCCTCGCCAAATTCGATGAAAATCAACACGCGAGGTGAAATCCTCAATGCTGTAATCCTTCACCAAACGGGATCGCTTGGAATCTGTTGTGTTCGCGCTTTCGTTCTCCGATGCCATCTCGAGAATCTCCACAGTACACGATGTTTAACAGTCATACCTAATTTATTTAGGAACATAAAGTCAATATTTTATTTGTATTACTCTATAAGGGTGCCTACAACGCTATTTTTCACCCCTCACCTGATACACCTGTATGCGATTGTGGTGTCGATCCTGCGTCTCAAAACGCAGCTTCATACCAGGCAAACCTCCATCCAAAATAGACAGTACCTCCGGATTCACCTCATGCAAATAAGCTTCGTACACGACCAGCCAACGCGCATCCTTCCGCAAAAGAAACTCCACCAATCCCACAGGATCCTCGTCCCAAAAACGCGAAACAGTGCGATGGCCAGACAAAAAACCCGTAGTGGAAACATACCCAAACCCATCCCCAGCCACGACATCTTTTGCCGGCACATTCGCCTTCAACCAATTCGCCACAACACGAAATGGCTCATACTGAATTTCAGTATCGACCGCCTTCCAACTAAGCATACCCACAAAAAATACGCTAAGAAGCCCCACAAGCCATGTATGAAGCCGTTTTATAGCAAAACGCTGTTTCAAATACTCACTGCAAGCCAAAATCGCCGCAGAACCCAAGATGTGTACCGGAATCAATGCAGGTAATAAAAAAATGATGTCGTAGCGAAATAACAACACAACAACAAGAGGATAAATCAGCATCGCCAACAACAACGCTTCACCCGGACCCTTTCTCTGATGAAAACCGTAAAAAAGAGGAAGTAAAACAGCGAAAAACCAAAGCGGAGATAATAACATCCCCGGCATCGCACTCATCGTCCACACAATATTGCTAGGGATATAGGCTAATGAATCTCCAATCCCCAACTCCAATAATGGCCCAAGAAAAACATTAAGCTGAGACAACATACCCGTACTACCGACAGTCAGGTGAACTAAACCAAGATATCCGCACACATAGATCCCAAAACCAACGAGCAACCCAGCCAAATACGTAACTGGACGCGCTCCGAAACGCGTCCCACCTCCACGACCACGCCAAGCAATCCACACAATCAATAGCAATAACACCAGCGAATGCATCTTAGCCGTAAAGTAAATCCCAAAACAGGCGCCCGCCGCCACTAACCAGCCCCAACCTCTACGATCTGACATCGCAATCGTTAACAAAGTAGCCCCGCTCACCAACACCAGCAGAGATAAACTATCCGGAAGCCCATTGCTCGAATACTCCACCAACCGCGGATGAAACACCGTCATCCACCCCGCCAACCAAGCAACCGTCTCTCCATACAAAAAACGCGCTAACACCGTGACTGGAACAAGAAGAACCACACCTGGAATCAAAGAAGCCACGATCGCCGCAGCTACAGGTGCAAATCCCAAAAATAAAAAAAACGCCTCCCAATAACTAAAAGGCATGCTCCAGAAAGACTCCACCTCCTGAAATTGGCCCGCAGCAATGCTCTCCGCCGACCAAGCATAATTCACCGCAGCACCTACCATCGCCGTCGTGATCATGATATACAACGCACGCACCAACAGCGCAGCAACCAACAAAACCAAAACCTGACGCGCTAACGTAGTACGATTGCTCTGCGTGTCAAAATGAAAACTCTGTCGAAACTGACGCATCCCTTCCAGCTCAAATACACCCACACGATAGCCAAAAAAACCCACTAAGCATGCTGTTCCGATACCGAATATCTTCGCCAAATTCACCGCTAAAAGGTGCGACATCTCCCAATGAGAAATCAACAGCTGGTAGGTAAATAAAAATACCGATGCATTAGCCGCCATAGCAATGCAAGCAATGCCAAAAAACCGCGCAAACGCATATTTGGGCATCTGATCACTAGTCACCCCAAACGTCCACTTCCGATTAAAAAAGTAACTGTTTATCGTCGCACAGCTACTTGCAAACAAAGAAATAACCAGCAACTGCCCATCAGACGTCGCCCCAAAAAAAATGACCAAAATGTTGGTAATCAACAAATCGATCCCCGTGTTCATAAACCCCACCGTCACATACTTCGCAAACTGATGCAAACCAGCACGCAACAAAGAATGTAATGAACTACGACTCATTAACCACTACCAACACGTCATGATAATCAAAATCGCCACCTTTGCAAAATAGACTTATGGTTGCAACTTTTTTGAAGCAGGGACGACAAGGACTGCAGGGACAACTACATAGATTTTGTTCCTGTCGTCCTTGCCCCATCGGCCCCAATGGTGTCAACTTAAAGGCCAGAAGGACCAGCACTGCAATAAAAATGCCACGCAGTGGCGAAGTAGCAGCTATAGCGGCAACAGTTGTAGTTAGCCGGGGGTGACGTTAGGAACACCCGGAAGAGGTTAATCACAAGTTCAGACACGCAAGTGGCTCAATGTGTTTGATTCTTCCTTGATTGATAATCCTGCAAAGATTTTATTCAAACAGAGTGCTTGGATTCGTTGATAAAAATACCTTTAATGGAATCCCCTGATCTCCCACCAACAAAATTCTATCCGGCTTAAACTGCGTTAAAAAAGAGTCTATCCCTGAATGATGACGGATAGATTCTGGACCACCTTTAACTTCTATTGCGATAAGTTTATCTCCGAGGCGAAGCACAAAATCAACTTCCTTGTCCTTCTCTCTCCAATAGAAAAGTTCCATTTGTGTCCCTCGAATACTATTTAGCAAGTGGGCTCCCACCGCAGATTCAACTAATCTACCTAAAAAAACCCTATCAGTCATTGCTTCGAAAAAATTCTTTCCTGACTGTGCACTCAATAATGCGGTGTTATAAACTGCAAATTTTGGGCTGGATCCCTTTCGTCTCACGCTTTGATTGGCAAATTTCTGTAATCCCGTGAGCAAACCGGCACCAGCAAGTAAATCCACGTAATGCGCTAAAGTAGTTGAATTGCCTGCATTTTGTAGCTCTCCAAGCATTTTATTATAAGAAAGAATTTGACCTGAGTAGTCACAAGCAAGATGAAACAATCTTCGCAATAAAACTGGCTTATTAACCTGACTCATCAACAAAATATCTCGAGAAATTGTTGTTTCAATAATAGAATCAACAATGTAGTTAATCCAGCGCGTTGGATCATCCTCGTCAGCAAGAGGTGCTGCCCCAGGGTATCCGCCGAAATAAAGATAATGCTCTAAAGACCAACCAAAGATCTCGTGCATCTCTTTAAATGACCAGTGAGTAATGGGAATTACTTCAAATCTTCCTGCAAGACTTTCTGACAAGCCTTTTTGCATTAACCAGGGAGAAGATCCGAGAATCAATACATAAAGATCAAGTCCAGAAGCAGTATCCTGATCCCAAAGAAATTTAACCATATCCGACCAGTGCGGAATCTTTTGCACCTCATCTACGATTAAAAGAGCCCCTCCTTCGGATTTGGCTAACTCACGTGCAATATCCCATTGCTGCTGCAACCAAGAAATGTCTTGAAGAGTAGCAAGATCGGCCGTAACGTAACGACTTGGCCTCTTCAACTTATCCGCTACCTGCCGCGCTAACGTAGTTTTTCCAACCTGACGCGGACCTATAAGTGATTGAATAAAGCGACGCGGCTCTTGAAGTCGCTTCAAGAGCAATTCAAAGGACTTTCTTTTTTTCATCATAGATTTGCTCAATGTGTTGAGAATTTTTACTCAGTGTTTTGAGTAATTTTACTCAATATGTTGAGTAAAGTCAACAACTTCTTCCCTTGTCTGATATCCAGCTATTGTGGCAATCATACAGCATGGCTGTGCGTCCCAAAATCCTCATTATTCATGAAAAGTACGGTCGGTTCGCCGGCGCGGAACAACACCTATTCGCCATCGCACCTGCTCTCAAACAAACATTCGATCTAGACTTTCTCTTTTGGGAACGCACTGACAAAGATGAAGAACTACTGAATCAGTTATTCAATAACAGTTATCCTCTCGACTTCTCCGCCGAATCCACCACCCTAAAACAAACCGCTACAGATATCCTAGAAAAATCCAAACCAGATCTTATCTACCTCAACAAATGCCTCAGCGATCCCTTATTAGAAGTCATCCTCGCATCCAAAATCCCCACCATCCGCATGTTTCACGATCATGAAGTCTACTGCATGCGCGGTTATAAGTATTTTCCCTGGTCCCGAGAAATCTGCCACCGCAAAGCCGGCCCATGCTGTCTCATCCCCTGCCACGCCGTCATTCAGCGAGACCGTTCCAGAGGCCCCTACGGGCTAAAATGGGTGAGCTACAGCCAAAAAATGCGCCTTATCGAATTAGATCAACAACTCAACGCATTTTTCGTCGACAGCCACTACATGCGCGATGAACTGCTCCTACAAGGATACGACTCAAAACGCATCTCTATTTTTCCGCCAATCGCACCCGACTCAAGCCACACAGAACCTCCAGAAATGACGCCAGACAACGTTATTCTGTATGTAGGTCAAGTTGTAAGAGGCAAGGGCGTAGACTGCCTCCTACGCGCTGTAACGAAGCTCCAATCGCGTTTTAAACTGCGCATCGTAGGCGACGGGACTCATTTCCCCTATTGCCGCAAGCTCGCCACAAAATTGGGCCTGGATAATCAAGTCGAATTTGTCGGATACAAGCCCCACCCCGAACTGCAAAGCTATTTCCGGTCCGCTACAGTTGCGGTAGTTCCTTCCGTCTGGCCAGAACCCTTTGGCATGGTCGGTTTAGAGTTCATGCACCACGCCCTTCCCGTCATAGCCTTCGACAGCGGAGGCATCAGCGATTGGCTAAAGGATGGCCACAATGGCTTCTTAGTGCCCTGGATGGATACAGACACAATGGCCCAGCGCATCGACCACCTCCTGCAAAATAAAGAAGAGGCTCGTCAACTAGGCTTAAATGGACAAACTCTTGCAAATGAAAAGTTCAATTTCGATCGGTACATCACTAATCTGACACAAAAATTTCATGAAGTCATGAAAAACGTCCCAATAAAAGTAGTTGGTACGGCCTAAAACGTGGAAAACGCAGAGAAGGCTGAGTCGCAGGGGACGCAGAGCACCATCGCACTTTTGCAACTGCAAATCCACTTGGAGAGGGGTCGACTTAAAAAACAAGAGAGACAATCCATTGGTGACACAATCATGATCTCTCTCTTGTTTTTTAAGTCGACCCCTCTCCAAGTGAGACTTTGAGCTTTGCTCAAAGAGTGGCAATGGTGTGATGGGGCACAAAATCTCCTGTACTCATCGGGTAATCAACGTTAGCTAAAATCTCAGCGTACTCAGCGGCTCTGCCTTCTCTGCGTTTTCCACAATTCTTAGTACTTTCGGTTTAAGTACTTCTCTGGATAAATCTAAGTGCTCCCATTACTTTACTTGCGTCAAAAAAGTTTTTTAGAGATAACCCAGCAAAACACGATTGTAGGTCCTAATGCTCGCAGAAATACTGGCAGTAGCAGAGAGTCATATTCCCTTACCACCTAGCATGTGGGCTCCATATAAACAGCCGATCTTTTTTCTTATCTTTTTTGGCTTCCTGACTTACGGTTACCTAACCTGTAGGCTATACAAAAACGGTCACCTACTAATTTTTGGTATCTTGGTGGCCAGCCTAGTCATGCCAATTGCCTTGAGTCTTACCTTCATGCCCAATGAAGACTATAAGCAAGCTACACGAGGATTCGAAATTCACTTAGCCGACCTGTGCGCCGTGGTGCTGCTTCTCTATCTCGTCACCACTCGCAGGCGATCACAAATCGTTTGGTTTCCTCCTCTAACTCTGCCCTTCATCTTCTTCTTTACGATGGTCTTTATCTCATGGCTTTTTGTGGATAACGCCGTCGCCAACCCCATGGCTGCTGATCCAAAACACAAACTGACACTCGGTCTGGAACCTATCTTTAGATTACACGTGTACCCCATCTGGGAAATGATCAAACTCTTACGCGGATTCTTCGTTTACTGGATTGCCGTGAACATTACGCGTGAAGACAAGGCCATTGAAGTGGTCAAATTCGTTTGCGGCATGCTGCTGGTTTATCTAACCATCCACGCGCTGTTTGATCGCTATGTCCTGCATATGCACCGAATCAATGCTGGTATGGGTCACTTTAACAACTTTAACACCTTTGTCGGCATGCTGGGGATGTTTCTCTTTCCGTGGATCTTCTACACAAAACGATTAGGTATAGCCGCAACCTGCTTCACTCTCGTTCTGTGCGCATTCGTCTGCATCGTGTTGTCCATTAGCCGTACTGCCTTGGCTGCGTTTTTCCTTGCGATGGTTATCGGAACGCCCCTATTGCTGATTCGCTTCTTCACCATAAAAAATCTGGCGTTTATCACCTTAGCCGCTTTTGGTGTTGTCCTCATCACAGTTAAAGCCTACCACACACTCTCCGAGCGCTTTGAACATATCAATCCAACTTCCGCTAGTTATCACAACCGAGAGATCCTCAACCACGAGGGTGTCCTGATGGCAAATGATCACCTCTTCGGCGTCGGAATGGGTAATTTTTCCGCCTGGTCTATTCTTCACTACGCTGACTTCACCGGCGCTGAGGTAGGAATGTTTGCCCACAACACCTTCTACCTAACTCTCGGAGAAACAGGCTGGCCAGGCCTAATCGCCTTTCTGATCTATTGGGGACGCTTTATCCAAATCCTACTGTACAGTCTATTTAGTCGACCCGCACGCCAAGACCCGTTTCTTTTCACCACCCTTATGGCAGTTGGCCTAGCCATCCTATTTCTCATTCCGCAAATGCTCTTTCAGTTTACCTATCGGGTGACTCCCGTCTTTTTACTAGCCCATGCCTTTATGGGGATCGCCGCAGCACGATATCTGATCGTTAAAGAGCGAAACTCGCAACTTAAAGCGGAATACTTACAACGCACTGCAAGCTGATGGTTCCTCGCACCTTATCTCCCCACCGTTGGCTACTTCTATGCATCGTTATCCTAGCTTTAAGCTATCAATTTCTTACCACCACCACTCTCAGAGACCATTTTGAAGGCGATGAAGGATTTTACGGGACAATCGCGCTCAACATGGAGCAGTCCTGGGATTACTGGCTACGTCCTACACAGGTTCCAGAAGGTACCTTCGAAACCGAAAGAGCTCGATTAGGCCATCCTTGCATCCACTGCATGGCCATGGCCGTTGCCTCGATGCTATTCGGCGGAGGCATCATTCCTTTTCAGCTAGTCCCGCTAGCCTCCTTTGCATTAACGCTCTATTTTATGTACCGACTGCTCGCCCTATGGGACGATCGAGCCGCTGACTACGCCATTTTTTTAGCTGCACTTTCACCCATCATTTTGAGCGAATTCAGACTCCTCCAAGCAGAACCGATGATGGCCGCTGCCGGAATCGCAGGCATCTATTTTGCCGTGTCAGGCATAACCAAAAACAAGATATGGCTCTCAGCCCTTGCCGGAGCCTGTTTTGGATTAGCCTTTTTATCCAAACTATGGCTCAGCTTTCCCTACCCCTTCGCAGGAGGCATTGCCGTTATCGTCTTATCCCGGCTGCAAGCACAACCCCTCTCATGGCTAGGCAAATATCTCTCGCTCCTGCTCGCCACATTTCTCCTCACCAGCTCTCTGCATCTCCTAGCCGTTATGATCTGGACACCACAGGACATGGAGTTCTGGCTTCGCGACATCTACTTCTCTCTGTTTGTCGGCGAAGGCGTACAAGGAACAAAACTGCACGGAAACTCGCCCGACTTGCCCGCCAACTGGGCTCACCCCTTCTGGTATTATTTCGCCATCACCTATCGCAACCACTTCTTCCTGGTTCCACTCATAGCCATGGGAATCCCCTATCTTTCTCGTCGCGTTTATCCCGCTCTATCTTGGATCATTCCAGGAATCGCCTCTATCCTCCTGCTATCCGCCTTTGCGATCAAAAGTTCGCTCTATGTCTTGTCTGCTACTCTCTTCCTTTATGCACTCGCAGGACTCTGTGTTTCCGCTCTGCTCCTCAAAACAGAGCGGATGGCACTACCCTGGGACAAATGGACCATCCTAGCCACATTACTCATCCTCCTCCTCTTGTTGGCCGGACTCTTCGCCCCTGCTAAAATTGCAACAAGCTATAAACTGGCCCACACAGCCGTTCTACTCCTTCTCCTCGCTGTGCTCTACCTCGCTACCTCAGACTTCCATAGAAACACAGAAACACTACTTCTCTGGGGAAGTTTGAGCTTATTCATTCTCCTCCTCGCCTTCGATCTCACCTCACGATATCCCACCGATCAAGTTTTGGCCGAGGTAATCGCCCCCCACGTTCAGAACCAAAAACCCAATGAAGTTGCCTTCATCGCCCCCAATTTTAAATCATTCCAACTGTATCTGTTCAAAAGAGGTCGTTACTGGAAAGACACCCCCTTCCAGGAACCTCCAGAGGCGTTTTTTAAAAAAATGCAAGAACAAGGCACGCAAGTGTTTATGCTAGGTCCCGACGAATGGCGCAATCCCGCCCTACAGCCCATCCTGGACTACCTAAACTGCCACGCCAAAGAAATCACCGATGAGTTCAGACAACGCACAGGCTTTGTTACAGATCGCCGAATCTTCGTGCTAAGCGGGAACTAAATGCCGGTTCTTTCTATACAGCATCACATAAAGAACCCCACATATTCCCGTACAGGCTAACGCCAGGACACTCATAGGCTTAGTCGTACCATTAAACCCATTGGCAGCCACCCACACTAATCCCGACGTAAGAAACAACCGAAAAGAGATAGGCTCTTGCCCATTCCGAGGTAGCATATTTCGTCCATTACGTCCATCAAATGTCCATTTTTCGTCCATCGTCCATTAATTCAGCTTACCCACCCAATCGATTTTCCTGGGTCTTGAATATGTCAGAAATCTCATCATTAACCTCCTGAATTTCGTGATCCAGCTCCATAAGCTTAACGGTCTTGGACCTTCCCTCAGGCTGTTGCTCGACGAACGCTCGTTCATCCTTCAACCCCTTCAATTCATCCGCTAGCTCGCCTAGCCTATTTTCCCCCACATTCGACCTCAGAAGGTTGTAGGTCTCCTTAATTTCGTGAAGAGTCTCCAACACCACCGGCGTAGTGGCCACACGCTCAGCAGTGGCAAACGCACTTCTAATTTTATTTTCCCAAACCGAAAGCCCTGATGGAGTCATCTTGCTAAACTCCTTGATTAACGCCTGTTTGGTTTCTTTATCGTTCATAGCTTTATGAAGAACCTCCAAACCAGTCTGATGCGACTTTTCCGCTCCCTGACCCTTAAACAATTTAAGCGCACCAGCGGGGAGTAACCTAACCATCACATTTCCGAGAAAACTACTCTTTTTGCCCTTACTAGCTCCAACCGTCAATTGATCGATCCTGGTAAGGTTACTTAATGCGTCAAGAGAGTCCATTTTTGATTTATTATTAATATCCACAAATTCACCAACAAATCAAATAAATTCACATAGTTTATTGTATAAAATTAAAACAAAATAAACAATTATTATACAAATCAACTAACTAATTGTGAATATTAAGATTTTTGCAAGATGATTAGGATAAGCAAGATAAGCAGATGACTGAATTCCATCCTGTTCATCCTGTCATCCTGAAAAAAATAGAAAAAAGATTTTACTGACCCAATTGACCCAGTCCATCTAGATCATATCTACTTCACTCTTTGAACATACTGATAAGGTATTTCGCTCAAGAAGCGGCTTGCGCGCATGGCGCGTGCGCCTCCCCAAAGGAAACGCATCCGAGCACTAGATAAGTAGAGATATTCCTTGGCTCTCGTCATACCGACGTAACACAATCGACGCTCTTCTTCCAATTTGTCATTGTCGCCGCGGCTATTCGCGTGAGGGAAAAGATCTTCCTCCATTCCCACAAGAAACGTCGCACGGAACTCCAACCCCTTGCCGCTATGCAAAGTCATGAGGTTCAAACGCTGTTCCTCGGAGATCGTTTCATCCAACGTAGATTTCAGCGAAAGTTCTTCCAAAAACTCGGCTAAAGTACCTTCAGAATGCTCCTTGGACCACTCTACCGCCTTAGAAACCAATTCTTCCAAGTTTTCACGTCGATCTTGAAAAGTCTCCTCATCCTGAGCCAGATGTTCCCAATAGCCACTATCATGCAAAACCGCTTTGATTAGATCTGCAATGGAGCAATAGGAAGCCATTTGCCTCCAGGAGCGCACAAGCGCAGCATAGCTGGCAAGAGCGACTTTCTGTTTAGCCGTCGCGCCACTAAACGTAGGGATCTCACAGCACTCTAAAAGCGTTTTTGCCCCAGACGAAGCCTCATCGCGCAGCTTATCGATCGTTGTCGGACCTATCCCTCTCTTCGGCAAATTAATCGTGCGCTCAAAAGCCACAACATCATTCCCCGAATAAACCATACGAAGAAAAGACATCACATCTTTCACTTCACGGCGTTGATAGAAAGAAATCCCTCCCACAATCACGTATGGGATGCGCAAGGCCAGCAAACGATCTTCAAAAGCTCGTGATTGAAAGTTGGTGCGATAAAAAATCACCATATCGTTCAACGCCATACCATCCTGTAAATGGCGCCTCAGTTGCTCCACAACAAACCAAGTCTCTTCACGATCGTTATCCGCTAGGAAAACCTTAATCTTGTGACCCTCTCCCAAATCACTCCAGAGATTTTTTGGATAACGAGTCTCATTCCGTGCAATCACCGCATTCGCTGCATTCAAAATCGTCTCTGTACTACGGTAATTTTGCTCCAGACGAATGACCGTCGCCCCTGGATAATCCATCTCGAAACTCAAAATGTTGTTAAGATCCGCTCCACGCCAGGAGTAGATCGACTGATCCGGATCACCTACAACGCAAATATTGCCATACTTGCGCACTAACATCTGAACCAGAGTATATTGAGCAAGATTCGTATCCTGATATTCATCAATAAGAAGATAACGCCAAAGATCTTGGTAGTATTCGAGCGTGGCTGGCGACTCTCTGAAAAGTTTGACGGGCAGAAAAAGCAGATCATCAAAATCTACAGCATTGTAACTCTTCAAGCGAATCATATACTGATTATAAACACGTTGAAAAAACATGTCTAAAGGTGTTGTTCCCGTTGCAGGCACATCGTCAGGCTCTTTCAGCGCGTTTTTCGCACGAGAAATCAGCTGTCGCAATCCTTTGATCTCGACCTTATCTTCTGAAACACCGAGATCTTTAAGAATAGCCTTTAATACCTTCTCGACGTCTTCTTCGTCATAAATGGTGAAATCTCTGGTGTATCCCAGATGCTGGATAGACTGCCGCAAAATACGCGCACCAAGGCTGTGAAACGTCGAGATCAAAACCTCATGCTGCGTTTGGCTCTTGACCCGATGCTTCATCTCCTGGGCAGCTTTATTCGTAAAAGTCAGCCCCAAAATCGCATGTGCCGGAACCCCATTTTCGATCAAGTTGACAATCCGCAACGTGACCACGCGCGTCTTGCCCGATCCCGCACCAGCCAAAACCAGAAGCGCACCCTCTAAACAATAAACCGCCTCACGCTGCGCTTCATTTAATCCTTTACACTGCTCAGCTATTCCCGCAGACACGACACGATTCCTCTTTGTTAGCGCTACAAGGCTCCCTAAGCGAGGCGCGCTGTTCTCCCTCGCGCACGCCCAGGTTGCCATAACGATGATAGTCAATACTTAGCGAAACTTCGCGTAAACAGTGTAGCAGCTCTAGCCGTCCGTTGGCTAGTACAGAAGCATCGACCACCCTAGCCCCTACCGCTAGCAGCCCATGCCGGACCTCCTCACTAGGGGGAGAAAGAAACCTCACTCTAGGATATTTCTTCTCAACCAAACGCATAATCAAGGCATCAACCGTTTCCGAAACCAGATAAATCGAGGGCGGAGTAAGCTTTTCAACCAAAATTCTACGTAACGTCGCCTGAGAGCCACTCACTTCCAGCGAAGCACCACAAATCAACGCAGCCGCACACACACGCAAAACATCCAGAGCATTGTCTCGCTCCTCCACCCGCAAAATAATCGGTTGAGGGCGATAAACCAAAAAATTATCCTGACCCACAATTTGACTAGGGTCTATTCTGCGGCTGAAGTAGTGATTCCAAAAGAAAGCATAACTGCTAAGACTCGCATGCCAGAGATGCACGTCGACTTCAGAAGGATTCTGACGATGAAACAACGGATTCAGTGCCTGAAGCGGAAGATCACGATGCAAAGGCAATCCCTTCTGAACAGGCACCATCAACTGAGTCAAATAGTTAGGACCGCCCGCTTTGGCGCCAGACCCAAAATTACTATCCTTACACCCACCAAACGGTTGCCTCTGCACAATCGCACCCGTAATCCCACGATTGATGTAACAATTGCCCGCCTTAATATGCTGAACCCAATACTCTTGCTCGCGCTCATCTAACGAGTGCAAACCCGACGTCAACCCATAAGAAGTCCCGTTGGCTAAAGCCACCGCCTCCTTCAGATCCTTCGCACGCATCACCCCCAAAACCGGTCCAAAAAGCTCCGTCTGGTGCATAAAACTGCCCGGCTTCACGCCAAGCTTGATTCCAGGTGACCACAAATGATCACTGTGCTGAATCGGCTCCAAAAGCCACTCCTCGCCCTCATCCAAGGCCGTTAAACCACGCAACAACTCCTCGTTAGGAGGACGAATCAGCGGATTCACAACCGTACTCAAATCCCAAGCCCGACCCACACGCAAACTCGCCGCCGCATCGCGCAAATTCTCTAGAAAATGCGAGTCATCATACACTTCCGATTCGCAAATCAGCAAACTACACGCACTGCACTTTTGACCCGCATGCCCAAAGGCCGACCGAACCACATCCCGAATCGCTAAATCCCGATCACACATAGCCGTCAGAATGATCGCATTCTTGCCACCCGTTTCCGCTATAAGATCTAGATCAGCCCGTAAACGCAACAAATGCTTCGCCGTCGCCGTCGCACCAGTCAGCAGCACCACATCCACCCGTTTATCCTGAATGAGCGCACTGCCCTCAGGATCATCCTCACAAGGCACAAACTGCAGCACCTCCTTCGGCACTCCCGCCTCCCAACATAGCCTAGCCAACAACCAACCGATATAAACCGCCTCAGGTGCAGGCTTCAACAAAACACAGTTGCCCGTAACCAACGCCGCAGCAATACCACCGAATGGAATCGAACAAGGAAAATTCCAAGGAGGTGCCACCACAACAGTTCCCTTCGGCTTCCATACAAGATCAACCGGAGACGCCCACTCCACAATATTGTGACGGTAGTATTCAGCAAAATCGATTGCCTCCACCACCTCCACATCCGCTTCTGCAGCTGTCTTTCCACAAGTAAACATCATAGCTGCGATCAACGACCCACGCTGAACTCGCAACTGATGCGCGATTTCATGCAATAATTGCGCACGCTGAAACACACTCGTTTTCGCCCAAGTTAACTCTGCTTTTTTAGCGCACTCCAAAGCACGATCAATCTGTCCTAAATCTGCCGACATATACGTGTACCGCACAATCATCGGATCAGAAGGATCTCTAGATTCATGTACCCGTCCCCCTTCCGACCACTCTCTTCCCCCAATCATCAAAGGAAGCATCTCAGCCTTACGTTGCCGCCAGAGAACCATCAACTTCTCAATCCATCTCCGATTGGCTAATTGTGACCAGTCCGCTTCAGACTCATTACGAAAAGGATCATTGCAACACCTAGGCGACGGTTCATACGCCAAATCCTGCGTACGACGCGACTGACCCGAAACAAGATACGATTGCCTGCACGCCGCACGGAATAATTGCGCCTGCTCATTCCATTCCGCTGACCCCGGCATAAGATCAAATGAGTGCCTCAGAAAGTTCTGTGGAGCCGTATTTTCATCCAAACGACGAATCAAATACGCCACCGCATTCTGAAATTCCTCTTCCGTAGCCGAAGGACAATAAAGCAAAATAGAACCAGCCAATTCTTGCACCACTCTGCGCAATGGATCCGCCATACCCTCAAGCATCTCAAATTCCACTTCACTTTCTAACCCTTTCTCCGCACGTAGTAGCAGCGCAAATGTAATATCGAATAAATTATGGCTCGCTATGCCTATGTGGACAGCCTTCGTGTGCGAAGGATTCAACGCAAAAAGAACCATTCGCTTAAAGTTTGCATCGACCTCAGCTTTAGTCGTGTAGGGCGCTTGCGACCAACCGTGTAAAGAGCCCGTCACCTGCTCCATAGCAAGATTTGCTCCCTTCACAAGACGAACCTTAATCGGCGCACCACCTCTCGCCATTCTCTGCACAGCCCATTCTGTTAACTCGCGCTGTATCCCATAAGAATCAGGTAAATAAGCCTGCAACACAATACCAGCCGGAAGATGAAGAAACTCAGGAAGATCCAAGACACCCTTGAAAACCTCTACCGTCAAACGTAAATCCGTATATTCCTCCATATCCAAATTCACAAACTTCATCCGCTCAATACCATCAGGACACACAAACCGATGCTCAGATGCCGCGCGATACAAACGTGATAGCCGCTCGGAAAGTATGCGGACCGTTCGATCCCAGCTCAGATGACTAATCTGTGAAAATATAGTCGAAATTTTGACCGAGATGACCTCAACTTCAGGTTTAGCAAGATCATTGAGATAGATCTGTAAACGTGCTTCCGCTTCTTCCTCACCAAGAATCGCCTCTCCAAGATGGTTAAGATTAACTCTGACCCCATCCCGAGTGCGCTGTTGAAGATGATCCTGCAAACGGTTCGGCTCGCCAGGAATAATCACTCGTGATGTTTGTCGGCGGATGATCGCCTTCACCATCGGCACAACCAGCCACGGACAAACTCGACCTAAGAAGCGAAAACTCGAAAGCTGTAGTCTTTTGAAAAATGAAAGATATTTTGGCACACCAAACTTATCTAACAAATAGATCAGCTGATCTGCCGTCCGTCCTGTTGTCGAGCTACGAAAACATTCATCCGTCATCTGGACAACGAACGCCTTTCCGTTTGGATCGTTCAGCATTGCTGCCAGCTGGGATTGCTGCTCTCGTTCGTCAGCCGTTTGATGCTCTTTGGATTCTTCTAGAAGCAGTGCGGCTAAAGAAATCGCCTGCTCCGCTCTTTCCTCAATGGATGGAGCACCACCACGCACCTGACGTAATAACGCCACCACCCGCTCCATACGATCTGATCGATTCATCTTCGCTCTGCCTGTTGATTGAATATGCTCAAAAACGAGAACCTACCACAGCAGACGTTATTCATCAGCGTTTTCTAATCAGCAAAACAGCCCTCTGTACAAGACAAAAATTGATGGCAAGTTTGTTGCGGCAGAAAAACCCTCGAAGAGGCATACCCAAACTTGTTGCGAAAGGAAAACCCTCGTAGAGGGTTTCTGAATGTAGCCCACCGTGAACCTGCGAGCGTTAGCGAAGACAGGTGTAACGGTGGGAATAATAGCACAATAGAGTTCGCACTCTCGAACGAGAGTGCCTCAGCTCGTTGATTGTAAATAGCTTTAAACAAATTTCAAAACCGTTGATAATGACCCCTTAAAAATAGTGGTGTTTGATGGTCTTTTTACGAATAATTCTACTTGCTCTAACCGGCGCAGCAACCATAAGCCTGCTAAGCCCCGCACTCATTGAGGCTCCAAGTAAAGCCCGCTGCGCTCTTGGAAACCGTGTTGCAACACAATTTAATCAACGATATCTAACTTCCGGGTTGGGTGATCTTGTGAACGAGCCACGACAAGATTATCTACAAGCATATTCCGTGTCAGATGGACGCAAACTAACATTAGAACAAGGTAAACGTTTAGCTGCAGATATGTTGAAATTGACTCTGGACATCGCTTTGTCTACTCCAATTTATGAACATTATCTCCAAGCAGTAAAGAAAGACGAGTTCTATGTTCCTGGAGTGGCACCAGAACATATGGGCCCAGAGCAGTTCGGTTTTAAGGTAGGATTCTGGGATGAAAACGTCGATAGACCGCAGCATCCTTACCTTGCACAAATACGTGCGGCTGTTGGCAAAGTTTACTTCTATTACGCCGACCCGCAGACACATGCCCTTCAAGAACCAGCGGCAGAGATAATCAGTTACAATGACCTACTCGAATGGCGACGGACACATTGACGTAATTTTTGGAGTGCGGTGACTTGTCGAGCTGCTATCAGGTGCGGATACTAAAAGAAAATGATAGCCAACGCTAGCTTAATATCGAAAACAAGCGCAAGGTCGAGGACGAGCGCGAAGCGCCTATTTGCCGCGAAGCGGATGCCGGTGCTAGCCGTAGGCAAGGAGCGAAGCGACGCAGCCTACGGTGACGACGCCCACATCGTTCGCGCCAGGAAGTGGCGCCGCTTCGCGCCTACTCTATCCAACAAAAGGCTAAGATAAGTTTTTGTGATTATGCAATTGATAACAAGCTCATTACGACAGGAAGACCCTCGTAGAGGGTCTCTGAATGTAGCCCACCGTGAACCTGCGAGCGTCAGCGAAGACAGGTGTAACGGTGGGTAGATGCGAAAACAAATTCGCACCCCCGAAGGGGTGTGCCTCAAGCTATTTGTAATCAACGGGCTGAGGCACTCTCGTTCGAGAGTGCGAACTCTATTTTGCCCATATTCCCACCGTTACACCTGTCTTCGCTGACGCTCGCAGGTTCACGGTGGGCTACATTCAGAAACCCTCTACGAGGGTTTTCCTGTCACAATGAGCTTGTTATCAATTGCATAATCACAAAAACTTATCTTAGCCTGGATCTGTGAAGTTTTTTTTAACTCAAATCACTTACTTTAAGCTATTTCCAAGACTGGCTTATCCAAAACTCGCGTTAGAAACGATACGTAACAAGTGCCCTTGATGTGTCTGCCCCGCTTGTCTATCACAAAATCGCGCAAGCACCAAACCCCAACGAAACACCTACCGCATAAATCTATTCATGCGGTCTTGCCTTCTGGGTAAAACCTTCCGTTCCCCCTTTTGAACAGTCTGCTTAACCTGCAATGCCGCTTGAGCATCCTCTTCCTGAACGATGCGCAAAGCCTCTTCGTAGGTTTCTCCATGAATTGTTTTACCCAAAAAACTTCCATCTTCCACTTCATAAAAAATGAAGTTGCTTCTATCACTATGTATGCCTTGACTATGTACAGTGCTAATAAGCGGGTAGGGCATTCGATTCGATCGCTTATCTTTAAAATGAATAGCGTATTTTAGGTTCTCAATTTTGAATGGATATTGTCTTAAATATGGCCGAATCGCAGTATCGCCGTTCATTCTATCTAATAGATCCTGCGCGCAATAGACGAAAAGACGTCTTGCTTGAGCAAGATTTGAGGGTTGATGACTCACGAAGGATTGTATCACAAGCTCAACATCAAACATCATCCCACCACCACCCGCGTAGGGTTCTAGGTTGAATCGCTTACACACTTCTTCAGAATGTTTATTTTCAACCCGAGCTGAAAGTTTTATATACTCTTGTGAACTGAAAACAAGAAAGGGTATTAGAATACAACACAACAATACAACCCTCATCTCTAGCCCCTCATAAGCTTATTCTGCCGACCTCGAACATCTTCGCGTAAGGCTTCTGTATAGGACGTCCCACTCATCGCATGATCCACAAATGGTACACCCCAATAAGACCCGACCCACTTTACATTATAATCTTTGGATCCAAAGAGACATTTAATATAAGCAATCGTATCTGTCATTGGCACGCCATCTCTTCGTGCAATATAGTTAACTGTCGAACCATACAAATTGTTTGGAATAATTTTACCTGCACCAAAAGTAACCACATCAATAAACTTTCTAAGATCCTCTCGAATAAGCGGTGCGGCGAGATACAGATGAAACGTGGCTTGACTATGGCAGTAGTGGATATGCCTGGTACCATTTCTCTGCGCTTCAGAAGCCCATTCCGTAAGCTGTCGAGCCAATACTTTTACGTAATCGGTTCTCAAACCAGCTTTTAACCAGAAAGACTCAGCTAGATCAAAAGAAAAACCATGGGTGGCTTTATGTACCATTCCGGTAGCCATGCCACCTGTTAGCTGCGAAAGCACATCCATCTGTTCTTGCGCATCATAGAGAGTATTGCACTGGCCATTCATATAACTCATGCTAAACGCGTCTCCTTCGAAACCGATCTTTTGACCCACGCAACTGGGGTATTCATGATACCGGTTGGCGTTGGCGGGATCAATCAGTTTCAGCATACCAACAGCGGCTTCGCGAACAATGGGTACTGGGGAATTAGAAACCATCTGAAGCACTCCTGTCGCACATTTGCGACAAGCAGCTCCGACCGCACTGACAGCCTTCTGCACGCAGGCAGGCATGCGAAGCCCCTGATAAGACCTCCCTTCTCGCCGCGATTCATTCCTTCTTGCCTCATACCGCGCTTGTTTCTCCGAATAACTATACAAACCATAAAGATCGAAATGAGTCAGCGGATTGTTCAACACATAGGCATACAAATTAGGCCCCTCAGCTGATCCTAAAGGATCAGGCGTAGTCCATCGCCCAGTCCTTGGATCATAATAACGCCTTCCAAAGTAGATCCAACCACTCTCGGGATCAAGCCGTTTGCTGGAAAAATGCCACGGATTGCCAACATTCACTCCATAACGCTGTTCCTCACCAAAGGCCGTGTATGCATACCCCTCTGCAAAATTCTTAGTAGTCAAATCAATGAGCACCGAAACATGTCCAGCATGATCATGAATAGGAATATAGATATTCTCTTCAAGTTCCAATGCAATCGCAGAACCTCTCTCCGCACCTTTGCCTAGGCCGAGTACTCGCAATTGACGAATCTTCCCCTGAGAATCCACCGAGCCGATTTCATTCTGATCGACATAGAGATAACGCTCTTCACTGTACTCTGAGCTCTTTTTTATTCGTCGATTAAACGCGTCGTATTGATACTGATAACGCACTCCATCCCGCACTAGCGAGGTCAGCCGGCCCAATGCATCATAAGCATACTCCACGCTACTTTCTGGGCTAGTTTCAGACACCAAATTACCACGTTGATCATACGCATAAACGGTATCTCCTACACTCAGGAGTTGGTTCAGAGCGTTTACTGTATGCGTCTGCTCATCTTTCCCTCGTCGATTGTTCAGCGAATCATAGACGTAACTATGCGGATCAAAGTCGGTGACCTGTTCAGAGCGCAGTTGATAGAGAGCGTCGTACGTAAATACCGATTCTATTTTTCGCTCGGCATCTGCTCGAGTCTTGCAGAGCAAATTCCCCACCTTGTCATAGCCGTCTTCTGGAATCAATTCGGTAAAATGGTCTCCTCGGATAGCTCGTGGACGATTAAGCAGATCCCACTCATAGGTGATTGTTCCCGCTGGCGTTTGCTCTTCGAGCAGTGCTCCTGACAGATCATAGTGCGTGAATTTATGCTCATAAGGCTGCGCTGAAACGCGTGAAGCAGTCGTAAGATGACAGGCGTTGTAAGTATAGTTTACGCTGGTCTTGTCTGGCAAAATCATCTCTAGGATCCTTCCAAAAGCATCGTATAAATAATTAAGCATCAGACCATTGGCCAATATTTCCGAACTTAGGCGATTGTGAGCATCATAGCAGCGTTGCGTGATGGTGTCGTTTACACGATCTGCCACCGAAACAACATTACCGTTTAAATCGTATTCATACAGGTAATCAAAC
This sequence comes from uncultured Chlamydiae bacterium, assembly GCA_963790215.1. GTDB lineage: Bacteria > Chlamydiota > Chlamydiia > Chlamydiales > JAJFMA01 > CAWBNS01. Next base: position 189,301 of record CAWBNS010000014.1, read on the forward strand.
GAGTTGTCAGAAGCACGGTAACGCTGAAGCCTGCCGAACTCATCATACGCGTGCAAAATGCGTGTTCCGTCGGGAAGGAGCACAATCTCTTTTTGTCCTCGCTGATTATAACTATGAGTAGTGCATTTTTGCTCAGGCTTGCCGACCGCTTCCGTGAGCGTAATTAAGCGATTCATACAGTCATAGATCCACTCCGTGACCACTAATCGATCAAGCACACCATTGATCAAGTTTGCATCGCATTGCTTGACTTGTCGTCCGGCCAGATCATACGCAAATACACTCGAAGCACAGACATTTCCCAAAATGTCTTTGCGTTGTACTTCAATCACTTGCTGCAAGGAGTTTCGCGTTGTCACACTCTGATTGCCAAGCGCATCCGTAATCGTAGTTTGAAAAATCTTGTCGTCGTATTCAATAACAGTCTTATTCCCCAATGCATCGACTATCTCAATAGGTCTATTGCGACTGTCATATTCTGTCTTGGTGCAAGCAATGCCCTGACTGCTGTGTGAGACAACGAGCGCGCGATTTCCCCGCAGATCATAACTGTACTTCTGATGGCTGGCTAGATTCCCAGCCAGATCTTGCACTTTTTCTTCCACAACTCGATTCAGAACATCGTACACTCGAATCGTCACTCGAGCCATATTCTCCGCAGCCCATTCAATGACTTTTTTTTGACGTCCAAGACTGTCATACACATACTGTGTGCGTTGATCTGCTTTACTCAGCTCAACCAAACGACCAGCGCCGTCATAGGCATAGGTGGTTTCAACGCCATTAGCATCAGTTTCACTAAGAAGTAACTCTCCACGATACTGTGAATAGATAAAATAAACCGATCCATCTGCACCTTGAACTTCCTTCTTGCATGGCTTGCGAAACTCATCGTAATGAGTTGTCGTAATCACACCATCTGCCGTTGTATGTTTATATAGCGAGCCATCGGCATGATATTCGTAAGACTCTACCGATCCGTCAGGATAACTCACACAAACTGGCTGTCCACGTGCCGTGTATGTCGACCGTGTGACATTACCTAAAACATCATGTGAAGCCACTTTATTATCTGAAAGATCATACTCAAACCTCTCGATTCTGCATTCACCCCGTACCTTAGAATGTACGATCGACGTAACCCGATCCAAATCGTCGTAAGAGTAAAGGGTCTCGTTGCCGAATGGATCAATGGTCGCAATTTTTCGACTGGCGCGATCATAGCAATGAGAAGTTTCGTAGATACAATGAGAGTTGATTTCTGACTCTTTAATTAATCGATCCGCACAGTCGTAAACGTATTCAAAACGAATTCCTTCCTCTACAAAACATTTGCATACTAAGTTTCCATTTAGGTCATAGCGAAACACAGTTTTGTGTCCGATCGGATTCGTTTCCTCTAAAACCCTTCCAGCATGATCAAAGACCCGCTCCAATGTATAACAAGGCTTTCTATTGGCATCAAAAAGCGTCTCTTGAACCGGATATCCTCTCTCATCGTATTGATACACAACACTGCGAAGCAGCTCTTCCTTTCCATCTCCCAAATATCTCTCACTCACTCTCATCGGCTTCCCAAAAGCCGGTGACAACGGTGTCACCACGGGCTCCATCTCTTTAATAAGACGCACCCTAACACCAGTAAGATCCTCCACCCCTATACCAGAGCCACCATCAATCACATGACGAATCTGATTGGCATACTTATCGTATTCAAAAAATTCTCGATGATTGATCGCTTGCCGATTGCCTTTCAGACAAGCTGTCACCAGATTCGTACCGGATTTATACTCATAAATTCTTCGCAATCCATTGTCTTCTTGCTCGCTGGTAACAACATTGAACACCGGCAGAAACGTGCGTGCAACCGCATAGTATTCTACTGGACTTAGAGGAATAGCCTGCTCATTCACTGAATAGCTGTTCGGGCCACATCCTGAGAGGTTTCCAACAACAATCTCTTTTTGAACATTGCCTCTCTGATCATACTCGAAGTAGGTGCCAGAAATGGCAGTCTTTGCATGATCGCATAATACCTTAGCGGTGAGGCAACCTAGACGACTTTTTAACTCACTCCAGTAGAAACAATGCTCGCGATAAAGTTGATGTTTTGAATCATCTCCTTCGCTCAGATAACTTTGAATACTAGTTATGCGATTCTTCTGCTGGATATATCTCGTGCATTCATTATGTGGTCCAAACACATCGCAATATGCGTTTTGGATGCATTTTGCTTCGACTCTCAATGGTTCAATCAGTTGATAAACGGCATCTTTGTATAAAAAGCTCGCAACAGCTTCCATCGTTCCATCGACATTCACTGGCCTTTTTAAACAGCTAACTTTTCCATTATTATCATTATAGTTTATTTCTAGATGCCTTCCTTCAGGATGCATAATCTTAGTTAGATGCCCCAAAGTAGGCAGTGTGGCAGCCTCGGGATAATTATATTCCACCAACGGAAGGTGGCTACTTTCAACCCGGGCCAGGCGTGTTTTTATGTTGAGACGTTGCGCGTTTTGATTAGTCACCCAGCACCGATTGGTATCTCCCACATAACGCAACGTTTGTCCATTGCTTCCAGTGGTGATTGTAAGCCTTTGTTGGTAGTCGACAGAATAGGAAATCAATGGCGTATCGTCATCAGCGCTTGAGAGCCATGCCTTGGTCAATTTTGAACCGGAATACCGATAGTGAACACGATTTCCATCGGGCCGTATTTCTTCTACAATCTCGAAGTCCTTTTTTGATTGACCTAACTGCCTGTAGCGCCTTCTGGTACCACATCCAAGCGTAACTTCCCAGCTTCCTCCGAGAAAATGCTTTCCATTATCGCGCTGAAGCAATTGCACATTATGAAGGTCATTTGCACCGCTGATATTTCCCGGAGAGTAGTTTGTGTACCCATGCTGAAACACCTCTTTATTGACCAAGTAAAGCATGCCTTTTAGCTCAGGATGGAACGTTCCCTTATAGTGCAGTCCAACCCCTTCGCGCTCCTCAACAACCGCATAACTGTGCTCTTTGTCATGTCCTACTAAATTTATCGATCGCGCTAAACCTCGCGTAAATCCAAAACCCATCGATCCACTCTCAGCCTGACTAGAACCACTGTCGTAGATACGCGTATGAATAAGAGGGGAAGGGCCACCCAAAACCAGATCCGTTTCATTTTGAACAAAGCTGCCACTGATGACATTCACACATCCATACACCAACGCCAATGGCTCTGCATCCGGAGCCACCCGCGTCTTGCCAGCACAGATTTGCTGCAGAACCGCAATAAACAATAAAATTGAATATATAAAACGTTTCATCGGCCAAGAAAAATAACTCTGGATCATGAATGTGTGCAAGATTTTTCGAGCACTGTGGGTTCAGTTCGCCCTTTGTCGGGAATGTAATGACCCAGTAAGTACTTAGAATTGTGGAAAACGCAGAGAAGGCAGAGCCGCTGAGGTCGCTGAGATTTTTGCCAACCTTGATTCCCCGATGAGTACAGAGATTTGTATGCCCCCATCACACCATCGCCACTCTTTGAGCATAGCTCAAAGCCGTACTAGAAGAGTTGCCCTTTGTCGGGAATGTAATGACCCAGTAAGTACTTAGAATTGTGGAAAACGCAGAGAAGGCAGAGCCGCTGAGGTCGCTGAGATTTTTGCCAACCTTGATTACCCGGTGAGTACAGAGATTTGTATGCCCCCATCACACCATCGCCACTCTTTGAGCATAGCTCAAAGTCGTACTAGAAGAGGGATGGCCTTAAAAAAACAAGAGAGAATGTCAATTTCCGATACCAACAATAGCGCTCTCTTGTTGTTTTTAAGGCCATCCCTCTTCTAGTAGATTTGCAGATGCAAAAGTGCGATGGTGCTCTGCGTCCCCTGCGACTCAGCCTTCTCTGCGTTTTCCACGTTTAAAACCGCACCAACAGAACATCAACATCTCTTACACCCCTTTACAAAACCAATCAAACCGATTACTCTGCTATCCTTTCTGGAGGCCAACATGGCAAGACATCAACTCCTGCACATACCTCTAACGCTAATCCTATTCCTACTACTCTGCACCTCTATACCAGCATCCGCAAATGACAAACCACAAACACCGCAAGTGCGCGTCGGTGCTGACCTACTCTTCGAATCTCCCCACAAAGAACTCCTGAGAGGTAAACGCATAGGACTTATCGCCAACCAAACAGCGATCAATTCTAAACTCGTTCCCACCCTCGACCTTCTCAGAGAGCATCGCAAAACGCTTAATTACACAATCGTTTCGCTCTTCGCGCCAGAACATGGTTTCAATGGAGAAAAGCGTGGCCTTGAAACGGTAGAAAACGAAAAAACAACCGACAACATTCCCGTCTACAGCCTCTATGGCGCCACAATGAAACCCACGCCTGAAATGTTGAAGAATCTAGATATTCTACTCTTCGACATACAAGACATCGGCTCCCGTTCCTACACCTTCACAGCAACACTCTTCTATGCCATGGAAGCTGCAGCAAAAGAAGGCATCACAGTCATAGTACTGGATCGTCCTAACCCAATCAGCGGCCTATTAGTAGACGGACCCGTCCTACAAGATCGCTATCGCTCTATCGTAGGCTATCTGAACGTTCCCTACTGCCATGGCATGACCGTCGGTGAACTCGCCCAATATTTTAACGCAGAATACAAAGTAGGCTGCAAACTTCATGTAGTCACCATGAAAGGATGGCGCCGAGACATGTTCTTCGATGACACAGGCCTCGCCTGGGTGCCCACCAGCCCCCAAATCCCCGAAGCCTCCACGGCCCTCTTTTATCCCACCACCGGCATCATCGGTGAGCTAGGCATACTCAGCCTCGGCGGAGCCTGCAACCTACCCTTCAAAATCGTAGGAGCCCCCTGGATCAATGCCGAAACCTTCGCTAAAAAACTCAATGAACAGAAATTCCCCGGCGTCACCTTCCTACCTTTCCATTTTCGACCCTTCACAGGCAAGTACGTAAAAGACACTTGCAATGGCGTCTACATCGTCGTCACCGACAGAAAGATCTTCAAACCAGTGCAAACCCAATATCTCATTTTAGGTATGCTGCAGACACTATATCCCACCCAGCTGCAACCGTTTTTTAATGACAAACCATGGAGACTAGAACTGTTTCATAAAATCAATGGAACTGACGAAGTATTCCGCCTATTGAAAGATGAAAAATACATTGCTTGGAAATTAAAAGGCATTCACGAAATAGAAAGAAGAGCTTATCTAGAAAGAAGAAAACCCTATTTACTTTATTAGGAGATATCGATGTTTAACAAACTATTACTCATATTCACAATCATGGCTGTTACAAATTTAGCCGCGGAAGAAACACCGACTCCTGAAATTGGTCGATATATAACCCAAGCTTTCAAAGACGATCTATATCTTGTCGACACCACAACCGGAGCCATGTGGTGGTTTTTCCATGACAGTTGGGGCGGCTACCGCTGGAAAAAACTCAGACTCGTCACGCCCCAAGACTCGCAGGACTAAGATACCTTCTAAATGGCAACCTCTGCCGCCTATCCGATTCCGGAACTATTTTGCGTGGACGATCTCGCACCTCTTGCCCAATTCCCAGCGAGCTGATGCTATCGGTCAGAAACGCAAAATCCCGCTTTGGTACATGATCTTCATAGGGCCAATCTGTCGCATTTGATAGATCACCGCGAGACGCATTGATAGATAGGGATGACATAGCTAAATCCTCGTAATTTGATTTCTTACCATTTCAGCATGGCTAGATAAAGATTTGATAAAGAACGATTAAGGTGCATTAAGTACCCTTTTAAGGTATACTACCCTTATGAAATTTATCCTTGCTTTACTATTATCGTTCCATACTGTCCTCTGGGCCTCTGCCCCCTCTGTCACACTCCAAGGCGATGATGGTTCCACCCTTCTGATCTCATTCGACTCCCATGGGCAAGTAACCTCTGTAGACCCGTCGGACGGCGCCATTTTAGAACCAAACTCTTCCAGCTTCTTGCTAACTCTACATAAGTATGCGAACCACCTATCCCCTCTCCAACAACACATTTCTAACTATTACAACCAGGGCGACATCTGGTCCGATCTCGAAAATATTGGAAAAGACTGGCTGCCAGAAAACGTCTTCTTCTTCTTCGGATTTTCCACTGAAAGCATCGACACCGGTACCGTGGGGGATTTTGAATTCCATGACAAAGTTCGTTTCACCGCCATCAATGGAGTACTCAACGATTTACAATCGGCCCGAGAAAACGCAGAAATGATCTCAAACTGCACTGGCAGAGTACGCATACACTTCGTCTATCGTCCTTCCGACGGATGGCCCGGAGACCTCTTTAATGCCCTTTTTACTATATCCGGCTTAACCTCTCCTATGGCAGAACACCTTGCTCAAAAATGGAGGCAACTCATCGAAGAAATGGGCGGAGTTAATGGGGGCGGCCGTATCATCCACTACAGTCATAGCCTAGGCAGCGTCGACACCATAGCCGCTAGAGGCCTTCTACTACCAGAAGAAGCCGCCATGATCGACGTCTATGCCTTCGGCTCACCACGAGCCATCCCCCCAGGTAAATTTCACTACGCAATCACCTACTGCACCACGCGTGATCAAGTGTGGCTTCTTGACCCTATAGGCTACTACAAATACAACGTCGTCTTTCTACCCTCAGACGGCCTTCACGGCTATGATCATCGATGGAATAGCGACGCCCATATGCGCGTCTTGATAGAGCTAGGGGAAAAATGGATCCATATGCACACGGCCAACACAGATACCAAAGATATGGAGCGTAACGGGGTCGAACCGTTGACCTCAACAATGCCATTGTTGCGCTCTACCAACTGAGCTAACGCCCCAAAAAAACATCCAAATTGTACGCCCTAAAGGAATATTGGAGCAAGAGAAACCCTCTTATTCTATACTATCCACACACACAACCTGCAGGAGAACACAATGGCTGTAAAATCAACACAACTATGCTGGATCGTTGTTGCCGACCTCAAAGCATCGATAAAATTTTATACCGAAATACTCGGACTGAAACTTCTGAGCTCCACTGAAGAGTTTGGCTGGGCAGAATTACAGGGCAAAGACGGCGGCACGATGATTGGCCTGGCCCAAGGCAGTACCCACACCCCATTTAAACCAGGCTCCAATGCTATCCTAACGTTCACCGTAGATGACATCGAAGCCGCACGCATCGATATGCAAAAGAAAGGCCTCAAACTCATTGGTGAAATAGTTGAAGTGCCCGGACATGTCAAAATGCAAGACTGCGTCGACACCGATAACAACTACCTACAACTCGTTCAATCACTGGATTAAACAAACTGCGACAAGAAAACCTCGCAGTTTTCCTGTCGCATTAACGATGGACATTTGATGGACAAAGATGGACGAAATATGCTGCGACATGATGGACGAGACTTTAACTGTTTTTCAGCTATTGGACCAGTCTCAGTCCATCGCCTCGCAGCATATTCCGTCCATCTTTGTCCATCAAATGTCCATTGCTCGTCTATCGTCCATTTTTTTAGTACGAAACGCTTCCAGAAAGAACTTTAGCTCCTCCTCTAGCGCATTGCGAATGTTCTCCGCTTTGCGGAAACCGTGCTGCTCACCCTCATACATGACCAACTTAGTGAGCAGACCGCGCTTTTTCAACGCTTCATACATCATCTCAGCCTGATTGGGAGGCACAATTTTGTCCTCTGTCCCTTGAAAAAAAATCACAGGACAATTGAGTTTATCTATATGACAATTCGGAGAACGCTCATCGTAAAGCAACTTAGCTTCAGGATAAGGTCCCACCAATCTATCGTTGTATCGAGCTTCAAATTTATGTGTATCTAGTGACAACGCTGTCAGATCACTTACCCCATAGTAGCTAGCGCCCACCTTGAACGTATTTCCAAAGGTCAACGCACAGAGAGTCGTGTAACCACCCGCACTACCACCATCGATCGCTAAACGGTTCTCGTCAGCCAATCCCTCGGATACCAAGTACCCAGCGCCATATTCGCAATCTTCTTTATCAACTATGCCCCAAGCACCATTGAGAAGCTGCCTATACTCTCTACCATAACCCGTACTTCCCCCGTAATTCACATCAAGCACAGCGAATCCACGGCTTGTCCAATACTGAATCACCCAGGAAAAAGAACCCGTACACTGCCCTGTCGGCCCACCATGTGATTTTACCAAAAGCGGCGGCATCTCACCCGCAGGCGCATGATAATCCTTATTTCTTGGCGCATAATAAAATGCATAAGCCACACGGCCATCTGCGCTAGGATAAGAGATCAACTCACCAATGGAAAAATAGCCTGGATCAATGCCCGGATCCAAGACATCCCCCCCAATCAACTGCACGTGCTGCGAAGCCAAATCAATCTTCACGATTTTCTGACTATCCGCCGCAAAACCCGCCGCAAAAGCTACAAAACCATTTCCTGTGCGCAACGTGGAAATAAGCTTCGCTTCAAACGACAACGTCTTCGCATTTCCCCCTTTCAATGGGATCTGGACCAATTTCCACACCCCATCTTTTTGATAGGCCGCGATAATCTGATCGCCACAAAAACCCCACGTCGACATCCCAAATACCCACTGCGGCAAACCAAACTCCGCCTCCAACGGATAAATAGAAACCACTCCTTCGCCCTCTAGACGATAGAGATTCCACCAATTACTCTTGTCAGAGACATAATAAAGAACACCGTCAGATGACCACTTTGGCTGAAAAATAGACTCAGAGTCCCCACCTGCTACCTTCTGAATATTAGACAATCCCTGAGTAGAAAAATCCGCTACCCAAAGCTCACTACCATCCCAAGGCATGTTAGGATGATCCCATGTCAACCAAGCTAACTTAGTTCCATCGGGATGAATAACCGGAGAAGAAAAGAAATCGTGCTGGCCAGCCAAAATACGGTGCTGACCCGTCGTAGAATCAATCAGGGCAAGAAAGTTGTCAACCCGCTCCTCTTGATGCGTCTCGCCAACCGCCACAATTCCATGGGGTGTCACTAACAGATCCGCAAAACGCGTTCCTGGCTCCGTTAAAGGAGCTACTGAACTGCCATTCTGCTTATACAACCGCTGGTCCGCAAAATTGACAAAGTAGACCACACCACGATCGACAGTAAAAGCCCCTCCGCCGTACTCATGCACCTTCGTGCGCACATTGTACTCTTTGGGGGTCACATCCGTGGAGGGATGATCATTCTCCCAACGCATGAGGACATTACGACCTCCTTCGTTGGGACGTGACTCAAGCCAGTAGATAACCTCTCCATCGACAAAAACACTTCCGTAGCCTTTGACCGATGTAGCGATCCGTTCAGCCGTAACGGGCGATTTCCAACTTCCATAAGAAGCTTCTGTCATCCTCACGGCTTGCTCCATAGGCTACGCTTTACCTTGTAATTGTCCTTTCAAATACTCGGACAAAGGTCTTTCAATAGTCTTCAACTCATTAGAACCACGAGTAATTTGACTTATGCTAACCCCAAGTTCGTCGGCAATCTGACGCTGTGTCAGCTTACCGTCAATCAAAGCTCTTACGATCAAACAACGTGCATTTAGTTGTTCCTTCTCATCCAATGTAAAGAAAAGGTCAAACAACTGATCCATCAGTTTTGTGGAGTCCGTGTTCGCGCAAAGTGTGATAAATTGCTTCCAGCCAGTCTTCGTTTTTTTCGATGTCATAAAAAAATCCTTATGATGCTTGTCGTTGGCCCAGAATGGTATAACAAAATCTGGACGGTGTCAACTAAGAAGTTTTTTAGAAAGGATGAAGGAGGAAGAAAGAAGGATAAATTTTTAATAATTATTATTTTGAAATCCGCTCACAAATTATCTTAGAGGTATTTTTATCTTTCCTCCTTTATCCTTCATCCTTATCCTTAACCTTCGTCCTTTCTTCTATTTGCCTCTCAAGGTAAACTATCTATCAACTTGCGGGGACCATGAATCCTTTTATCGAAATCAAATCCGTGTCAAAGAGTTACAAGCAGGGAACTGGCTCTAACTATGCATTAAGAGACATTTCACTGCTTGTGGATCGACGGGACATCTATGGTATTATTGGGTTAAGCGGCGCTGGGAAATCCACACTGATTCGTTGCCTTTCGCGCTTAGTAACACCCACAACAGGAAACATCTTCGTAGATGGCCAAGATATCGCGATATTAACAGGCCATCCCCTTCGTCAGTTCCGAAAAAAAATCGGCATGATCTTTCAGCATTTCAACCTGCTAACCTCGCGCACGGTGGCGGGTAACATTGCCTATCCAATGGAAATTGCTGGCATAAACCGAGATGCGCAGAACAAACGTGTTGATGAATTATTAACACTTGTAGGTTTACAACATAGACGAGATGCATATCCTTCACAGCTAAGCGGTGGAGAAAAACAACGCGTAGGCATAGCCAGAGCGCTGGCTAACCAACCAGAATTGCTCCTCTGCGACGAAGCCACCTCAGCTTTAGACCCAAAAACTACACGCGAAATTCTCGATCTCCTTAAAGCTGTCAATAAGCAACTAGGCGTCACCATCGTCCTTATCACCCACGAAATGGAAGTAATCAAACGCATCTGCAACAAAGTTGCCGTCATCGAAAACGGCACCATTGTAGAAGAAGGAGCCGTCTCAAACGTATTTGCCGACCCACAACACACCACCACCCAACACTTCCTCGAAAGCGCAGCACACGAAATTCCAACCAGCTTCTACCACCCAGCCTCCCCAAACCGCAAACTACTTAGACTTCGCTTCACGCAGCAATCCGCCAGCGAACCCATCATCTCCCAACTCATTCGCACAACACAAGTGGACGCCAATATCCTGCTAGGCTGGATCGATAACCTGCAAAATACCATCATAGGAACGCTGATTATCGAGCTCACCGGTGATCCAGAAGGCATTCGCAATGCGTTAATCTACTTAACCGAAAAGTCTGTTCACTACGAGGTGTTAGAACATGCAAGCTGACATCGATCTAGCCCTTAAGCTGCTTCCTTTACAATTCTGGAATACCCTCTACATGGTATTTTCAGCCACATTTTTTGCCATTTTAATAGGCCTCCCTCTAGGCATCATACTCACCATCACCAGTCGTGGACATCTCAAGGAACAACCATACCTCTATAAAACACTCGAAACCATTGTCAACATAGGCCGCTCCTTCCCGTTTGCCATTCTGATGGTAGCACTAATCCCCTTCACAAGATTTCTAATCGGCACAAGCTTAGGAACCACAGCATCCATTGTTCCTCTAACCATCGCAGCAGCTCCTTTTGTCGCCCGATTAGTCGAAACCAGTTTGAAAGACGTAGACCGTCATATCGTTGAAGCCGCTGTCGTCATGGGCTCCACTACGCGCCAAATTATAGGGAAGATCCTGCTACCCGAAGCCCTCCCCTCGCTAGTCGCCGCCATCACGCTCACAGTGGTAAACCTTATTGGATATAGCGCTATGGCAGGACTCGTTGGCGGTGGCGGACTCGGACAAGTAGCCATACAGTACGGCTACAACCGTTTTAACACCTTCATCATGGTGACAACAGTCATACTGCTAATCACCTTAGTCCAAACCGTCCAATGGTTTGGCACGAAATTAATCAACCGCATCAATCGACAAAGAGGTAGATCTGAATGAATAAATATGCCCTCTCATTAGTTCTAGCAGCCAGCCTTCTCTTACTCTTCAGCTGCAGCAAAAAGCCCCACGGATTACGGGTAGCCGCCAGCTCTGTACCCCACGCCGAAATGCTCGAACACATCAAATCAGACCTAAAAGCACAACAAATCGATCTCGACATCATCGTCACTGATGATTACAACACACCCAATCGCGCACTCGCTAACCAAGAGATCGACGCCAATTTCTTCCAACACACACCCTTCCTAAACGCACAAATAGAACAATTTCACTACCCCATTCAAAGCATCGCCTCAATCGAAATCGAACCAATGGGAATTTACTCCAAAAAAATACACTCTTTCGCTGAATTAAAAGATGGCTCACTCGTTGCTGTCCCCAATGACCCCACAAACGAAGCCAGAGCACTCCTGTTGCTTCAAAAGCAAGGACTCATAGAACTCGATGATCCAAGCAATTTAAACGCAACAGAGATCAATATCTCAAAGAATCCCAAGAAATTAAAATTCCTCGAAATCGACGCCGCCATGCTCCCACGCACACTGGAAGACGCCGAGCTAGCCGTCGTCAATACTAACTATGCACTCGCTGCAGGATTTTCCCCCCTCACAGATGCCATAGTCCTAGAAGACCCCAATTCCCCCTACACCAACATACTCGTCGTCCGCAAAGGCGACGAAAACCGACTCGACATACAAGCGTTAAAGGCCGCATTAACCTCCGAAAAAATGAAAGACTTCATCCTGTCACGCTATCAGGGAGCAGTACTCCCCGCCTTCAATTAATCAGTTCGAGGATTTATGAATAACATCTGGTCAGGACTAAGCATTGGTCTGTTTGTAGGAGCTGTTGCCACTCGATACTATTACGGGAGCAGCCCCCTTAATTCCGATCAACCTTCTACAAAACCGTTTGAAAAATGGTCTTTAATGGAAAAAGCCGATTTCGTCGTAAGATTCCTAAAATTTCCTTTGAAAATTGCAACAAAATCTCTTAGAGAATGGAAAGCATCACCCACCCCTTCTTTAAAAGCCTCAAAAAGAAAAGAACCTCGCAGCTGGATTAGCTACGCCACCGGACCCAACGCCCTGACTGTTTACACCCTTTTAGTGGGCGTTGCCTTCATGTCCTATGCAAAAACAAAGCAACAAGACTTACCCGGCGATGCAAGTCTTGCTACAAGAACTACTACTTTACTAGATACCGGCATGAACTCCGCCAGAAAAATCATGAGCTGCTACACTTTCATTAATTCCACAGTCAGATTTGCACAAAAACCCTCATCCTATGCAGTTCCCATGGTTTTCGCTGCAGCCATGGTAGGCTTTAATTGCTGGAGAAATGGCTAATTTCTCAACTCCAAAACAACCGTCTTTTGCACCAGCTGTTCTAACTCGGCTTTGATCTTATGGTTTTTGAGATGCCCCTGCGCATCAAAAGCATTCATCGCGTCTGGAAGCGAAATCTGCTCAGGAATAACCGTACCGCCAAGATCTTCGATGATCGCACGAAGATGAACCAAGCCACGCGCGCCACCTGTGCGACCTGGAGAGGCACTTAGAAGAATAAATTTCTTTCCTTTGAATGCTTCGCTTGAACGCTGCCCCTGCGGACGCGAGACCCAGTCGAGCGCATTTTTCAAAACACCCGTGACAGAAGCGTTGTACTCAGGAGAAGCAATTAAAACGACCTGACTCTGCACCAGCTGCTCATATAGTTTGTTTGCACGTTCCGGCATGCCCTCCTTTGCTTCCAAATCACCGTCGAAAAATGGCAATGGATAATCGTTGAGATCGATCACAGTCACAGAAGCCCCACTCTTCCTCGCCATCTCCGCTGCCTCTAAAAGCAGTTTCTTGTTCACTGAATCTTCGCGCAAGCTGCCTGAAAGAGCCAACACCCTAGTCTCGGCATTCAACATCACAGACACAACCGTACAAACAATAATCATCCACTTATAACATGACAAATCCGTTGTAAATTTTTTGATGCCGAAATCCTAACACAACATTTCTTTTTAAGGGTAAAGAGGATCTCCAATCAAAAAGGACAATAAGGCATACCCATCAGGCTAAGATAGCTTTTTGATGCTTATACAATTGATAACAAGTTCGTTGCGACAGGAAAACCCTCGTAGAGGGTTTCTGAATGTAGCCCACCGTGAACCTTGCGAGCGAAGCGAAGACAGGTGTAACGGTGGGAATAATGGCAAAATAGAGTTCGCACTCTCGAACGAGAGTGCCTCAACCCGTTGATTTAAAATAACAAAAACGCTTCACAACACCCTCCTCAGATTAATACGGTAATCACACTAAAAATCTTCTACAGTACTGAACACACAGTATAATCTCCTCCGTTTAATATAATTACACTAAAAAGTCCCTCATGATCCGACAAGGCATTTTTATTGTAACGCTTGGCGTCATAACCCGTTTCAATCAGGTTTGTAAACAGCGTGGCCGAACCTTCGACAACCATCGTATGATCCAAATTGAGCGCACCGGAAACCTCTCTCCCTACAAGACCAGCACAAAAGGCATCGCCACCCCAGGTTTTCTGATCTCCATATAAACCATTTTTAACAAACCTGTCTTTCCAGGAAGATGCCTCAAATTCCTCATCGTCTAGATTCAAATCACCTGTGACAATCACACATCGATCCTTAATCGTATCAACCTTTGCACTGATGATCCTCATCTGTGCCTCTCTCGCAAAACGCTCCTCATCAGTAGGAAATTGAGGGATTTCCGAATGCTGAAGATGCGTTGCATGGATGCGAGCAAAGGACTCACCTTCACTACATACATCAAAGGCTAACACACCCTTCGTTGCATTTTTTGTCCTTCCGACTAAAGTCTCGACAGGAAACGGTGTAAACTCAGGCTGTCGAATCTCAAACTTACTAGCAATCAAAATACCGGAAGAAACACCGAACGTTCTAGGCCCTATGTTGTAATAAACATACCCATAGCCATGTTCCTTCAAACGATTACAGATCGTATACGCAGCTGTCGTATCGAATGTCTCATACAAACAGTTTATATCCGCATTCGTTTCTATGATCTTATCTACTACGGCATCTATTCGATCGGCCCAAGGAGAAACGCCACCATCCGTGATTGCATAGCCACCGGCCACACAGCAGATATTCCACGACAACATCGTAAATGTTTTGTTTTTAGCCAGTACCTTGTCCACGTGATTCAATTGCTTCGAGAATGTGTACGGATCTTTCTGTAATCGCGCTACAGACCCACGCAACAAACAACCACTCAGACTCATCACAGTGGCCAAAAGTGCCCAGCCAACTATTCCCGCAACCAAAAAGACTTGCCGACCTAGATTATAGATACGAGCGGCGTCTGGATGCTCATGGTCCACCAATGCCAGCCTCCAACGCCACTCCCTCACCTTGCAAGCAGGATCCGTCAAATACGACGCACAGATAAATAAAAACGCCTTAATCCAATGAAATTTCTTTATAACCGGTCTAGGACCGTCATTCCGCAAAATCCCCTTCCGATCAAAAAGTCCAATTTCATTCTCTTTAACAGCTTCTAGTTGCATCTAAATCTCCATTTTAATCATACAGTCTACTATAAGAATCCTATTTTCGGTACATGGAATGAGTTCGAAGCTACTACTTAATTATATAACTGACGTCTTCATTGCCGACGTCCTGTATATACTTCCATCTGCATTAAAATGGATGTACAGAAGAACGATCACCCGCTCCATCCAACGCCATAAAATCAAAAATCTCTCTCATCCCTCTGCAAAAACCACCAACCTTTTTATTCACCAAGATCTCAATTCTGTTAAAGAAAAGACCATTCCAACTGTTCTTATCCTCCATGGGGACTACGGACACCCTGCTGCTCACCTAAATCTAGCCGATGTTGCAGCGTCACAAGGGTATGCAGTTTTTAGCCTTTTCCTTTTTTATCGCCAGAATCCCCTGCTCCATCGCGACCAGATTAAACAAGCCATAAGCACTCTAGAACAGCTAATGCAAAATGCAAACAAAAAATTGGGTCCACTCGTTCTTGTCGGTCATTCTCGCGGCGCTGTTGAAGCCGCCTACCAAGGCTACGTAGACAAACATCCAAAAGTCACCGATGTGATCTCCATAGCCGGTCGACTCAGACTTCTGAACCCTTCACAGCTGCCATGTAAACCCGCTTTACAAGAGACCGTAGAAAGCATCTGGCATGAACTCAAGGATCAAAAACCTGGCCTCACACCACGTCTCTGCCAAGTAGTCGCATTGCAGGATTGTGCCGTCGACCACCGCACCAGCGGGGTCCGATCCGAGAACCGCCTCGAAGTCGATACCGGACATTGCCGAGTTCTCTTTCACCCGCAAACTATCCAGCAAATTTCGGAATGGCTACAGAAGAAAACATGATAGCAGGATCGCCTTCGGCGGCAAGATAAATAGGATAACATTCTATTTTAAAGTGCTTTTAAAGCCATCTCATGTTCGTTTTTGAAACACACAGCGAGACAGTTCCTGCCTCTCTGTGATCTCTGTGGTAGAATTTTTAAACAATATTAAAAAAAATTAATTACCACAGAGATCACAGAGTACACAGAGAGAATATAAAGATCCAATTCACGCTATGCGTCACGTTTGCAAGATGAAGCTATAATATTTCATTGCTAATAGATTGCTCTCTCTGTGTTCTCTGTGCCTCTGTGTTTCAAAAAAAACCATAAACTGCCCTCAAAATTACTTGAGGATAGAATATTAGCCAATTTATCCTGCCGCCGAAGGCGATCCTGCCAATCCCATACGCATCAGGCTAAGATAAGTTTTTGATATGTATGCAATTGATAGCAAGTTTGTTGCGACAAGAAAACCCTCGAAGAGGGTTTCTGAATGTAGCCCACCGTGAACCTTGCGAGCGAAGCGAAGACAGGTGTAACGGTGGGAATATGGGTCAAGTGGGGTTTGCACTCTCGAACGAGAGTGCCTCAGCCCGTTGATTACAAGTGGCTTGAGGCACGCCCCTTCGGGGGTGCGAAATTTATTTCCGCATCTACCCACAGTTGCGCCTCGTCTTCGCTGACGCTCGCGAGGCTTACAGTGGGCTACATTCAGAAACCCTCTTCGAGGGTTTTCTTATCGCAATTAACTTGTTATCAATTACATACGCATCAAAAACTATCTTAGCCTGATGCGTATGCCTGCCAATCCTGTTATTTCTTTTTTTTGCACTCATTGACCGTATTGACCGTAAAACTCAAATTGTATACCTAAGAGACTACCTACAAAAATGAGCCTACCATGCACCCCATCTTGATCCTTCTTGCCCTCTGCATCAGCTTTGTTTTTGATGCAGCAGCTCAGCCCGCGCAGATCTTATTGATCCGCCATGCCGAAAAGCCGAAGGATAAAGCACGCACTGAATTGAGCTTAAAAGGCTACGAACGCGCAGCAGCGCTCGTACCCTTCTTCTTAAAGAACCCAGCCTATCTTGAAAACGGCCCGCCCGTTGCGATCTATGCACAAACCGCGGCGCATGAAACATCATCCATACGACCCATCGAAACCGTCACTCCATTAGCTGCAGAACTGGGCCAGAAAGTCATTACAACCTACCACAGAGATGACTATGAACGAATGGTTAAAGACATCCTGTCAAACCCAAAGTATGAAGGAAAGACCATCCTCATCTCCTGGGGACACCGAGTCATAGGCAAGATGGCCCATGCGTTCGGTGCCACCAATGCACCATCCAAATGGCCTAGCGTATTTGACCGCGTTTGGCGAATCTCCTACAAACCAAACGGAACAATAACGTTCGAAGACCTACCTCAGAAACTTCTCTACAAAGACTCTTCCCGGTAAAATAACAGACTCTCTAACACATCGTTCCATGCTTTAGACTCATCCACCACCCATTCTTTCAATTTCTCCATCTTAGAATAACTCAGCACGATCCCAAGATTGCCCGTAGCTCCTTGATGTTGCTTAGACAAAATATTAGCCACGGGATCTAGCTCAGAAACATCCTGCAAGTTATTTGCCACTCGTTTGTATGCATCTCGGAACGGAATTCCTGCAGCAGTCAACTCCAATACCTGATCCGTAGCAAACAATTCAGGTGTAAATGCTTCCACACAGGTTTTCTCGTTCACTTGAACCTCGGAAAAGATTTGAGAAAAAACTCTTAACGACCTACTCGTTATCTCCAAGCCTTCCATGATAGGTCTCTTCGTTTCTTGGAAATCTCGGTTATAGCCCGAAGGAAGAGCTCTCACGATTTCCAGAGTTTGAAACAACTGACCTTGAACAACCGCTGATTTAGCACGAATCAGCTCAAGAGGGCATGGATTACGCTTCTGCGGCATCAAACTACTTCCTGGGCAGAATTTTTCAGGTAGTGTTAAGTACCCAAATTCCGGAGCGCTAAAAATAATCATATCTGTAGCCACTTTACTCAAATCGTTCATAATCTGAACCAGAACATGTAGCACCGCTGCTTCAAATTTTCCGCGACTATTGTTCGCATAAAGAACATTGTTCTGAACGCTCTTGAATCCCAAAAGATCCGCACAAAACTGTCGATCGATTGGGAGCGATACCCCATAGCTCGCCGCTGATCCCAATGGACATTGGTTAATCAGGTTATAAGCCCCCTGTAAAAGCTCCAGATCGTCTAAAATAGACTCAGCAATAGCACCAGCCCAAAGACCCAAAGACGACGGCATAGCGCGCTGAAAATGCGTTCTTCCGGGCATAGGGACACAACTATAAAGTTCAGCAAATTTGCATAGAATATCACAAACCTCTAGCGCTTCTTTGGCTACTTGAAGAATGTGATTTTTCATGTATAGACGCATATCCAGTGACACCTGGTCATTCCTGGAACGTGCCGTATGCAACTTCTTGCCAACATCCCCTAACTTAGCGACCAGTGCGTTTTCAACCGCCGTGTGGACATCCTCATCCTCCATCTGAATGGTAAACTTTCCTTCATCAGCTAAATGAATAAGACCACTCAGTTCTTTAGCCAACTGACCACTCTCTTCGTGAGTTAAAATACCGATTTTCTCGAGCATCTTCGCATGGGCAATACTGCCTACACAATCGTAGAGGATAAGGGCACGATCCAAACGCGGATCATCCCCCGTCATAAACGTTTCGACTAATTGATCTAGCTTATACCCTTTCTCCCACAGTTTCATGATGCAGCTCCTATAGTTATCTCGTGTTGACGCTTCGCCAGTCTTAAGGCGTTGAGCTTGATAAAACCCTTAGCATCGGACTGATCGTAATTACCCAATCGATCCATGCTCGCAACATCCTCGTTGTAAAGAGATTTAACCGATTCTCGCCTAGTAATCGTAACATTCCCCTTATACAGTTTCATATACACGTTACCTTCTACATGTTCCTGACTCTTTTCAATGGCAGCCATCAAAAAATCCAGCTCAGGACTAAACCAGAAGCCGTTGTAAATCAATTGTGCGATTTTCGGCATCCACATTTCTTTGAGATGCAAAACCTCTCTATCTAACACAAGGACTTCAAGATCTTGGTGAGCTTTCCATAAAATTGTCCCACCAGGAGTTTCATAGACACCTCTAGATTTCATCCCCACAAAACGATTTTCAACAATATCAATACGCCCAATCCCATGCTTACACCCAAGCTCGTTAAGGTAAGTCAATATGGCAACCGCTGATTGATCTACAGTGGTTCCATGACTCAAATGAGTGACTGAAACGGGAATACCCTTGTCAAATTCAATCCTAATAGCCTCGCCCTCATCAGGTGCCTTCTGCAAAGATACACTATGCTGAAACATGCTCTCTGAGGGCTCTTGAAACGGATTTTCCAAAATCCCTCCCTCATAGCTAGTATGGAAAATGTTCTCGTCCATGCTATAAGGTTTTTGTAACGTAGAAGTGATCGGAATACCCTGCTTTTCAGCGTACTCAATCATGTCCGTACGCCCCTTGAACTGGTTGAAAAACAACGGATCTTTCCAAGGACTGATGATGGTTACATCAGGCATTAGGGAAAGATAAGCCATCTCAAAACGCACCTGATCATTCCCTTTTCCTGTTGCACCATGAGCCACAATTGAGCAATTTTCTTTGCGTGCAATTTCGATCTGCTTTTTCGCAATTAACGGCCTAGCCAGCGAGGTGCCTAAAAGATACCTGCCTTCATACATCGCATTTGCCTTCAGAGTTTGGAAAACAAATTGTTCCACGAACTCTTGTTGAAGGTTTTCCACATATACCTTGCTAGCACCTAACTGAAGTGCCTTCTGCTTGAGAAACGCCATGTCTTCTTTTTGTCCAACATCAGCCAAAAAGCAAACAACCTCAAACCCTCTCTCTAATAACCATTTTAAAATGACGGAAGTATCCAACCCCCCGCTATAAGCTAAAATCACCTTGTTCACACATCCCCCAAAAATTGTTTAATCTTTTTCCTGCTTGCAAGGTCGCTAACCTCTCGATCCCACTCTTCAACCAACTCTCCACCTTCCATAAAATACACACAGTCCATAACCCTTCTTATAAAAGGCATGTCGTGACTGGACAGTGCCAGAGTCATTCCTCGAGCATTGAGTTCGAGTAACAGCAACTCTAAACTCCTTTTACTCTCCGGATCTAAAGCAGATGTTGGCTCATCCAACAGCAGAATTTTAGGCCGCAAAACCAACGCCCTAGCGATCGCAATCCTCTGTTGCTGACCTCCGGAAAGCTGTAAGGGAAAAGCATGAATAAATGACCCCATATTCAACGCGTCTAAAGTCTGAACAGCCACCTCTTCAGCCTCCATCTCCGCCATTCCTACTGTATTTACAAGCGCATACGTGCAATTTTTAAGAACAGATAAGTGAGGAAACAAGTGAAATTGTTGCAAAACAAACCCTATCGTCGAAGCCCTCTCAATAGGGTCGAAACTCTTGATATCCTTGCCCTCACACATAATCTCCCCCTCATAGTGTGAGTGCAAATTCGCCACACACTTAAGCAACGTCGTTTTGCCCGCACCACTCTGCCCCATGAACGTTGTGATTCGCCCCTTTCTCAACGCAAATGAAGCCTCTTTCAGAATAAGTGGCGACTGCTTTGTACTCTTGTACCTCCACGAAATCTTATTTCCGTAAATCATAAGGTCTCCTTCTTTTGCATAAATTTGGCCAACAACGAAACGCTACTTGTCATCACAAGATAAAGAACCGCCGCCGCTAGATAGATCGTCATTGGATCAAGCTCACGGGCGACGATATCCCTACTGACCTTTGTCAGCTCAGACACGCCGATCACCATGAGAATGCTCGTCTCCTTAATCAGAGACATAAGCTCATTAGTCAAACTAGGAAGAGTAATCCGAAGCATCTGTGGCAAAATAATACCTCGTAACGTTTGACAAGGCGTTAACCCAATCACATAAGCCGCTTCCCACTGCCCCTCAGAGATTGCATTAATCCCACCTCGTACAATCTCAGAAATATACGCCATCGAATTCACTCCAAGCGCAATTACCCCAGCAATAAATGGGGAAAGAGAAATCCCGATCAATTCCGGTAAAGCGTAATAAATAATCAGCACCTGAACAAAAAGCGGCGTCCCTCTGATCACCCACACAAACACGTTTAGAACATAGACTGTGTAAGATGTGCGCATTTTACTGCTATTCAGAACACCAACACAAAGCCCGCCACAAAAACCAATTGCTATCGAAACAATAGCGAGTTGAATAGTCGCTAATGTACCCTGTAACAACAACGGAATGGACTTTATCAGCAACGAAGATTCGTCAAACATCACTCCACTCCCTTAAACCACCTGTCCTCAAGCAGCTTCAGTTCACCTGATGCCCTGAGTTCATGAATGACCTGCTGAACCTGATTGAAGAGCTCCTGGCTCTCCTTTTTGACTCCTATTCCAAACCCTAAAACAGCCTCATCCTTTGGAAGAGGAACACTTAGAAGTTTGATTTCCGAATGCTGCGTTTTGAGATACTCCGCCACATCTGGTTCCACCAAATTCGCTATGGATTTACCATATTTGACATCCATAAGCGGCGCCAAAGCCCCTTGAAAAGACTTCGCCTCTATATTCTTGTGTCGAGTCATATACGCTTCTGGAATCGCACCCGATTCCACACTAACCGTAGGATTAGAAAGACCCGCAATATCCTCCAAAGAATGAACCCCAGCCGGAATATCGTTCCAAAACATCAACGTCAAACTAGTAGCCGCCTCTCCATGGTAAGGAACCATCAAAATCTCCTTAAGCCTGCTAGGAGTGATATTCATCCCACTAACGATTAAGTCGATCTTCCCCTGTTTAAGAGACAGAATCTCTCCCTCAAAATCCATGTCTTTGATGACAAGGACCTTCTCCAATTTTTCCGCAATAAGCCCAGCCACATCCACATCAAAGCCGACAATTTTTCCCTGAGTATCCATATACTCAAAGGGCGGATATCCACTCTGTAAACCCACCACCAACACATCCTGCTCAGACGGTTCACCGCTTGAAAAAGGCTTCGCAGCCACCAAGCCAAGAACTAAGGCCATAGCCAAAATAGATAGAAAATATTTTTTTAAAGGCGCACCCATAAAAACTCCTAAAGGTTCTGTTAAAATCTATTGTAAAGGGCTACAAAGAGACAAATTCACGTTTACATATATAACGTTACATTATTCTTCGTAGCTAATAATGGTCTAAAAAACTGATAAAAAAAGAGCGTTAACGCCGACGGCGAAAACGACGAATAGAAGAAGACTGAAAACAAGAAACAGACGACAAAACAGAACCCATATCGCACGGATTCCTCGCCTCTGCACTCAAACTTAAGTAGATTAAGGTATTCATAATCACAAACCTGCGTGGATAAGCAATATTCATAGTTAAAACCTAGACTAGGAAAATTAGGATTTTAAGTCAAATAAATTTATTTCTACAAACAATCGTTTCTGCTCAGCTAATTGATAATTTCACTAACATGTGATACAATCAAATACATATATTTTTTGTTTATAACCATGGTGTTAACTATGAGTGAAGACATGAATATTAACAGATCCAATAGCAACTACCAAATATCTAACAACTACGAAAACACTAAGGCTGACCACCTTGAAGAAATTAAATCACCCATCCAAAGCAAGACCGATGAGGTATCGAAAAACGCCCTCCATCAAACTGAAGCACCCAAATCTACCACCATACCAAATAAATTAACCGCCTCCTTATCGAAAGCCTTCGCTAACATACTTTCTAGAATTAAATCCGTCGTCTCAAGTCTCTTCGGATCCACTCCAAAATTTGACCACCAAAGATTCGAAGGAGGCAAAATCATGGTATTCACCGACAGAAGCTCAACATCTGGATTGAAAGATGTGCAAGAAATGAAAACGAAGCTGCTTGACGACATCGGTAGACTAGCAGAAAAACACCCAGTTACCGTCAAATCATTCGACCTTCATTCCCTTAATGGACCTATCTTTGACTTTAACCGACTTAAAACTGCGATAAGAAACAATGATCCTGAAGCAATAAAAAAAGAAGCCAACATACACAAAGAAATACTAGCCCGGCATCCTAACACCTCAGCAAGACTAAGACATTTTCAAGCTGGAATTAAACAACACAGTGATTATCAATCATTCAATCAGCAAGAAGATATCTCCAACCTAAAAGGAAAAATCGCGGCAGACTGCGAGAGCGCCATTAGTAAGCTAGATCCAGAAAAAGATGCTGGAGCAATTAAAAGTCTGAATACTCTTAAAGACTATGCAACCTCAGGATTTAATAATTCTGTCGATCTTCTCGGCCACCTAGCCAATATTTCCGACAATGAAATCATCGCCGGTGGCCAAGGACTTTTAGATGAAACGAAAAACTTCGAGCAGCAAAATAAAATAGACCCCAGACGTACCTAGGCGAGGGCGCCCTTCCGTGCGCGTCTCACATCCGACGCAAAATCTCCATCTAGCCAATTCAAAAGCAATTGATCCATCCAGTAATAATTATGAGATTTAGCACTATGACTCAAAAAACCCATATGACCGCCGTGCGAGGTCAACCATACCTTCACAGCTATAGGAAGAACCATTTCCTTTAACGGTGCTAAATCAATAAACGGATCATCAGCAGCAAAAAGAAGATGAGTCGGACAACAGATTTTTGGGATAAAATGCTTGCTGCTACATTTCTGATGGTAATCATCTGCATCTTTAAATCCGCATACAGGTGCAGTCATCACCTGATCAAATTCGTAAATGGACGAAACTTTCTGCTGCATCCAGTCTTGCGCCTGCAAGACAATCCGCTTTAAGTAATGGCGGTGATAGAAATAATGTCTTTTTTTTGCAATTAGCCTTCCTGTTTGACCAAGGTCAAGCGGGCTGCAGACAGCAAAACAGGCCTCCATCCATTCTGAGGCAGATTCACCCAGCTCTCCAGCCAGCTTCAGCGCGATATTGCCTCCTAACGAAAATCCAATGACCGTCACCTTAGAGTCAGGATCTTCTCTTTTGCAGGCCTTTAAAACATGATAAACATCCTCGCTGCAACCCGCGTGATAGGGCAGCTTAGACAATCCCTGTCCCGATCCACATCCCCGCAAATTAACCCTCACAGCCTTCATACCCTTCTCAGCCACTTTTCTTGCCATGCGAACCATGTATTGACCGTTGTGACTTCCTCCGAGACCGTGCAATAATACAACCGTGCGATTAGAAGGCGCGAAATACCTGGGTTTAGACACTTCGCAGGACAAAAAATCCCCCTCGCCAATGTCCACCTTCCAGCCAACCGATTCTGGAGGCTTCTCAGGTCGTCGAAAGATAGGAATAATCGTTTGCAGATGTCTAGATGCCAACCCCGGAAGCGGTTGAAAATTGAGCCATTGAACTGTCGACATCTTTGCCTCTCATTTTCATCGTACGATCCCTCATGATAAGGTAAGGTTGATTATGCAATCCAGTGGTTAAGAGTCACCTCCACTTATGGTTACACCCAGGGACAGCTTGCTTGAACATACATATAGCTCCGATTCCAATCTAATCAGTTGTTGCATAATTAACACGAGTTTTGGAAATAGCTTAGAATAAATTATTTGAGTTGAAAAAAACTTCACAGGTTCAGGCTAAGATAAGTTTTTGTGATTATGCAACAAGGCTTAACAACTACTGTATAATATAAATATTATTTAATTAATCAATATTTGCTATAATTAAATAGACATACAGATATATAAAATATTAATCATACAAAGAGGGTGTAAATGAACGGCCCTGCTTTGCCTCCGCAAACGTCCCGAAGCAGCTATGCCAGTCTGTCAGCCGATGTACAGTCCAAAGGCCAGTCCTTTGTCGATAAATGGGCTAAAACCGGCCGAGCCGGCGGCCCGAAAAACTACGTCAGCCGAGATATCGCAG
The DNA here is from genome assembly GCA_963790215.1 of uncultured Chlamydiae bacterium. Classification (GTDB taxonomy): domain Bacteria; phylum Chlamydiota; class Chlamydiia; order Chlamydiales; family JAJFMA01; genus CAWBNS01. The sequence goes on from CAWBNS010000014.1 coordinate 214,411, forward strand.
ACAAAAAGACCTCGGAAGCGTCTAAAACTCTAGCCAACAGTGCAGAGCACTTCCAAGTTAAACAACAAAAAAAACACATCATGAGGCACCAAGGTAGCGATACCACCCCAACTCTAAAGCGCATGCGAAGCGCCACCAAATCCATTTTAAGCAGCAACCCTGAAATTTCTGTTCCCCTCCATCATAGTCCCTCAAAATCCAATAATGCAAACGACTCAGAAGAAGTCAAAAATGAACCAGAAGACGGATCACTACTCGAATATGCTGATTACGTTGGAAATGACAGCTTTAATGAACTCTCCGACGCTAACCTTAGTGACAATGAACAAATCATCTCAAATGATAGCAACCCCCCTCTAATACACCCAAACAATCAATCAACAGTAATTATTATTGAGGAAAAAAAAGAATCTAAATCAGTCCAAAACGGAAGAAACCATCTCTCGGCAGAGCAGAGAGCAGTATTAGAACAATTTGAACAGAGCACGCCAAAGAACGATGGAGTAAGCTCATCAGCCAAGGTGCAGAGCACCTCAAATAGAATCAAAGACCCAAAACTCCAGCAACCCGATACGATCAAGGTAGACGTGTCAGGACTCGACATGAAGGAGCGAATGAGGGTGAGGGCTAGCAGAGCTCTAAATTTTATGAGACTGGGAAAGGGAGCCATCAACTCAAGCACAATTATGATGGGTGCCTCCAAAAGCTGGGACGCAAAGCGGCTAAAAGAAGGAAAGCATCAGCACCTACGCGCTATGGGTGCCGAACATGTGCAACTGACAAGTTCGACTGGATGTAAAGTCGATGCACACTACCTCGATGCCAGTGAATTTATTAAAAAATTAGAAGATCTTGGCGGGCAGAGAACGCTATGCGAGTACACACCACCACCAGCGTTGAGAGGAAAAGAATATACCTGTCACGTCAATGGGAAGCCCGTTGTATTAAGAGAAATTCCCTTGGATCCCAGCGAGATTAAAAAAAATGATATTTCACTTCGCGTTCAGCTTACTCAAGCCGTTGGACACACGGTTAAGATTCTACCAGGGCCTGGGGGAAAGTTTTATATGACAAGTGAATCGTCCGAAAAGGTTCTAAAGGAATCCGGTCTAATCACAGATGGTGAAATAACCGAAAACGTCGATTTGCAGGAGGTTCCCACCGAAGAGTCTCAGCAGCACGAAAAAATGTCTTTTCCTACAATCGAATTTCCAGGAGACAAAGCTTTAGAAGCCAAAGCTCTCCTAGACAGCTTACAGGTCAAGAAATCACCTTGGGAATTGGCAAATACTGGAAAAACATTCACTCTAGTACAGAAGGAACATAGGGATAAATTGGATCTATGCCTGCAAAATCAGGCTCAAGGAAAAGAGTTTAAAACACCCGTTAATACCCCTGTAGAGTCTCAAGAAAGAGGCACAGTACTCCTGAGCATGCCTCAACTTGGTATCTATGAACAGTACACTCACGAAATTTTGACATTCGCCCTGCAGGGGGTCAATGTGATGGCCTATAATAACCCAGGCAAAGGACTCAGTACTGGAGGCGCCGACCGAGAGAATATTGACGCATCTATTGAAGCGTCTTATAGATTTCTCAAATCAGAGAAAAATATGCCAGACGAAAAAATTCTGGCCAAAGGACTCTGCTTTGGAAGCGCCCCCACAGCATGGCTAGGCAAGGAACATCCTAACATCAACCTTATGATGGACCAAAGCCCCGCAAACTTTCATGAAATCGCAGTGGACATGGCCAATGAAAAGTTGAACGCCCTCCCTGGTGAAAAAAATGAATTAGTCAAATGGATGAAAAAATCGCTGACAGATAATTTTATTATTACAGGAGTTGCCAAAGCGGTCTTAGGAGGATACAACATAGCCGAAGATCTATCGCACAACCAAGGCCATAAATTGTTCAACACAGCCGTGAAAAATGAAGAAGGAAAAGGAGGTGATGAACTTGTATTCGAACATCACCTAGATAAAATCTTGGACGGTATTGATAAAAATTCCGACAAAGAACTTTCCCTCTCTCAGAACCCAGGAGCCGAACATGGGGATGATTGGTGGACAAGCTCGCAAGCTAAAAACAATGTCTATCAATTTTTAGACAAAACAGGGATCAGTCAATCCATTTTTTAATGGACGATGGACAGAAATGGACACTTATCGCGGCTTATTTCGTCCATCATCCATTTAATTTTTGAAAAATTTTTTAATCCCACTTTTGATTTTACTTTTGGTGCTGACCTTTTTTCTTTCTGACTGGCGCAATTGTTGTACAGCCACTGATACAGGCGGGGGTTGTTCGATATTCACATTATTCTCAACAACCTGAACAGACTCATCCATCACCAGCTGTAGCATCTCTAATCGCTGCACACAAAGAGCCTTCAGTGCTGCAAAATTAGTTTGATGATCGGGACAAGTTTGTACCACCCTCAATACCGACTGAATCTCATCCTCATCAGTACCACGCATCACATAGCTGATCAAATTTGAATAAACATGATGATAGAATTCCTGATCTTGAACAGCTAAAACATCCCCAGCAAACCATAAATCCACAGGATGAACAGTTTCCAAAGTTGTTTTGTCACCGCTCGAAATAAAGGCTAAAATAGAAGTCACCACATTCGCAGCAAGTGAAGATTCAACTTTAATGGGAGCAGTCTCAAGATCTAACCAATTACGTTCAATGTTAGCCGCCTCTTTCATGCTCGCTGAGAGAAGCATTCGGTAATAGGGAATTCTCTGTAGGACGATGGAATTAACTTTGATCGATTCACCATCTTCGCAATTCACTACAGCATCATGCGGCAATAAACTCGCTATATTGCGATTGGCGAAAAAATTGGCAATCGTGTCGCGATTTTCTGGAAACACATAGAAAATGCGGTTCAAAGCGTGCAGTAAATTGTGCGTCCTGGCTATGTCAAGCAGCAAGATAGAGCGATCTTCGGGCAGATCTGCAACAATTTCTTTAGCATCCTCTGCACTTATCTTCTCGTTCTTCGCAAATGCTTCTGCAGCTTCAGTAATTCTTAAATACTGCTTAAAAGAAGAGCCTTCTTCAAGCACCAATGAAGCACAGTCTACGGTAACCTGACCTTTAGGCTCTTTACTCCACAGTTGCTGGAAATCGTGTTGCAGAGAAGCTTGCATCAGGCAGTCATTGAATTCGGGAATCGTCGCCAAAAACAGGGAATTAGCATTCAGAAACTGTTGGTCGATTTTGAGATTCATATCCTTGGGCAAGAAGGGGCGTAACACCAGAAGATGAGGTTTTACTAGGCCTATCACCGTAGATCGCAGCACAGGGCAAATATGATGGATACGCGTCAGTATCTGCATGAGCGCCTTGGTTCTTGTAGGATCATCGCGGAAAATCTGCACAGCAAGGCTTAAAACCTCAAATATAGCGCATACTTCTTGGGCTTGCTGCAGATCAATTGACTCAGCAGAAAAGCAGTGTTTGAACTGTGGGGGCATGACTCCCAGGATATAATCTTCAATTTCCTTTCCCTGGGGATGGTCGCTTAAGTCAACCAATTCAAGGATTTCTAGCCATCTATCCAAGCGATTTTGCTTATAGTTTAAGGGAATCTCGCAACTAGTTACAGACTCAAAGGAGGGAAGAGATTTAGCGCAATGCAGCAAGGTCGCTCGAAAAGGGCCTTCTCGAAAAATTTTTTCCTTCATCCGAGGAGATTTCATCAATACCCAGCAGTTAGTCGTTCTTTTTGTCGTGGGATCAATCTTCGGTATGGTGAGCATTAGGTCGTTAGCGATTAAATAGCGAACTTTCTGCCAATGACTGTTCATCACTTTAATGAATTTTTCGTCTTTCGTGAGTAACACATAGCGGCAAGAAACATGAAAATGTTGCAAGCAAGTGTAGACATTTTCTGTTTGATAGGCCTCATCTGCAACGATCTTTTCCAAAACAGCGAATAGATCAGAAACGGTATTATTTTGAATACTAGCCAGAGAATCCGCAAGTTTGATCTCGGTTTGCATCGCACAAAGTTGGTTGCCTGCAATTGCTTTAGTAATTGTTTGCATCTAAAACCCCTTGTTTCACAAGGAACAAAACCATACAGTAATTTTAAATATTATTCAACAATTAGCCAGATTTAATAAGATCAACACTACCCCAGCGATTTTTAAATCTTCAGGATAACAGGATGAACAGGATAAATAGAAAAGTTTAATTAATTCTAACAATTTTCTATTTCATCCTGTTCATCCTGTTATCCTGAAGAAAAAAAAGAAAAATATTTTGCCGATAATCCGCTACTCAGATCATTTATCAGCCAGAATTATGAAACTGTCTCCGCAGTATGCTTAATCCATAATGCAAATCCAGCCTCCCCCGGCGGCTGTGTAGATATTAACCAGATCCTTACGAAGTTTATAACTGGACTCAGCTTCGATAGACTCGGTATCGAGGGCGTTACGCTGGACAATGAGTACATCCAGAAGGTTAGTATAGCCATTCGTGTACTGCTGATTAGCCAGTTCCAAAGCTCTGCTATTGTGGGTAGCCGCATTCACTAGAGACACGTTGCGTACAGTTTCATATAAATAATTGGCCAGAGCATTTTCCATGTTTTCCAATGCCTCAAGCACCGTTTCTTGATATTGCAAATAAGCACGTTTGTAACGAGCACCTGCAGCCTCGATATCAGCTTCAATCCGTCCAAAATTAATCAGCGGCTGCACCAGTGTACCCGCAACATTCCAAGTGCGCATGAAGTGCGGTAAGCCCAACGCTTGTTGGCCAGAATCATCGCCAGCGCCTTGAAAACCTTGAAATCCGAAAAAAGCGGCTAAACTAATTGTGGGAAACCATTCTCTTTTGGCTGCATCGAATGTGGAAATACTTGCGGCAAAATTTCTTTCCGCTGCGCGAACATCGGGTCTTGTACAAAGCACTGTACAGGGAGCAGAAATGACAACTTGAGGATCAAGCGGCATTAGAGGTTCCTCTACAGCGAAAAGGTCGTCATTTTCTCCAGGTGTGCATCCTAAAAGGACGTCTAGATGGTTGCGAGCTACCTCCAGAGCGATCTTCAGGGTTGGAATTCTAGCTTCTGTGGCGGAAACCTGCGCAGCAGCTCGTTGGACGTCAAAATCACTGGCATATGCTTGCTCCAATTGCGCTCTAGTTAGTTCTAGAGTACGCGTTTGAGTGGCCAGATTTTTTTCTGCAATCGCAAGCTGTCGTTCATAGTTGCGAAAATCAAAATAACCGCGCGCCACTTCAGCCAGTAAACTGACTATGACACCTTGTCTTAAAATTTCCTCATTTTGCACTAACGCAATTCTAGCTGCTAAGCGAGCTTGATTTTTCCCGAAAAGATCAAACTCCCAGTTGGCCTGAATAGTCACGTCTTCATAAGAAATCGTTTTATTTGCCGTATAAAAACCTTGGTTGCCTCGTTGGGCGTCTGCATTTAAATTAATCTGGGGCATCAAAGTAGAAAAAGCGCTTAGACGTGCCGCACGAGCCTCCTCTATACGCGTTCCAGCGATGCCAAGCGTTTTATTATTCAGCAGCGCTCTAGTGATAAGTTCGTCTAAGGTCGAATCGCCGAAGTAACGCCACCACCTCTGTTCTACTTCTGCGCAGTCGTCGACAATCAAAGGCCTATCCCAAAGCACTGGGTCGCCAGGCAGCTCTTCAAAAGTATGCCAAATTTCAGGAGATTCGATTCCCGACTCTTGAAAACAAACTGGTTTGATACAAGCCGACAAACATAACAGAACAAGAAAGGGCAAAAAGGGTTTAGACACTCTCTTAATCACACTCATGATGATGAACCTTTTCCGTCCGGGTCAGTTTTTTCTCTACCTGCCGCAGAGCAACATAAAATACTGGTGTCAAGAGAAGTCCAAAAAATGTGACTCCTAGCATGCCTGAAAATACAGCGATACCCATGATATGACGCATTTCAGCTCCAGCACCCTTTGAAAGCACCAAAGGAACAACACCCATGATAAAAGCCAATGAGGTCATTAAAATAGGCCTCAAACGCAAGCCAGCCGCTTCAATAGCGGCATCCACCGTAGATTTTCCATGAAATTCAAGCTCACGAGCAAATTCCACGATCAAAATCGCATTCTTGCACGCCAAACCAGCTAATACAAAAAATGCAATCTGCGTAAAAATATTAATATCCCCTTTCGACAACCCTACTCCAGCAAGCGCAAACAATAAGCACAATGGGACGATCAAAATAACAACCAAGGGAAGAAACAAACTTTCGTACTTTGCAGAAAGCACCAAATAAATAAGCAATATACACAAAGGAAACACATAAACTGCCGTATTGCCAGATAAAACTTGCTGATAGGTGAGTTCAGTCCATTCAAATGTCATGCCTGCTGGAAGCACGTTTTTTAGGATCGTGGTAATCGCATCCTGTGCTTGTCCAATCGAATAACCAGGTGCCGGGCTGCCGTTAATATCCGCTGCGCGGAAGGCGTTGTAACGCATGGCTGTTTCAGGGCCAATATCATCTCTAATTCGAAGAATCGATCCAAGAGGGACCATCTTCCCTTCTTGATTGCGGATCTGAAGTCTGAGAATGTCATCCGGTTTGGAACGGAACTCCTTGTCAGCTTGCGCAATAACCTGGTAGAGCCGACCAAACTTATTAAAGTCATTTATATAAAGCGATCCCAAATAGATCTGAAGCGTATCAAAAATTTGTTGGACGTCGATACCAAGTTGAGTCGCCTTTGTGCGGTCAATGTCGACAAATAGCTGAGGAGCATTATTCTTAAAACTAGAAAACATCCCCACAAGCATGGGATTTTGCCAGGCCTGCTCCAAAACCTCTTTGACACTATTCTCTAAAGCATCATATCCAAGGTCACTGCGGTCTTCAATTTCCAATTTAAAGCCTCCCACCGTACCTAAGCCCTGAACAGCAGGTGGAGGAAAAATGACGACCGTAGCATCCTGAATTTTAGAGTACTTTTCCTGTAGTTTTTGAGTAATAGAAATCCCCGACAAATCACCAGAAGAACGTTGGTCGAATGGATTTAGGGTAACAAAAACAATGCCTGAACTGGGATTGTTGATGAATCCATTAATAGACAACCCGGGAAAAGCTACAGCGCTTTCTACTCCAGGCTCTTTCAGAGCGATGTCAGACATTTCTCGAATGACTCGTTCAGTCCTATCAAGTGTAGCCCCTTCTGGAAGCTGAGCGAAACTGACTAAATATTGCTTATCTTGAGTAGGAACAAATCCTGGAGGCACAAGTTGGAATAATCCGATGGTCCCAAAAAGCAGTATAACATAAAAAATAAAAGCCGATTTTTTATGATTAATAGCATTAACAACTCCTTTACTATAAAGTTTAGAACCCGCTCCGAATATCTTATTAAACCAGTTAAAAAACCAACCGAATAAACCCTCAATAGCCCGAGACAAGCTATCTTTGGGAGCTCCTTTTTCTTGTAAAATGAGGACAGCTAAGGCAGGACTCAAAGTTAAAGAATTGAATGCCGAGATCACAGTAGAGAAGGCAATTGTAAGGGCAAATTGACGATAAAATTGACCTGTCAATCCACTGATAAAAGCGATGGGAACGAAAACCGCACATAGCACCAACGTAATCGCAATAATAGGACTTGTCACTTCGCTCATGGCTTGAATAGTAGCCGCTCTTGGCTTCAGACCATTTTCTATATTGCGCTTTACGTTTTCCACAACAACGATCGCATCATCCACCACAATACCAATCGCAAGCACGAGCCCAAATAGAGAAAGTACATTAATCGAAAATCCAAAAAGATACATGACAGCAAAAGTGCCGATAATAGACACAGGTATGGTTAACAAGGGAATGATCGAAGCACGCCAGGTCTGTAAAAAGACAATCACAACAATGACCACCAATGCTAATGCTTCCAATAAGGTATGGATCACCGCTCTGATGGAATCCCTCACAAAGACTGTGGGGTCATATACAATCGTGTAATCGACACCCTCTGGAAAATTCTGCTTCAACTCCTCCATTGTGCCGCGTACTTTGTTGGAAATATCAATCGCATTTGAACCAGGAGTTTGAAAAATTGGTATTGCAACCGCTTCATTATTATTCAAAAGCGACCTCAAAGCATACTCAGAGGAGTCCAATTCAATCGTCGCCACGTCTTTTAATCTGGTCACTACCCCATTTTCTTGCTTGATAACAATCTCACCAAACTCCTCAGGAGTTTGCAGCCTGCCTAACAAGTTGATCGGACGTTGTAACTCTACATCACTACCATAAGGAGGACCGCCAATTGTTCCCGCTGAAACCTGTACGTTTTGCTTTTTGATGGCATCGATCACCTCTTGTGCGATCAGTCCACGTTCAGCCACTTTTTGGGGATTTAGCCAAACCCGCATGGCATAGTCTCCCGCTCCAAAAAGCCCCACATCCCCCACACCCTGGATTTTGTTCAAACGATCTTTGATATTTAAGCGGGCGTAGTTGCGAAGATAGAGCTTGTCATATCGGTTATTAGGAGAAGTTAAGTGAACAACCATCGTCAAATCAGGAGAGCTTTTGACAGTAGTGACGCCAAGTTGCCTAGTCACCTCCGGTAAACGAGGTAGTGCTTGATTAACACGGTTTTGCACAAGCTGCGTAGCCAGATCAGGGTCCATACCCAACCTGAAGGTGATCGTCAAAGTCATCGATCCATCACTTGTCGATTGTGAGAACATATACAGCATATTTTCAACACCATTGACCTGTTCTTCAATCGGTGTTGCAACAGTTTCTGCAATTGTTTTTGGATTAGTTCCCGGAAACTGTGCTTTCACCACTACTGTGGGAGGTACTACCTCTGGATATTCTGAAACTGGCAATACAAAAATAGCCAACAATCCAGCTAGAAAAATGATAAATGAAATGACCCCGGCAAAAATAGGACGATCAACGAAAAAGCGGGAAATGTTTAACGAAGAAGCTTCCGCCAAACCATCTGTCATTGTGCCTTCGCTTCCATAGGCTTAACTAATTCGCCCGCTTTAATATGTTGAATTCCATTTATGATCACTCGATCTCCTGGTTCCAGCCCTTGAAGTACAATACGTTGGCTAGAATATTCCTTACCCAAACTTACTTCTCGATAAACAATTTTATTGTCCATCGCTACAACGTACACATATTTTTTATTTTGATCTGTACCAATAGCTTGTTGAGGAACTAAAAGAACGTCTTCATCTTCACTTTTACCTAAAGCCACCGTGACAAACATACCAGGCACTAATACCCCATCTGTGTTGTCAAATTTTGCTCGAGCTCGAATAGTTCCGGTGCTCACATCGAGTCGATTATCAAAACTATATATTGCACCTTTGTAACTGTCTTTCTTGTTGCCCATGATATAGAGATTTACAGGAATTTCCCGCTCCAAACTACGATTATGCGCCACATTTCTCACACTATCTAAATACGTTTGTTCGTCGACTTCAAAATCAACATAGATAGGATTATTTGCGACAATTCTTGTCATCAAAGGCGCGTTAACTCCAGGTTGAACCAAATTACCCACTGTAAGTTCGACACGTCCTGCACGGCCTGAAATCGGCGCTTGTACATAAGCATGCTCTAAATCCACTGAGGCTTGCTTAAGATCAGCTTGAGCTGACTTGAGAGCAGCTTCTGCCACTTCATTTGCGTTCGCCTTTTCATCGTAGATACGCTGAGCGATGGCTTGAGTTTTGACCATGTTCGCAGCCCGATCCACTTCAAGTTTGGCAAATTCGGCGTTGGCTTTGGCGGTAGCTACTTTTGCTTCTGCCCTAGCCACAGCAGCTTCATACGGGCGGGGATCTATGACAAAAAGGATATCCCCCGCATTGACAAGCTCTCCATCCTCAAAGAGGACTTTAGTAATCCTCCCACTGACCTGGGGTCGAATTTCTGCAGTATCGACAGCTTGCAAGCGCCCGGAAAATTCTGACCACGTGCGTATTTTTTGCGGTTTCATTATTTCAACGGTAACAGAAGGCGTTATTTGTGCCGGTACAATCGGCTGATTTTGATGCCTATAATAAAACACACCAGCCGCAACAAAAGCCAAAAAAATAATCGTTAAAATGAGTTGTTTCATGAGACTATAATTATGTTTTTAAGAGGTTCTCTCTTGTCCATACCTCTTTCATAAAAATAAAACAACTTTTTGACTGTCTTATTTTTGCCACACTCGTGCAATACGCTCGTAACCGTCATGCACCGCATACCTTCGCGGCTTCCTTTGACAAGAAATTTTTAGAGAAGATCTTTGCTCCATTTGCTTAGATAAACTAATATGACACAATTATTGGGGGGATACATGCGGGTACTTATTACGGGTCCTTTAGGGTATATTGGAAAGCCTGTCGCTTTGGAAATAGCTTAGAATAAGTTTTTTTCAACTCAAAATACAATTCGCGTTATAGAACTTACCAATCATTAGGCAACTGAACTGCTTTGAATCTTTTTAGCCAGCCATCCATTTCTTTCCTGGATATAGGTGTTTTTGAGTCTTTTTCTAAGACCAGGATGGCAAACCCCTCTTGAAGGGCAAAGACTTTGAAAATGACTATGCCCCCTTTAGTAGGTGCAGCTATCAGAGCTTGAGACTTGGATTGAGAATGTGTTTTGAAAGGCAGTTTCATGCCTAGGCCTTGTTCCAAACCGAGCTTATGCACATCAATAACGCACTGAAGTGACAAAGGTCCCATAGAACTCAAAATAAACGTAAGCACTTCTGGGGAGTCCTCTACTGGTTCTTTGGGCAAAAAAATGTACGACTGTCCATCAGCACCGTCAGCGGCAAAATGGTCGCAGCTAAAATTAGGAAAAAAGCCTCTCATTGCTTGTGGAACCTCCTTCATTGGAACAATAGACAAACCACTATTCACCAAAGGGTCTTGAAGAGGAACAAGCTTAGCGCCCTTGATCAGTTCTATTTGACGTGTCTTCTCGTTTTGCCAAACCTCATCTACCATACTTAAACAGATCATCTGACACCAATCTTGAGTAAGATATATCCTATAAAGCACGTACTCGTTCGATTTTGGACAACGGCACCCAATCAAGGCATCGTTTTCGTTTATGGCAAAAATTGTTTGTACTAATTCACTACCTACCGTTTTAGACGCAGTATGGGCAATATGATCGGCCAGAACCTGAATAGATTCAGTTGCCCAAGTTTCAAAAGAGGAACGATGAATGTACGATATTTCCAACCGCTTGGAACATCGCCAGTCAAGTTCGCAAGTGGGATAATAACTAACCCCTCCTCCTTTATCCGTCAGCGTATTGCGCACAGCCCTCCACTCGGTTACTTCCTTTTCAGACATGGGGAGAACAAGTATTTCCTTAAGGGCTAAATCGGCAATCAATTGGGAACACGATAAAATAAAAAAGCAACTAAAGATGGTGAGAATACGATTCATAATTTACTCGCTCATTGTTAATCAAATTTGACAGCTCGCATCTTTTCTAACCAAGAAGCCACTTCTGTCTTTGAAAGTGTTCCAACGCGCTCATACGAAAGAGAAATTAGAGCCTCATCATTCCTAAAATATCTAATCACTTTTGAGAAAGGTTGCCCGTCATCTTTAGCCTCGAACATAAATGCTAATTCAGATTCATTCTGAGCCAGGCGAATAATATTGATTTGTTTAAATTTATCTCTTAACACCAGTGAAATGATTTCGAAGGCTCTCTCAAATGACTCTTGATGTGTCAATTTTGTTAACACTATTGCTTCACGCAAATCTTCTTCCTTTTGCCATTTGCGCACGAATTCGAATACCCTTTCGCCATCATCCCGATATTGTGTCGTCATAAGTCGCCAACCAGGAAAACCCTCGTTCATATTAACTGGCACGGACCAAGGGGCAAGTATACACATACCACCTGCTGAGAGTGCTGCTTTGGCAGGGAGGACACAGGGAACATTTTTTAGCATTGTGGTTCGAGCTAACCTCTCTTCCTCATTTGGCTCTTCGTTACTGCTAATCGAAACTAGGTGAACGTACTGTTCGGTTAAAAAAATACGTACTAGATTGTGTGTAAGGGCATCCGTCCATTCCACCAACGCATGATCGTCCTGCACGTCAATAGCTTTCCAGGTCTTATGTTCGATGACTTTGCTAGAAAGCAAGTTCAACACTGTTTTCATGGAACGCGTATACCTACTGTCTATAAGCGACCGATCTAGATAAGAGACTTCAATGGATTCTTTACAGCAAGCTGCCCTTTGTCTGAAGGGCACAAACCCTATTTCTCCAGTGGATTTTTTTACTACACGATGGGTTTCGCGCCACTTTTGCTGTTCACTTGTAGGGAATCGGAGTACAACAACTTCTCTTGGCATGTTGGCGAGCAAAGGACTGTTAGCCAACGCAACAAGGAAAATCAAGGCGATAATAAATTTCTTCATATTTTACTCACAAAAGATCTAAAAAAAGAAAGCAGCTTGTCGATTTTAGCATGGTCGATTTAAAAAAGTCACCTTGCTTTTTGTTTAGTGCAAATCGAATTCCTTAACCCCTTCTTATCAAGACCTAAAGTCGGTTGCCTGAATAACGCGAGTTTTGGAAATAGCTTAAAGTAAGTGATTTAACTTCACAGGTTCAGGCTAAGATAAGTTTTTGTGATTATGCAATTGATAACAAGCTCATTACGACAGGAAGACCCTCGTAGAGGGTCTCTGAATGTAGCCCACCGTGAACCTGCGAGTGTCAGCGAAGACAGGTGTAACGGTGGGTAGATGCGGAAACAAATTCGCACCCCCGAAGGGGTGTGCCTCAACCCTTCTTACAAACTCTTTTTGAATTGCTGCAGCTGTAGGCAAATGCTATTGGAAAAGCGGCAGCATTAAATTTGCTTTTTTAACGATAAAAACGATAGAAACGATAAAAAGGATAAAATCAATCACAAAAGATTTGATTTTTTATTACTTTATCCTTTTTATCGTTCTATCGTTCTATCGTTCTATCGTTTTTATCGTTAAAAAAGCAAAAAAATCTGTGTTTTCTGTGGTCCCTCTACATTCAGATTCATTTCTCATTCTCATCTGCTTTAATAGGGCTGCTTTTTACTTGCACGATTTTCCAGCCGCTAAGATCGCCACCTTCGGCAAATGCATCTGCCAGGTGAGAAAAGACATTTTTCCAGCGAGTATCAACCAGATGTCCAGCACCGACCATAAAAATGAGAGGTTTTTCTGCTTGGGCTTGCGGCGCAGAGACCAGGTCAATGATCCTTTTGGCAATGTTCTCGTCTCGAGATTTCATAACCTCTTGGATTTGGGCTGGCATATTCGGATCATCCTCCACGAGCAATTTAGCTAACGTTTGCCCATCGCCTTGCCTCCACGCCTCATGGATTTCTGCCATTATAACCTTTGGATCTCTTGGAACCGGCCGAATTTCATCCTCAGCCTTTGCCTTAAGTTTCATGTCATCCTCAGCCTGACGGATCAGATCGACTATGTCATATGCGCTGTTTGGACTCTGTTCTGGGGATGCAAGACTAAAATCAGCGAGGTTTTTATGAAGGGTCAGAAGGAACTTCTCCCTATCAGCTTCCTCTATTGTCAAGAGAGCAGCTTCTACCTGTGTAAAATTCTCAGGGGATGTGTTGTTCTTGATACCGGTCAATAATTTTTCAACCTTTGCCATTTTCTCAGCCTTCGCCACTTCCGCCTCACGCCGCATGTCATTCTCCGCCCGACGGAATAGATCATTCATGTCGTACTTCTCTAGAGGTTTCATAGGAATTCCGTGCTTCTCGATAACCGCATTAATGTTCTGCTCTAGGGATACTAGATTAAAGTCATCGATGTTTTCATGAAGGGTCAGAAGAAACTTCTTCGCACTTTCGTCTTGTATTGCCACAAGAGTGGTTTCTATCTTTGCAAAATCCTGAGGGGATATCTTGTCCTTGATGATGGTCTTTAATTTTTCTACGGAACTCTCGGAATTAAAATCATCTTTGTTTTCATGAAGAGTCAGAAGAAATTTCTTCGAAGCCCCCTCCTGTATTGTCAGAAGAGCGGTTTCCACCTTTGCAAAATTCTGAGGGGATGTCTTGCCTTGGATAATGACCTTTAATTCTTCAACCGACTGAATCTCGGATTCATGGGTCACTCGGCCAGTATGAATTTTTTTTACATTCTCGAGAACATGATCCGCCTTCGAAAATGTGATTACCCGGGTTTTGGGTAGCATCTCCAAGATCGCTTTGCTCGAGGACTTAATCGTTTCTATGATCCGTTGATTCAGCTGGCTGTCCCCAACCCTGACCTGGTGCTCGGATCCAATGAGATTGGCTCGCACCTTTCCTTCGGGGTCCTGAATTTCGAAATGCAAATAATTGTACGACGATCCATGTTCCATAGTTAATACCTATCTAAATTAGAAACACATAAATCATTATACTATTAGATGCTTTTTTTTAATTCACTAGAATCGCCCATCGCGCTCGCGAGGCTTACAGTGGGCTGCCATCGGTCAAATACGGATGCTTCTCACTACCCCAAAGTGAACATTTTAAATGTGGGCCAAGCCAGGTTTTCTGCAAATTTCTAGGTTAATTCATGCAAGAGTCGCTCTAGGGTCTAATACACGCTATTGGGGAATTTTTGTTGTACATTAAGTCTAATGCACTATATCCTGCTGTTTTTTATAGTCTATTACAACCTAATATACGGCATTCTCTGTGTTTTTGTTGTACATTAGACGAATGACACCACACTCGCAAGGAATGACAAATGCCCAGGCAAATTCCTCAAAATGAACTGGATGCCATAATAAATCTTATAGCTCGGTTTCCCAATGGTATTCCATTGGGCAAAATCATTGAAAACTTGAGCATTTCTATTTCTCGCCGCAACATACAACATCGACTGACTGTTCTTGTAAGAAAGGGGCTGTTGCATGCTGAGGGAAGGGCGCGAGCGCGACTGTATAGGCTTATTTCAGAAGAGAACAAATATCCTCAGACTTTTAGCATAGAACATTCATCAGCAGCGATTCCGTTATCCAATGCAGCCGAGGAAATTCAAAAAAAAGTAAGCCAACCCATTCAAGCACGAACCCCTGTTGGCTACAACATTAAATTCCTGGATGAATACCGTCCAAATATAACCAGCTACCTTTCTGCAACCATACGCCAACAACTCTTTGAAATGGGAAAAACAGATGGCGTAAGACCTGCCGGAACCTATGTCAGACAGATTCTAGGGCGCCTCCTCATTGATTTATCATGGAATTCAAGCCGACTGGAAGGCAATACCTATTCCCTACTAGAGACCGAGCGTCTGATTGAATTAAGCGAGGTCGCCGATGGCAAGGATCTCCGGGAAGCCAGAATGATTCTAAATCACAAAGAAGCTATCGAATTTTTAATTGATACGGCACCGGACATTGGTATCAATCGTCCCACTATTCTCAATCTTCATGCGCTTCTTTCTAGTGATTTGATGGCAGATCTTGAGGCTTGTGGTCGTCTGCGGTCGATAGCCGTTGGCATAGGAAAATCAACATATCAGCCACCGGCTATGCCACAGTTGATTCAGGAACTGTTTCAACAGGTTGTGGATACCGCTCACGCTATTACAAATCCGTTTGAGCAGGCCTTTTTTTTGATGGTCCACTTACCCTATCTACAACCCTTTGACGATGTGAACAAACGCGTATCGCGATTGGCAGCAAATATTTCACTTATTCAAAATAATCTGTGTCCTTTGTCGTTTGTAGATGTCCCACAACAAACATATGTCAATGGTCTTTTGGGGATTTACGAGCTCAATCGCATTGAACTTTTACGAGATGTCTTTGTATGGGCATACGAACGTTCATGCCTCCGTTATTCAATTACACGAAAGGAACTCGGAAATCCTGACCCCTTTAGGATGCGTTATCGAAAAGCTATTACCGAAATTGTCGCACGCGTCGTACGTGATTGCATGGATAAGACAGTGGCCATCGCCACAATCAGAGAATATGCTCGACTCTCTATCCCCTCTGAAAGCCAAGCGCAATTCGTTGAGGCTGTTGAAAGGGATCTCATGAGCTTACACGAAGGCAATATCGCGCGACATCGTATCCGCCCCGCCGAGTATGAGACATGGCACAAGACTTGGAAGGAGTGACTTTAACAAAAGAAAGGCGGGTATACGCCGTCGTTCAAACTGAACATTGGGGCCCTTGTTCCATTTCCCTAGATGAACTAATATGGCACAATTCTAGGGGGATACATGCGGATATTTATTACAGGTCCTTTAGGTTATATTGGCAAGTCTGTCGCTGAGGCATTTTGTGCAGCCGGACACCAGGTCAGCGGACTAGTTCGCAACGATGAAAAAGCTAAGGCACTCAAGCTTGCTGGTATAGAGCCTGTGGTGGGAGACATTTCACAACCAGATTCCTATTGGCACGCAGTCGAACAGGCCGAGGTCGTCATACATACAGCCTTCGATAGTTCTGACAATGCGGTCGACATAGAAACCGGCCTTGTAAGGACTTTAACAGCGCAAGGTCTTAATTCGGATAGAGAAAAAGCTCTTGTTTACACATCCGGGGTTTGGGTTCACGGTTCAACGGGCAACAATATTGTTGATGAATCTTCTCAACTAAATCCCATTGATCTGGTCTCTTGGCGAATGACATGCGAAAAAACCGTTTTGGAGGCATCTACACGAACATTTCGAACACTGGTAATCAGACCCGGAGTCGTCTACGGAAGTGCAGGTGGGCTAACTTCGTTGTGGTTTTCTTCGGCGCTACAAGGCTCTGTGGAGGTCGTAGGTGAAGGCCAAAACCATTGGCCGATGATTCATCAGCAGGACTTGGCTCGTGTTTACCTGCTTGCCACCGAGAAAGAGTTGACTGGCATAGTCCTGAATGTCGTGGACAATTCTCACTACTCTGTGATGGAAATGGCACAAGCTGTTTCCGGCGTAGCGGGCATACCCGGAAAAGTAAATATAGTTGATGAAGATGCGGCCAATTATAAATACGGAGAGCTAACTGAGGGCTTGCTAATAGATCAGCATATCTCGAATGAAAGAGCCACGCGACTGCTAAATTGGTGTCCACAACATAGAACATTCATTGATGGCATCCACAGCTATTATTCAGCTTGGATGGCCTCACAAGGGTAGATGACCGTTGAAATCTTAAGTTGACACCACGGGGGCCGAACCCTGCGATGTTCTTGCCACTCGAGTATTTGGGGCATATCCTTCTTGTTCCATGAAGAATGAAAACCCTTGCCTTCGCGCTTTCAGAAAAAGTAATATATTTTGCATGAATAACATTAGACCATCCCTTTTTCCAAAACATTTAGATCCGATGTGAGTCCCAGAGAAGATAGCGATCCTTCGGCAGACCAGCGGTTGAAAATAATCGGCGAAGGCAACATATTGCCTGATTCCTTGATAAGGCAAGAGAGTTTATCCGACAGGATTTCGAAGCAATCGACGATCAAGCAAGCAGTAGTTAAGGCAGATTTGGAATCCAAAAGTGGTCCATACTGGGTTGCTGAAGAGGTATTCGATGACCCTATCTTTGATGGCAAGCGTTACAAGTTTGTGCCTAACTCTAACTATACGCAGCTCACAGGGGCTGCGCTAATCTCTTACGATCGCGTGCAGCTCAATTATTTCCCGCATTGCAGACTCGACCCCGCTTGCTTGCTGACAGGCTAGCTCAATTATCAATCCTATCAAACCCGCTTGTGGATCAAATAAATCGACACGAGCTGTTAAGTTCCAAAGAATCGTTGTGTACTGATGACCTTGTACGTTGGCTTGGTTATGAGTTCCACTTAGAGAGTCCGCAACCTTACATGATTCTTCCAAATGCAAAGATTATATCTTTTCAATGGATGGGGCTAAAAAAATCTACCCCGATCTACCTGAATTGCAGGTGGTAGAGACAGAAGAAGTCATCGATGATCGCACATTTGTGCAGCTATTTTTAGAAAGCAAGACTGTTCTCTCTAGGTACGTGCATGACCATTTGCTGCATCTGTTAGTCATTCCACGTTTGTTGAAAAAAGCCTTCGTGTCGATTACCTGGAAGGCATCACGCTTGGCGCTACTTACAGTAGAGGCATGGATGCTTTTAGGCGCAAGGTTAGAAAAATAAACGAGGTTATTGATGAAATGGAACGTCGACAAGGTCGTTGGCAGGGATGGATTGTTTTTTTTCGCACTCTCTTAGCTCTTATTGTAGATCTTCAGACGGCTATCTCTGATTTTGAGCGATTTAATTCGGCAACCAATGCCTTGGATCGAGGCATGGCAAGAATACGTGAGGGTGATGACCGCTGGATAGCCTACCTAGACCAGCGCCATCCAGGCTGGGATCGCGATTCAACCACCGTTCATGTTTGGGATCTTATCTGCTCCTTCGTCTCTAAAAATCCAGGCCAGAGCGCCGACTTCATTTTTGCAGAACTAAGAGACTAACCCTCATTCCCATATACATATAAGCAAACCTTCTCCCCTTATTTATGAACGTATCTTTATGTCGAACCGATTTCCACTGTGTGCGATGTAGTGTCCTGCCACGTTGCTGTGACAAAAGTGTGTAAACTTATTGATCTGAGAAAGGAATTCCAAATGAAATTCCTACTAAACCTTTCAGTCTAGAGGGGTTGAGAGCATGCCTAAAGCCAGAATCGAACTGACGATCTTCGCATTACGAATGCGCCCTATCCAGGCAATGTCAAGTCATCTTACAGTAGCTGACACGAGAACAGGATAACTCATCTTTTCTTAAGAGTCTATCGTCATTTGATGCAATTTCGATTGGTTTGTCGCCCCTATTTGGTCCACCGTTGGTCCATGGAAATGGAATAGTTGTTGGGGTTATCCGGTGTTTTTGGAAATTTTGAATAAACGATAGGCTGAGATGCCACTATGAATTTAGCGGCATCTAAAGTGGCGTATGGATGTCATTGTTTAAAATTCGGAATGGCTCTAACCATGAATTCATCGAAAAGAGGAACTGTAAAAGCCAGTTCACCATGCGCAGGGCTATAAATCATTCCCTTTTTGATTAATTTTGCTCTAACAGGAGCAAGACTTGTTATTTTGAAATTTAAGATATCTGCAATATCTCCACTTCTATGAGAGCCTGGACCGAGTTCAGCCATCGCTCTTAAAAAATTTTTTTCACTTGGAATTAGACGATCAAATCTAACCCGGAAAAAATTCTTATCCAGGCGCTGAATGACCATACTTGTAGCTTCTTGGATTACTTTTAAGGTAATTGGACTTTCTTTAGCATGATTCCAAGATTGATAGCCCCATTCTTGAAGAAAGTAGGGATACCCTTTTGTCATTTTATAGATTTCAGCTAACGCATCAGGTTCAAAAACTACCCCTTCGACTTGAGCAGGATCATTTAAAGCTTTGGCGGCATCCGATTCAGATAATGCACCAATATCGGGAAAGTTAAAAAGCCTTTCTGCATACGATTTGGAGTCTCCTGCTAAACCCGGCAAAATAGGTAAGCCGGCTCCTAATAGGACTAAAGGAAGTTGACGTTGCTGTATTTTGTGCATCGCCATGATTAACGCGCCGAGCTCTTTTTGAGAAAAATATTGAATTTCATCGATAAAAATAGCAATGGCACTTTTACGGTCCTCAGCAGCCTCTGCAAGAGCTACAAAAAGATTAGGAAGGTCGATTTCCAAATCTCCACTATCCGCTGCCCCTCTTTCGGGTTCAATATCTAAACCAATCGTGACATCGTTAACCGTTACATTAAGAGCTGAAATGAAGCTGCGTAAGACAGATAAGCCACGTTTAACTTTATTGCCGAGACCAGCAATCCGATCCAATTCAAAAAGAAGCTTCCAAAGATGAGGCGCAATTAATGCGCCCAATGTTTTACCTTCATGAGCTTCGATTAAAATTGTTCGATAGCCCTCTTCTCTTGCTTTGTGTTCAATTTCATTTAGCAGAACGGTTTTTCCTACACCCCGGAGTCCTGTAAGTAGCATGCTTTTTTCAGGTCGCTTACGTTTGATTCGACCTAAAAGAATAGCGGCTTCTTCAAGAATTGGGTCTCTCCCAACCAATTCAGGAGGAGGTGCGCCTGCGCCGGGAGAAAAGGGGTTTTTGATAGGATCCATGTGTTTATTCCTGTTTATACTGATTTATACCTGAAATCAGGAATAAATGGGTATAAATTTCAAAGCTTTCAGATGCCAAAATCCTATTCAGCTTCGGCTTCTGTGAGAATTCCACACAAGCCAATACTTTCCAACATAAGTGTTGTCAAAAAATTAAGACATACGATATACAATATGCAATATATCGCATAAACACTAGACCACAAGAATCGTAATGGAAGAGATAGAAAGCTTAGAACGCACATCCGTCAGAGAAAAAGCGTATGTTTTGTTGCGTAATTGGATTGTCAAAGGAAAGCTTGCTCCTAATCAAAAGCTGAAAGACAAAGAGCTGGCTGATAAATTGGGAGTAAGCCGAACTCCGATAAGAGAAGCATTACTACGCCTTGAAGATGAGGGATTAGTCCAAACCAAACCTAGCAACTCCACCCAAGTCACTCCGATTGACTTTCATAATGCCTTGAATTTGTACTCTATCGTATGGACGCTGGAAGGATTAGCATTAAAGC
The DNA here is from genome assembly GCA_963790215.1 of uncultured Chlamydiae bacterium. Lineage (GTDB taxonomy): Bacteria > Chlamydiota > Chlamydiia > Chlamydiales > JAJFMA01 > CAWBNS01. The sequence continues at coordinate 235,078 of CAWBNS010000014.1, forward strand.
AAGCTTTCGACCTGTTAACCGATGAGAATATTCAAGCAATGAGAGCAGCTAATGAAAAATTCCTCCATGCGTTACAAAATAACGAACCTTTCTTAGCCGTAGAAGCCGACAATGACTTTCACTCAGTCTACCTTCTGGCATCACAAAACCCGGACCTTTGTCAAATGCTCTCCATCGTAAAACAAAAAATCAGTCGTCTAAAAATTTACTATTTTAATGAAGTCAAAGATTCACTGCTCTCCTATCAAGAGCATCATGCTATCATTGAAGCCCTCCAAAAAAGAAACCTTTTAATGGCATTAGAGGCGGTTGAGTTTAATTGGAAGGCCAGCCATTTACGTATACAATCTCAGGGTCTTTCTCAAGATAAATCTTAAAAATAAAATGGTTATCAATGTCGTTCCAACAGTTATCTGATTATATTTTGCTAGCTTCCTGCATATTTATCATATTGGGAAGCTTATTTATCACTTTAAAAACGCGTTTTGTTCAATTGCGTCATTTAAAAATACTCTTCAGAATATTAAAAAGCTCCTTCTCGAGCAAAAGCAGCAACTCTTCAACCATGATTTTACCCCATAGAGCTCTTTCTACGGCCATGTCAACCACGTTGGGTATCTCCACTATTGTTGCACCTGTCATTGCAATTAACCTCGGTGGCCCGGGAGCTTTATTAGGATTTTTGCTGACCTCCTTTTTGGGAAGCGCAGCAACTTTCACTGAAGTAAGCCTCTGCATTCAACATCGCAAAAAACTAAACTCCGGGGTGGTGATGGGAGGACCTATGCAATATATAGAGGCCCTGCTTTCTCCCGTTGTGGCCAAATGGTATGCTATGTGCTGTCTTTTATTGATGATTACTTGGTCGGGAGCTCAAGCTAACCAACTAGCCGCCATTTTAGATTCTCCCTTGCTAGGAGAGTATCGGATACCTACACTTTTTTCAGGTTCATTTATTACTTTCTTCATCTTGATTATTTTCTTAGGTGGCATCAAACGCATCGGAGCTTTTTCAGCCAAGCTGATTCCGGTCATGTTCATTTTGTACATTGGGGCCAGTCTTTTGATCTTAGGCTTTAATGTAGAGAAGCTAGGAAGCATTTTTAACGATATGTTTCAATCAGCGCTCTCACCTGTGGCAATGGCTAGCGGAACTTTAGTTGGAGGTGTCTTTTCAACATTGCGGTGGGGAATATTCAAAGGTACACAGGCATGTGAGGCAGGTATTGGTACGCAAGCCATTCCCCATTCTATGGCTGAGACAAATAATCCAGAAACCCAAGGAGCACTGGCGATGCTTTCTACCTATACTGCCGGACTACTCGCTTTTCTTTCTGGATGCGTAACCCTCGTTACGCAAACATGGCTGAACCCTGAACTTCCTCTAGGCATCAGCATGGTGGCCGCTTCCTTTGAGATGTATTTCTCTTCTTTTGGAGTGACAATTATCATTCTTTGTACATTCCTGTTTGGCATTGGTACCATTTTGGGGAATAACTATAACGGCGGACAGTGTTTTGCTTATCTAATGGATAATAAGAAAAATCGATATTATATTGTGGGAGCCACAGCAATGGTTTTTGTTGGGGCTATTGCAGAAGTGAAGATGCTATGGTCGTTAATGGATTTAATTTTAGCCTCTATGGCTATTCCTCATATGGCTGCACTTCTCCGTCACGTGTTTAAAAAAACAGCTCCAGTTCTGGTTGAAAGCAAAACCGCAGTCTAAAAGAAAAACTAAGGAAAAACAATGGAAAATACAGTCAATACGCCTGCAATAAACTATCTAAATCAGCAAGGAGTGGTTTATGAGTTAGGTCACTTTTCGCCTAATACTCAAAAAGGTGCAGCTAATGTAGCAGAAGTTTTTGGATTTCGTCCACGACAAATGGTAAAAACGCTTATCTTTGAAAGTCCTCAAGAAGCATGCCTAATCATGGTAGGTGGTGATCAAAATGCCATCTCCGGGCTTTTAAAGAGAGTGATAGGATCGAGAAATATCTCAATGTGCTCACCGGAGAAAGTGAAACTCATCACTGGATATGAAATAGGCTCCATTCCTCCTTTTCATTGGCAACCCAAAGGCTTTCGTTCTTTCATCGATAAAGGCCTTATAGAAGAAAAGATTCTTGGTGTAGGCAGTGGCTTGTGGGGCTTAGAAATCTTCATCACTCCTGAAAATTTGATCCTTGCCAGTCATGCTCAGGTTGTCAATTTGACCGATAAAGAAAGTAGTTTGCATGATAGGTAGCTGAAAAGTGTTTTTACATAAAAATGATGGAAAATCTGCTATTCAATGGGCTTATCAGAAAATATCCATGAAACCGACGGGGTGTAATAGATCTGAGGATTGTCATGAGCTCAACCAATGTAATTAATTTGATAAAATTCTCTTGGAACTTTCTCTTCGTCACTTTCTTTAGCTGGTAAAATGGCAACACAATCTGCATCTATTTGTGAAAAATCAAAAGTTTCCATCATGTCCGAATCACAGATGATGACAGCCTTTCTTCTCTCTTGATTGATGCCTAAGCTTTTTTCGAGCTTCTTCAAACGATTTAACAGAGGGTGATTCATGATTTTTTTGTTTCCTCAAGCAAGATCAATCGTTTTTCAAAATCTTGGAGAGCAACAGCTTTCAAATTGATATCGATGATTCTAGATAAAGCTTCACCCTCACTTGGCGAAATTATTCCCGTCCCAACGGCAGTCGTGATGGCGTTTATGGCATTTAAAAGGTCTATTGCGGATTTGATTTCTGGAAGATCTAGATCTATTGGTAATTCTTTACGCACTGGTAAGATGCGATCCATCACGATTTTGATCGCCTGAATGTTTCCTTCCTTTGCTTCGACAAGTAAACGAGTACAAATGGCTTCAACATCATTTTCTAATAGGGATTGTGCCAATAAAGTGGATTTATTTTTCTTTCCCTTCGGTCGCCCTTTAGGATTCCCAGAATGACCCTTTTGAAAAAGCGTCTGCTCCTGTTTTTTTCCTGTATTTTCAGGCATTAATCACCTCTAATCTTTCAAATTGCACAATTTCATTGCCTAACCTATGAAATTGTGCAATTTTTTAACTTCCTGCTCACTGTTGCAGGCGATATGTTTAATGCTTTTGCAATATCTTTTTGCTTTTTACCCTGGCTATAAAGACTTTCGATTTCCAGTTTCTCATTATCTACAAAATCTTCTTCAATTGCTGACCATTCCCAAACCCGCTTGCCATCTACTTGTAAGCGTCAAATAAACCCATCTTCTGCGGCCTGTCTCGGTGGGCTCTTCTCCACCTGATCCTCCTCTTGTAGATGATGAGGCGAAGAATAGCCCACCGAGACAGGCCGCAGAAGATGGGTTTATTTGACGCTTACGTTGGCAGGGATGGATTGTTTTTTTTCGCACTCTCTTAGCTCTTATTGTAGATCTTCAGACGGCTATCTCTGATTTTGAGCGATTTAATTCGGCAACCAATGCCTTGGATCGAGGCATGGCAAGAATACGTGAGGGTGATGACCGCTGGATAGCCTACCTAGACCAGCGCCATCCAGGCTGGGATCGCGATTCAACCACCGTTCATGTTTGGGATCTTATCTGCTCCTTCGTCTCTAAAAATCCAGGCCAGAGCGCCGACTTCATTTTTGCAGAACTAAGAGACTAACCCTCATTCCCATATACATATAAGCAAACCTTCTCCCCTTATTTATGAACGTATCTTTATGTCGAACCGATTTCCACTGTGTGCGATGTAGTGTCCTGCCACGTTGCTGTGACAAAAGTGTGTAAACTTATTGATCTGAGAAAGGAATTCCAAATGAAATCCCTACTAAACCTTTCAGTCTAGAGGGGTTGAGAGCATGCCTAAAGCCAGAATCGAACTGACGATCTTCGCATTACGAATGCGGGAGAAGTTTACACAATCCAATATCATCCAGCCGCTTTGAGCATGATGTTAAGGCATTTATGACTAAAATGCTATTGGATTTTGCGGGATTTTAACGATAAAATTGGTAACGCGGTGCACCGTTTTTGCACCAGATTGGCAGGTGACTGACCATTAAAAGCAATTTTTGATTAGATGGTCTCTGTATGTCGACGAGGTGGCTGCTCTCATCTGCTTACCAGGTTTTCCGCACTTAAGTGTTGCGTCCTTTCCTAATATTCCCAACGCCACTTTCCTCAACAACGACAGGTTTGCTGCTCCTATCTTGTCTTGATAACGATGCTTATCCTCTTCAAAGACAACATCCAGACATAGGTGCAAACCGTTTTCAACTCCCCAATGCTTTCGTACGCTTCTGGAAAACTTCTCCACATCTAATTCTAAACTGGTTATGTAGTAACATACCTCCGTTGATGTCTTGCCTTTTTTTGTTCTCCTCCTAGTTACTCTTCCCACACTTGAGCAACCTGACCATTTCCCTGCTGAAGCCAGATCCTCTATATCCACAAGCTCATAGCTACGCTCTTCTACTCGTCCAGCTGATTTTTCTTGAGTGTGGCTTTCTGCTGCATCAACACCTCTAAACCCTTTCTTATCAGCATCCTCAAACAATAATTTTATGTCTTCATACAGGTCTTTATGATTCTCCTTCACCGGCAATACATAATCTGCTTTTTGGTTGATAATTGCGGTTGCGGCTTTCTTTTGAGTATTCAAGGCATCTGTAGTAACTATTGTCCCTTTAAGTTCTAATCGCTCAATCAACTTCGGAAATGCCGTGATCTCATTAGATTTCTCATCCACAGACACCTGCCCCAAGCAAACTCCAAGCTCTGTACTCCAGGCATGTAGTAAATGAAGTGGTCGACTTTCCTCGTTCCAACCGCGACTACCACGAAGAGTTTTCCCATCTATTGCTATGATATCTCCCTCCGTAAGGTCCGATTTTATACAATTGAGCAAGCCCTCCAAAGAGTCTGTAGGTATGAGACCCATAACCCGTTTTAACGTCTTACTTGAAGGGATTCCTGACGAAACATCGACATGTTTGCCTAGCCAATCCTCTATTCCGTTAGCGGCTTGCACGATCTCTTCCCAATCTTTTGCTCCACACAGAACACCCACGAGTGAGATAAATATAATTGTCACTAACGAGTAATGGAAATTACAGGACGGCTGACGAGGATCTTCTATTTCACAGAGAGTCAATACTATACGACTAGCTGTTCCTGGATGATTAAATGATTTTACCTTAATATGGGAAGGTATCTTTCCCTTTGGTTGGCTCATGAAAAACTCCCTGAAAATGTGTTTCAACCAGTTTCTACTAGCCGAATTCTAAATTCAAGAAATCGATTTAATGGTCAGTCACCTGACCAGATTGGGGAACACGTATACAGGATTCATAAATACGTGCTACACTCCATGCTCAAACATAGCGTTAGTATTGCCTTGATGAGAAACTCTATGTGGCTGTTGTTTTTGCGTATTTAGAATTGAGGGTATATATGTTTAAATATCTTTTGGTAAGCTGTTTAATAGTTTCTTCGCCACTTATTTCTTTGTCATTCTCTACTCCTGTGGACTTTAGCTGTCTTGATGATGAAAGGATCGTTCACTATCGTCTGGCAATCAATGAGAAAGGTCATGCTGCCATAGCTTGCCTTTGTAGAGACCAGGTATCGAAAGAAGGCTGCCTTAAGCTTGTTACCAAGTTCGATGATGCCAGATGGAGCAGCGTGCGCCCATGGTCCGGCCGAACTCCTTCGTGGATAGAGCAGATGCTTCTTACTGAAGAAGGACAAATTACTGTTGGAACTGAAATCAAACGTGACAAAGATCGATTTGCTCTGCTTGTTGAGACAAACCAATCTGACTGGAGTATAAAAGAGATTCCTCTATCAAAGAATCGTTGGGAATACAATTGGTGCTTTACAGAGTCTGAAATTTTCAATGTCAGTTTGGAGAGAGGTATAAGTAATTGGGTAAATTCTGTTGTTGTAGTGAAGGGCTTGGTTACCAATGAAAAGAAGGTTTTTTCAAACGAAGCAAATGCGATACCAAGATTTTTAATGAGTGGTCATGATTCTTGCTTGCTGATCTGGGAGGGTAAGCAAAACCAACTATATGGTTCATGGCTGCGAGACAATGAATGGTCCCAAACGGAACTGATCCATAACGAACACCACATGGCTATTGGTCCTGAATTGGCCGTCTCTAAAAATGGCAGCGCTGTTTGCTGTTATGAACTACTCAAAGGAGTTGCTGCAGGTTATTACAAGGATAATGCATGGTCGTGGGTCCAGCTCTCCGACGAAAAACACGTTTCCTACCCGACATGCGCGGTAGACTCAAACGGAAACTCTATGGTTGTTTGGGACCATAAACATAAAGTGAATGGCTATCAAATAGTGGTAGCATTCAAAGGTCACAACCAAGCAGAAGTTGTACCTCTTCAATTGCCGATGCTTTCTGGTAAAAATACAGATCCGGTCGTCGCGTGCGATGATGATGGGAATTTTCTAATAGCCTGGAAGCGAACGTTCAACAATAGCTCAACAATCTGGGCCTCGGTTTATTCCCAAGAGTCTGGGGGGTGGAGCGACCCTGTTCAGATCTCACCAGAAGGCATTCTCTGCGATAATATGAAGTTCAAAATGAATAGCAGCGGTAAAGGAATTATAGCCTGGCAGGGACTTTCCTCTTCCTTTGATGTTGTTTTCCAGGTGGCTGAGATAGAAACAAGAAACTGAAAGACAAAAATTCCAAGCGTGCGGAAGATAACATCATCTCATCCCTTATTGCTTATGAGTTTTTTCCAAAACAAAGCCATTTCTAAAACAAGCTTTGGAGCTTTTTCAACATGATAAGGTTCTGAAAGATGGACTTTTGCAGACCACGTTCATACTTCAGAACCTTATCGGTATTTTCCGTTTGAGGAGTCATGCCAAGCATATACAAAAGTTTATTCGATTCGTCATTATCCGCTTTCTTTTCGGTGAGTTCTCGGATTTCGCTTTCAAGCCTGCTGTTTTGTTTTAGGTATAGTTCAACAAGCTTTTTGGCGATGATGCTCGATTCCGAATAGCCGCTTTTCTTCAGTAACGCGCGAAGCTCATCAAAATTTAAATCGCCACTGTAATACAGTCTTTCCCTTTGATCTTTGGTAAGAGATGGTATTTCTTTTGCGATCATATAAAAATCATCAACAATGTCACTTACGATGTTTTCTCCACTCCACTCAGCTTGATCAAAGGTTACTTCTCCGTTTAATAGGCATTCGATATAAGCCGAATTCCATTCCAGTAGTTCTTCTTTATGACGGATTTCCTTATCGAGTTCTTCGTTATTTTTCCGGCCATAGGAGTAAAATTCATCCAGCAAGGTTTGAATGTTTTTCACGATACTACCTGTCTCGAACCGAACTGTGCGTTTTAGCCTCCAGAAATCTACTGCGATCTTCTCAACCAATAGGCTCTCTAGCTGATTGGAGGGGGATAGACAATCAGTGAGATTCTGCAGAGTGTCATTATATTCATCTTCACTTTCGCGCTCTAGTCCGGATGTTAAGATCAGGTCTTTCGTGAAAATGCCATGCTTGATGGCATTTGTAGCAACGATAGCCTTTCCAGAAGCGGTTGTTGGCCCGGTGGAAAACTCTGCATTTAGCTGATTTGCGAGTAGCTGTTTTTCTGTGCTCATGATGTTTTCTCCTTTGTCTAGTTGACCCACATAAACCGCACAAATCAATTTCTGGGGTTTATGTGGCCCGATTAATATTATTGGTTCAAAATGTTGCTCTGGGATGAACCACCCAGAACTCATTGCGCCGACCGACGGCTCCGCCTTCCTTTTCAGAGACAATCCATCCATAGTCTTGAAGCAGTTCCAGTGCAGATCGTACCCGCACAGAATCTGAGAGTCCTCCTAAGCCTTGGTGGTAGATGTCTTGTGCCTTGAATCGCAGTGGTAAGCGCTTCTGTCTAACAAGGCTCAGAATCACCTCAGCATCATTTACAGCTCCTCCAGCAATGCTGTCATAGCATCGACGTGCATGCGCAAGATAGTAGGTTTGCCCTTGTAGAGCCGCCTTGAATGTCTCCAAAGAAATTTGATCTGTTAAAGTCTCCGACAAAGCTTCGTTAAGTGCATGAAGAATGATTGTCAGTACCGCCACAGCCTTGGCTTGCTTGCCAAGATGGCTTTCCCAATAGAGAGGATGGCAACCAAAGCGTGCTTCATTTTCATGCTTGACCAACCACTCATCAAAATGAAGTTGAGCCTCATTGCTAAAGGAAAGGGAGCGAGTTCGACTTGCAGCTTCTGCATCCAATTGTTCCACGACTATCTGAATTTCATTTCGAGAGCGGTGGGCATAGCCACATCCGAAAGCGTAAATGCTGTCCTTTGATCTGGGTAACAAACAAACTGAAACCGTTGCATGAAACCATCAGCTCCCCCACTCCTTCCCATTGCTTCGCAAAGATAGCGTTGAAGTGGCGAAGGCGGAATGCATCCAATCCAAGTTAAAGACAGGGGAATATTGAGCAGAGATTCTCGACACATCCTATCTTCAGAATAATCCTCGAGGCCGGACCAACAGCTCATCATAAATGACCTGTCTCCTTCACTTCCTTGCTTATCTAATCGCTCAAGCTGGCCTTTTAACTCGTCATTGCGCAAGATAATTCCCTTTGGATTTCCCGCCATCAATTCTCGCAACTTAGGAGTCGTCACGTCGTCCGTTACGTATCGTCGACGAATAGGCGGTAGCTCTATCAAAGTCTCCTCGGCACTTTCAGCAGTTTTCTTTCTCACACGATATGCTTTGATCGCTGCCGTGAAATTCTCTCCAGCACGTCTCTCCAACTGCTTAAAAGGCTGAAGATTCGACGCAAAATTGGGCTTTTTTTCGGCAGAGGGGTCTCCGACGAATGCTCCAAGAATTCGCGGTCTCTATCCAAGAATCGAATAACCGCATTCGAAGATGAATAGAACGACCAATTAAACCTGAGATGGAGGTGATGAATGCCGTCGCTGCAAATCGGGAACTTGAGAATATTGTGAAGCAATAATGGAAATATACTTTTGCACTTCTTCGGGAAAAATCTCTAACGGAAATGGCGGCACTGTAGATAGTTGAATTTGAAATGGCCTGGGGTCTCCTTCAAATAGCGCTTCGATGCTTTTAAAGGCAACGTGGGGGCATTCTTCGCATGTTACCTTTAATTCTTTTATCTCATGGGTAAATGCGGTCCTAATTGATTCAAGTTTATCCTGAGGAATCGGATCGAACCCGTTCCAATTCTGCCCTCTTAGGATAGTGCTTTGCAGCCAGTCTACAAGGTCGCCTCCCTTAATATCTGGCGTAAGGTTTACAACGAACAATACGCTATCTGGATGAATGCGCCTGATTTCCGCTGTGACTTTTTGTGCGAACGAGACACCAGCCTTATCGTTATCACGTAAAATAGTGAAACATTTATAGTAGCGACAAGGATTCCAATCAGTCCTGGCGGGGTTTTGAGCACCTAATGCCGGAGAAACAGCTGGCCAACCAAGTTGATGCAGCGTACTCGCACACTTTTCACCTTCTGTGACAATTAGGGAATCTAGTGCGGGTAAGTATTTCAATGAATGCAGTCCAAAGAGTGGATAGGGGGATGGGGGCATCCCTTCTATCCATTCGCTTTCTTGTAAGCAGAACTGTCTATACGTTTTGTCCTTGCCCTCGTCATATCGCGCTACAATCATGACCGGAAAGCCGTTGTCAAGATAGGTCCAGTGATGTTTATATCCAGGCCGGTGATTCTGAATATTTAATAGGTCGTGCATGCGAGACATCATTATATCGCGCTACAATCATGACCGGAAAGCCGTTGTCAAGATAGGTCCAGTGATGTTTATATCCAGGCCGGTGATTCTGAATATTTAATAGGTCGTGCATGCGAGACATCATTACACCCCCCATTCATCAGCAAGTTGAACCAGAGCCTCGTAGAATGTAGGCCCATACTTGGCTATGGTAAACGCGATGATGTCACCGCCACTGGCGTTACAAGAAAAGCACTTGTAGGCACCAGTTTCCAGGTGGATCCTAAAAGAGCCAGCTGTACTATCATCATGAAAGGGGCAGAGACCAGCCTCCGCCCAGCTTCTCGACCTGCCTTTAAAACGATCAAGACACTGCTCTTTTCAGGTAAAACTCATAAGGCTCGATCCTCGATTTGATTGATGCCGCATCGTAACGGCGATGTCCTGTTCTCATCGCTTACCTCCCTGACTGGCCTGTGCCTCAATCCATTGATCAAAAAGGTCTTGCCGGAGATAAAGCCGCTTACCTATACGCCTGACAGCCTTATCTAGGCCGTTCTTATGTCGTTTAAGTAAGTAGTGTCTTAGTTGGCCCATAGTGAATGGATATTTAGCACTATTTACAATCTGCTGTGGTGATCGATATTCGTAATCGTTCATGAGACCTCCTTAAATTGGGTCGTTGTCTATTTGCACCCAATTTTGAGGGATGAGGCTAATTACACGTCGGCACAGGGGTGGACACTTGCAAGAAGTGAGATAAAAAAATATCTAACTATTTGTGTAACAGTTTATTAAGGCTGATATCGATAGTCGCCAAAAATATGAGGCTGGTTGAGAAGAGATAGGTAGGTGATGTTACCATATTCTGGATTTGGAGATATGGACTCCAATACTTCTTCAAGCATACGCGTTAAGCTTCTGAGAGGACGTTGCAGAATGCTCTTTCTAGGTTGCTTCGATGGAACCCGTGAGAGGACATTTAGAAATTTCAATACTAAATGAGATATTTCTACTGGTCTGTTACCAAACCATGTAGGCACTTGCAATATGGGGAGACCAAGGCCTGCTTGCATAGCTGCCGGCTCCATTCTTTTTATAGTCTGTACATGGGTAGGAAGCCGGAGACGAGAAGCTGTAATACAGAGCCAGCATAGCCCCAAGCTTTCAGCTGCAGTAAGACGAGCATCTAGTCGTCGATGATTACGACTCCTTTGCGCGAGTTCAATTAAAATGTCTGATGCCGTTTTTTCAGGAATGGGATAAGCCTCTGGTGGAATGACTCTACGGATCCTTCCATGGTGTACATCCATTTTTTTCGGGAACATGTGTTCAATGAAAGCAACTTCTTCGACTGGATATGATTTTCTTAAAAAGTCTAAAAAACTTTTTACGGCACGCCACTCAAGTCTATGCCCCTTACCATTGTCCTCAACCAATCGAGCCAGTCGTATTACAAAGTAAACAAGCAGCTCTTCTTTCTCAGGCGTAGGAATTTGAAATTCATCGAAATCTATGTAATAAGAGCCAAGAGGTCCTTTTGTTTCGAGCCATTTTCTCCAATCGCTATACACTTCTATAGCCCGAATTTGAGCCGCCTTAGTTAAAGGACGTTGATCAACTAGCCTACGCTCCAGCCGGTTGCAATCCCGAGCAAAGGTTCCTCCATGAAGCCACATCCTGGCATGTTTTTCATTCCTTTCTGCGAAACTTCCTCAAAATATGGATTATCAATCTTGACCTGCCTCCAAGTAGCTCTTAAAGAAGATACCTCCGCTTCGAAATCCTCAAGAAGTTCATGAATTTCATCGAGACAGTTACGCATTTGTCCGCTCACTTTCAGATTGAATTTCTAGTCGCTTACGTGCCCGCTTGATGGCGCCATGTAATTTCTCTTGTAAAACCTTCTTCGGTGGCAAGTCAGTGAGATATTCGGCAACATGGATGCCAGAACGACCTAACTCGAGCAATTCGATGCGTTCGTCTCTTTTTCCTGCACAGAGTATTAATCCCACAGGGGCCTTTTCACCCGGACGCCGTTCATATTTGTCTAGCCATCTCAAATAGAGCTCCATTTGTCCCTTATACTCTACCTTAAAATCTCCGAGCTTGAGCTCGATCACAACGAGCCTTTTAAGCCTTCGGTGGAAAAATAAAAGATCAATGCGAAAATCTTCGCCATCCACAACGATGCGTTTTTGCCTAGCCACAAAGCAAAAATCGGCCCCAAGTTCCAATAAGAACTGCTCCAGTTCCCTCATGATTGCGTCTTCGACATCTTTTTCCATATATCGGTCATTGAGATTCAAAAATTCCAAAATGTACGGATCTTTGAAGACAATGTTGGGAGTCATTAAATCCTCTTTACGCAACTGCTCTATCTCAGCCTCGATAACCAACTCAGGTTTTTTGGATAATGCCGTTCTTTCGTAGAGCATAGAATCGATTTTTTTGCGTAAAGTTCGGACATTCCATTTTTCTATCCGACACATCTCTGCATAAAAATCGCGTTTTAGCGATTCTTTGAGTGGAAGTATTTCGACAAAATGACTCCAACTCAATTGTTGCGACAGTGTCGCAACAAGCATATATGTAGCTGAACGAAAAAAGCAGACTACATAACATA
>CAWBNS010000015.1:0-84919 GCA_963790215.1 uncultured Chlamydiae bacterium
CCGCTTCCCCAAAGCAGATATCGATTGGGTCGTGGAGGAACCGTTTGCGGAACTTATTTCTGCACACCCCAATATCAACCGCACCTTGATCGTCAATACCAAAGCTTGGCGCCAAAACCTATTTGTTGCCAGCACCTGGCAGCACCTATATTACGCGCGGCAGGACTTGCGGCAGTTTCACTATGATGTCGCCTTTGATCTACAAGGAAATCTAAAGTCTGGCCTCATCCTCTCTCAAGTATCCGCTACACACAAGGTGGGATTTGCCCGCAATTCCGTGGCGGAGTGGCCAAACCTTCTTTTTACAAACCGCAAATATGATCGACCCTGCCAGGCAAATATTCGCACAGACTACATCAGCATCCTGAAGCAGTTTTATGAAGACCGTCAGCCTTATGAAGACGGAGGTGTGCTGCTACAAACACTACCTACAGAACGACTACAAGTGGATGATATCTTGAATCATCCCAAGCTGCAGACTCGCACTCGCGTCATGGTCGCCTGCGGATCTGCCTGGCCGAACAAAGAACTCCCTCTGCCTACGCTCAAGGCTGTTTTAGAAGGCATACAGCAACGTCTCAACTGCGCCTTTCTCTTTTCCTTCGGATCCATATCCGAGCAAAAACACGCCATAGAGCTCTCAGAGCACTTCCCTCAGAGTGTACTCGTACCAAAAATCTCTCTTCCTGCTCTGCAAGCGCTGATGCACCGCCTACAACTGGTTCTGGCCATGGATTCACTCCCTCTGCATCTCGCAGGCACAACCAGCACACCGGCCTTCGGTTTTTTTGGACCTTCTCTCGCCTCAAAATACCAGCCCCTAAACAGCGGAGCTTTTCAAGGCACCTGCCCCTACGGCCGCACTTTCGAAAAACGATGCCCCATCCTTCGAACCTGCTCCACAGGAGCCTGTCTACGCGAAAACAATTCTGAAGTCCTACTTCAAGCCTTCCTTAACTGGTGGGCAGTTAGTAGGGCCGACGCATAAGTTAAAGTTCGTTAGAAATCGCATCATGCTATTTTTCGACGCAAAGGCGCAAAGACGCAAAGGATCGCAAAGACAGTCTAAAAGACATAAAACTCTTAAAAAATTAAAATAGTTTGTTTGTAGAGAGCCGTCTTTGCGAGCCTTTGCGTCTTTGCGTCAAAAATAGCATGACGTGTTTTCTAATGAACTTTTAAGTCCTCAGACTAGAACAGTCTCCCGTAACTGCGCCTTAACATCATGCATGAGCAACCCTGCGGCTCCATCTTGATCAAGAATCTTCTTCACTTTTCTGGCCGTCTCTATTCGCTCTTCCGACTGAGGATGCGAGGCAAACCAAGATTGAGCAAACCAACCTCCATGCCCCCCACTCGCTTCAGCCAAAATGTGTTGCACGCGTTCCATTCCGTCTGTTCCCAGACCAGCCTTCTTCGCATACAGCATCCCCACAATGTCAGCTTCAGTCTCATGACTTTGACTGTGCCGTGCCGCTACAATAAGCGAAATCACTCCCCACGCTAACTTAAAGACTAGTGCAGCAAGGTTTGCATTCTTTTCTGCTTGATGCTCTTGCTGCGATTTCCTGAATTTAGGCGCATGCGCATAGCCCGACTTGGGCTTTAACTTTTGGTCTTCCTCTTCCTCCGGCATACTTTTGCTCTTTACAAATTGAGCCACAGCCATCTCTCCAACTGTACCCACAACATTCAGAAAGATACCGAACTGGATCCTAGCAGCTCCGTGCGATCCACAAGCATGACCCATTTCATGACCCAACACCGCCCCAACGTTTTCCTTAAATAGTCTATCCCACAGCTCAGTGTTATCGTCTCTATCCCATTGAGGCTCGAGACGCTCCATCAAAGCCGTCGTAATAAATGTCTTCCCTCCTGGAAAGCAGGCTGCATTCACATCACCGCCATGTTTAACCACAAACTCCCACTCAAGATCAGGCCGATCACACTGTGTTCGTAACTGCTGTCCCACCTCTTGGATGATGTCATTCCATTTCTTATTGCGGCTTAGGCCATCGTGCTTGCATGTAGCCGAAAATTGCCAGGTCCCAAGACCGTTCACAAGAAACTCCGGAACAACCCTGATGTTACGTCTATGGGTGATAGGATTGACTGGAAAAACCGTGTTGATCAAGGGACTAAAATACGGTTTACTCACTCTTACGATAGGATTCAGGATAGGGTTCACCACTGGTGCCGTCACCTTCACCGCCCAACTTACCCCTCTACCCACCGCATGATACGTAGTCCGTGCAGCGTTCATCACCACATTTCCCGTTGCTCTTAATGCTTGCATGACTTCTTTCCTTAGTTTTAGTTTCAAGTTGCCCCAAATATTATCATCAATCAGTAAAGCGAAAACAAATGTTTCATTAAGATATCATGAAGTGATGAGTGGGCCGCCCAGAAGGGCGGCCCACTCATCACTTCAATAAAATCCCCACACACTGTATCCTTCCCGCTTTGCACTTTTTGCCGAGGAGTCAAACCATGGAACGTGTACTTGCTCAATCGCTCAGTCAGCATATCGGACAAACGATTACGCTGCGTGGCTGGCTAAACAACATTCGTGCTCTGGGCAAACTCAACTTCCTCATCCTGCGCGACCGCACCGGCTTTATCCAAGTCGTGATAGAAGACAAGGAAGAACTCCGCAAAGTCTCTCAACTACAGCCAGGGAGCGTTCTCATCATCACCGGCACCGTAGCGCAATCCGACCAATCAGAACTCGGCGCAGAACTCATTCAGCCCAAAATCACCGTAGAGGTACCCGTCCAAGACGTTCCCGCTATCGAGTACTACAAACCAGAAATCCCAAGCGACCTGGAACATATCCTCGACCACCGCCCCATCGCGCTACGCAACCGTCAACTACAGGCCGTTTTCAAGATTCAAGCCGAAATTGCCCATGCCTACCGCCTATTTATGCATGACCAAGTGCAAGCTGTGGAATATTTTTCACCCAACATCATCGGAGCCAGCTCAGAAGGCGGGGCCGAATTTTTTAATGTCGACTACTTCGGCTATACAGCAACTCTTGCCCAGAGCAGCCAGCTCTACAAACAGATCATGGTAGGGGTGAACGAGCGCGTCTTCGCCCTCGCCCCCTTCTTCCGTGCCGAACCCTCCCACACCCCCAGACACGTCTCAGAAGGCAAACAGTTCGAGTTTGAAATGGGCTTTTTCCAACATTGGCATGAAGTCCTCGACATCCAAGAAAACTGTGTCAAAACCATCGTCGCTCACCTCAACACCCACTGTGCACGCGAAATCGCACTCCTCGGCGGAAACCTCATCAAAGCCCCAGCTCACATACCTTTCCCTCGCCTCACCTTCGCAGAAGCCCAAGAACTCTACTTCAAACGCACAGGAATCGACGAACGACAAGAACCCGACCTCTCACCCGCTTCAGAAAAAGAACTCTGCCGCTGGGCTCGAGAAGAGCTAGGAACCGACTGCGTCCTCGTCATCGACTGGCTCACAACCAAACGTCCCTTCTACGCCTTCCCCAACGAAGAAAATCCCCAAATATCCAACACCTTCGACATGCTCTGCAATGGTACCGAAATCACCTCTGGAGGCCAGCGACGACACACCCATGCCTCTATGGTCGAAGGCATCCTCTCCAAAGGAATGGACCCCGCAAGCTTCGACGACTACCTAAGCATCTTCAAGTACGGAATGCCCCCACACGGCGGTTTCGGCATGGGTCTAGAACGACTCACCATGACCCTCCTCGGACTCAAAAACATCCGCGAAGCCTCCCTCTTCCCTTCCGACCCCAAACGCATCGCCGGCAACCGCATCAAAGCCAAAATCTTCTTCGGCGCCGAAAACATCCGCAACGAAATCATCCGACTCCTCAAACACCAGGAAATCAACTTCGACCATTCCACACACGAAACCACACCCACATCCGAAGACTCCGCCCGCGTCCGCCAAACAAAGCTGGAAGAAGGAATCAAAGCCATCATCCTCAAAGGGAAAAATTCCAAAAAAAACTACCAGTTCAACGTCCCTTCCCACCTAAAACTCGATATGAAAGCCGTCGCTGAAGCCGTGGGAGAAAAATGCGAGTTCGAAGCACCCGAAGTGATTAAAGAACGCTTCGGCCTCATCGTAGGCGGAGTCCCCCCCTTCGGCCAACTGCTTAACCTGGATACCTACTACGATGAAGCCATCCTTCAAGAGGAGCGCGCCGCCTTCAATTGCGGTTTATCCACAGAATCGATTATTATGAAGTCAAAGGATCTCGTCACTGTCGTGCAACCAAAGTACGGTCGCTTCACGAAAGAGTGAACGATATTCATTTTTCTCACATAAAATAATTACACTTCACTTATAATGATGGTTAGATGCTTTTAATTAACCAAATTTAACTATGGTGTAATTATGGCTAATGATTTCACACTTCCGCCTTCAATCCCCGGGGGCGATTCTCACAAACTTCCAGATAAGGATGGTCAGTCAAAAATAGCGAAGGAAGCTCAGGCGAAGAAAACAGCCATGGCCGCTAATATCTTAGGACAGGGGACCAGCGATGTTAGTAAAGCAGTAGCCCCAAAAAGACCGCTCCCTCCAATGCCACCTGAAAAACAACAAAGTAGTTTACCCACTAATAATCTAGCTGCGTCAATAAAAAACACACCACCACGCCCACCAAGAGGAACACCTGTAGAGCAGAGCAAAACACCACCCCCACGCCCAGAAAGGCAAACACCCGTACAAAACAAACCCACACCACCACCACGCCCACTAAGAGGAACACCTGTGGAGCAGAACAAGACACCTCCTCCACGCCCAGAAAGGCAAACACCCGCAGAGCGGAGCAAAACACCTCCCCCACGCCCAGAAAGACAAACACCCGTACAAAACAAACCCACAGCACCACCACGCCCTTCTGAAGGACCTGCAGCACTCCCTCCCAAACTTCCTTCGAGGGAAGGACGAGGACCACTTAGAGGGCGGCCACCGAAGTAAGCTACAAGCTATCTAAGGTAGAAAAGCGCAGAAAAAAGCTTTTCTACCTTATTTTTCCCACAGGAGGGGAAAACTATGGACCTCTCTATTCTATTAGCCAAATTTTTTGGCCTATACATGATCATTACCGGCCTATACCTAATTGTACGACACGATCAAATGCGATTCGTCGTGCAAAACCTGGTAACCAATCCAGCGCTAATCACTTTTAGTGGAGTCCTGGCCCTAATGCTCGGACTGCTAATCCTGCTGATCCATCCGGTTTGGACATTGGACTGGAGAGGCGCCATTACAGTTCTATTTGGGGTCATACCCGTTCTACAAGGCATTATGCGCCTCTTTTTCTTTGACCAAATACGCCCCTGGGCGGAAAGGTCCATGACAGGAAACGGACCCTACTACGCGGGCGCCGTGATGTTGCTGATCGGAGCCATATTTGCTCACATAGGGTTCTGGGGACCCTATCATTTGGCTCATATGGGGTAGTGACCGCTAGAAACCCCGAGCTCGGGCACGCACACGGGCTCGGGCTCGGGGTTTCTAGCCGAAAAACCTCTGTTATGCTAAATTTTGCTTCCGACACATTTTGATCAGGAGCAAAAGATGGCCACCGTTTCCCTCAGACTACCAGGTTCTATAGGTTTTATTAGCAAACCCACCAACCTGCAGTCCTGCCTCCAGGTCATTGGCGCGGCTTGTTTGATTGCGATTTTGGCTCAAGTGTCGATACAGCTTCCATTTAGTCCAGTACCGTTCACTGGACAAACGTTTGGCATCATGCTCGTAGGGGCACTCCTAGGCAGTAGACAAGGCGCACTAAGCGTTCTGACCTATATTGCAATGGGTTGCATGGGAATCCCTGTATTTGCAGGCTTTTCGTTTGGGTTCCTCTCGCTGATTGGGCCCACCGGCGGCTACTTCCTCGGTTTTATTCTTCAAGCCTTTCTCGTGGGTTGGGTTCTCGAACGCCGCACCACCTTCAGCAGCGCCGTCACCGTAACCACGCTACTCGCAGCATCCGCCTTGCAACTTGGCCTTGGCTGCCTCTGGCTATCGCAGTTTATCGGCTGGCACAACGTATTATGGATGGGTTTTCTCCCCTTTATCCCAGGTGATGCCCTAAAATCCGTCCTGACCGCAACCTATCTCAAACGACGGTATGCCTCAACAAATCCTCATCTATAAAGGCGCCGGGGCCAACGCGTGCTGCCTGCGCGCTTTGTCCACCCAGCTGCGCAACCTCCCAGTCAAACTAGTCGACCACGTAGGTCTAGATGAACCCTGGGAAGCAGAGACTCAACTGCTCATCTTCCCAGGCGGACGAGACATCCCCTACCACAATGCTCTTAAAGGCCCCATAAACGCCCGTATTCGCACTTTCGTCGAACAAGGCGGTCGTTACCTCGGCATCTGTGCTGGCGGCTACTATGGCAGCCAAATAGTCGAATTTGAGAAGGGTCATCCACTCGAAGTTGTCGCTACACGCGAACTCGCCTTCTTCCCGGGCATAGCCTCCGGCCCCGCCTACGGGGCAGGACAATTTCGCTATGAAACCGAAGAAGGCTCAAAAATTGCCTTACTAACCCTACCTCATGATCAAACCTCCACCGCCTACTTCAATGGAGGCTGCACCTTCCTCGACGCCACATCACACCCCAATATAAACATCCTAGCCCGCTACCAAGACCTCCCCCAACAACCCGCCGCAATCATTGAGTGCCTCATAGGAAAAGGCTCCGCCATCCTATCCGGAGTACACCCCGAATACCCACTCCCCCATTGCGCCGCCAGTGAAACACAACGCAAAAGCCTCTTCAACAGCCTCCTGCAACGCTTAGAGATCCATGCCACGCCATAACCTCCTCTTAATCCTCCTCTTAATCCTCTCTATCCCACACCTACATGCAGAAGAAGAGCAGGATTCCTTCCTCTATGAATTCTCCATCTGCGCCATCTTTCGCGACGAAGCCCCTTACCTCAAAGAATGGATCGAGTTCCACAAAATCATGGGAACAGATCATTTCTACCTGTTCAACAATGACAGCTCAGACCACTACATGGAGGTACTTCAACCCTACATAGCATCCGAAGAAGTCGAATTAATCGATTGGCCCAGCCCACCTGATGAAGATTGGACTCCCTATCAAGAAAAGGCCTATCAACTATGCCTGGAGGCCTCACGCCACATTACACGCTGGCTAGCATTCCTCGATCTCGACGAATTCCTAGTCCCTCTCCAAGACTGCACCGTCCTAGATTTTCTGCATCAACATGAAGACGCAGGCGTCATCCTCGCCTACTGGCGAACCTTTGGAACCTCCTTCATCCCCAAAATCCCCGCCGACACTCTACTCACAGAGTGCCTAATCCGTACACATCCACCTCTAGCCAAGGGCGAAATGTGTTACGGAAAACCCATCGTAAAACCCCATCGCATCTCCTACATCAACATCCATAGCGGTCGATCCGACTCTCACGAAACCTACTACGCCCACCCAGGATATGCTGACGACTGGAATCGAGAAAAAATACACGCGACCCAACCCGAACTACGCATCAACCACTACTGGACACGCGACGAAAAATTCCTGCTTTCAGTTAAGCGTGAACGACGAGAACGCTACGAACGCAGACCATGGAATGACAAAAAAATCCAAGCCCTCCGCCAAGCCTATAACGAGGAAGAAGATCGCGCCATCTGGCGGTGGATCCCAGAACTACGCCAGCGTTTACATTAGGGTTTTGCCTGACTTTAAAGAAAATATATGCTACCCTGACGAGGAAAAATACTTAACACAGGCACAACAAATGAAAACCGCCCTTCAGCTTCTTCCAGCATCCATAGCGGATTATCCAGTCATCCAAAACATGGCCCGTTTTTACGTGTACGATATGAGCGCATACCTCGGTCGGCAAAAGGGCTGGGAACTACCTAAAAGCGGCCTTTTTGAAAGCAGCGACTTCAAAAAATACTGGCAAGCTGAGGACACCTATCCCCTCATCATTCGCCAAGGCCAAGAAGTCGCCGGCTTTGTCATCATCGATAAAAAAGGATCCAATCCAACCATCAATTTCAACGTCGCGGAATTCTTCATCCTCCGCAAATTTCAAAAAAAAGGCTTCGGACGAGAAGTCGCTCTACGCTGCTTCGAGCAGCTCGCAGGTATTTGGGAAGTCATGCTCTACCCCGAAAACGCAGGCGCCTACCGATTCTGGAAAAAAGTCATCCAAGAGTATACTGGAGGCAATTTTAACGAATCCACCAAGCCCGTCGCACACCTAAAAAATCATGAAAAAATCGTTTTTCAGTTCGATAGCCGGACAAAAAACACAACAGACACAACGACAAAATCCATCTCCACTACTGCCTCCCCAAAACAAGTGGCAGAGACCTATATGAACCGCGTCTGGATTGAAAAAGATCTCTCAGCCATCGACGAACTTGTCGACCAAAATGTAAAAATCCACAGCCTCTTAGGTGAATTTGGTGGCTTCAACGAAATGAAAACCGTCGTCCATCATTGGCTTCACGCATTTCCAAATCTAGAGATCGCCAATATACACGTCATCGCCGAAGGCGATATCGCCATCGTCCACTGGAAAGCCGCCGCAACACACCTAGGCGAGTTCAATGGCATCCAAGCCACAGGAAAAAGCATCCTTTATGCCGGCGTAACCATATATCGCATCAATAACGGAAAAATCACCGAATACTGGGCCTACCTCGACATGCAGCAGCTCATCAGGCAGATCATTTAGGGGACGCTTTCGGGATGTAACCATAAGTGAAGGTGACTCTTTTTTTGGAGTGCGCGCGACTTGTCGCCGCTTTTGTACAGTTCGAAAGCGCGCGCCCCTTGACTTTTAACAATAAATTCAATAATATGTGGCTCATGAACCGATTCGCTACTCTCAGATTCGCTTTTTTCGTCGTCGTGCGCTCCGCGCACATTTAATCCCTGCTGCCTTATTTTTTAAAAATTGATCTAAACAAATTACAAGCAGGATTCATTCTATGACGACAAATTACTTTTCTCTATCTACATTAACTTCTGGATTGGCTATGTTCTGCATGTTTTTTGGTGCAGGCAACGTTATTTTCCCCCTGGCATTGGGTCAATATGCCGGCGACCAAACATGGTCAGCCGCCTCTGGCCTGCTTGTGACAGCTGTTCTTATGCCTTTTGCAGGAATGCTGGCCCTTGTTCTCTATGATGGCGACTACGAACGCTTCTTCAATCGACTAGGAAAAATCCCAGGCTTTTTAGTTGCTTTACTAGTAATTTCTCTTTTAGGCCCATTAGGATCTACCCCTCGTTGCATAGCCCTATCCTACACAGCATTTAAAGCCTCTATAGCCGATGTCTCCCCCACTATCTTTGGTGCCGCCGCATGCCTGTTGATCTATTGCTGCGCTTACCGAAAAAATCGTATCATCGATCTACTAGGCTATGTTCTAACACCCTTACTGCTTTCCTCGCTGGTCTATATAGTCATAAAAGGCCTGATGACCCCTGCCGATCCAACCCCCTCCAACCTATCAAACATCACCGCCTTTCTTCATGGAATGAAAGAAGGCTACAACACAATGGACCTACTAGCAGCATTCTTCTTTTCACCCATGATTATCGCATCGCTGCGCCAACGTGTTCCACAGAATGCCGTCATGGGCTACGCAATCCGCTCTAGCTTAATCGGAGCCAGCCTATTAGCCATCACCTATGTAGGATTCAGCCTAATCGCCTCCATGCATGCCCATGACCTAGTTGTTTCAGGCAAAGAAGAAATCCTAAGCGCCATCGTAATGAAGATTATGGGTCCGTCGGGCGGATTATTCGTTTGCTTAACCATTGTCCTCGTATGCCTGACAACAGCCATTGCCTTAATCTCGGCCTTTACTGACTTCGTTCAAAAAACGATGCTCAAAGAGGCAATTTCCTACGAAACTTGCCTGCTGCTATCATTAGGTGTCACGTTCGTGATTTCAACTTTTCAGTTTTCAGGCATCTCATCCTATCTAGGCCCAGTCTTAGAAATATGTTATCCAGGACTAATCGCTCTAACAGCCTTTAACATCGTGGGCGGTCTGCAGAATCTAAGCGCACGCAAGTCAACGTCTTCCCCAAACCAATAACCTCTTAAAAGGCATGTAGAAGGGATTCCTTCTTCAACGCACCCCTAAGTTCAGGCTCGCTCAGGAACTCTCTGCATTACTGGTCTTGCTAGAAAAAGCCCCAGACAACCTACTGAAATCGCAATAATAAACATTCCGTACGGGATCGTAGAGGTTGTAGAAAAAATCATCAACGCAAAGCCAATCAAAGAAGAAATAGCAAACTGCACCGCACCAAAGGCGGCAGAAGCCGTTCCTGCAATAGCCCCAAATGGCTCCAAAGCACACGCAGTCGAACTGCCCAAGACAAACATCGCTCCCGTGCAGGCAAACACCATAGGCACCAAAAAGCCACTTAAACTCAAACCAGCCACATACGCCCACACAAGCATTCCTGCGCCGCCAAAAAACATCAAGCCAATCCCTACCATCAAAGCAGCCGCTATACCAAACCGCTCGATCACCTTTCCACTGCCTATCCCTGCCAAGGCAACCACAGCACCAAATACAGCAAAATAAAAGCCAAACTGATGCATTCGGACGCCCAACTCACCAATAATAATGAACGGCGAAATCGAAAAGAAACAAAAGAATACCGCTTCAGAAATACCTGCCAACAAACCATAAATACGAAACTCTGGATGACATACGATCTCCCAATAACGTCGGAAAATCTTCCGATCAATAGGAACCCTATTCTCATCAGACAACGTCTCCGTGATCAATTTCTTAGCAAACCACCACCCAATAAATCCAATGCCGACTAAAAAATAGAAAATACTCTGCCAACCTAAATAATAGGCTAAATACCCACCCAGAATAGGAGCAAACGTAGGGGAAATCCCAATCGCCCCATTCAGGAAACTATACATCTTGGCACTCTGCTCTGCAGAAAAAAGATCCCGAACTAAAGCAAATGCACAGACAAACATCCCACACGCTCCAAAAGCCGTCGTTACACGTGCTGCCAATAATAGGCTGATATGGCTGGAAAACGCACACCCTAGCGCACCCATGGCAAAACAGACAGAAGACCAAATTAAAATTGTCTGCCGACCATAACGGTCAGCCAACGGGCCTACCAATAACTGACCCAATCCCATCGTCAACAAAAAAAGACTCATCGTTAATTGGATAAGCATCGGCGCCGTATCAAAAATCTCTGTCATCTGCGGAAGAATAGGAATATAAATATCCAAACCAAAAGCAAAGCTAAATACAAATGGCGCAAGAATACAAACAAGCTTTAAAACAGAATAATTCTTCATGCAAATAATTATAACCTGTTACGGGATCGAAGGCAATAAGATTCCCAACAGACTTCGCGCAAATTGGACTTATGGATAGTACCATGCGGGCATAAGCACGATCACGAAGTCTGTTGGGACATGAACAGTTGACTACTCGAAATTTTCGGTTTATACATTCTCCGCTTCGCACTACAAGGAGATACCAATGCTCACACCCTGGACATGCCTGGTTGCACTCATCACCCCTTTCCTCGCCTTCAGCGAACAATGGCAAATGGGACCTTTTTTCCGCCCTGATCAGATAAATCCCATCGTCACACCACTACCAGACTCCTACTTCTTCTGCCCAGCACAACAGTGCGAAGTATTTTGGGAAGTCGACCACACGTTTAATCCTGCGGCTGTGGTCCGCAACGGAAAGGTCTACCTACTCTATCGTGCGGAAGACAGCTTCGGACAGGGTATAGGCAGGCATACGTCCCGCCTAGGGCTAGCTGTAAGCGATGATGGACACCATTTCATAAGAAGCAGCACCCCCGTCCTCTATCCCGATCAAGATAGTCAACAACACGCAGAATGGCCCGGAGGATGCGAAGACCCTCGTATCGTAGAACGCGAAGATGGCCTCTATGTGCTAACCTACACACAATATGATCAACAAACAGCCACCCTCGCCGTAGCTACCTCAAAAGACCTCGTCCACTGGGATAAACACGGCTACGCCTTCGCCACAAGCCCACTGATAAAAAAATGGTCTAAGTCAGGCTCCATCGTTTGCTGCAGAGACAAAGATCGCCTCATTGCCACCAAAATTAACGGAAAATATTGGATGTATTGGGGAGAAAAACACGTCCACGCAGCCACCTCCGATGATCTTATCACCTGGATTCCCCTCCTAGACGACCATGCAAAACCATACATCATCATCTCTCCACGCATGGGAAAATTCGATAGCCTTCTCGTCGAACCCGGCCCACCCGCCATCCTTACAGAAAAAGGAATCCTCCTCCTCTATAATGGCAAAAACTCACACCTTTGCGGAGACGCACAAATCAACCCCGGAGCCTACTCCGCAGGGCAGATACTTCTCCATCGAGACGACCCCATGCAGCTGCTCGAACGACTAGACGAACCCTTTTTCAAACCCGAATTACCCTTCGAACAAACAGGCCAATACAAAGATGGCACCGTGTTTATTGAAGGCCTAGTGTACTTCCAAGACCGCTGGCTACTTTACTACGGATGTGCCGATTCACTCGTCGGTGTCGCCGAAACAGAACGCGCTCCCGCGCTTCAGTACGACTGAGGATGGACAAAACTGGACGAGCTGGACTATCTGGACGTTCTGGACAAAGTAGGCATAACCTTGTCCAGAACGTCCAGATAGTCCAGCTCGTCCAGTTTTGTCCATCCTCAGTCGTACTGACGCGCGCGCCAGTTAACCCGCTTGAACCTTCTTCTGAAAGTTCTGATCCAAAACCAAAATAGCCGCGCGGTCATCGCCAGCAAAAATAATCTGGTCTAGATTGTCCATCGCGTTTTTCTCTTCTTCAACTTGCTCGGTAATGTACCACTGCAGAAACACGTGAGTTGCGTGATCTTTCTCGGCCACCGCCATATCGTAAATCTGATGGATCCAGTGTGTTACCTTCTGCTCATGCGCAAGCGCAAGCCGAAAACACTCTTCAATCGATGCAAATTCAATCTGAGGCTTCTCAATCGCCTGCATATGCACATGAAGGTTGCGATCCAAAATATAATCGTAAAGCTTCATCGCATGTTCATGTTCTTCTTCCGCCTGCTTGCGGAACCACTTAGAAAACCCCTCTAATGGAATGTTCTCAAAATAAGAAGCTATCGAGAGATATAAATGAGATGAATAAAGCTCATGCCGAATTTGATCATTCAATGCTTTAAATATGTTTTCTTTCATGGTCTCATCCTCCAGTTGGTTGAAGAAAAAGCATACCCTATTACCAGATTAAAATCGATAAAATGGAGGCGGTGTTGCACGAATAAAACCACTGTGAGGATATAAGAGAAATCTGACGGTGAGGATGAGATAGGCCTTGTTGCGTAATCCCCCTCACGATCATTTTTAAGGATACCGTGTAAATAAAAAATTGCATGAGGTAGTCTGTTTTGCGACTAACACAACAGGATCTGACCTCATGCAAAAACGGTATCGCATCGAAAACTGGCCCGAGTATAACAAAGCACTGATTCAAAGGGGAAGCATAACTATTTGGTTCGAGGACAAGGCTCTCGAAAATTGGTTCTCCAATACTTATACAGGGCAAGCTGGTAGGCCAGAGACTTACTCCAACGATGCCATGTTGATGCTCTTGATTCTTCGTGAACGATTTGGATTAACCCTCAGGTCCTTGCAAGGTTTTGCCACCTCACTCCTCTTATTGATGAAGCTAACCCTTCCAGTCCCAAGTTATACACAGATTTGCCGCCGTGCTGAGTCATTGCATAAGAAGCTTCCACGTGTGTCTGCAAGAGGGGTCAAACACATTGTATTTGATTCTACAGGCTTGAAGGTCTACGGAGAAGGGGAATGGAAAGTGAAAGTACACGGAAAAAGCAAACGTCGAACCTGGAGAAAATTCCACATAGGAATAGATGCTGACACCCAAAACATTGTTGTCCATGAACTAACGGAAAATAGTGAAGGTGATGCCGAGGTTGCCACGAAGTTAATGGATAAGCTGCCAAAGTCGATTAGATCAGTACGCGGTGATGGAGCTTATGATGCAGGGCACCTAAGAGAGAAGATTTCTCAAATTGGAGGAAGAGCCATTATACCCCCGCCCAGAAATGCTGCTTACAAGGGAGCGAAGGAGGGTTGGGAGCGCGAGCGGGATGCATCAATAGCAGAAATAGTAGGATTGGGAGGGGACGAACAGGCACGGCGATTGTGGAAGCAGCTCACAGGTTACCATAAACGGTCTCTGGTGGAGACAACTGTTTACCGGATCAAGCGGATGCTAGGAGATCGTTTAAAAAGCAGAGGATTTGGTCAGCAATGTACTGAAGCGAGTTGTAAGTGTTTAGTAATCAATAAAATGAATAGTCTTGGGTTACCTAAAGGAAGATGGGAACTGAAGGATGCAGCTTAGCGGTACAGTTGCTGGCTGGGGCTTGTCCGCGATTTTTTTTTGGAAAATACCTATTACGCAACAAGGCCGATGAGATAAGGAAGGAGTAGCGCTTAATTTTCAAATAGTTTACTTCAATGAAAAGAGAGAAAATCTCACTCATAGGAGGAGAAAATGTTAAGTACCGTTCTCGTTATCATCTTGATCTTGCTTCTAATCGGCGCCTTTCCAGCATGGCCCCACAGCGCGGGCTGGGGATATGGTCCCAGTGGACTTTTAGGCACAGTTCTTATAATCTTGGTAATCCTGATTCTCTTGGGACGACTGTAGATTAAAGAACCGCCTAGCCTACGCAAGTGGCGGATCGCAATGTGGATGGAAGCAAATGACGTTTAAACCCTATTATTCGGGTCCTCCTAGCGATCACTTCGATGGAAATCGGTTTTTTCTCAACAAAAAACCTATTTCCCATAGCTTGCAAGAAGTGCTCAAGTGGCGCCTTTTTGGACAGCGACAACCATGGCCCGATCAAGTGATCCTGCCTGAAGCTGCGCACCCAGTCGCACGGGTCCATGACGGCCTAAAAATTACTTGCGTAGGCCATGCAACGGTCTTAATTCAGGGGAACGGTCTGAACATCCTGACCGACCCCCATTTTTCTCTAAGGGCCAGCCCAGTAAAATGGATCGGACCCAGACGTAGGAAGATGCCAGGATTAACCCTCGAGCAACTCCCTCCTATCGATGTAATCTTCGTGTCGCATAATCATTTCGACCACCTCGACCTCCCCTCTCTTCACAAAGTCTGGGAACGAGATCACTCCTTAATCGTCACACCCCTGGGAAATGAGAAAACAATCCGCGCTGGAAAAAAAGAAATGCGTATTCAGACCATGGACTGGAGAGACCAGATCTCTCTTTCGCCTGATGTCACCGTGAAGCTTCTCCCCTCACGCCATTGGAGCGCCAGGGGCATCTTTGACACCAATCATGCCCTCTGGGGAGCCGCCTTCTTTACGCTAGGAAACAGTTCTGTTCTTTTCATGGGTGATACCGGATTTGATCCCCACTTATTTCTCTCTGACCACCCTCTAGAAGCAACCGTGGCCCTGTTGCCAATCGGAGCCTACGCTCCGCAGTGGTTTATGAGCTACGCACACATGTCCCCCGAAGAAGCCTGGGAGACATTTAAAATCCTCCAAGCTGAATGGTTTATTCCCATCCACTATGACGTCTTTCCCCTAGGCGATGAACCGTTTGGAGAAGCCCTAGTGCGCCTACAAAAAGCCGCCGGAAATGAGGCCCATCGCATCTCCGCCCTGGAAGTAGGCGAAAGCGCTTTATTTTGAGAAAGGACATCTAAGTAACAGAGCCACAAATTTTTAACCACAGAGAACACAGAGGACACGGAGGAGGAAAAATCTGTTTTTTTGACTTTAGGATACATTTAAGGGCATTTGGTATTTTTTTTCTTCTCTCTGTGGTCCCTGTGATCTCTATGGTATAAAAATTTATAATACGTGTTGCTTTACATCACCCCTCGGCAAAATACAACCCTCTCATTCCTCATACTCGCTCACTGTCCTCCGTGACCCGGTGGTGAACCTCACTGCTGTCCCTATTTTTCCATAAAATCCTGAAATTAGGTATAATAAAGACAGAAAGACATAAAGAGAGGTTCGCTTATGAATATCTACTTTTTATTCCTTACGCTACTCTTTGCTTTTAGTTTTCACCCTCTATCTGCCTATTTAATTCAACAAAACGGACAAATTCAACAAGTTGGCCAACAACCTTATTACGACCAAGCAACGCAAACTTATCAATATTATCAATACCCCACTCAACAACAATATTCTACTCCTTACCAACCCCCCTACCAAACTCGATATATTCAATCACCAGTAAATCAAACCTATACTTATCCTTATGCACAGTATAACCCTTATAACACCCAAATTCCGGCCAACTACCAAACCACCCCTTCCTACCAACCAAGCAACCGCGGCATCATGCAGTACTACTTTGGGCACGATTAGAGAAGTTGAATAAATCCAGCTAGACAACTATATGACCATTTAGGGTTGCCTATCTGGAGGTACTTGCTATGTCACATGTCGTGATTAATGGGATCGAGATCAAAGGTGAAGAAACTCCCCCCCAACAAACTCTCCTCACCCCTCCAGCCATAGAATTTCTCGCCAAACTTCATAATCAGTTCAATCCACGCCGGCTGCAATTACTAGAGAAACGCCACGAACGACAACGTAAACTAAATCAAGGCGAAACATTTCACTTCCTCCCCGAAACAGCTCAAATACGAACCGACAAATCCTGGAAAGTAGCAGAAACCCCACCCATCCTCCAAAAACGCTGGGTAGAAATCACCGGCCCCACCGATCGCAAAATGGTCATCAATGCCATGAACTCAGGCGCCAATGTCTTCATGGCCGATTTTGAAGATGCTAACACCCCCACCTGGAGCAACCTCCTCGAAGGACAAATCAACCTTCGCGACGCCATCAACAACACCATCTCCTTCACAACCCCTGAAGGAAAGGCCTACCACCTCTCAGACACACACGCTCTCCTCTTCATGCGCCCTCGTGGATGGCATCTAAACGAAAAACACCTGATCATTCACGGCGAAGAAACGTCCGGCAGCTTGTTCGATTTCGGACTCTATTTTTTTCATAATGCCAAAAAACTGTTCGAACAAAAAAAAGGTCCCTTCTTCTACCTGCCCAAATTAGAAAATCATCTCGAAGCACGCCTCTGGAATGATATTTTCGTCTTCGCACAAACAGAACTTGGACTCCCAAAAGGATCTATTCGTGCCACAGTCCTATTAGAAACCATTCCCGCTGCATTTGAAATGGACGAAATTCTCTATGAGCTCCGCGATCATTCAGCCGGTCTAAATGCCGGACGTTGGGATTACATCTTCAGCATCATCAAAAAATTCCAACTCGATCCCACACTTCTCTTTCCAAATCGTGACCAGCTCACTATGACCGTCCCCTTCATGCGAGCCTATACCGATTTACTAGTACACACCTGCCACCAGCGCGGGGCGCACGCAATCGGAGGAATGGCCGCCTTTGTGCCAAACAAACAAGACCCGGAAGTCACAACAAAAGCCCTCGCAAAAGTACGCGAGGATAAGCTACGTGAAGTTAACGACGGTTTTGACGGAACCTGGGTGGCCCATCCAGGACTCGTACCCGTTGCCTACGAAGTCTTCTCACAAGCCCTTAAAGACCGGCTTCATCAGAAAGATAAAAACCAAGCGGAGAGCACAGTCAAGGCAAAGAACCTACTCGATTTCCACATCCCCAACAGTACCATCACCGAACAAGGAGTACGTCACAATATCGACGTAACACTCCAATATCTTATCTCTTGGCTCGCAGGAAAAGGCGCCGTGACCATTTATAACCTCATGGAAGATACCGCTACAGCAGAAATCTCGCGCGCCCAACTCTGGCAATGGCGCCAGCGACAACCCACCCTGCAATCCAATACCAAACTATCCGAAAAACTACTGCGAAACCTACTACAAGAAGAAACAAAAAAGCTTCCCCAAAGTAAAGGCAAACAAGAAGCGATTCAACTACTAGAGAAACTGATCTTCACTGACGAGTTTCCCGATTTCCTAACACTACCCGCCTATAACCTAATCTGAGGAACTGTAATGTATTCAAAAAAAGACATAACCGCCTTAGAACAGGAATGGCGCACCAACCCACGCTGGATAGGTCTTGAAAGACTCTATTCTGCAGAAGACGTCATCAAACTACGCGGTAGCCTGGTTATTGATTATCCCCTTGCACGACGAGGTGCCACAAAATTGCTCGAACTGCTGACACAAGAACCCTTTATTCGTGCTCTGGGTGCTGTCACAGGCAACCAAGCCGTGCAGATGGTCCAAGCAGGACTAAAAGCCATCTATGCCAGCGGCTGGCAAGTCGCCGCAGACGCTAATGACAGCGGACACACCTACCCCGATCAAAGCCTCTACCCCTACCTCAGCATGCCTCACCTCGTCAAACGACTCAACAACGCATTGTCAAGAGCAGATCAGATTCAACACATGGAAAACCGCAACCATCAAGATTGGTTTGTCCCCATTATCGCCGACGCCGAAGCAGGCTTCGGCGGTGCCCTAAACACCTATGAACTAATCAAAAGCCTTATCGAAGCTGGCGCCGCCGCCATCCACCTCGAAGACCAATTATCATCTGAAAAAAAATGCGGTCATATGGGCGGAAAAGTACTCGTCAGCGGAAATGTCTTCATAGAAAAATTGATCGCCGCAAGACTAGCCGCCGATGTCATGGATGTCCCATTAGTGCTCATCGCCCGCACAGACGCCTACTCCGCCAAACTGATCCGCTCCGACTTCGATGCAGTGGATCAACCCTTTCTCACCGGAAAACGCTCTCCAGAAGGCTTCTACTACCTTAAAGGCGGAATCCCCTACGCCATCAGCAAAGGCCTCTCCTATGCCCCCTATTGCGACCTCGTCTGGTGCGAAACCTCCACACCCGATGTCGGTGAAGCACGCGAATTCGCGCAAGCCATCCACGAAAAATTTCCAGGCAAATGGCTAGCCTACAACTGTTCTCCCTCGTTCAACTGGAAAGCCAAACTCGATGAAAAAACGCTGAGAGAATTCCAAGAACAACTCGGAGAGATGGGTTATAAGTTTCAATTTGTCACCTTAGCAGGCTTCCACACACTCAATGCCAGCATGTTTGATCTCGCAATCAAATACCGCGATACCGGCATGGCTGCCTATTCCGCTTTCCAAGAATACGAGTTCTCCATGCAACAAGAGCACGGGTTTTCAGCCGTGAAACACCAGCAGTTTGTCGGCACAAGCTACTTTGACGAAATTACCAACATCGTAAGCCAACGAAAAGCCTCCACAACAGCACTAAAAGAATCAACGGAAGCTGAACAGTTTAAATAAATCACTGTCCCAACATAACTCGTGCCCGAGAAACTGTTATTCTCATAGTTCCGAGCCCGAGCCCGTGTGCGTGCCCGAGCCCGAAAAAATGTAGCTTACATCGAGCTAGCAATTTCTAATGGGGGCAACCGTTTTCCGGGCTCGGGCACGCACGGGCACGGGCACGATCTATGCATTGAATACGGTTATCGTCCTTTATCCATCTTACTCTTAAGGCTCAACAACAACTCCTCAGCCAAGCGCACCATAAATTTCCCGTGCTCACGACCGCCAAAGCATAACATAGACTCCTGAGTCCCTTTATCCCAGGCCTCCGGAGTAATCAAATACCCATGCGCATCGTTGGTCAATCCCAAAATAGAGAGCCTCCAACCTAACTCCTTAGCAAACTCCTTGAGGTGCGTTTCATAGACGACACTCAACTCACCTGGAATCGCAATAAAGACATCGTTCTGACTCATTGCAATAGCACTAAGAGACGAATCATACTGGTCAATGGAAGGCTTCACACCGACAGGATTTGGCAACACAGGAAATGAAGGTGACCCCTCAACAATAGTCCCAACAAAAAAATCCTCTCGCGCATCCGTCGTCTTCCACACCCTTAGAACCTCATCAGCAACCGCTTTTCCCATTATCATGCATTGATCACCCGACGTTTTGTCCTGCACAGGATTTACCTCTCCCTGTGCACCATTGAAAAATAAAGGCGTCACCCCCTCACCTAGCTGACCACGCAAAAAAGTTCGCGCCTCACCAACGAAATCTGCGGAAAAACATCTGTTGTCCGGACCCAATACAGTCGGATGACACGCAAAATTAAACAAAACAGCAATGGGACGATCCTGCAAATTAGTAATCTTCATCACCGTTACAGTTTCAGCAGAACGCACCCCTTCAGGCCATTTGCTGCGAAAATGAGTCAACCCCACCGTCTGTCCATAACCAATCCCGATTTTAGCCTGACACATCTCTTGACCAGCCCGTACGCATGCCTCAATCGCTTGATCAATGTAAAACTTGCGAACATCAGGATTAAATGCACCAGCCAACATAGGCCCAACCGGTGTCAGATTCAAATACGCACCCCCTCCCGAGTGTGTGTGTGAAGAACCTAATAACAACTCCGCCCCTTCAAACCCTTTTCTCGAATGCAAAACCGCTCTGACTTCGTCCACCATTCCGGTATCAAATCCCAAATGATCCACGCTGCAAAAAACTACGCGCTTACCATCCTTATCGATGACCAACGCTGTAGCCAAAAGAGGATCGCGAATCCCCTCCATGCCAGCATCTCGACGTGCTCCATACCCTGCTGAAGGTGTTCCAATCGGAGGGGTTAAATCCGCCACCCCCACACCCACCTGTACTGCCTGTATAGAAACAGCAAGAAACAAAAAGAAGCTAAAAAACCAGAAACTTTTAGTAATTACTTTCGATAACATAGAACACCTTCCGCAAGTTGATTGAGAAAGAAGTCTAGCTGAATGAAGCCGATTTATCGAGACGATTTTTTTGTTTTTTCAGGATAACAGGATGAACAGGATCGCCTTCGGCGGCGGATAAGGAGGATTGAATACAATCCACAAGTAGTCTTGAGGCCACTTTATGCTTTTTTCGGCGCAAAGACGCAAAGGTTCGCAAAGACGGTTTTTTACAAACAAACTAATTTCAATTTTTTTTATTTTTATGTCTTTTAGACTATCTTTGCGAATCTTCGCGTCTTTGCGCCTTTGCGTCAAAAAAAGGCATAAAGTGTCCTCAAGAGCACTTGTGGATGAGATATAATCCTCTTTATCCTGTCGCCGAAGGCGATCTTGCCTATCCTGTAAAAAAAAGAAAAAAAATGGGAAGACGGTAAGCCGGATTCTGTCGCGAGCAATCATTCCTCTAGGGATCCTGTCGCCAAGATCCTCAAGCAACCTTTCGAGACACCGCGGAGAACGGTATTATCTCAGTCAGTCTTGCCTCGGATAGGGTTTGCCATGCCCTGAGTCCCCTCAGGTGCAGCTTGCTCTTAAAACAAGCATTTCACTCTACCTAACCCCTTGCGAAGATTAGCGACCTGTTTTCTGTTGCACTTTCCGTAGCCTTACGGCCCCCAGCTTTTCGCTGGTATCCCCTCCTACGAGGTCCGGACTTTCCTCTCCCGCAACCCCGTAAGGTTGCGGCAGCGATTGCTTGTCTTCCCAAATCTTTAGCTGGCGGTGGTAGTCCGACGTCTACGTCTTGTCGCTCGTGGTGCTGACGCTGTGCCTTCAAGAACATCGCTCTCTGGCCAATATTGAATGCGTGAACAGTGTTCACAGAACACCAAACGCTCACCCTTACGCACCAAGTTCTCGTCCTGCGCCGTCAACATAATATGGCATCCTGTACAGCAACGGTTCTCAATAGGAACCACAACGCGTCCTTTCTTATTACCCAAAAGTCGCTCGTACACACGGAATACTTCGACATCAGCCTTCTTCACTAGCTCTTGACGCTGTTCAAGCAGCACGCGGCCTTCAATGTTAATCTGGCGAATGCTCTCTTGGATCTCGTCTTCAATTTCTTTGCTGCTCACACCGGTCGTCTGGGAATTCTCTTGAAGACTCTTCAAAAGATCCTCTTCCAGGGCCAGCTTATCACACATTTCAGCCAAGCGTTGCTCTCGATTATGCCGTTCACGCTCTAGCCCTGACATCTCTTGATTCAAAGCATTAAATTCTTCTACCTTACGAACGGAACCCTGCTGGCTTTCCAGCTTTTTCAAATGCTCGACGATTCCTTGATGATCTACCTCATCCGACTTAATGCTCTTCTTCAGCTCAATCACTTCAAGATCCTTCGCAGCAACACGCTGACGCAGATCCTTCTTGATGTTCTCAATGTTAGATAATTCCTTCGCGCGATCCCGCTTTAGACGCATCAGACGAATCATTTGCATGTCTAATTCTTGAATGTCTAGAATAACCTTCAAAGCCTTGAGCATCTGCAATACCTTATGGGATGATTTTACCGAAAGGGAAGGTTAACCCCTTAGCCATTAATTCTCAAGTAAAATACCAGTTTCTATTGACAACCCCCTTCTCTTAAGGGTACAAATTGGTCATCCGAGTCTATTCAAAATAAGGTTTGCTATGCCAACTAGCCCCGCAGAGTCTAGCAACAAAGCACCCACATCACAAGTTCCAGTTCCAATAAAGCCAACCCCCAAACCTGTCGCAACTACAAAACGAAAAACCACAAGAATCACCGTCAAGTTCGACGCCGGCTTCCCAAACAACCTATTCATTCGAGGTCGCGGGGCGGACTTAAACTGGGATAAAGGAATACAACTGAGCAATGTCCGCGCCGACGAATGGGTATGGGAGACCGATCGCCCCTTCACAACCTGTGAGTTTAAAATCTTGATCAATGACGAACTGTATGAAGCCGGCGAAAATCACGTACTTCAGTGCGGTTCGCAAATGATCTATACTCCAAGGTTCAATGGCTAACTATCCGTGAACACAGGAGTACAAGCAGCACAAGCCCTGCGCCAAGCATTCGAAACCCAACAAGATCCCAAGCGCATTTTTATCGGCTTTGATGGATTTACCGATACCATCATCAAAGTTGTTCAGAAGCGTCTCTCGCCAGAGCAATATGTCCCCGTCGACACCATTGCGCAATTTGGCGAACGCATCTCAGCCGCCGCCGGCAAAAGTGCGAACATAGAACTAATGCCTCTAGAAACACGCCTCGGAGGTAATGCCCCCCTACTCGCGCGTGCGCTACTGCAAGGAGACCACCACCTCACCTTCGCCGGAACCATCGGACAACCCAATCAAATCGAACCCCTCTTTTCTACCTTCGCAGAATCGTGTAACCAAGTCTACCCGCTAGGAGCCAGCGGGAAGACCGACGCGCTAGAATTCAACGATGGTAAACTATTCTTCGGCCAAATGAACGCCGTTTCAACCCTAACCTATGATCAGCTGACGCAGCAAATTTCAGAAGAACAACTCACCACTCTTCTGGACAACCTCGACCTGCTCGCAACCGTGAATTGGACGATGATTCCGCATATGACAGCCATATGGAAGACAATCGCTTCATCACTGTTGCCGCGCCTCAACTCAAAACGCCCTCGCTGGTTTTTAGTCGATCTCGCCGACCCCGCCAAACGCGGAGCCGCAGACCTCGTCGACGCCATGCAAGTGTTGCAGACCTTTTATCCGCACTTTCAAGTCGTCCTGAGCCTAAATTTTTCCGAAGCGCAACAGCTCTCCCAAGCCCTGCTAGGAAGCTCACCAAATAACGAACAGAAAGAATCTGTGTTACATCTCGCAGAACAGTTACACACACAGACGAAACTCTCACGAATCGTCATCCATGCACGTACCTTCGCCGCCTCCACATCACAAGAAGGCACATTCGCGATCGATGGACCTCACGTAGCCAAACCCCTCACCACCACCGGTGGCGGTGACCATTTCAATGCAGGCTACTGCCACGGATTACTATTTCAACTCACACCCCTACAATGCCTCGCCGTCGGCGTCGCAAGCTCAGGCTTTTACGTACAACACGCCAAAACCCCCTCAATTGGGGATCTTTGTGAACTTTTGACCCGGAGTATCTAACCCATGGAAACCGTCTTTTGGCCCCTCATCTTTATATTTACCCTAGGCTATGCCCTTATTATCATCGAGGGTATTACCCACATCGACAAAGCCGCTACAGCACTACTCACAGGCGTCTCGTGTTGGATGCTCCTATTCTGGAGCGCCAGCCCCGACCAAAATATGACCCATCACCTCAATGAACACCTCGCCGGCATCGGACAAATCCTCTTCTTTCTCATGGGCGCCATGCTGATCGTCGAAATCATCAATGCCCACCGCGGATTCGAACTCGTAGGAAAAATGCTTACGCTGGATTCGCCAAAAATCCTTTTTTGGTTAGCCATCTGCATCGGCTTCGTCCTCTCCTCCGTTCTCGACAACCTCACCAGCATCATCGTCCTCATCACACTGCTGCAAAAAATTATTCCTACACGAGAAGAACGACTTCTCATCACCGCCTCGCTCGTTACCGCAGTCAACGTAGGAGGCGCTTGGACCCCCCTCGGAGACGTCACTACAACCATGCTGTGGATCAATGGAAACATCACAACCTTCTCCATTATCAAAGAACTCTGGCTCCCTTGCGTCGCCTCCCTAGTTGCTTTTGGACTGGTCGGCATGCGCCTAGCCCCCAAAAAAATCACACCCAATGAAACCCTAGCCCAGACAGAACCCTATCCAGGCGCCAAACGCCTTCTCTACCTAGGCGTCGGCACACTTGTGGCTGTTCCCGTACTCAAAGCATTCCTCGGCGTACCCCCATTCATGGGCATCCTCATAGGCGTCAGCATCATGTGGATCGTTACAGACCGCATCCATCGCAAAAACGAACACCATCAACACCTACGCGTATACCACGTTCTGAGTCGGGTAGATATGACCAGCATCCTCTTCTTCCTAGGCATCCTCCTTGCCGTGGATGCACTAGAAACCGCCGGCATCCTCAAACAACTCGCCGCATTCCTCTCTGCCGCTATCCCCTCACAAGAAATCGTCGCTACCCTCATCGGAGTCGTCTCCGCTGTCGTCGATAACGTACCACTCGTCGCCGCTAGCATGAAAATGTACCCGCTCAGCCAATACCCCGTCGACCACCCACTCTGGGCCCTAATCGCCTATTGCGCAGGCGTCGGCGGAAGCCTCCTCATCATCGGTTCCGCTCCAGGAATCGCCCTCATGTCTCTCGAAAAAGTCTCCTTTGGATGGTACCTGAGAAAAATCTCCCTCGCCTCCCTCGTCGCCTACCTCGTCGGAGTCGGGATCTATGTAGTGATGAATTAAAAGAAAGTGATGAATGATGAGTTGAACATCTCTTGTTGATCAACTCGTCATTTTATCACTAAAAACTCATCACTCATCATTCATCACTCATCACTTAAAAATTTTATAGACGCAAAAGATATTATTTGATTTTCTGTTGCTATGCACTAGGAACTTCCTAAGGAGGATTGGGATGAAACTGCGAATGACTTGGTTACTGGGCTCTATGGCGCTGCTGACGGCCTCCGTCGTGCCTTGCTTAATAGAAGCCCGCCTCGCTACATTTGATGTAGGATATGGCACAAAATCAAAAGGTATGGGCGGCGTAGCTGTCGCATACGCACAGGACTCATTAGTCGGCGCGACCAACCCAGCAGGTATGGTCTGGGTCGGTACCCGCTTCGACGAAGCGAACCAAGCCTTATTTTTCCGACGAGAATATACATGGGAAAACGGCAACTTTGCAGGCACAGGCCTCCCCACTGGCGGACGCTCTCGCGGTCTCCCCGAATGGAAATGGATTCCTTCAAGCGGAATCAACTACGATCTGGATGACTGGAGCTCCATTGGCGTCTCTAGCTACGGATGTGGTGGACACACAGAATATCCACGCACAAACCCCGTTGCAGCAGGCACCACAGGCACCCCACCCAATCTTAGCTTCCCACAAAGGAACAGATTCGGCCTAGCCTTTAGACAATTTATCGCAGCGTGTACCTACTCTCGCTGGATCACCGACTATCAGTCAGTCGGAATCTCACTATTGTTTGGAATCCAAACAGCAAGGGTTAAAGGTTTCTTCGCCTTTGACACTCCTACCAGATCCATATCACCAGGGCACGTCACTAACGAAGGTACTGACTGGGCTGTCGGCGCTGGCGTACGTATCGGCTGGATGGGACGTCTGCTTCCAAAGTGGACCTTCGGTCTGTCTGCCACCTCGCCCATGTGGTTTACTAAATTCAAACAATACAGCGGCCTATTCCCTCAGCACGGTAAGGTCAACACCCCACCAATCCTCGCAGCCGGCGTCACCTGGCACTGGATGCAGGATAGCAACATCTCTTTTGAATATCAGCGCGTGTTCTACACTCAAGAACAAATCTGGAGCAATAGCATCGGTAACTTCGTTGCCGCCGGCGGAACACAGCTAGCAGGTGCTGATCATGGCCCAGGCTTTGGTTGGAGAGATGCGAACTTTTATAAACTAGGGATCGACTACAAAGACCCCGCTGGTTGCTGGGATGTCAGAACAGGCTTAGCCTATTGCAACGCCATGTTCCGACCCGTAGAGCTTGATGTCAACTTGATCACTCAAGAAGTCGCTAAGCTCCACTACACAGCAGGCCTCACTTGGCATTGGGACGATTGCACCGATATCGACCTCTCCTACTTCCATGCGTTTAACGTTGCGATGAAAGGAAGATCCAGAATCACCGCTTTAGGTGGCCTTGGACTCATCCACATCCATGGATGGCAACACGCAGTAGAGATCAACTACGGCAAACGTTTCTAAGCCGAAACATCATTGCGTATCCAAAAAAAGCCCAGAGGCACCGCCTCTGGGCTTTTTTTTAAGTTACGTCTCAAAAATATCGTCTGATTTAAAACTTTTTATTATTTGTTTGATTCTGAGCCCGCGATCATTAACCAGATCAATGCCGCAATGCCGACCACCGCACCCGCTGTAGGTGCAAGACCCCACTTTACAAAGATGCGGCCAGTTGCCATCAAGGTTGATTTCACGCCATATTTGACCGTACTACGCAGTAGAACAGCAACGGTACCCACACCTAAGGCTGAAGCTACACCCAACGCGGGTTTCTGAAGCTCTTCTTTATCAATTAGAATGAAAGAACCCGCGAAGCCTGCTACTGCACCACCAATCAGAAGCGTAGTTTGTACAGTAATGTGACGCATGACGTTTAGTGTGCGAACCATGTTTCGGCCTGGCACATGCGAAAATCCACGAAGACCACCCGCAATACCAAGACCTGTTACCGCTATAGCGCCCAGAGCTACTCCACCCCACTTAGCGGCATTTTGAACCTCTTTGCCCCTACGCGCATTTTTATAACCTAGCCATGCGGCGGCGCCAGCTACTACTGACGCTCCAGCACCAACCACGGCGCCATTCAATAAATTACCCATTTTTCTCCTATAGTTTCTATTGTTAAAAATTCACATTAAGTTAGTTATTAAATCTGCTCATTTTCACAAACTAATCTAAATAAGAAAATAACAGAATTTAATTTAAAGAAATAATAACTAAATAGTTATTTAATTGCTAGAAATATTAATTAGCAAGAACATACATGGTTGAACTATGGACTAACTGGACAGCCTGGACGATCTGAGAAAATTTCATAATTCTGGTTGATAATGAAATTGTCTCATCTGCCATCAGGACAAATTAAGCCGCGCGCGGAAGCGCGCGCGCTTAACTTACAGAATTAATCCCGTAAACCAAAAGTCCACCCAACAGAGGTGCAAGACCCCATTTAGCAAAAACACGACCGGCTAATGTCAACGTTGGTTTAGCGCCCTGTTTGATGATGCCATACGCCAATCCACTACTAACTGCCGCAACGGCGAATCCGCCACCGGCCTTCAGAGATTTCTTCGTAGCCTCTTTGTCATCATGCAACTTTTGCAAAATGACCCCAGTTCCCACAGCACCGCCAACAAACAGTCCACCATACACAGTAATATGACGCATAACAGTTAAAGTTCGCGCCAACGTTCTGCCAGGCACATGGGCAAATATCCTCACGCCTATCAAAAGAGCAAGAGAAGCCGCTTGCATAGTAGCAAAAGCAAACCCTGCCGCTACCCCAGCAAAAGCCCCAGCCTTACGGCGTGCGCGTGCATCATCGCTGTTCTCGGTCAAGGTGTAAACAAAACGACTCGTCGCCCCAGTTACCGTCAAAACTCCTGCACCAACGATGGCACCATTCAATAGACTGCCCATTTCACATTCCCAAATTTTAATTTAACTTTAACTACATCTATCAATTAAAAGCCCAGAGGTACTCCTCTGGGCTTTTTAGATCATTTCTTCCTACGAGATGATTAGTTTGTCACCAAAACAATTGCGGCACCCACTATCGGAGCGATACCCCAGTAGGCAAAAAGGCGTCCTGCCAAAGTTAAAGTCGGTTTCGCGCCATGTTTAATGATTCCACACAATAGTCCACCACCAACCGCTAAAGCTGTTGTTGCACCTGCAATTAATAGCGGTTTCTTTGGTTCTTCCAGCGACCCTCCAACAACAATTGCTGCTGCGAGTCCGGCAACCAGAAGCCCACCCTGCACCGTAATGTGACGCAATATGTTTAATGTTTTCGCCAGATTTCTACATATTACCCATAATCATCTCCTATGATTTTTTTAATTGTTAAACACCATCACCTTCTGCCGAAGTTAAGTCAGAAGATAATTAAATTACGTCGAGATTATGAACTAACAAACATTTAATTACAACAAAAATATTCAACAGGAAGATGGTTATTCAACAACAACGTTTATTACAAATCCAAAATAGCTATAGCATAGCAGGAAACCCCATAGAAAGTTTTCCTGCCGTAACGAGAGCGGCGACAAGTCGTCGCTCACTCAGAAGCTAATCTTCTTTTAACACAAGATAGCCAACAAGAATCGCCCCACCTGCTAT
Organism: uncultured Chlamydiae bacterium; assembly: GCA_963790215.1. Taxonomy (GTDB): domain Bacteria; phylum Chlamydiota; class Chlamydiia; order Chlamydiales; family JAJFMA01; genus CAWBNS01. Next base: position 28,947 of record CAWBNS010000015.1, read on the forward strand.
TGGCGCTAACGCCCATTTTGCAAAAACACGTCCAGCGAGTGTCAAGGTTGGTTTGGCACCATGCTTAATAATACCGTATAGGAATCCACTGCCAACAGTTACAGCCGCAGCTCCGCCCCCAACTTTGAGAACTGATTCTATTTTTTCTGCATCAGCAGCTAGTGCGGTGACGAACGCTGGGAAAGCGCCTGCCCCACAAGCCAAAAGCGCGCCTTGTGTCGTAATCGGCCGCATGATACGTAACGTTCGAGCAAGATTCTGGCCCGGCTGATGCGAAAATGCGCGAAGGCCGCCAGAAACAGCAAGACCTGTCGCCGCTATTAGACCAAAAGCCGTTGCTACCCATTGTAAAGACACTTTTTTACTTGTTCTTGTATCTGTACCTTCCCCAAGTTTATACCCAATATAGCCCGCGACCCCGCAGGTAACTAAACTCGTTCCACCAATTACGGCTGCATTCCAAGAATTACTCATTTACTAACTCCTTTTTCAAATCACTTATTAGCTAGTTAAATAAAATTAAATCAAATTTCCAAATGATTTTACAAAAATACAAGATTTAATTCAAACAAATTGATTTAAGAGAGAGCCTTGAAAACCAGCATTTAAATTAATGACAGAATTCAGGATCCTGGCGATAATCCCTTCAAAATCTTACCCTGGACCTTTCTATGTCGCGCTTACAAGAATACCTGAAGAACGTTCCTACCTCCCAGCAATCGACAGCAGCGATTGCGTTTCTGGCAGGACTAGATACCATTTCGAACACTTCTCCAACCATTGCTGCGGCAATAGAGAAGGAGTTGCAAGACCAGAGGTCGTACCTGAAACTGATTGCATCCGAAAATTACTGTTCGCCTGCAACGCAACTCGCGATGGGAAACTGGCTGACAGATAAATATGCGGAGGGTTCTGTCCACCACCGCTTTTATGCAGGTTGCGACAACGTAGATACGATAGAAGCGGAAGCAAACGAGCAACTCATCCAACTCTTTGGCGCCGATCATGCGTATGCGCAACCTCATTCAGGTGCAGACGCCAACATGGTAGCCTTCTGGGCTATTCTAGTGCAGCGTATTCAGGCACCAGCTCTCGAGAAACTGGGCAAAAAAACACTAGATTCTCTGACTGCCGAAGAATATGAAACCATCCGTCAACTGCTTGTTTCGCAGAAAATCATGGGATTGTCTCTCAATTCCGGCGGCCATCTCACGCATGGTTTTAGAGCCAACATCTCCTCCAAGATGATGCAAGCGGTCAATTACGAGGTAGATCCGCAGACCCAATTGATCGACTACAAAACCCTCGCAGAACAGGTCAAGCGAGAAAAGCCCACCATCCTTTTAGCAGGCTACTCTGCTTACCCACGCAAATTGAATTTTGCCATCATGCGTGAAATCGCTGATTCAGTGGGTGCTGTCTTCATGGTCGATATGGCGCATTTCGCCGGCCTAGTCGCTGGTAAGGTTTTTACAGGCGACTTCAATCCTGTTCCTTTTGGTCACATCATCACCTCTACCTCGCATAAGACACTGCGTGGACCAAGAGGTGGATTCATTCTGTGCCAAAAAGAGTTTGCCGATGTGGTCGACCGGGGTTGTCCACTGGTTTTAGGCGGACCTCTTCCGCACGTATTAGCCGCAAAAGCAGTCGCCTTCCGCGAAGCAAATGCACCTAGTTTCCAAAAATATGCACATCAGATCGTCGACAATGCGCAAACCTTAGCGCAGTCCCTTATGGACCTCGGCATGAAGGTAACAACGAACGGCACCGAAAATCATCTGCTTGTAGTTGATGTCACAAAGTTCGGCATCACCGGACGTCAAGCGGAAGATGCGCTCCGCGAAGCACACATGAATGTCAATCGCAATACCATTCCAGGCGATCCTAACGGTCCATGGTTTACCTCTGGCATACGGTTAGGCACCCCCGCTATAACGACGCTAGGAATGGGAAAAGAGGAGATGAAAGAGATCGCACACGTGATTGTAGAGGTACTCACACATACCACTCCAGATTTCGACCCAGCTACAGGAAAACCCAGCCGTTCCAACGCTTGCACCGAACCGGATATTTTGACGTCATCCCAAAAACGTATTCAAGAGTTACTGCAAGCACACCCGCTGTATCCAGAGATTGCTTTACAATCCGAGCCCGAGCCCGCGTGCGTGCCCGAGTCCGAAAAATATTAGTAAACATGCAAACAAATTGGAACGGATATTAACTTACAGTTTTCCGTGCTCGGGCTCGGGCACGCACACGGCTCGGGCACGGATTATCAAAAACCCTTACAACCAAAACCCTGAATCTGCTATGTTTACGATCTGACCGCAATGTGAGAGGGAACCATGTCTTCTGAAAGCAAACCGCATAAAGTACGTGACAAAATTGATAACGCTATGCTCGATGCACGTCGCATTTTCATCTCAGACGCCTTTGACAGCGATATGGCCAAAGAGGTCATTCACAAACTTTGGTACATGGAACTAACCGATCCAGGTAAACCCATTCTCATAGTGATCAACAGCCCCGGCGGACAAACAGACAGCGGCTTTGCCATCTGGGATCAAGTCAAGATGATTACCTCTCCGGTCACTACGCTCGTGACAGGATTAGCGGCTTCCTTCGGTTCCATCATCAGCTTGGTCGCAGAACCAGGACGCCGTTTTGCTACACCTAACTCACGCATCATGATCCACCAACCTCTCATCTCCGGCATGATGAAAGGCCAAGCCACCGATATCGAAATCACAGCAAAAGAAATGCTGAAAACCCGCGAAGTACTCGTCGAAATCTACACAAAAGCAACCGGAAGATCCCGAGAAGAGATCGAAAAAGCCCTTGATCGCGACCGCTGGATGTCCCCAAATGAAGCAGTTGAATTTGGACTGTTAGATCGCGTAGTCACCTCATTTAAAGAGCTTAACTAACAACAAGATGAAAGTTCCTTTTAGCAAGCTTTCTGGCTGCGGAAATGACTTTATTCTGATCGATAACCGCGATCAAAAGCTTTCCGCTGCCCCTATAACAATGTTCAAACAGTTATGCCATCGGCAAAACGGTATTGGCGCTGATGGAATCATTTGGCTTGAACACACTCAACAAAACACAGCTTCCATCCGTCTCTTTAACTCTGACGGAAGCGAAGCAGAGTCCTGTGGAAATGCCTTCCGCTGCCTTCTCACCTACTTGAGAGGCCAAAATCCGCAACAGGCAGCCTACACCGTCCAAACACCCTTTACCACTATAAGAGGCGCGTGGGAAAATAGTCTCATTCGTCTCGAATTTCCTGACCCTACAGACATTCAGTGGAACCTCTCTCTGCAAGTCGAAGGTCAAACCTTTTTCTGTCACTATCTGAACACGAGCGTACCTCACGTTGTCGTGTTTGTAGACAGCTTAGACACGACGGATGTGGCCCAATTAGGTCGGGCTCTCCGCCACCATCCTCACTTTGCCCATCAGGGCACCAACGTTAATTTTGCCTCAATAACCCACACTGGATTACCAGCTCAAATTTCTTACCGTACCTATGAGCGTGGTGTCGAAGCGGAAACTCTTGCCTGCGGGACCGGCGCGATTGCTGTAGCCCTTACCTCCTCCTATCTGTATAATCTGACCTCTCCCCTTGCACTGACAACTCGATCCGGAGAAACACTGCACGTTGGCTTCTCCGCCGCATCCACCACCACTCAATTCCATCACGTATTCCTTACAGGACCTGCTGAATTGGTCTATGAAGGCAACATCGAACTAGGAAAGGTATCTCATGGCAAAAACTAAAACAACCGACTCTCGACCCGCCGCACAAAATCCGCTCATCTTACGCGCACACCGCCTAATGGAAGCTTTTGCTAAGTCGGATGATGAACGAGATTTCTATCTCGACCGCAATGAAGGTTTTCTTATTTTTGTTGATCTAGACAAACCTCAAGAAGATCTCGAAGGCCTCGAACGTGAACTCGCCAAACAAACAGAGCGCTATTGCCTGATTCCGAAGCTCACCTTTTACGAAACAAAGAAGATTATGGAAGGGTTCGTGAACGAAAAAGTTTACGACATCGATACCAAAGAAAAGCTGCTCGATATTATTCAATCCAAAGAAGCACGAGAGAACTTCTTAGAGTTCATCTATGACCACCATTCCGAACTCGAAAAGTGGCAGCAGTTTTATCAAGAAAGATCTCGTATCCGCATCATTGAATGGCTACGTAAAAACGATTTCTATTTTGTTTTTGAGGAAGATCTAGATCTCCCCGTGCCAATGCTGGAAAAACTCAAGGAGAACTTGTTCGAATCCAGCCCGCCTAAAGATGTATTAAATGCCCGCAAAGCGCTCGTGGCTAAAGCGAAGACCTATTATTCCAACGAAGCATTGAACCCAAGACCGAAGCGGGGACGTCCACCCAAACAAGTGGCAAAAGCAGAGATCGAACCGCAAGTCTCCAAAGATATCTACACAACCGTGCCCGGACCCGCTCGTTCATTCCTGTTCACGCCAGATATTTCTTCAGCTTCATCTGTGACGTTCTCATCACGGTTCGACAGCGAACAAGAACTGTTAGCTAGCCGACGCCTTAGCGGGCAGTCAGAGCAACAACTTAACCTAGAGAGCCTAAACAAAAAGTTGGAATCGTTACGCAGCATCTCCTCAAAATTAGTGGATAAAGATCTCGTAGGCGGTGGGTTGGACGGCTTTTCTCTGGACGACGGATTCGATGACGACGACGACGATGATGATGACGACTTCCTAGAAAAACCGAAACCAAGACCAGCCAAAAAGCTGACGCCCAAAGGGGCTGCCAAGGCAACACCAGCCAAAAGTGCAAAACCCGAAGCCAAAGCCAAACCCACGCCAATCAAGCGAATCATCAAAACAGCGGCAAAAGCACCCGTAAAACCGAAAGCCAAACCGCTAGCTAAAATTGCACCGAAAGCAGCAGCAAAAGCGAAGCCGAAGGTGAAGAAGAAATAAGTACTTTTTACGAAGCTATGGACAAAAGAGGGACGAAGAATGGACATCTGATGGACAAACTTGCTGGCTACAGTCCATCAAATGTCCATTAATCGTCCCTCTTTTGTCCATAGCTAGTCGTGCTAAAACCCGCGCGCGGAAGCGCGCCCTTCACGTCCCCTTGGCAATAATTCCGTCTCCAAAACAAACGCTCCTACTTGACGCCCTAGCTTGAGTCCATTTTGGTTGCCTGAAGGAAAATGTATGCCACCATAGATGCGGCTAAAACCCGCTTCTTCTGCGGCTGTACGCACATTATCGTACGAACGTTCTTCCATGTCATGAGCTTCAGACGGCACTTTCAGAGGAGTGTTTGCTCCAAAAGCTGCTGTCAATACTGCCTCAGCGGCTCCACTAAAAGAACTATGTGCAGATACATATTCAGGATGCATCGGAGTCCTCAATAACGACTCCCATTCTTCATCTTTGCGTGTACGTGGGTTGCCATCTGCTCCAGCGTAATGGATCGCTGAGAGCGGTCTCCAACGACGATATTCGTACTTACAACGCCAACAGGTGATCCCTGCATCCGCCATAGCCAGATTCAACAAAGCAAACAAGCGCGCATTTTGCGATACGCTCAGTCTACGCTTTGCCGACATACCCTGCGCGATTTCATTCCAATGACCTGCTGGTGTGGCCGTCCCAGGCCCATCTGCCCAAAAGTAGGCAATCTTTGTCTGTTCGGGTGTGCGACGAGAACTATCCTCTCCCCCGAGCTGATAGACAAGTTCCAGCTCATCAGCATACTGCTCACTGCTAAGCTTAGGCGGCTTTTCTAAAGCAAATTTTGACAACGGCTTTACGCAGAAAGGATTCACATTCCCCCATAAAGGCAACAGAGGCTGCTCCTTAAACTGCGAAGTGGGAAGCCAGTCACCGGCTCTGCGACTAAAGTAATAGTGTCCTTTTTCATCAGCACGATCCCCTTGGCGCCAGCGCAGTAAGCCATCAGCTACTTCGCGGCCTATTCTGATGCCCTCTTTCTTGCGACGCGATTCCGGAACAGCCTTATATTCCTTCAGCAGCAAGCTATCAAATCCATGAGACTGCTCTGGATAAAGTTTCGATAGCACCCTATGCGCTGCAGCTGTAACTGCGACATTGATGTCCGCATCATAGGTTTTATCCAAAGACGCTCGATAAGGCGTATACGTCCCTTCGATCGCATTCACAGCGTCAAAAATCGCGGCATGCAGAACGGCCAGATTACGCGCTGCAACCGGACCTTCCGTCTTATTCTGCCGGATTGCCTCAAGCGCCTCGTTGTTCCACAGTATCACCGGATCCTGTCCCCCAAATAAGGCACAGGTCCACATAAGGCAGATCGTGATCGTAAACACGCGCATGTTCGGCTCTCCTCCTAGACGAATTGATTGACGCTGATCTTCCATCAATTATCTATTTTACGTCCACTGAACCTATCCCCAGTGAAATTTTTTCGTCTCATCCTTGCTTGACAGAAACCGCGCCTGTTCTTATGTTTCGCATTGGCCAAGGAGGCCGAACATGAGCAGCATTATGGCTGATAAATCGACAATTCATTGGCGTCGAGTATTCGACGCGTTGATAGGCGTTCTTCTTGTGAGCGCCTTGGTCCTATCAGGTTTGTCCTGGTGGGAGGTCTGCACCACTGCGTGTACGGAGGGGCATAAATTCCGCTTTTTCGGATTTCATTTCGAACAGGTCGGGATTGCGTTCTTTTTGGCAGCGTTGCTGGTCTACGCCACCTCGTTCCGTTGGGAAGAGATGGGGTGGTTGCTGCGTATCATGATTTTTGGGATGGTTGGAGCCGAGCTTCGGTTTTTATACATCCAAAACTACGTAATTGGCCATTGGTGTCCGCTTTGCGTCGCTATTGCGGCGTGTATCACAACCATAGCCGTCATCTTTGTGGTCCAATTTTGGAGAGATATTCGACGTGCTATTCACGCTCACAATAGGAGGTTAATCGTGAAATATGTTTGGGCAGGTTTCACTTCCGTTTCGGCTCTTGTCATTGGGTTTATCGTTGCCTTTGTGGCTGTTGCGAAAGAGGACAACTCTTTTGCCGCTGCAGACTCGATTGTCTTTGGCGATAAGCAAAGCCCCATCCAGGTGTATGTGTTTGAAGATTGGTTCTGTCCTGCCTGTCGCAAAGCGCAGCCAGCGTTAGAGAAACTTTATCCGCAGATCATGCAAAAGGCGCAGCTTATCTTCGTCGATGTGCCTATCCATGCGGATTCGTTCAACTTTGTTCCCTATAACCTTTCGTTCTTGCTGAAGAATAAGGACAAATACCTCCAACTGCGACATGACCTTCAAGATCTGGCCGAAAAAAACAGCTCCCCTTCTGACGCCGATATCGAAGCATTGGCGAAAAAGAATGGAACTCAATACTCACAAGTAGGTGGCGCTCAAATTGAGCAAGGCAAAACCTACTTCAAACAGATGACCAAAAAGTTCAAGGTTGAAAACACCCCTACAGTAATTGTGTACAACCCAAAAACAAATAAAGCCAAAAAGCTTGTAGGGATTAATGAAATCTCAAAAGCAAATATGCTGGTCATTATTGATACTATGAAGAAGAAATAAAAACCTTACGGGTCGGGCTTTATCGAGCCCAGGCCCATAAGCCCGATCGGCGCGAAGCGCTTTGGAGTGCGTCGCGCCGATCGGGCACGGGCTCGGGCTCGGAACTATTTTCGGGCGCGAGTCTACTATTCTATTACTAATCATTTACAATCTTGCAACAATAGAGATGATCGCTTAGGATCGTTGCTTATCGTTCCTTATTAGAATTCATTTTGGAGGATTTGCATGGATCAAGCGTTCCTAGAGCAATTGAAGGCTCAGCTGGAAGAGGTAAAAGTACAAGGGTTGTACAAGGCTGAGCGGGTCATTGCCTCGCCGCAGCAAGCAGAGATCACCTTGGCTGACGGCAAGAAGGTGCTGAATTTCTGTGCAAATAACTATCTTGGACTGGCGAATCATCCACGCTTGATCGAGGCTGCAAAGAAGAGTTATGAGCAGTATGGATTTGGCTTGGCTTCGGTGCGGTTCATCTGCGGTACGCAAACGGTGCATAAACAGCTAGAACAGCACCTCTCGCAGTTTTTAGAGATGGAAGACACCATTCTATACTCCTCATGCTTTGACGCCAATGGCGGACTGTTTGAGACTCTCCTAGGGCCAGAAGATGCGATCATCAGTGACGAGCTTAACCACGCTAGCATCATCGACGGCATCCGGCTCTGCAAAGCGCAACGCCACCGCTACCGCAACAATGACATGGCTGACCTTGAAGCCAAATTGAAAGAAGCATCCGGCGCGCGACGCAAGATGATTGCCACAGACGGTATCTTTTCTATGGATGGTACCATCGCTAACCTCGCTGCTATCTGCGACCTCGCTGACCAATATCAGGCTATTGTGATGGTCGATGACAGTCACGCAGTGGGATTCATGGGAGCCAAAGGAAGAGGCACACCAGAATTCTGCGGTGTTCTCGGACGCGTGGACATCCTCACAGGAACACTCGGAAAAGCCTTAGGAGGCGGCTCTGGAGGCTATGTCTCTGGACGACGCGAAGTTATTGAATGGTTGCGGCAGCGTTCTCGTCCCTATCTCTTTTCGAACACCGTCATGCCCTCCATTGCGGCGACTTCGCTAGAGGTTCTGGATCTTATCGTTAATGGAGACGACCTACGTAAAAAGCTCCAGCGCAATAGTGATCATTTCCGCGAAAAAATGACGGCTCATGGATTTGACCTCATCCCTGGTAATCATCCTATTATCCCTGTCATGCTTGGCGACGCTGTGCTGGCGCAAGAATTTGCCAAACGACTCCTTCAACATGGCATTTACGTCATCGGCTTCTCCTTCCCGGTCGTTCCAAAAGGACTCGCTCGAATACGTACCCAGATGTCCGCTGGACACACTTTAGAAAATATTGATCAATGCGTAGCGGCTTTCGCAGCGGTGGGCAAAGAACTTGGCGTCATCGGCGCTCCTGCAAAGTAAAATTTCATTATTCGGAGATACTCATGAAAGCCATCATAAAAAAGTACGCCAAAGAAGGGTTGTGGATGGAAGACGTACCTCCTCCCGCTTTGGGCGATAATGACGTCCGTATTCGACCTAAAGTCACCGCCATCTGCGGAACCGATATCAATATCTATAAATGGGCTGCCTGGGCGCAAAAGAATGTTCCTATTCCTCAAGTTGTCGGACATGAGTTCATGGGCGAAATTATTGAGGTCGGCAAACAGGTTAAAGGTCTGCAAGTAGGTCAGAGAGTTAGTGGAGAAGGGCATATCGTCTGCGGACTCTGCCGCAATTGCCGCTCCGGAAAAGAACACCTCTGCGGCAAAACCCGTGGCATCGGTTATCACTTGCCAGGCGTATTTGCCGAAGAATTCGTTCTCCCCGCCTCCAATGTCTTTGTGCTGCCGGAGGAAATCCCAAACGACGTGGCAGCGATTATGGATCCTCTGGGAAATGCCGTCCACACCGCCCTCTCGTTCGATATGTTGGGAGAAGATGTTCTGATCACCGGTGCTGGACCCATCGGACTCATGGCAACAGCGATTGCCAAGCAAGCTGGTGCACGCAACATCGTCGTCACCGATATCAACCCCTACCGACTCGATCTCGCCAAAAAGATGGGCGCCACACGCACAGTCGATGTGCGCACACAACAAATCGAATCCCTCTTTCCTGAACTAAACATGGAAGAAGGTTTTGATGTAGGACTAGAGATGTCAGGCAGCCCGGAAGGATTTCGCTCTATGCTGAGGGCCATGGTGCCCGGAGGCAAGGTAGCACTGTTAGGCATTCTCCCGCCAGACACCGCCATCGACTGGGATCTCGTTATCTTCAAGCAACTTGTCATCAAAGGCATCTGGGGACGCGAGATGTTTGCCACCTGGTACAAGATGCGCTACCTCATTCAAGGCGGACTCGATGTCTGCCCCGTAATTACCCACAAATTCCACGTAGACGACTTCCAAAAAGGGCTGGATGTCATGCTAGCCGGCGAAGGCGCGAAGGTTGTTCTAGAATGGTAGGGCGCCCTTCCGGGCGCACGTTTTTGCATGACTAACTATGGACGAACTGGACGATTTCATAATCCTGGCTGATAAACGTTTTTTCTTTTTTTAATAGGATTTGCAGGATCGCAAGCGGCAGGATAAGCAGGATTATATGCAATCCACAAGTGCTCTTGAAGCCACTTTATGCATTTTTCGACGCAAAGGCGCAAAGGCGCGAAGGTTCGCAAAGATAGTCTAAAAGACATAAAACTTTAAAAAAAAATTGAAATTAGTTTGTTTGTAAGGAACCGTCTTTGCGAACCTTCGCGCCTTTGCGCCTTTGCGTCGAAAAAAGCATAAAGTGGCTTCAAGAGCACTTGTGGATTACATATAATCCTGCTTATCCTGCCGCTTGCGATCCTGCAAATCCTGTTAAAAAAAGAAAAAAAACGTTTATCAGCCAGAATTATGAAATCGTCTCAGTTCGTCCATAGTTAGTCGTACAAAATCTACCAACCCGCCAGTTGAAACCACCCGAGCTGTCTCTCAAGTTCCCTGGAAGCTAGGTTAATGGTCTCTGCTCGCTTAAAGCCGCTGTAGATTGCACCTTCGTTGTGCATTTCATTCCCAAAAGAATCCTTATCCGCCACAAGAGCACGATGAGAAACCTTGGTCACCAACTGCTCACCTTGAAGCGTCATTTCAATCACGGGTCGGCCCCACGCCAGCTTAAACCCCTTGCTTTCAAATTCTTCTGTCAGCTTTGCTTTAAACTCTTCATCCTCTAACGACCCGGCTAGCCTATGGGCCCGATCCAGCACCTCAGGGCCGAGTCTTTGTTTGAAAAGATCCTCAGTCACACGTTTTCCATCTATATTATACAGTACCTTGCTCGTATCAATCTGTGCGCTCTCCGTTGGCTCGCTGGCAGAAAGAAACACACGTTCGGAAACCGCTGTTTCTGCCGCTTTCACATAACTGTGCTTGCGCTGGAAAATCCATCCAACCACAACTTGACGATCTAATGCATTCACTGCTTCACTGGCAAAGTGTTTCGGAAGAAAGGTAGAATCGCCGTTTTGAAGTCCGGCCAATTCTTGGTCAACCAGCTCTGGAGTCCCCCTGAGCTTGACTAACTGTTCCATCACCGATTCTTTAAACCCAGGCAGCGTCATCCAATCACCGAAGATCGGACCCATTTTTTCGTAAAGCGCCTCTTGAGTGATCTCTTCCCGCTTGGGTTCTTCAACAATGGCTGCGGCAGGTGCAGGAGGTCCAACTAGTTCTTCTGTCAAAGGCAGCTCTGAAGGTTCTGTAAGCACTTCCTTAACAGCTATAGTCTCGCTCTGTTTCCTTCCAAATAACGCATGCATCAATTTGGTGAAAAAACCCTCCTCCTTTTGCCCCTGCATAATATCTCCAACAGCTTGACTGAACTGCTTCGTGTCGTACTTAAACGGAACTACATTACCCTGAACATCTCGTTCACCTTGCACCCAATCTGATCCATGTTTATTCTCTAAACTCTCCCACGCCGCCTCCTGAACACGCTTCTGCAAAGCAAGCTCATAAATGCGATCGTCATTGTCGGACACTCCTTCAATTCCGCTGCGCTTCAGACATTGGAATGCCATAGCAATCGGATTGGCGAAATGCTCCTCAACTTGATTGTCAGTTCGTTGTAGAAACACCTTCTTGTGAAATAACTTCTCTTTTACGTGATCGGAAAAGTTCACGTAGTCAAACGTAAGATCTTTGGTTTTGCCAGTCATGTTTATATCAATTTTGCGACCATTAGAATCGTACTGTCCGATACTTTGTAAAGCATACCGCTGCACCTCTTTGTCTTCTGAAAGCTTATTCACCACCTCATCTCGATCCGAAATACCGGTCATACCCGCTAAGCGCAGGTAAGCCGCTGTCACACTGGCTTTATCCAGATATTCGATCTGATCCTTCTTGCCTTCCTGGTGAATAACCACTTTAACGACTCGGCGGCTCCACTGCATGACCTTAGCGCGCAACCCTTCCTTGTACCCGGAAAGACTGAGATCTCCCATCCCATCTACGGTAGGCTTCTCTCTGGCTTCGCCTGGACTAATGAAATTCGTAGCCCAAGTAGGGCGAGCGGAAGGGCTTTCGACCATACCTTCTCCAAATAGTTAAAAATTCAACTATTTAAATAATAACACAATATTATATTTATTAATTAGTTGAAAACTATCTATTTAATCTAAATGCATTAAACAAAACAGTTAAACTACTGCAAATCATCGCGATAGCAGAGTAAAGCGGAGTAAGAACACCCCAGAGAGCCAGGCCGATTCCTACGATATTGTACGAAAATGACCAAGCTAGGTTTTGGATAATAATCAGCCGCCCCTTACTCGCTAGCTGGCGGATTTTAGGCAACACCTCAAGCCGATCCGTAGTAAGAAGAAGGTCAGACACTTGCATTGAGACATCAGTCGCAGAAACGGTAGAAATTCCCACATGTGCACAGGTGAGAGCAGGCGCATCATTAACTCCGTCTCCGACCATACCTACGACCTGTCCTTGCTGACGGAAATTCTCGACCAAAGCACGTTTCTCCAGGGGACTCTGCTGCGCCATCCAATGCGAAAACCCGCACCGCTTAGCCACACTCGCCACACAGGCCGCAGAATCGCCAGAAATGAGGTAGGTGTTGCGTATTCCAAGTTCAGATAGCAACTTCTCCGCACCCGGACGCAACTCGTCGCCCAAGCGCAACGTCGCTAACCACTTCCCATCGCACGCAAAATACACATGACTGATTCCAGTATCCGTTTCTTCAAACAACGGAATCCCCACAACATCCTGCTGTTGCATAAGTGAACGCGAACCCAGAAGGTAATGTTTTTCTCCACAATGTGCCGACAACCCCTTTCCCATCCATTCATGCAACTCGTCCGGTACTTGCCCCAACCGACTGATCGCTTGACTAATGGCGACAGAAACAGGATGAATAGACTGCACGCTCATGCCTTTAAGGGCCAACAGATCAGCCACAACAAGCCCCTCAAGACCACTTAAAACACGATATCGCCCTTCTGTAATGGTTCCTGTTTTATCAAAAATCAACACCGTTTCGCGTCCCAAAAAACGCAAGCAGCCACGGTTGCGCACGATAGCACCCATAGCAGCGAGACCATTCATCAGGTAAGACTCGGCAAGCGGCCCAGCAATACCAATCGCACAAGGACAGGAGATGAGCAAGACACTCACAGATCGCAGCATCGCCGCTTCGATGCCGGCACCCGTATACAACAGCCAACCCGCTGTCGCCACCGCCAAAACAAGAACGATAGGAACAAACCGCGCAGAGACGCGGTCAGAGAGCCTAACATAATGGGTCTTGTGGCCAATATCTCGTTCGATATTGCCGATCATCTGCTTGAGCAGTGTCTGATCCTCCGTACAGGTCACACGGTAGACAACCCTTCCTTGCCGTACCAGTGTACCCCCTAAAACATCAGCTCCTTCCTTTTTCGTAACCGGCAGCGACTCGCCCGTCATCAACGACTCATCAACCGCTGCTGACCCCTCGACTACCACCCCTTCGAGCACAATCTTCTCCCCAGCCAACGCAACCAGCAGATCTCCTGGCTTCACCTCTTTCAACAAAACAAACTGCTCAGACCCATCTTCAAGCCTCTTACGACCTCGACGCGGCACGCAACGCGTCAATCGAAACAGCGACTCCTTAGCTGAAAATTTCGCTCGCGTCTCAATAATTTTTCCCAACAAAACAAACGTTACAATCACAGACAAAGAATCAAAATATACGTGCGTTCCACCGCTGAATAACACATAGGCAGAATACCAAAAAGCCGCACTGACACCTACCACAACCAATGTTTCCATGCCATAGATGCCCGCTTTGATGTTGCCCGGAACTCGCTTCCATAACGGCCACGCCGAGTAAAAAACCACGGGCAACGCTAAGTAAAAAGACAACCATTCAAACAGATGCACATACCCTGTTCCTTCATCGACAAAGTAGGTCGCATAAACCGGATAGGCAAACATCATAATATTTAAGGAACAAAAGGCAGCCACTCCAAAGCGCATCCAGAGCGATCTAGAGACTTTTCTGTGCTCGCTGTCTTGCAACTGCACACAATGATATCCCAGAGCTTTGATCTCCTTGAGGATGGCTTCTTGAGAGATCTTCATGGGAGAATATTCGATCGCAGCAAGGTCCGTCGCGTAATCGACCACGCACGAAATCACACCGTCCATCTGACCAACTACCCAAGAAATCACCTGTGCACAAGAGGGACACCAGAGGTCAGTCACCTCTACATATAGCTTACAACGATCTTTCGTCTGTTCCGTGTGAACCTTCTGCAACAAATCAGGATTGGAGATCACCCCAAGACGCAACGCTTCATGAAAAAGCGGATCGTCTTTATAACCCGCTAATTTACCACGTGCCTGCAAAACATTAAACACGGCATGACAACCGGCACAACAAAAAACGCGTCCCTCCTCAACGTAGGCACGCTTCCCAACAGGCGTCTCGCATAATTCACATGTGCTTCCCATAGTGCAGTATTTAAACACAAAGACGGAGAATGGACAATGGACGATTAATGGACAAATGATGGACATTCATGGACAAATTATTTTGCTTTCAGGATGGACATGGCATATAAGTCATTCCTTTTGGATTTACTATGTCCATCTACAGGTCCATAAATGTCCATTAATCGTCCATTAATCGTCCATTTTCTGTTATTGCTCCTCCTCTCCAGCTGTGAGACAGCCTCCACACATACTCCACCATTAGAATTCATCTCTGGACGCAACGAAGACCAACAGCCAATCTATACAACCATAGCTCCATCCCACTGGCAAAAAATGCCCCCAGAAAGCAACCTAAACGACACAATGAAACCCATTTGCGAATACTGCATCGACAATACCATCCGCATCGTTGTCCACAATTTCCCTAGCAATAACCTCTCGGAACGTATTCCCCCACAAGCGCAAATCCATCGCTGGCAGCGTCAATCAGGCTCAGGCATGGTCACACAAGAATGCCACGACGGGTTCGTAGGACTACGCTTTGAAACCGACACCGTCCTAGCGTGGGCAATGCAATTGGATCCTGAACTCTATCTTAACCTCACAGGACCCGTTTCCACAGATCTCGACCTGCAACGCCGTGCTGACTACACCATCAAGGTAACAGGCTCTCAGGAGCTTCTGGAGGCCCATCGCGAAGATATTGACAACTTTGCGCAGCAATTTCGACTACTGAATCCCATCAATACGGACTCCTGAGCATGCTACGACTGTTAGGCGGTGTACGCTTTGCCCTGTTCCTCATCGCAGCCACAGCCCTGTTTGTGGTCGCAGGTACCTTCATAGAATCTCTCACGCAGTCGCACCGCTATGCATCACTGTTCACCTACCGACACCCTCTCTTCATCGCGTTGCTCATTGGATTTTTCCTCAACATCCTCTGCGCCGCGCTGCGCCGCTGGCCGTTTCAACGCCGACACACTCCTTTTCTCATCACACATTTAGGCCTTCTGATGATCCTCAGCGGCGTCATCGCCAAACAGATCTACGGCACGCAAGGTAACATGGTCATCAAAGAAGGCGCCGCCTCTCACGAGCTACTTCTCTCAGAAACACCCGTCATCCGCGTCGATACCCGCCAAGGCAAACAGCTCTTTGACACCCCTCGCATGCAGATCGATGATCTCAAACTCTCACTCATCGATAAATACCCCCACTCCTCGGAACACTGGGAAGGCTGGTTCAAAAATGACCATCTCCATATCCGGGGCCTAAAACCACTTCCCATAGGTGCCACAGCACAACTCCCCGATGCTCAAGGAACCCAGTGGAACTTCCTCGCTGCAAACGAAGAGATTCCCTTCACCGCTCCCGGAGTGTTGTTTATTAAGTTAGAAAACGGCGATGAACAATGGATTGCCCAGCTATCGGACGGAACAACCACTCGACACAACTATGCAAAAGGTCATTATGATTCGTTATTCGAAGTCGATGATGGATTTGGAGGCTATTGGGTCCAGGCTGTGATCGCACCCTACCTGGTTCTATACACACCTCTCACCAAGATGCATCAAGTAGAAGCCCCCTCAAAAAAGCTGGAGGACCACTTACCTCTCGTCAGGGTAAAAGCTGTAGCAGGCACGCAATCGCAAGTTGTCCCTCTCACCTACGATCGCATGGCCAAAGGTCTCAAGTGGCCTGTATTAGGCGGAAAAGCCCTTTTACGTTACCAACCCGCATGGGAAGAACTGCCTTACCAAGTACGCCTGCATCAGGCACGCAAGGTGAATTACCCCAACTCAAATCAACCCTACAGCTACGAAGCCGATATCTGCGTCACCGACCTACGCTCTAACAAAACCACTCAAACCACTCTCTGCATGAACCAAGTCCACGAAACCTGGGACGGCTACCGCTTCTATCTCAGCAATATTTCCCAAGATTCCAACCTCTCCGCCAGGCAAGTGCAACTCGCCGTCAACCACGACCCAGCTAAGTACTGGCTCACCTACCCAGGAGGACTACTTGTATCATTGGGAATTGTTCTACTATTCGGCGCACAATGGCCTAGATTTCTATCCAGATGACTGCAAATGTTAAATTGTGGTAATATTAAAGAAAAAGGAGCTGCGTATGAGACAACAGCCACAAAAACATCAAACACCGAGCCGCTTAAACTTTGAATTTCCAGAAGACGCTCGCAAACACCTAAAAATGCAAGCTGTTAGGTTAGGAGTTAGCATACGCGAATTGGCAACTCAAGCGATTTTAGAAAAGCTTGAAGCTCTAGAGTTGCAAGAAGATGCTGAAGCAGCAGAAGCAGCGTGGGAACAACATCTCGCTAATGGAAGCAAAACCATTTCCCACAAAGAAATGATGAAGAAAGTTGGCTGGGATGAGTTATAAAATTGTCTACGACATCAATTTAGACAAGGTTTTAGCAAGAATCCCTAAACGCGATGCCAAATTCATTAAAGAGAAAATAGAACTCTTAGCTGACGACCCCAGACCGTACGGCTCCATCAAGCTTTTTGGAAAGGAGTTATACCGGATTCGATATGGCAACTATCGAGTGATCTATAATATCAATGACAATCAATTAATTGTGATTGTTGTGACTATAGGTAGCAGAAAAGACGTCTATAAAATTAAATAAAACCAAATTTCTTCGCGCCTTTGCGTCTTTGCGTTTAATCAAAAAAACCTAACTTATTGATCACTAGACCGTTGCCCACCCTCGGCCTTATCATCCTTATTAACCAAAGGATGCTGCACAGCGTTTTTCTGCATATTGAACGTTGGTTTGGGTAAGCGTCGATAGTCGTACCCTGGAGTAGCTGGATTCATATAAAAACCACCGTAGACGTCGTAGGGATACATCCACCCATACCCTCCATAGCCACCGCCATACCCATATCCTCGACCGTAGCCACCCCAACCACCTCCCCAGCCTCCGCCCCAACCGCCACCCCAGCCCCAGGCGCTGGCGCTGGCGCTGGCCGATGCTGAAGCACTAGACCCACCGGCATACAAACCACCGGCAACTAACTGAAAGATTAAGACTAAATAGATAATCATCTCTCGCCCTCTCTTTCTAATCTAACTAACTATAATTATTATACTTACATATTAATTTAGCGAGAAATAACTAAATAAAAAAAGAGATCCGCTAATTTATGCGCGGATCTCATTTTTGAAACTACTACAGCTAAATTAGCACTTAATAGCTGTAGTAGTAGTAATAACCGGGGTTGTATGGGTAATAATAGCCACTATTTTGATCATAGTAATAATAACTTGGCTGCTGTTGCTGATAATAATATCCTTGCGGATAGGAGTAATATTGGTTGTAGTAGGCCCGGGTTTGGTAAGGCTGCACATAGGGTGTGGTGTTATAGTACTGCACCCTATTGCTATTATATTGACGATGATGCTTCTTACCACCCAAGTCTACCGAGACTCCTATCGCATGTGCGGATCCCAGCAGCAAACTAAATATAGTGGCCAACCCGATTATCTTGGAGGAAACTAGACTTCTATAGCCCATTTTTAACCCTCCTTAGGTCATCAATAATCTATACCGAAGCCACCTCCATCGTAGGGAAGATATCCCCCGAAATCATCGTAACCAGTATCGTATCCGTAATTAGGAGTGTAGGGATAACTATCCATATAGTAATTGTCCCCGGAGATATAATAATCCCCCGAGTAACGATATGGATGGTCGCCTCCCCATCTAAAGTCTCTATTGCCGTCCCAATCACGGCCTTGCCACCTATCTCCGTGCATTCCACTCATTCCACGATTGCCACCGTGGAAACCACGGTCAGCTTGCGTAATGATTGGCGTTGCGAATAACAGGATAGCTAAGGTTACGAGTCCGATGGTGGTAGAAGGAAAATGCCAGGCTTTCATCTGACCCTCCTTGGATGGGACACTGATTCATGTCCTACTTCACATAGTAACCAGAAGATATTTAGCTGTCAACGAATTGTTACATTGTAAGTAGCTAAATATCAACGATCTACAAGAGCCGTCGCGAAAGCCTCTGGATCGAAAGGAATTAAATCATCGACTCCTTCACCTACGCCCACAAATTTAATGGGGACGTTGAGTTTCTGCTGGATAGCGATGGCGATGCCTCCCTTGGCGCTTCCATCGAGTTTCGTGAGAATAATCCCTGTGATAGGGGTAAAACGATGAAAGGTGAGTGCTTGATCGATGGCGTTTTGGCCAGTGGTGGCGTCTAACACAAGAAGTGTTTCGTGCGGGCTGGAATCGATGTTTTTCTTGCAGGAACGGCGGATTTTCTCCAGCTCCTGCATAAGATTGGTCTTGGTGTGAAGGCGACCGGCTGTATCGAGGATGATGAAATCAGCCGAACGGGCCTTTCCAGCGGACACCGCGTCGAAGACAACCGCAGCGGGATCGCTCTTAGCAGCACCTTTCACAATATCGACTCCGATACGATCTGCCCAGAGTGTGAGCTGCTCGACGGCGGCAGCACGGAAGGTGTCGGCTGCACCCACGAGAACTTTCTTTTTGTCATCATGGAACCGTTTAGCCAGTTTAGCGACAGAGGTTGTTTTGCCGTTACCGTTCACGCCCACGATCAAAATCACCGTTGGTTCCCCTGGGGGGGCCAAAATCAAGTCAGGCGAAAGCTTGCTGACAATAGCGAGTATCTCAGCCTTAACGACATCTAGTAAGGCATCTCCGACGAGCGAAGGGTTCGCCTTATGCACTTGCCGCACCTTGTCCGAGATTGCAGCTGCAGTCTCCACCCCAAGGTCGGCTTCGTACAGTAACTGCTCGAGACGCTCTAGTGCCGCCTCATCCAGAGCACCGCCAAACAGCGCGCGCAACTTTGCCCCAAGTAAGGAACGTGTCTTCAGCAACGCTTCCTTGACTTTGCGGTATCCTGATTTTAAGAATTCGAGTACCATGAGCTTCTCGGGGTTAAATGAATAATCAGGATACCGGATAGGTGGATTTTAGATGAACACCCATGAATATCAAGCCAAAGAAGTCCTACAAAAACAGGGCATACCTGTACCTCCATTTGCCGTTGCAGAGACAGTAGAAGAGGTAAAAGCTGCCCTCGATCGGCTCCATCTCGATCAAGCCGTCATCAAAGCCCAGGTACATGCCGGCGGACGCGGCAAAGCGGGCGGAGTCAAAATCGCTAAGGGCCGCGACGAGATCCTCGACAAAGCAGGCCAAATGTTAGGGATGAAGCTCATCACCAAGCAGACGGGCCCCTCAGGCATTATTGTGCGCAAGGTTCTTATTTGTGCCCCCGTTGATATAGAAAAAGAATACTACGTCAGCGCCGTTATCGACCGCCAGAAAGCACAAGCTACGCTGATCGTCTCGCCAGAAGGTGGAGTCGATATCGAAGAGGTAGCCGAAAAATCCCCTGAAAAGATTCTTAAAGTGCCTTTTCGCTTCGATGGACACCTACACACTTATCAAAAGTGGCGCGTCGTGAAATTCATGGGATGGACAGGCGATGTGGCCGAACAAGGTATGAAACTTCTTGAGGCGCTCGCCAAAACCTTCATCGAAACCGATGCCTCCATGCTCGAGATCAACCCATTGGTGCTTACTCCTGAGGGCAAATTGCTCGCCATCGATGCTAAACTCGCAATCGATGAAAATGCACTCTATCGCCACCCCACGCTCGCCGCTTACGACGACCCCACCCAGCTCCCCATGCAAGAAGCGCGCGCAAAAGAGTTCGACCTCGCCTACATCGCAATGGAAGGCAACATCGGCTGCATGGTCAATGGCGCCGGCCTAGCCATGGCCACCATGGACATCATCCAACACTACGGCGGTAAACCAGCCAACTTCCTCGACGTCGGCGGCGGAGCCTCCAAAGAAAAGGTCGCCGAAGGATTTAAAATTATCGTCTCAGACCCACACGTCAAAGCCATCCTCGTCAATATCTTCGGCGGCATCATGAACTGCGTCACACTCGCAGGAGGTATCATCGCCGCCATGGGCGAACTCGAACTCAACGTCCCACTCATCGTACGCCTAGAAGGAACCAATGCAGATAAAGGCAAAAGAATGCTGGAAGAATCCGGGCTGAATATCATCACCGCCCAAAGTCTCGATGAAGCCGCTAAAAAAGCCGTAGGAGCAGTCAATGGCAGTACTCGTTAATAAAAACACCAAAGTGATCACGCAGGGGATCACAGGCAAAGCCGGACGCTTCCATACAGAACAGTGCCAAGAATACGGCACCAAAATGGTTGGCGGAGTCACCCCCGGTAAAGGCGGACAAGAAATCCTCGGTATCCCCGTCTACGATACTGTCTGGGAAGCAAAGGAAGCCACCGGCTGCCATGCCACCATGATCTTCGTACCCGCACCCTATGCCGCAGAATCCATCCTGGAAGCAGAAGAAGCCGGAATCGAACTCATCATCTGCATCACCGAAGGCATCCCCATCCAAGATATGCTCGAAGTCAGCCAAGTCATGCGCCGCAGCAAAAGCCGACTCATCGGCCCAAATTGCCCCGGTGTCATCACACCCGGCGAGTGCAAGATCGGAATCATGCCAGGATATATCCACAAGCGCGGTAAAGTCGGCATCGTCTCGCGTTCCGGAACACTCACCTATGAAGCGGTCTGGCAAACCACCCAACTCGAACTCGGCCAAACCACATGCGTAGGCATCGGAGGCGATCCCCTCAACGGCACCCACTTCATCGACGTCCTAGAAATGCTGCAGAATGATCCCGAAACTGAAGCCATCCTCATGATCGGGGAGATCGGCGGCGACGCCGAAGAAAACGCAGCGGACTGGATCAAAGCAAACTGCACCAAACCCATCGCCGCATTCATCGCCGGCGTCACAGCCCCCCCAGGACGACGCATGGGCCACGCTGGCGCCATCATCTCCGGCGGACAAGGCACCGCCACCGGCAAAATTGACGCCCTCCGCAAAGCCGGCGCCGTCATCGCCGAAACACCCGCAGAGATGGGACAGGCTGTAAAAAAAGCTCTCGGTTAAGGATTCATAGATATGCGCATCCCCGGATCAATCCCCATCGGTATCCACCCCCTTTTTTGGGTTGTCGCCATCGTACTCGGTTGGATGTTTTCTCAAGACCCCACTCTCACCGCCATCTGGGTGGTTATTATCTTTTTCTCCGTGCTGCTTCACGAATTCGGACATGCGCTTACCGCACGATTTTTTGGCCAAAAAGCCTCCATTGATCTGGTCGCTTTTGGGGGACTCACTTCGCGTTCTGGCAAGCGTCTCAAGCCATGGCAGGACTTCATTGTCGTTCTCAATGGGCCCTTAGCTGGATTCGCTCTCTTTATCGCATTGAGCTTTATCTACACGCGGCTTCCAGACAATGCCCCACCACTCCTACGCTATGCCGTCGGAAATGGAGCCGTCATCAACTTCTACTGGACCATCCTGAACCTGCTTCCCATCATGCCTCTGGACGGCGGACAGCTGATGAGTATTATTCTCGAGAGCATTTTTGGTTTTCGCGGCGTGAAGATTTCGCTTTTTATTAGCTGCCTTCTAGGAACCGCTGCAGGTATTTACTTCTTTTTGCAAGGAGCTATGCTGCCAGGCATCGTTCTGTTTTTTGTCGCCTTTGACAGCTTCCGCGGTTGGAGAGGGACTATCTCTATGACCGACAAGGATCGCGATGAAGAGCTGCAAAAGCTACTCGTGCACGCCAACAGACGCCTAGAAGAAGGCCACATGGTCGAAGCACAGGCACTGCTGGAAGATCTACGCAAAAAAGCAGGCTCAGGAATCATCTACGGCGTGGCAACAGAAATGATCGCCCGCATCCTAGCTGAACAACACCACTACGAGCAAGCGTACGAATTACTCGATCCCATGCGTTCAGATCTGTCTGAACAAGGAACGCGTTTGCTGCACCACCTCGCCTACCGCACCGCGCGCTGGAAAGAAGCCATCGCCCTAGGCAATGAATCCTATCGTAACGTACCTGCCGTTGATACCGCAGTACTCAATGGCCTCTGTCACGCCAGCCTAGACGATGTCGACGCCGCCATAGGCTGGCTCGAACGCGCTTCAGAAGAAGGCGCCACAGATATGGAGAATATCCTCGCCCATAAAGAACTCGATGGCATCCGAAACCACCCACGCTTCCAAGCCTTTGAACGAGACCTAGGCCTCGGAAAGGTTGAAGAGTAGTAGCGCCCTTCCGGGCGCAGGTGCTTGCGCGACTAAGTATGGACAAATCTGGACGTCCTGGACTAATACTTCAACATACTTGGTCCAGAAAGTCCAGATTTGTCCATACCTCAATAAACATTGATTTCATTATTAATTTTTGTTATTATTACTGTTTAAATTTAGACAACTCTAACCTGAGTAGATATATGCCTGTTTCTTACCCACCAATTGGTACAAGTTTTGTACAAACAGCCGTGATTTGCGGCGCATTGACTTATTTTGGAAAACGACAAGCTGCAAGCATTATTGCTTTGTCTTTTGCAACGCAAGCTTTGGCTGGGTTTGCACAAGTTTTGATTCTTAGAAATGAGAAGATTTGTGACGCTAATAACCCACCAACTAAACTGCCTACAACGAAAGGGACCCTAATAGGTAAATCCTTTAGTGTTGTAGAATCAAAGATACTGAAAGCCGAAGAAGACGTTGTAGAGGCACACAAAACTGCTGATCTACTTAACAGAATTACAGGTGGTAGCGGCACCTTTTTAATCTCAATGCGTACATCATCTCTTAAGCAAATGAAGGAGAAGGTTAATTCGACGATCTCAACGCTCGCCAACTGGAAGAGCCTAATAAAGCGCGGCATGGCTTCTCACGGGGTTAGAAGTGGCATCGCGTTAGCAACTGTAGCTAGAGCGTTCCAATTGCAGCGAAAAGTAACAGTTACTCAAATGGCATTGCCAATTTTACTTAGTGCACTAACAGCCATATTCGCCACCTTCTACACCTATAAAAACACACCCGTAGGTGAAACGAATGGCTGGAATGATCGTATCATCCGACCAATAGACCATGCGTCAATATTTGCATTCATTGCCACTATCATAAGCCTAGTTGGTGTCATCACCTTTAGATACTACCAGGGCGAGGGTAATTGACCCCATAAACCCTCGGAGAGGGTTTTCCTGTCACAATGAGCTTGTCATCAATTGCATAATCACAAAAACTTATCTTAGCCTGAACCTATGAAGTTTTTTTAACTCAAATCACTTGCTTTAAGCTATTTCCAAGACTGGCTTATCCAAAACTCGCGTTAACCAACTTCTAGACATCTGAGCCTCCTTGTGTAATGGCCGAACATTGTGGGGAGGAAAGGAATTTTAGAAAAAGATGAAGGATGAGCTGGCGCATCGATCTAAAAAAAATTCAACTTGCTATAATAAATATTTTCCTATAACGTTTCTTAAGTCACGTAACCCAAAAGAACCAAGGTTTGAATCATGCATCTCGCTCCAACCTCATTATCTTTCAATCAGCTTCCTTCCCATAAGCCATTTGCCTTTTCAAATTACACCAAACAATCCAAACTAGAGCTCAACCTCCTCAACGATATTTTTGCCAACAAAATAGCGCCCCTCTATGGAGACCAGTCGTTCAACCTGAAACAATTCGCGGAAGCCTCGCACAGAACGTGTGAAGTAATGAAGTGCAATGACAAATATTATGGTGCTATAGCCTACTGCAACAAACTGCAATCCATTGAAGAAATTAAACAAAAGAGTTTTGAGGTGAGAAATTTATTCCTCATAACCGATAAACCCTCTCATATAACATATCAAATAGATCTTCTTCGAAGAATCTTAACGCTCGCCAGTGATCTGAAGGCCACCAATGTGCATTTCTTAGTTCCCCCCTCAGACAACAAGCTTCTCGAGTTCTTAAAAAATTATGGGTTTGAGCAAATTGGTGTAAGAAATATCTCAAAAGACAAAAAAGCGGTCGCAATCTTTTCACGTTCCATAGAAGCAGCACGAAACGATTCTGAAATAAATTCAAAGCCGAACAAAAAAGAAAAAAGAAAGCGAGATGAGTCTCCTGTCCGAACTTATAAAAAAATTGTTTTCAATCCCGAACAAGATGAAAAAGAGGATCTGCAAATCGTAGACAATAGATTCTCTTCCTACACTTTCCCTTCTAAAAACAACAATGGAAACAACTACCAAAACAACAACAACAATAACAACAATGGAAACAATTACCAAAACAACAACAACAACAACAACAACAATAACAACAATAATAGTTACCACAACAATAGTTTAAATAACACATGGAGGTCTATGTCTAAATCAGATCCACAACTGTCGTTAAATAGATCACTAATAGAAAAAGAACTTTTCACCAACTACGACCGCGACCATACAACCGAAAGGACCCAAAAAGACAATACTCAAACTCATACTTTGCCCATGAAGGGAACACTGTACCTTGATATGATCAAGAGCGGCGAAAAAAAGTACGAAGGTAGAGTCAATGCACCATTCACACAAAAAATTCACGTTGGAGATCAGCTAAAGTTGTGGAACGCTCCAGCAAAACGCGGAATTATATGCAGAGTGGTGAAGCGTTATAATTATAAGTCCTTTGAAGATATGCTCAAGGATAGGGGCGTTCTTTTAATGCTTCCTCAACTTAAAGGAAAGTCGCGCACCCTCACACCTCAAGCATTATTGGAGGCAGGAGTTCACATTTATGAGGCCTTTCCTGGTTCTGATCGCGTACGGACATCTGGCTGTGTTGCTATAGAAGTAGAATACCTCCGAGACGTTTAATGAATTTATTATACAGCAACGGAATTGCTGAAATTTCGTTCGGCCAACTCCGAGGCTTTGGCGCAGTTCAAATTCCAAGTTTGTGACCGAGTGCGGTATAACATTAGCGATAACGAAAGTTTGTTTGTAACAGTTGATGTAAACAGGAGAAAAAATGCAAAATAATTCAATAAATTCCAATTCATATTGGCAATTAGGAAGAGACTCTTCCTTTTACGCTGACCAAGATCAAAAGCCCAATTCTGATCATTCACAAAAAAAAGTACCTTCCAATCAACAAAAACAAGAGCCCGTCGACAAATCCGTAATATGCTACCGAAGCAACTCGGAAATACAGGCAGGAGGAGACTCTGCCCTTTACTTCGCTTTGGAGGCACTAACCATTTCAACAGATTCCAGTTCGAATTCCTGTCCTATAACCAACCACGAGAAACAAACGATTGCTGTTGACTATCTGTCATCACAACGACTCTTAGACCTGAGGGGCCACAAAAGAGGTATTTGGCGTCTGGCAAGCTTAGGCCCCACCAACGTTATTTCCGCCTCCTACGATCACACCAGCATTGTCTGGGATGTTCCACAAAACCAACTACTAAAGACCTTCCATCACAAGAGCGAAGTCTTAAGCATTGATATTGCCGATGGGTTAATTTTTACAGGCTCATCAGATGGCTGCCTAAAGATATGGGACGCAGATACTCTGAAAATGAAAAGTACGTTTTCGGAAAATGAACGGTATAGAAGAGGCTTCTATAGTATCGCATCTATCGGAACCGACTTGATAGCCACCGGAGCCTGTCAAAAGCCAAAATATGCCAGTCACTGGTCTCACGACTTGAAGATTTGGAATCCTGTCAAAGGCAAATTCCTCTTCAACTTAAAAGGCCATAAAGGCGGTATTCCCAAAATTGTTAAAATTCAGGATGACAAGCTCGTCAGTTGTTCTGCAGATAAAACAATCAAGATTTGGAATTTGATTGGAAAAGAGTGTAGCCATACACTGGAAGGACACACTGACTACATTTATAGCATGTGCCTAACCCAAAATCAACAACTTCTAAGCTGTAGTCAGGTGACTGACCATTAAATCGATTTCTTGAATTTAGAATTCGGCTAGTAGAAACTGGTTGAAACACATTTTCAGGGAGTTTTTCATGAGCCAACCAAAGGGAAAGATACCTTCCCATATTAAGGTAAAATCATTTAATCATCCAGGAACAGCTAGTCGTATAGTATTGACTCTCTGTGAAATAGAAGATCCTCGTCAGCCGTCCTGTAATTTCCATTACTCGTTAGTGACAATTATATTTATCTCACTCGTGGGTGTTCTGTGTGGAGCAAAAGATTGGGAAGAGATCGTGCAAGCCGCTAACGGAATAGAGGATTGGCTAGGCAAACATGTCGATGTTTCGTCAGGAATCCCTTCAAGTAAGACGTTAAAACGGGTTATGGGTCTCATACCTACAGACTCTTTGGAGGGCTTGCTCAATTGTATAAAATCGGACCTTACGGAGGGAGATATCATAGCAATAGATGGGAAAACTCTTCGTGGTAGTCGCGGTTGGAACGAGGAAAGTCGACCACTTCATTTACTACATGCCTGGAGTACAGAGCTTGGAGTTTGCTTGGGGCAGGTGTCTGTGGATGAGAAATCTAATGAGATCACGGCATTTCCGAAGTTGATTGAGCGATTAGAACTTAAAGGGACAATAGTTACTACAGATGCCTTGAATACTCAAAAGAAAGCCGCAACCGCAATTATCAACCAAAAAGCAGATTATGTATTGCCGGTGAAGGAGAATCATAAAGACCTGTATGAAGACATAAAATTATTGTTTGAGGATGCTGATAAGAAAGGGTTTAGAGGTGTTGATGCAGCAGAAAGCCACACTCAAGAAAAATCAGCTGGACGAGTAGAAGAGCGTAGCTATGAGCTTGTGGATATAGAGGATCTGGCTTCAGCAGGGAAATGGTCAGGTTGCTCAAGTGTGGGAAGAGTAACTAGGAGGAGAACAAAAAAAGGCAAGACATCAACGGAGGTATGTTACTACATAACCAGTTTAGAATTAGATGTGGAGAAGTTTTCCAGAAGCGTACGAAAGCATTGGGGAGTTGAAAACGGTTTGCACCTATGTCTGGATGTTGTCTTTGAAGAGGATAAGCATCGTTATCAAGACAAGATAGGAGCAGCAAACCTGTCGTTGTTGAGGAAAGTGGCGTTGGGAATATTAGGAAAGGACGCAACACTTAAGTGCGGAAAACCTGGTAAGCAGATGAGAGCAGCCACCTCGTCGACATACAGAGACCATCTAATCAAAAATTGCTTTTAATGGTCAGTCACCTGAAGCTGTAGTCGAGATGGATCTCTTTTACTTTGGGATCTTGATTCTGCTGCATCTTTAGGAAGCCTTAAAGACAATACCCTCGACAGAAACAATCACATTCAAAGTGCCATTGCACACGCTAGCACAATATATGACGTCTGCTTACTACAGCCAAATATCATCGCCAGCGCATCGCGAGACGGCTATGTTAAAGTCTGGGATCTGCGCAATCGGCAAGTGGTCTGCTCCCTAAACCCTCAGAAAGGCTTTCTCTATAGCGTCTGCTCCGTAGGCGAACAAGCTCTTGCTACTGGAAGTCAAGGGCTGGGTAAGGCTGGAAAAGAAAAAGGGAAAATTCACATTTGGGAATTTAACCATAGTTAATAACATTTTTGTAGGGAACACTATCTTGCCATCTTGTGGTTATACCCAGCAGTTCCCGCTGAGAAAATGATGTGCTTCAAGCAGACCCTTAAAATGAAAAAAAGAAAAAACAGGATGAGCAAGATATGCATGATAGAACGGGATTTACTCGTTTTTCAATAAAAATATCATAAATTTTTATCATCCTGCCTATCCTACTCACCCTGCCATATTCATGATTGAGGGGGAATTACTGGGGATTGATTGCGTTTTAACCATTATACATAAGGATATCACCATGAGTCGCGTATTTTTACTCTGCCTTATATCTATTCATTCTGTTCTATATGGGGTTAGAATAGAAGCCCAAAATGGGGAAATTTCCCGATCTTCGAATATCTACCTATTCGATGAATACGAGCAGAGAACCGACAATAACATCGACGATCTCTTTCGAGAGGCAAATGAGAATAGAGAAGCTTTTTGGGCTAAATGCGCAGAAGAAATTCACTGGTTTCAAAGATGGGATAAAGTCTTGGAATGGAATTGCCCTTACGCTTCCTGGTATCTCGGAGGTAAATTAAATATTTGCTATAACTGTGTGGACCGGCACCTAAAAAAACATGGAGACAAAGCGGCTCTCATCTGGGTTAATGAGAATGGTGCTAAACGAATTATCTCCTATCGGCAACTTCATGAAGACGTTTGTCGACTAGCAAATGCCTTGAAACATTTAGGATGCCAAAAGGGAGATTTCGTTACCATCTACATGCCAATGGTTCCGGAAGCTGTTGTTTCGATGCTCGCTTGCGCTCGAATTGGAGCCGTTCATTCCGTAGTTTTTGGTGGAACGGGAGCCAAATCCCTAAAGGAAAAAATCGAGGATGCCAATCCAAAAATTGTGATTACGGCCGACGGAGGCTACCGTCGAGGCAAGCCCGTTCAGTATAAACGTGTCCTGGATACGGCTCTAGAAAACAACTCCTCAATAGAAAAGGTTCTTGTACTGAAACACACCAACACCGAGATCCCATTTAGTTCCGATAGAGACATCTGGTATCACGAGGCGGTAAGTCAATGCGACCTCGATTGCCCAGCCATCCCGATGGACTCTGAGGACCCATTATTTGTCCTGTACACATCAGGAACAACGGGCAAGGCAAAAGGCATCTTACACACCACCGGAGGTTATCTAGTTGGGGTACACAATACGTATAAATGGGTATTCGACCCTCGCCCAGGGGACATCTATTGGTGTACAGCCGACATAGGTTGGATCACAGGACACAGCTATGTCGTCTATGGCCCGATGTCCAACTGCATCACACAAGTAATTTATGAAGGTGCATTTGACTATCCTCAGAAAGATGTAGCGTGGAAAATCATCAGCGACCACAAAGTAACCACCTTCTATACTGCGCCTACCCTTGTTAGAACACTCATGAAGTGGGGTGAAGAATCGATTGCGAACTATGATATTTCATCATTGAGATTGCTCGGATCCATAGGCGAACCACTAAATAAGGAAGCCTGGGATTGGTTTTATAAGTATGTAGGCAATCGTAAATGCCCTATTGTCGATACTTGGTTTCAAACAGAAACCGGTGCTTTCGTGATTGCTCCTATTCCTGGTCATACCCCGCAAAAGCCGGGATCGGTCACAGTGCCCCTCCCTGGTTACCAGGTAGATATACTCTCTGACAAAGGAGTCCCTGTCTCGAAAGGACTGCTGGCCATAACTTCACCTTTTCCTTCTATGTTAAGAGGTATTCTGAATAACCCAGATCTTTACTACCGCAATTATTGGGCAAAATGGAATGGAACATCCTATTATGCTGGGGACGCCGCTTCTAAGGACGAAGACGGATATATCCGGGTTCAGGGCCGAGCCGATGAGGTTATCCTTGTGTCAGGCCATCGAATCGGTACAGCCGAGCTTGAAGCTGTTATTGGAGAACATCCCATGGTGGCAGAGTCCGCAATCATAGGATTACCTGATGCCATAAAAGGAAATTCCATTGTAGCCCTAGTCGTGCTAAAAGATGGTTACGCTCCCAGCTTGGAATTAGAGCGCGAAATACAACAGTATGTAGCGTTAAGTCATGGCGCATACGCACGTCCTAGCGCAGTAAAATTCAGTCCAGACCTACCTAAGACAAAAAGTGGAAAGATCCTTCGCAGAGTTCTTCTTAACCTTATTTTAGAGTTGCCGATCGGTGATTTAACGACCCTGGAAAATAAGCAATCCTTCGATGAGATTACAGAAGTGTGCGGCCTAATAAGGGGTGAGCTGCTATGTCAAAAATAGCCTTGTATAATCTAGTGTTTCTGTCGATTGTTTGTAACTGTTTTGAAGTGCATACTGAATGCATTGAGAAGGTCTTGGGGGGCGCAATCCAACCCCCCAAGTTTGCCGCAGCCGAAATTACCTACCAATCTCCAGAATACCTCATAGATATCCTTCAACCCATTATTAACAAGCGCTTAGAAGCTACTCATTACGACCGGATAACAGCCTCCTTACACCTTAGCGATCATCTGACACGCAGCTCTAACGAACCCCTTGAGAGTCTAAAGACCTTTCGCTACGATCTAGATTTCAGCCGTGGGGGGCCGTGCATACCTCTTACTTTAGATCTATTAGCCTGGTTGCCAACGGAGATCAAGGGGTACGTCGTCGCAGCCAGGTTACCTAAAAAGTATCAGCAGTTCGGTTTTCCATTCTATTGTCATGCTGCGATTCTGATAAAATATCAAAATCCCAGTTTGTCAGAAGAACGTGGGTATATTATTTTGGATCCTAGTTTCGATTTTCCCATCCCCATACATATTAGGGAAAGGGGGTAACAAGTTTTGAGAGACCTGGTCGAGATAGCTGGCTATTTTGGATAGATGAAGAGGAGATCATCTGCCAAATAACCCCTCTACGCGGCCCCTTTGCAGCAGCAGAATACGTAATGGTCTATAGGACAGATCAATTTCTAAACCCGGTGCCCGCAAGTGCTATTCCAATGCTGATTGCAGATCGACGACTCTCCCTCCTCTCACGAGATCGTCATGGCAAACATTTGTATTCCTTAAGCATTGAATACGACAAAGATCGCGTGATATGGAGTGCTCACGGAGAACAGCAATCACCTATTTCTTTCTCGGCTATAAAAAATGGAGTAGTTTTACCAACAGAGGTCGCTATCTCCCTCGGCATGGATCAGGACATACTAATGGAACAGATCGGACGCGCAATTGAGTATCGCCCCGCGATTAACGATCTGCTCATTAATTATTTAACTTTGATTGATTCTTTGCAGGACTATTCTATCACTGGATGGCTGGATAGGGATCTTGTAGACGCAGAAATTTCAAAACTTCTGCTACAAAACGCCGAAGGACAGAGGAGGAAGGATGAAATGGGGAGAGGTTATTGCGAGACTCGGTGATGGACTAAGCTGGACGATCTGGACGTGCGTCAATGTTTGCATTCATTGCCACTATCATAAGCCTAGTTGGTGTCATCACCTTTAGATTATTACCAAATCGAGGGTAAGGAGTCAGCATCATCGGTCATCATTTGACCGCGGAGCGGTAATTAGCGACGAAGTCGCGACAGGAGTTAGCCGGGGGTGACGAGCTTGCGAGAAACCCCCGGGAAAGATCCAACCAAGACTCGGCCACGACAGTGGCGCCACTTGCGTGGCTCATATGCTCTTGACCAGCCTTCCGGGGGTTCCTCGCAAGCTCGTCACCCCCGGCTAGCTGCTGTCACCGCTTCGCGGCTATTTACCACTTCGTGGTTATGCTGGGTTTGTCCAGATCGTCGGTCCGTCCGCCAGCGAGCGTCCCTTTGGTGAACTCTCATTTACCGCTACGCCACAGGTTCTTTCACTTTCACACTTTCCAGCAACTGGTATAGTTCCTCAAACGAATGTTCGTTTCCTTTAACGACTTTATGCCAGAAGGTTTTGACATCGCCCTCTAGAGGGGCATAGACGGCTTCTCGGGTACCATCAGGCAATAAACAATCTGCACGTACCAGCTGATCTAGGGCAATGGTACCTTTTTCACGCACTTGGTACACAATCGAAAACTGCACTTGCAACCTACCGCATCGGCAACCGATCACAACGCTGTTCTCCACTTCAATCTCCTCCGCCTGAACCCCTATAAGCACGCTATTGACCACTCGACCACGCTTGATTTGGCAATCGACCAGCAAAGAACGTGTCACCTGTAAATTCTTTGACACGGTGCTCTGCACGGCAGAGCTACCCAAAAATTTGCGCAACAATCGTGCCTCAGCTGTGTTATGCGTCAGCAATAGGCAATTCTCTAAATACGGCTTGAGCGATCCAAAGTCCCACCAATATCCCTTCCACCCCGTATCCACCGCAGTCAAGATCGGACCCGGATTCGCCGCAGTAAACTGCAGGCGGAATCGGTTCATTCGAATCCAATGCGCTTCCGTGTCGGCGGTGTTGCAGCCTTTGAAATCCATTAACGTTACATACGTAACCCTATCAAGCGTAAAGGGCATCCAGAAATGAGGATCGCTGTCCAACTTTCCGTAGCGGTTTTTTAACTCTGGCTCAAACTCTTCCAACAACGCATACAATAGCGTATTGGACAAACTGAACACGCCTAAACTAAGTCCTACACCTCCCTGACTGTGTAGTTTTCCTAATTCTGTCAATGCCATAAAAGCAGCGAATTCGAGTTTCTCTACCTGCTGTGCATGGCCCTTGTCATCGACTGCAATGATTCCGTAGCGGTGCAGCTGTTCTTTTTGCCAAGCAAACAGATCGATTCCAAAAGGAAATCGTCGCATCAAAATATCAGCATGGCTTTGAGAGGCTTTTGGAGGCATTGAGGAGGGAACAAAGATCTGGTCTCCCCAAAACACAGAAAGTCGTCCGGCTCTTCCTGCTGCATAAATAGCGGTCTGTTTGATGACAGCCTCTAACACAGTAACGGGAGTCGGTCCGTCGGCAAGAGGCAGCACTCCAGGAAGCTTCACAGCTGATTTATTGTTATGTTCACTGAATGTCAACGGCGCTAATCGGGTTCCTTTGCCGGCTGTGTGGTACATGCCGATGGAGAATCCTTCCTCCAGACACTTCTGCAGGTCGATTTTTCTATGCTCCAGAAGTTTCTGTTGTGCTTTTAAATACGCATACAAGGTGCCTAACCCATTGCCTGCGCCACCGGGCCAATCTTCCTCAACCGCAACGACGATCGCTGTGGGTTTGACCACCCAGCCTGCTGTTAGGGTTAATCGCTCTTCCCAGTATTCGACTAATTCTGACGAACCAGTAACCACGATCACTACGTCCATACCCATCTCTGGGTGGGCCTGTGCGTCCATTAACTCAACTAACTCGTCTAACTCCTTGCCCATCCTTGAACCTTATCTCACAATAAGGGCTAGGAAGCTTGCAACCTGATTCTGTTTCACAAGCAGAAGTACCCTGTCCCCTGGTTTCATTCCACTGACAAGACTATTGAACTGCTCAGGCGATTCAACTTTTTGTCTATTGACTTCTGTGATCACGGCGCCTTTTTTCAAACCTGCCAACGCGGCGACACTGTTTGTTTCCACCGCTGTCACCATCACGCCTTGCGCTTCAGGCACACCGGCTTCTTTTGCTTGTGCGGCGGTTAATGTGCCTACGGTAATGCCGAAAATATTAACTACACTTTCCTTGGCAACCGGTGTCTTTTCATCAGGAAATGATGCGGTCGTGATGATAAGGTTTTTGCTCTCGCCGTGACGCATTACTTCGATATTAAGATCTGTTCCTGGTTTTGCCAAACCTATGTTATTTCGTGCTGACATAGCATTGACAACAGGTTGATGGTTGATGTTGGTAATCACATCACCTGGCAAGATTCCGGCTTTGGCTGCAGGAGAATTCACATCCACTTCAGTCACCAGCGCTCCTTGCGCCTTCGCTAACTTTAAAGCCTGCGACAGTTCATAAGTAATGGGCTGTAGCCGTACACCGACAAAGCCACGCGTCACCTTGCCGTTCTCAACAATTTCGTCGTAGACCTGTCTAAGGATACTGCTAGGAATGGCAAATCCAATTCCGCTTGCGCCATAGACATCTACCGCTTTAGCTGTCGCCATTCCGATAACTTTACCGTCGACATTAAGAAGAGGTCCGCCGGAGTTACCACGATTGATGGCCGCATCGGTTTGGATGAAATCTTCACGTTCTGCAACGGCGAGTTCATTGCGTCCTATCGCACTGACAACACCCGCTGAAACCGACGCAGACAGACCCAGAGGACTACCAACAGCCAACACCCACTGTCCTGGTTCGAGTTTGGAAGAGTCGCCAAGTTCGATGAAAGGAAGATCAATCGCATCGATTTTTAAAACGGCGACATCGGTCTCAGGATCTAATCCAAGCAGCTCTGCATGAAATTCACGGCCATCTTGCAGGATGGCTTTGATCTCGTCCATACCGCGCACCACGTGGCTATTTGTGAGTAGCTTGCCATCAGCCGAAACGATAAAACCCGATGCTTGGCCATACTGAGGAGGCAGAACCTGCGCAGGTTGCTCGATGCGAATCTGCTGACCGCCAAAAAAACGCTCAAAAAACTCGTTATGCAAGCCAGCAAAAGGATCCGCCTGTTGTTGCGGCTTGTACTTCACCTGAATCGATACCACAGCGGGAATCGCCTTTTTAGCCACCTGGGAAAAATCCACCAACGCCTTCGCACAAACGGGCGTCGCACAAACTAAAAAAACCGTGCCCATCACCAGTGCTAACAACCAATTTCTAGACATCTGAGCCTCCTTGCTTAATGGCCAAAATTGTAGGGGGGAAAGGAATTTTGAACAATAGATACAAAGCCGATTGGAGAATCGTAAGTTTCAATTTCAACGCAAAGGCACGAAGGTCGCAAAGATTCGCAAAGACGGTTCAAAACACACAAAACTCTAAAAAAAAATAAAAACAGGATGTGCAGGATCGCCTGCGGCGGCAGGATAGAGAGGATAATAGGTCGGTCTAAGGTCTGTTAAAATAAGCTTATGCATTTCTTTTAAACACAAAGACACAAAGGCACGAAGAGAGTCCTAAGCGAGCTTCTTTGGGTTGGATTAATTCAAACAGTTTAACCGAATAAAAGCTTTTTTGTTTTTTTAAATAAAAAGACGCGAGAAAGCAGATTTAGAACTCTCTTCTGCCTTTGTGTCTTTGTGTTTAAAAGAAATGCATAAGCTTATTTTAACAGACCTTAGACCGACCTATTATCCTCTCTATCCTGCCGCCGCAGGCGATCCTGCACATTCTGTTTTTCATTTTTACTTCCTCATCTTTCTCAACAATCCTCCAAGAACCAAAAAGCCTTTTCTTAAGCGATCGATTCCGAAGTGTTCGTTGGGGGCATGAATTTTATCACTGCTGAGGCCCATGCCCATGAAGAGGATTTCGGCGCCGCTGGCGGCTTGTAGCTCGGCAGAAATGGGGATAGATCCCCCATCCAAAATATAGCTACAAGGTGTTTGAAACACTTCTTCATAGCTTTGCGCGGCGGCTTGTACAAGTTTTGATCCTGGCTGCGTGCGTACAGCTTTTCCCCTACCCGGATGGATGTGTGTTGTGACTTCTATGCCGGTCGGTGTTTTTGAACGCAAATAGTCTGCTACCAATTTGCCAACCGTTTCAGGATCTTGATTAGGAACCAGTCGACAGGTGAGTTTAGCTGAAGCCACCGCAGGAATTACAGTCTTCACCCCACTACCAGTATATCCTCCGATGATTCCATTCATTTCTATCGTCGGTCGTAATCCAGCGCGTTCCAAAGGTGGGAGATGACGCTCACCACCGGTGGCCACCCCTCCCACTTCATCAAAGTAGGTCTGAGCATCAAACGAAAGGTCGAGCAGAGCTTTTTGTTCGGCACTGAGTTCCTGGATTCCATCATAGAAGCCGGGCACGAGAATATTTCCGTCTTCATCGCGTAACGAAGCAAGAATTTGCACCAACGCATGAATAGGGTTAAATACGATTCCTCCGTGCACACCAGAGTGTAGATCGGTTTGGCTTCCGCGGCAATGCACATCCAACGCAACTAATCCACGCACACTAAGTCCTATGGCAGGTGTTTTCGGACCTTTTATTCCTACGTCAACAATCAGCAAATAATCCGCTTTTAAGCGTTCTGCTTTTTCTTTCACCAAGTGCGTTAGAGCAGGACTGCCGCACTCCTCTTCACCTTCGATACATAGCTTGATGTTTACAGGAAGGCCTTCCAGTTGCTTCAAAGCGCGAATTGCCTGCAGCACATAAAAACACTGGCCTTTATTATCCTGCGCGCCACGTGCGTAGACCTCCCCATCACGCACAGTAGGTTCAAAGGGGGGTGTGGTCCATAACTCCAAAGGATCCACCGGCTGCACATCATAGTGATTATAAATCAACACCGTGGGTTGGTCTGGACCAGCGCTCAAATCTTCTGCAAATAAAACAGGATGTCCTTCTGATTCCCAATACTCCACCTGAAATCCTAAGCGTCGCACATAATCCGCCACCCAATCCGCACAGGCGCGCACTTGCTGCTTATACTCCGGTTCACTGCTCACACTTTGAAAGCGCAAGAAGGTGTTGAATTCATCCAGAATTTCCTTCTGGTGCGTTTCATAAAAAGCGACTAAATCAGACATAATATCCCCACAGTTAACAGCACAGCATAGACAAAAATAGCTTTCCTAACCAAGCGCGAATGCGCTTCCACAAGTGTCGGATTTCGTTCGGCCTGTTCTAACGTTTCGATGCGTTGGCGAATGCTGAAGTGGTGCCAACTGGGTTGGTCGTGAATATTTCCTCCCAACACAGCTACAGTGTGCAACGCCTCCACCATCTCGCTTGGATGTACGCCCAAAGAAATCACAGACAAATCTGCCTGTCGCTCAAATAGCCTCGAGAAGTAACCGAAAATAAATCTGAAGTAGAGAGCGAGGATAGCCCCATACGGAAGCAAAGTAGCTAATGGCAATAGCGTGGGCATCTGATTTTCGACCAGCCAATGGTCTAATTCTGGCGTTGCCCAAGAATTGACCAATCCAGCCGATACGAGTCCGCCAAATAATATAAACGGGTACAAGAGCAAATGATAATGCCGGCTATGACCGATTTCATGGGCCAACACGGCCTGAAGGGCTTTTGGAGATAGTTTCACCAACATCAGATCCGTGAACATGACGTAGCGATAACGGGGAAATAGCCCCAAGATAGCGGCTGTGGCTGCATGCTTCAAAATGGTCCACGATAGGATCGCACGATAGCGAAAACCCGCTCGTTGGCAGATTTCTTCCAACGCATCCCTGGTAGATCCAGGAGGAATCGGTCGACATTTCCACGCACGCACCACAAGCGGCGGAACAATCGCCATCATCCCCAACATAAAGCCTACGAAAAGTAGAGTAGAAATGATCGTGGTAGAGACGGCATCAGGATCTAACGACCAGAGAGGGGCAAGCAGATCTGAGAGCAGTGCTAAAAGTAGATAGGGCACCGCAAAAGGCAGTGTCAATCGTAGTTGCCCTTCCACAAATGCCCGGCGTGAAGCAGCCTGCATCGGCATTCGCCGATACGCAGCAGCGTAAAATACCGCCAACGCCGCCGCATAAAGGCCCAGAATGACCCCAGAGGTCACGGATGCATACTCAGGGAAGATGCGCATGCCCGCTAACAGATAGAGAAACACAACCAAAAAGAGCAAAATCTCAACCTGCGCAAGAATACTCAACGCAGGGTAACGAAGGCGAAGGAGCCGTCCCTGCGCGATCAATCCTATCAATAACAGCCCGTACAACCCCACACCGAGCCAAAAAGACGCTATAGCAGACAACTCCCAAACAGGTGCCGTAACCTCCGGCGCCAAGGACGCCATCAACAACACCAGGAGCAAAAATAAAATGTTGGAAAACAATCGAAGCCTTTTAATACCGAGTTCAGGCTAATATTACGTATACTATGGATTAAGGTGAAGCCCATGCAATACCCAGTTTCCGATCTACATTGCGATCTATTGCTCTATCTGCAACACGATGTTGGTCGTACACCCTTCGATACGCGAGCGCGCTGTGCCATCCCTCAATTGCGTCATGGCCATGTTAAAGTTCAGATCATGGCCGTCTTCGCCGAAACCGAAAAAGGCAGCGCAGAACAAGGTATCAAGCAAGCGGATGTTTTCAAGGTTCTCGCTAACCGCTATCCCGATGACTTCGAATGTGTCCAAACCGCCGATGCCATGAACCACGCTATGCAATCCAATAAAATTGGCATCATGGCCGCCATCGAAAATGCTTCCGCCTTCGCCGAAGAAACCGACTCCTTCGATCAAGTCATTGATCGTCTCCATGGCATCATCGGTCGCATCGGAAAACCCTTATACATCAGCTTAACCTGGAACGGTGAAAACCGCTTCGGTGGCGGCGCACACACGCAAATCGGCCTTAAAGAAGATGGTAAACGCCTCTTAGACTGGATGCAAGGCCGAAAAATTGCCATCGATTTCAGTCACGCATCAGATCTCCTCGCCAACGATGTGTTACACTACATAGACGAAAAAAATCTCAGCATTCCCGTCATGGCGAGCCATTCTAATTTTCGCTCCGTGACAAATATGTCGCGCAACCTCCCTGACGAACTCGCCAAAGAAATCATGCGCCGCGGTGGAATTGTCGGAATGAATTTTGTACGCTCTTTCCTTGGCGGCGAAGAAGGAAACCGCGCGCTCATCGCACAACTGGAACGTGCACTAGATCTGGGTGGGGAAAATCAGGTTTGCTTCGGAGCCGATTTCTTCTTCGACGGCGATCTACCCAAATCATCCCAGGCAGGTGCATCTCTGGAAGGATGGTTCTACCCAGAATACAGCGATTCGTCCTGTTACCCTCAAGTCATGTCACTATGGAGAGATGAGCTCTTTCTTACAGAAGAAACCCTCGCCAAAATCGCCTATCGTAATTTGTTGCAGTTTGTAAAAGAAAATTCGCCTACGTAAAACTTAATTATGTCTTTGTGTTTAATCAAAACTCACATAAAAACGCAACAATTTATTTAACTTTCATTTTAACATCCAAAAAGATAAAGCCATTTTCCATTTTCTTTAACAAAAATACTCTTTTCCGTGAAAGAAGCATCGCGTCCATTTTGTAATAAATGGGCATGAAACGTAACAAAGGCTTCAATTTCGCCATCTACGAAATTTACAATATCGAGTCCTACAAATTGAGTGCTGTTAGTAAAGGACAAGATATCTTTCTTCCATTTCTTTCGATTCTTAGTGTAAGCGGGATTGGTAAAGTGAGTAGTGTCCATGAGGTAGTCCGCTAATCCGAGGACATAAGCCGCATAGCGAGAGCGCATCAAAACCAGGGCGTTGGGAGGAGTGATGGCACCTTTATGATAGGGTTGACAGCACTCTTCGTAAGACTTACCACTAAAGCAGGGACAGGCCGTCATTTACTAGCACCAGATGATAATTAGGGGTTTAGTTTATAGCCTGAAGGTCAATTTAGGCAAATGCATATGGACAGATAATGGACGATTGATGGACGAAGAATGGACATTCAATGGACAATAGACAGCAAGTTTGTCCATTGAATGTCCATTCTTCGTCCATCAATCGTCCATCATTTGTCCATAGTCAGTCGTACAAAAACCTGCGCGCGGAAGCGCGCCACGCGCGCGCCTCACTTTCCGCTTGCCTGAGAGGTGGTTGTCTTGGTACAACTGTTGCCATGACTCAACCTGTTCATACTTTAGAGCCTCAAACGATATCACCGATGATGGTGCAATGGCATGCATGTAAGAAGATGGCGCGTGAAGCGATTCTTCTTTTCCGCATGGGCGATTTCTACGAAGCGTTTTACGCCGACGCGGCGCTGATCGCCCGAGAGTTAGATCTTACACTTACGGCTCGCCAAGGCATCCCCATGAGCGGGGTGCCTGTTCATACATTCGATGCCTATGTTGATCGTCTAGTGGCTAAGGGTCATCGTGTCGCCGTGGCGGAGCAGATGGAAGATCCACGCAAAGTGAAAGGTCTGGTGAAACGCGAAGTCGTCCGCGTCATCACACCTGGTACAATCCAAAGCTCTCATCTTCTTTCAGACAAATCGAACAACTACTTTGCTGCCATCCACAATGTGGGACAGTTTTTTGGTCTGGCTTTTCTCGATCTGACCACCTCCGAATTTCGCGTGATCGAATTGGACAATCTCTCAGATTTAACCGCGGAGTTTTTTCGGTTTCGTCCGGCTGAGTGTTTAGTGTCGCAAAAGTTCGCAGATAAACATGCTGATTTTCTCTCCGATCTGCGCGTCCAGTCGAATTTTCTTCTGAGCACAGAAGAGGAGTGGAAATTTGACCATGCGTTGACGTATGGATCCTTGGTTGATCAATTCAAGGTGCATTCTTTAGATGGATTCGGCTTGCAAGGGATGACTGTAGCGATCAACGCGGCCGGAGCCCTGCTACAGTACCTCCAGGACCACCTATGCCTATCTGTCGCGCATATTCGCGAGATCCAACCTTACTCCACAGCGCAGTTTATGGCGCTCGATTCAAACACACAGCGTAACCTGGAACTGACTGAATCCTTAAAAGACGGATCGCGAAAGCATACGTTACTCGATGTGATCGACCATACGCTCACACCTATGGGAGCGCGGTTATTGACTCGTTGGGTAAAGCAACCTCTGCTTTCCGTTGAGGACATTCAGTGCCGACAAGAAGCTGTGGAAGAACTTTCTACTCAATCGCGACGACTCGATGAGCTGCGAAGCCTACTGGAACAGGTACGTGATCTCGAACGTCTAACCATAAAAATCTGTTCTGGATATGCTTCTCCACGCGATCTGGTCGCTTTGCGAGGATCGCTAGAACCTCTTCCACAGCTCAAGCAAGTCCTGGAGAAGTTTCATTCGCGCTTCATTGGAAATGAGCGCTTTGAGCCGCTACCTGAAGTTTCCAAGCGTCTGGTCGAAGCTCTTGAAGATAATCCTCCGTTACGCGTGAGCGATGGTGGTGTGTTTCGCGATGGTTACAACGCTGAGCTCGATCAACTGCGCCTTCTCAATCGCGATGGAAAAAGCTGGATTGCGCAATATCAAAACAGAGTGCGCGAAGAGACTGGAATCAAGACGCTCAAGATCGGCTACAACCGTATGTTCGGTTATTACATCGAGGTCTCTAAGGGACAAGCCGATCTCATGCCTAGCTCGTTTCAGCGTCGACAGACGCTTGTCAATGGGGAACGCTTCATCAGTCCAGAGCTGAAAGATTACGAGACAAAAGTTCTGACTGCGCAAGACCAGATCGAAGCATTGGAAACTGAACTATTCACGCTACTGCGCGAGGAACTAGCTCAATATGCCTCCCGCATCATGGCTGTGGCGCAAAACATCGCACGCATCGATGCCATACAGTCGCTCGCACAATTGGCCGCGCGCCAAGGTTATGTACGTCCACAAATCGATGCAGAGCCTATTTTAGAG
Source organism: uncultured Chlamydiae bacterium (assembly GCA_963790215.1). Lineage (GTDB taxonomy): Bacteria > Chlamydiota > Chlamydiia > Chlamydiales > JAJFMA01 > CAWBNS01. The sequence continues at coordinate 70,518 of CAWBNS010000015.1, forward strand.
ATTATCGGCGGACGCCATCCTGTGATCGAAAGCGCCAATTTGGCCGAGCGATTTGTCCCCAACGATGTCTATCTCGACCATCAGTTAGAACGTCTGCACATCATCACGGGGCCAAACATGGCCGGAAAGTCCACCTTCATCAGACAAGTGGCACTGATTACGATCCTTGCCCAGATCGGTAGTTTTGTTCCTGCCACCAGAGCACGTGTAGGCATAGTAGACAAAGTCTTTACGCGTATCGGCGCCAGCGACGATCTCTCCAGAGGGCAGTCAACTTTCATGGTCGAAATGACGGAGACAGCGAATATCCTCCATAATGCCACAGATCGCTCTCTAGTTATCCTCGACGAAATCGGCCGCGGAACAAGCACTTACGACGGCATCTCAATCGCTTGGGCCGTAGCGGAATTCCTGCTCACAACACCAGGAAAACAAGCCAAGACGCTCTTCGCCACCCACTACTGGGAACTGACAGAACTAGAGAAAAAAATCCCGGGTGCAATGAACTACAACGTCGCCGTCAAAGAGTGTGAAGACCGCATTATCTTCTTACGCAAAATCGTCAAAGGCGGCACAGACAAGAGCTATGGCATCCATGTCGCTGCGCTGGCAGGACTGCCCCAAAGTGTCATCAAACGCTCTAAAGAAATCCTAGAGCAGCTCGAAGACAGTCGCACCGAAGAGGAGCGCCCGTCCCCAACCGTCAAACGACAAAAAAGCGAAGTACAGTTTCTGTTGTTCGATCTGAAATGAGAGAACAGAGGATCTCACTTTGGGTCTTACAGGGAATATTATTGCCCAGAAGGTACTTGGAATTGTGGAAAACGCAGAGAAGGCAGAGCCGCTGAGTGCGCTGAGATTTTTGGCTGTCCTGATTAACCAATGAGTACAGAGGTATGGTCCCCCATTACACCATCGCTACTCTTTGAGCAAAGCTCAAAGTCATACTAGAAGAGGGTGGCCTTAAAAAAACAAGAGAGAGGTCTATTGCCATTACAAGCAATAACGCTCTCTTGTTGTTTTTAAGGCCACCCTCTTCTAGTAGATTTGCAGTTGCAAAAGTGCGATGGTGCCTCTGCGTCCTTTGCGACTCTGCCTTCTCTGCGTTTTCCACGTTTAAAACCGTACCAACAGAACCTCCCCATAAATCGTCATTCTGTGGTATTCTCCCTGCTAATCAAGGAGTAATCTTATGTCTCAACTTCGTCAGCTTGCGGCACAAATCCAGTTGCATCTCCTCGATGAATATTCCTCTGACCAGTGGCTCATGACGGATTCGGCAACTTATGCTTTTTTTAAAGAACGCGCATTGAAAGGTAAACCTATGCCTCAGAATAAACCTTCAATCGCACCAATTCCTACCCCACCACCTATTCAAGAACCTCAGAAAAAAGAACCTCAAAAAGAACTGCCAAAAATCGCCTCCACACCTGCTTTTAAGCCAATTCCTGCTGATGCACCTAGTCCGACTAAGTCGTTTCAACTGACAGCACCTTCGCCAACTTTCACCCCATCGGATCCGGGCGCGCTCAAGGCGTTGTTAGCTCAGGTAGCACCTAAGCTTACTATTCGCGATACTCCAGCAACAAAGGAAGAGCTTACCATTCTTCCTCAAGTGCTCATTTTATGCCCTCCAACTACGCCTCAGAGCCATCGAGTGGTTTTAGATAATCTATGCAAAGCGATTACGCGTACTTGGGTACCATGCGAAGTGGTCGACCCTACTGTTCCACGCACACAAGAGCTTCTGTCGACATCGCTTAAACTAGTGCTCGCAGAAGGCGAAACCACGATCCACGCACCTTTTCTCTCCATTCCCTCCATCGAAGCGCTGCTGCAAAATCCGCAGGAGAAAATCGCGCTATGGAAAGAGCTGACTGCCCGCCTAGCGCCATGACAAACGCCTTTCCTCAGTACGCTTCCGTCATCCTCGATGTTTCCATCGGAAAGGCCTTGGATTATGGCATTCCCACGGAATTAGTCGGTCATGTAAATCGCGGAAGCCGCGTACAGGTACCTATAAGAGGTCATCTACGTACAGGCTATATTTTTGAATTAAAATCACAAGCCTCGTTCCCTCGCATACAACCGATTGCTGGTATCATGCAAAAAGAACCGTTGCTGTCGGATGATCTATTCGAACTCGCGGTCTGGATGGCGCGCTATTATTGTTGTTCGCTTGGCGATGTGCTGCGTTGTATGCTGCCCAGTAGCGTGCGTGGCAAAGCGCGCGAAAAACAACAGCGCTACGTAATGCGCGCAAAAACGCGTGTCGAACTCGCTACTTATTGTGCAGAAATCCGCGCAAAATCCCCTCCTCAAGCTGCCGTGCTCGACGCCATGCTCAATGTACGTAAAGGAATCCTCCTCACCGAGCTGCTCGAACTCAGTAACTGCACACAAAGTCCTGTCGACACACTAATGAAGAAGGGGTTTCTTCTCGTCGAAAATTTGCGCGTAGATCGCTCTCCTTTAATCAACGAAGAGTACTTCCGCACCAAATCCAAAACGTTGACGCCGGAGCAGGAACAGGCGTTTTCCTCAATTTCGCAAACGTTGCAAAAGGGTTCTTTCGAAACGCATCTTCTCTTTGGCATCACCGGTAGTGGAAAAACAGAAGTCTATCTACAAGCTATTGAGAAGGCTATTTCTTTAGGCAAGAATGCGATTGTGCTGGTTCCGGAAATTGCTCTAACACCGCAAACAATTGAACGCTTTCGTAGTCGATTTGATGAGCCTCTAGCGGTCCTACATCATCGTCTGAGCCACGGAGAACGTTTTGATGAATGGCACCGCATCTTGCGAGGCGATGTCCGCATCGTCGTGGGTGCACGCTCCGCAGTGTTTTGCCCTGTACCAAATTTGGGCATCATCATTGTCGATGAAGAACACGAAAGTTCCTATAAACAGTCTGAAAGTCATCCTTGCTATAACGCGCGCGACCTAGCCGTGGTGCGAGCTAAACTGACACAGAGCGCCGTCATCCTAGGAAGCGCGACTCCTTCCTTGGAAAGCTACCAAAATGCGCTCAACAAGAAATATCAGCTCCACAACTTGACCATTCGACCCGACAACGCCTCCCTACCTTCTATTCATATCATCGATATGAAGAAAGAGCGTGGAACCTTCTCACAAAGGCTTTTGGATGGCATTTCTGCGCGTTGCACCAAGGGAGAGCAAACGATCCTCTTCCTCAACCGTCGCGGCTACCACACAACTCTTCTCTGCCAACACTGCCAATGCTCGGTATCGTGTAAACATTGCGCTGTATCGCTCACGTTTCACAAAGGAGAGGAAATTCTTCGCTGCCACCTGTGCGGCTTTATGATGAGTCCTCCTCCGACAAAATGCCCAGAATGTCAAAGCTCTGAAACAATGAAATTTCGCGGTATAGGCACAGAACAGGTCGAAAGAGCCCTTCACGCTATCCTCCCAGATATTCGCACGCTGCGCATCGACGGAGACACGACAAAACACAAAGGCAGCCATCAACAGCTTCTACGCGATTTTGGCTCCGGCAAAGCCGATGTGCTAGTCGGCACCCAAATGATCGCGAAAGGTCTTCACTTCCCTCTCGTCACTCTTGTCGGCGTCCTCAACGCAGACGCCAGCCTCCAAATCCCAGATTTCCGTTCCCCAGAAACAGTATTCCAACTCACCACCCAAGTCGCCGGACGCGCCGGACGCGGCGCAATGAAAGGTGAGGTCATGATTCAAACACTCAATCCTGATAGCCGCACCATTCAACTTGCCTCCACACACGATTACCAGACCTTCTTCCAAGAAGAGATCGCCTCGCGCCAACTATTTTCCTACCCACCCTTCACCCAAATGGCGAAAGTATTGTTTTCTGGTATCAATGAAAAACAGGTTCACAACACTGCAGAGAGCTTTCGCATCCAATTGTTAAATGGCTTACCTGCCGAATGCGAGCTTCATCCTGTCCTGCCTGCTGGCTATCCAAAAATCAAAGATGCTTATCGCTTTCAATTCTTCATCCGCGCCCCAAAAGCATCTATGCTCACTGCCGGACTAGAGTATGCGCTCAAACAAGTTACCTTTCCTTCTTCCGTAAAATACCTCGTCGATATCAATCCTCTATCCACGTTCTAAGGTTCGAGTCTTTACAAAATAGTATGCATAAGCTACGGTGAGGTTTCTGTTTTTAAAATTAACCCTTGATTCCTATTAAGGAGTACACATCATGAAATCGAACCTCTTTCAAAAATGGGTCGGAGCAGGCCTCTTGGGGGGATTGTTAGCCCTCTCTTCAGCGCATGCTTTTCCTAGCGCAAGTATCAAAGCAGCTGGAATCGGGGGTGCGTGCGTTGCCAATCCCACAGATTCTCTGGCTCAAATCTATAACCCTGCCAGTGTGGCCGCCAACTGTCAACGATGGGATGCTGGCTTCACAGTACAGTATTGGGAACGCGATTTTGTACAGGTCAATCGACTTAAAGCCAAGCGTCAGTGGGCAGCCTGGCCACAAGGTGGGGTCACAACCTGGATAAACAACAACGTCGCCGTAGGCCTCGCTGTAGCTACTTGGGATTTTCTTAAAACAGATGGCCAAACTGGTATCGATGGCCTGGGGCTTCCCGTTCCTCCACGATGGGACTATTGGGCAGAAACTGTAAGAGGTTCCATTGGATGGAGATTTAACGATTGTCACGCGCTCGGCGTCAGCCTTGATTACTACTATTCTCGTATCTTCATCAGAGGTATTGGCAACGCTCTGGTCGGCGGTGGCCCTGCAACACACGGCCCGGATTATAGCAGTGGCTTAGGAGTAACCGTCGGTTACCTCTGCAAAATACTTCCTAATCTCTCTGTAGGCGTAAGTTATAGTCCTAAGGTGAAGATGAGACGGTATAATCGATATTCCGATACAATTGCTACCGCAAGGATCGATCTCCCGCCAGTATACCGCGTAGGAATTAGCCTCCAACCAATAGATTGTATTCCGTTGACCTGGTCTGCTGACGGAGAATTCAAGCAGTTCGACCGCGTCAACTCGATGAGCAACGCATTTAACACAAACACACCAGGCTCAGATGCTGGCCCTGGCTACGATTGGCGCAATCAATGGATTGCAAAAACGGGTGTTGAATGGGAAATCTGTGATTGGTTTATTGCTCGTGCAGGATATCGCTACGAAAGTGGCCTATTCAAAAGCGCCAATAGACCCGGTGCCTACTTGAATGCTGCCCTATTGCGCGTTGTACAACATTATGCAACCGTCGGCGTTACTTGGAAGTTTCTGTGGGATTGCGAGCTATCCGCCTTCGGTGAGTATGGCATTCATCAATCTGCGAACGGAACTGTACCTGCCTCGATTACCGGTCCCCCTGCTGGACAAAGCATTCGCTTCAAAGAAAATAACATCGCCTTCGGTTTTTCCTTCGGCCAAAATTTCTAACAATAGTTTGAGAGGATCAATTTCGAAAGAAATTGATCCTCTTTTTTTTGAGACTCTATGAGCGACTGGTTATCCCAATTTTCCCAAGCGAGCAGACAGACGAAATACTTCGTCTTCACAGCCGTGAGTCTGACTCTTCTGATCATCGTGACCCTTGTATGGTCCTACGCACACACCGTCTACGCTAGAAGCGCGGTAAGAGCGCGTGTTATGAAGGATGAAGTAGGAAGGATGAAGGATGAAAAAAATAACGATATAATTGCTCCATAGAATTTCCTATCTCATCCTTCCTACTTCATCCTTCCTAGACAAATTCCCCCAAACCCGCTACCATTTTCGCTTAACCAGAGAGACTTAAATGACTAGCGAGCCAGAATATCATTCCCATGAAGAATTCCAAAATCGTGTGCGTAAGCTTGCTGATCTGCGGCAGCTTGGTTTGGAGCCTTATCCAGCCAAATATAACCCAGAGCATCGTGCACGTTTGTTGGAAGCCGAATACGAAGGGCAATCGATAGGCGACAGCGAGGCAGCAGAGCGAGATGAAACACCTGAAGTCACGGTAGCTGGACGACTTGTGCTCTTCCGTGCTATGGGAAAAAATGCTTTCGGTCATATTCAGGATGATGCTGGGCGCATTCAAATAATGTTCAACCGCGACCAAACAAGTCTCACAGGATTTCAACCTGATCCAGGGCAGACAGAACTGCCCACAGCTCTGAAAGTCATCGAAAAAAAGTTAGATCTCGGAGACATCATCGGTGTCCGCGGCCACCTTTTCCGTACGCACAAAGGCGAACTAACCGTTTACGCGAAAGAAGCAACTTTGCTCAGCAAAACACTGCTGCCCCTGGCAGATAAACACGCCGGACTAGCCGATAAAGAACTCCGATACCGCAAACGATGGCTCGATCTCATCTCCAATCCTGAAGTACGCGATACCTTCCGCCTGCGTAGCAATGCCCTACGTTTGATTCGCGAATACTTCACCTCCTTAAACTTTCTAGAAGTGGAAACCCCTGTTCTGCAAAGTATCTACGGCGGTGCAGAAGCGCGTCCCTTCGTGACAAAATTGAATGCACTCGATCAAGAGATGTTTTTGCGGATCTCTCTAGAGATTCCTCTGAAAAAACTGCTTGTAGGTGGGCTAGAACGGGTTTTTGAATTAGGTAAAGTCTTCCGCAATGAAGGCATCGACCGCACGCACAATCCTGAATTCACCATGCTGGAAGCCTACGCCGCCTATTGGGACTACAACGACATGATGGCTTTCGTGGAGAACCTCTATGAATTCCTCGCGTTAAAACTATTCGGCACGACAAAAATCCCCGCTCTTAAACCCGGAACAGATGAGCCAATTGAAGTAGATGTAAAGGCTCCGTGGAAGCGTCTTTCGATGAAAGAGAGTCTCCAAGTTTATGCAAACGTGAACGTAGATGATCTTTCTGATGAGCAAATGCGTAAACGTTTACTCGACAGCGGCCATGTAGATCCTAAAAAGATTGCCAGCCTCTCTCGTGGATTATTAATCGGCGCACTGTTTGAGGTGGAGGTAGAACCCCATTTAATCCAGCCGCATCACATTATCGATCATCCATTAGAAACGACTCCCCTGTGCAAGCTGCATCGCGATCCAGAGAAGCGTAAGCAAGGACTTATCGAAAGGTTCGAAAGCTTTATTCTCTGCCAGGAAATGTGCAACAGCTACTCCGAGCTCAACGACCCTGAGCTGCAGCGCAAGCTTCTAGAACAACAAGCACAGCGACGCGAAGCAGGTGATGAAGAGGCAAATCCTCTCGATGAAGAGTTCATTGAATCAATCTGCCAAGGCATGCCACCGACAGGTGGTGTAGGTTTCGGTGTGGACCGCCTAGTGATGTTGTTTACCCAAGCCGCATCCATCAGGGATGTTCTTTACTTTCCCTGGATGAAACCGGAGTAACAGACAGCGTGTGGGTAAGATAAATCGTGCCCGTCAGCGTGTGGGTAAGATAAATCGTGCCCGTGCCCGTGTGGGTAAGATAAATCGTGCCCGTGCCCGTGTGCGTGCCCGTGCCCGAAAATCTACCCATGCAACTCATCTACAATAGTTTCGTGCCCGTGCCCGTGTGCGTGCCCGTGCCCGAAAATCTACCCATGCAACTCATCTACAAATAGTTAGAGCTATCGGGCACGGGCACGCACACGGGCACGGGCACGAAAATCTACCCATGCAACTCATCTACAAATAGTTAGAGCTATCGGGCACGGGCACGCACACGGGCTCGGGCACGAAAATCTACCCATGCAACTCATCTATAAATAGTTAGAGCTATCGGGCACGGGCACGCACACGGGCTCGGGCACGAAAAGCTACCCATGCAACTCATCTACAAATAGTTAGAGCTATCGGGCTCGGGCACGCACACGGGCACGGGCACGAAAATCTACCCATGCAACTCATCTACAAATAGTTAGAGCTATCGGGCACGGGCACGCACACGGGCTCGGGCACGAAAATCTACCCATGCAACTCATCTACAAATAGTTAGAGCTATCGGGCTCGGGCACGCACACGGGCACGGGCACGAAAATCTACCCATGCAACTCATCTACAATAGTTAGAGCTATCGGGCACGGGCACGCACACGGGCACGAAAATCTACCCATGCAACTCATCTACAAATAGTTAGAGCTATCGGGCACGGGCACGAATTTTTGTTATGCAACTAGTTTCTCATACATCGTCGTCACCATCGCTTGAATAGCTTCGGCTCTTGCGGCACGCTTACTATGTTTATCCAAACCCTGTAAGCCAGGAAGACCATCCCAATCGATCTCTTCGCCAAACGCCGCAAACACGGGAACACGATGGGCGTGACGAGCCTCGCCAAGTTCCTTTCCAATGCTGCTTGGAGGTGGTAAAAGATGAAAAGTATACAACGCCAACGGATAGAAATGCGTAGGCCTACCAGACTGCTTAGCAAAAAGCGCGAACAACTCAATCGCCTGCGGATCAAACGCCGCAACTTCCACAATACCCTGAGCGTCAGCACGATCACGCCCACCTGCAGGCGCCACATACACTGCTTTACCACCTTGCGCTAATAATTCACCAAGCTTAGTCATGGCTTTTCGATTGTGCAAAAGCTTCTGTTCTTTTTGTTCCAGCGGATGATCAATATGCCGCTTAGAATGAATGCAAAGTAGATTCCTGCCACGACTAAATGGCACAGCCAACGGGTCGCGTGTAACTCGATCTCCAGCAACGAAAATCATCTCTTCAGCAAAACGGGGATGTGTTTTCTCTAACAACAAACTAATCAACTGAGGGTCCGGCTCCGTCTGATGATTCGCCAACAGAATCACATTCTCCCCTCGAGCCAACTGCTCTACCATCCTGTCTACATTTTCCTCACCTATCACTGTGGAGCGCGCAAGATCCACCAAAGGACGCATGAGTGATAGTCCGAAGGTATAAAAATCAATCGGTTGCTTCTCCTGTTGATGATAGGCTGGAAAGGTACTAGGGGACTTCACCTCAGACTCCACATGCTGCAAAAATTCTAACATGATGGGCCGCAACTCCTCTTCGCTTAGCCCACCCTCCATGGATGCCCGCAAATAACCTGTAAAGAAGCGGCGCAGGTTCTCTCCAATTTCCGGTGGAAGATTCGAAAGCTGTTCCAACACAGTCGACATATGGCTTAGTTATACCTCAATCAATTGATCGTTGATGCTGCTAAAGAAATGGTAGTGATTCAAATGTAAAGTGTCATCTGTGTCAAACTCCAATCGCGCATTCAACCCTTCCGCCATCTTTACTAGATAGGAGCGATCCACTTGCCTCATGTATTGAGCCAATTCCGGATGCACCACAAGCTTAATCGCAAACTGTTGCGAACACTTAATCAACTTCTTCAGCTGGCGCTCAATTTCAATCGTTACCGTTTCATACGATTTAATCAATCCATTGCCTGTACAATACGGACAACTCGTGAAAATCGTCTGCGTCAATGATCCCCTGTGACGCTGGCGCGTCATCTCGACCAATCCAAAATCACTCATACCAAGAATCGTCGTTTTAGCCGAATCCTCTTTCATATGCTCGCGCAAACGCTCCAACACACGGCGCTGGTTCTTCCGCAAACGCATATCGATGAAGTCGCATATAATCAGTCCGCCCACATTGCGCAAACGCAACTGACGAGCGATTTCCTCGGCAGCCTCTAAGTTAATGCGTACCAAGGATTCCTCAACGTCCGCATCCACATTCGTGCTGCGGCCTGAGTTCACATCGATGGTATGCATCGCTTCAGTCCGATCAAAAAACAGATAGCCACCACTCGACAACCAAATCTTACGTCGCAGCGCTTTGTCAATCTCGCGTTCAACATTGAACCGCTCATACATCGGGATCTTATCTCGATAAAACTCGACTCGAGGTTGAAAATCACCCTGATACTTGCTCGCTAACCGCTTACATGTTTGATAGGTCGGATAATCATCCACAAGGATTCGCTCGAACTTCTTATCAATCGCCGTCACCACAGCACGCTTAATCAAGTCCGACTCCGCGTAGAGCATCCCAGGCTCCGATGTCTTCTGAAAATTCTCGACAATGCCCTGCCAGGTCTCCAACAACTCATGCGCCTCTTGGACTAAAACCTCCGGCGCTACCTCTTCACTAGCAGTCCGGCAAATCAACCCCATATCCTGAGGCATCTCAAAGGCACGGATAATTTTCTTCAACCGCTCACGCGCATTACGATCTTCAATCTTTCGCGAAACGCCACGGTGCGGTGAATTTGGTAACAACACCAAATAACGCCCTGCAATCGAAACGTTGGAAGTCAAACGTGCACCCTTAGAGCCAATCGGCTCCTTCACCACCTGCACCAACACGGGTTGGTCAATCTTCAGTACCTGCTCAATGTCCGTCGGTTGTGGCTTCTTCGACTCCGCCGCACGCTCATAGTCCATATCAAAGTCCATGTCGAAAACCTGCTCGAACTTCTTACGGTTCTCCACAATGTCAGAAATATGGATGAATCCATTTTCCCCACCTTCGTTAATGTCTATGAAAGCCGACTGAATGTTATGCAGAATATTCGTCACGCGGCCACGGTAAATGTTCCCCGCTAACTGTCTCTTTCTTGCGCTCCACAATCAGATCGTATAACAATCCATTGCGCAAATGCGCATAGCGACGCTCTTTTGATTCAATGTTTAGTAAAATTTCGTCCATAGTTTAGCTCCAGCTGAAGGCCGAAAGCGCGTGCGAGCAAGGAGTCACCCTTCCAGTGAAACCATCATGACAGATCTAAAGTCGCTCCTGTTAGACAGGAACGGAAAAAAGTAAGCCCTCGACGCGGCGCAACGGTTTAACGTTTCCGATTTCGTCTTTAAATGGCCAGTTTAACGTAAAAGGAGAGATTTCGCATAGATTTTAATCATTGCGCTCTCTATAATCGACCCATTAAGAAGACAGAACGGCCATGATAGACGAACGATTTCGCATTTACATAGATCGCCTAAAGGACCAGCACACAGAGGTGCTGGAGCTGTCGCTACCTCCTGATTTTTTGGAGATTAATGAAGCGGATCTCCGATTTAATCAGCCTGTAAGCGTAAAGGGTAAGGCCTACTTGGCCTACCAAGATCTCATCGTCGACCTAAACATTAGAGCTGTCGCGGAAATTCCTTGCGCCATCTGCAACGAACCCACTGAAATACCGATCGAACTCGATCATTTGATGCTTGTCGAAGCGCTGTCAGAAATCCCAACCGGAGTCTTCGATATACGCTCTTCCCTTAGAGAAGCTATCCTGCTTGAGGTGCCACTTACAGCCGAATGTGCTGGCGGATGCCCTAAGCGGCCAGAAGTAGAAAAATTTTTAAAAAATGAATCGGCTGATCAATCCGAAGAGGGCGAATACCACCCTTTCGAGGGACTATCGACCGAAGACTATGAACGTTAAAACCAAGGAGTGAACCATGGCTGTACCACGCAACCGCACATCCAACGCTCGGAAAAATAGCCCGGAGCGTAACACGACCTGCCAAAAAACCACGAGCCATCAGCCGCTGCGCCAACTGCGAAGCGATGAGACTCCCACACACTATTTGCAATTCTTGCGGGCATTATGATGGCCGTCAAGTTGTCGCACGACGCGGAGAAGACTAGTTTGAGTCAGGGAGCGCGGACTAGCTTTCGCATAGGCGTCGACCTGATGGGAAGCGAGTGACCTCCTGACCAGCTTTTCGATGCGATTGCTGAGGCTACCGGCAGAATTGGCCAAGGAGATCAGGTTGTTGTCTTCGGCACGCCTGAAGTCCTTGACGCCTTTCGCACCAGCGAGGCCGGTCAACGCTCAGATCCTTCTCGCCTACGCTTAGAAGAGGCTGCGGAAGTGATCGAAATGGAAGATGCCCCCCTCTATGCCATTAGGCATAAAAAGGCACTCCTCTATGATTCGCGGTATTCGCAATCTGAAGGAGCGAGACATTGACGCATTCGTCACTGCTGGCAATACGGGTGCTTTGATTGCAGCTGCGACCATTATTCTTCCTATGCTTCCGGAAGTCGCCCGTCCTGCTTTGATGGCGTTGTTACCAACGCGGAAAGGCTTGGTCACTGTCATCGACGTGGGTGGAAACGTCTCCGTTAAAGCTCCTCAGCTTGTGCAATTCGCTAAAATGGGCGTTGCCTTTCAACGCACCTATCGCAACTGCCCCAACCCTACTGTTGGACTTTTAAACATCGGAGCAGAATCTAAAAAAGGCACTCCAGAACACCGTCAAGCGTATGATGCACTGTCCGAAGCCCCTAACATGACCTTCATTGGAAATGTGGAAGGCAGAGAAGTATTTCAAGGGCGTGTCGACGTCCTCGCGACAGATGGATTCACCGGAAATGTCTTTCTCAAAACCTCTGAAGGGGTTTCTTCGTTTATCTTCTAGGGTTTATCTAGCTGAAGGTTTTGGCGAAGAGCTCCGGTAAAGCCGGTGAGGTGTTGCGATCACTAGCATTGAATGTGGACTACGATGAATATCCCGGCGCTATCGTCGCTGGAGTCGACCGTATCCTCATCAAATGCCACGGTGCCTCTTCTTCCCGCGCGATGCTTAACGGCATCCTCGACGCTCTTGATTTACTTCGCAAAAATTCGTAACGAGCCATGCGCGAAGAGCTGAAAAGCGCAGTTGTCGATTAGATAAAGGACAACAGGACCATCAAGGACGATTTTTCACAGGCGCCTTTATTGCTGTATGTTCGTTGCGACAAGAGAAACCCTCTAAGAGGGTGTTTTCTTAGTTCGGACATTTTAGTCCCAGATTAACAACACTACATTAATGCTGCTGAAGATGGCTGCCTGAATAACGCGAGTTTTGGATAAGCCAGTCTTGGAAATAGCTTAAAGTAAGCGATTTGAGTTTAAAAAACTTCACAGGTTCAGGCTGAGATAATTTTTGTGATTATGCAATTGATAACAAGCTCATTATGACAGGAAGACCCTCGTAGAGGGTCTCTGAATGTAGCCCACCGTGAACTTGCGAGCGTCAGCGAAGACAGGTGTAACGGTGGGTCAGATGCGGAAGTGAATTCGCACCCCCGAAGGGGTGTGCCTCAACCTGTTTACAATTAACGAGCTGAGGCACTCTCGTTCGAGAGTGCGGGGGGTATTGTGCAGGTTATTCCCACCGTTACACCTGTCTTCGCTGACGCTCGCAGTTCAGGTGGGCTACATTCAGAGACCCTCTACGAGGGTCTTCCTGTCGTAATGAGCTTGTTATCAATTGCATAATCACAAAAACTTATCTTAGCCTGAACTTGTGAAGTTTTTAAAACTCAAATCACTTACTTTAAGCTATTTCCAAGGCTGGCTTATCCAAAACTCGCTTTAGGTAGTTAGCAGTTTTGCAGCCTCACTCTGTTTATTATTAACAGCAATTTTCAGCGGTGTTAATCCCCATTTATCTTTGACTTCTTTGTTTATGTTTCGGGCCTTCAGGAGAACATTCATAGTTGCAGTTTGGCCTTTCTCTGCAGTGTAATGCAGAGCCGACCTACCATCCTTATTCTGATGGTTCGGGTTTGCACCAGCACTCAAAAGGAGCTTGGTAATCTCTGCGTTGCCGGTGTGGGATATCAAAGGGGTATTGCCTAGCTCATCGGCAATCTCCGTGTTGGCCTTATTTTCAAGGAGCAATTTTACAGCTGCTTGCTGTCCCTTTGAAACGGCCCAGTGTAAAGGTGTATCTCCATGAGTATCTTGAGGTATTTTATTGATCGCCTTTGCCTTGAGGAGAATCTTCATGGTTGCAATTTGGCCTTTCTCTGCAGTGTAATGCAAAGCCGACTTACCATAATTATTCTGATGATTCGGGTTTGCACCAGCACTCAAAAGGAGCTTGGTAATCTCTGGGTGGCCGGTGTGGGATATCAAAGGGGTATTGCCTAGCTCATCGGCAATCTCCGTGTTGGCCTTATTTTCAAGGAGCAATTTTACAGCTGCTTGTTGTCCTTTCTTTACGGCTATCAAAAGTGGTGTTTTACCTTTATTATTCACGAGATTTATATTTGCTCTTTTCTTTAAAAGTAGAGTTATATCTTAGACATTTCCAGCGTCTGCCGCCTTGTGCAATTTGGTATTACCTTCCTCATCTTTACGATTTGTTTCTGCCGTCTCTTTTTTAACTTTTCTATTATGCCAAACGCAAACTCCCCCAGCTGCAATGCAAAGTAAAATAGCGAATCCGAGGAGGCGAGTACGAGATACTATCGAGCAAAATTCTTTTACACTACCCAGAGAAGGGCGGTAATGCAGAAAGAAGAAAAAGAATTAATAGTAAAGTTACTCATGATCTCTCCATATAAAAATGTTCAAAAAATATATTATATACTTTTTATGTTTTTTTTACAATCATTTTATAAAAAACAAATAAATGATCTTACTAATGTCATTTATTTTTTTCAAGAAACTTAAATAAATTTTTGATG
>CAWBNS010000016.1:0-146669 GCA_963790215.1 uncultured Chlamydiae bacterium
GTAATGGTCTTTTTGTGCGATTAGCAGCCATCTACGCAGATCATGTTGGCGCTTCTTCTGTGTTTATCGGTGTGTTAGGATTAGAGGCTACAAATTCCGGTTATCGCGACTGTTCTAGGGAGTATATGGATCTCAAGGAACAAATTCTTCGACTAGATTTGGATAACAGTGCGTTTTGCATTCATACTCCCCTAGTGCATTTGACGAAGATGGAGACAATGCAGTTGGCCGAAGAATTAGGTGTTCTGGAATTTCTGTTGAAAGAGACAGTCAGTTGCTACCGTGGAGTTCCAGGGGAAGGGTGTCAGAATTGCCCCGCATGCCGTTTAAGAAATGAGGGGTTGAAGGAATTCAGCGCAAAAGCGCACTCTAGGAAACACAAAGACTCTTAAAATTTTAAAAATAACAGGATAGGCAGGATCGCCTTCGGCGGCAGGATAGGCAGGATATGGGATAGCCTTTGGAATCCTCAACGCAAGTATTCAGATTAAAGCCACTAGATGAAAGCGTTGCATGCTCCAGAAGAACGCAGAGGTGCGGAGAGTCGCAGAGGTGGTAGGGCTAGTACAATCAAATTAATTTCGATTTTTTAAAAGTTTATGTTTTTAGTCTGCATCTTTGCGAACCTTCGCTTGTCTTTGCGCCTTTGCGTTGAAAAAAACATAAAGTGGCATCAAGTAGTTTATCAAATCCAGGATATAATCCTGCCTATCCTGCCGCCGAAGGCGATCCTGCCTATCCTGTTATTTTTATAATTTTAAGAGTTTTTGTGCTTTCTGAGTCTCTGCGTTGAAATTTTAGCATGAAGATTCATCACAAAACCTTTTCTAAATGATCCGCGATGATCTCTGACGCGATGGCTAATTTTTCTTGGATCAGCTCTTTGCTTCCTGGCTTTGCCCAGTCGTGAGCGACTTTCCAGACATGGCAGGGTAGGTTGCAGTATTTTGTTGCGTGAGCGACGCCATACCCTTCCATGTCGATCAAATCGCTAAAGGCTGCGAGAGTTTGCCTTGCAGTATGATCCTGGATGGGGTAATCCCCGGACACAAGATGATGACCATTCTCTAATAACTCTAGCGGGGGGGCAGACATGCTTTTGAAAAAGTCTACAGCGCTCATCGATATAGTCGGGAGCGAGTGGATTTCTGTGAATCGTGGCAATCTGCACAAGTTGTTCGAGTTGGAGGTGATCGCGAAGCGCACCAGCGGCGCCAAAGTTCCATACTTCGTTGGCGAGATGTGCATAGCGGCAAATGGCTTGTGCGACAGCTAAAACACCCATTCCTGGAATGACGATGACCCCAATATCGCTTTGATATAGGTTGCAGTCTTGTAAGTTTCGTTGAGCGTGAAATCTTGCTAGGGTCGCTGCAGCTTCAGCAGGGGTAGCAAAGACGATCAGGCGAGTTGTCATCTTGCCATCCAAGGCTGGTTGCATGGCGGAATTAGATTCTGCTCTCGGCTAAGTTTAAGCATGGTGTCGATAGAAGAAATTCCTTCGTTAGACAGCTGAAATGTCTCTTGCGTTACATAGGTGGAGATATGTTGTCCGACAACTTCGGGATCTTTTTCCTGGCTCAACTCCAAAACGTATTTAGAAGCACCTTGTGGATCCATCCAGGCGCATAAAAGAGACTCTCTTAATGCTTGTATCATACCTTGCAAGGTATCTTGAGACAGATCGCGACGCGCTGCAATTCCACCTAGCGGCAGAGGACTGTGATAGCGTTCTGTCCATAGCTCGCCCAAATCTACGACCTCCTTTAATCCTAAGTTTTGGTAGGTGAATCGCGTTTCGTGAATGATCACGCCGGCATCAACCTCTCCACGCGCAATCATAGGCGCGATTTGCTCATAGGAAGTGAAAATCTTTTTGGCTGACGAAGGAAGCAGCAAGTCATAGAGTAAGGCAGCTGTTGTGTTTTTTCCGGGCAACGCCACGGTGCAATGGGCTAGTTGGTCGAGTTTTAGATTTTTTTTTGCGATCAGTTTCGGTCCAACGCCATGACCTAGCGCACAGCCTACAGGAAGCAGATGATAATGTTCCAAAACATGTCCTAGGCAGCTTATGGAAATCTTGATCAGAGGATATTTATCTTGAAGCGCCCATTCGTTGAGGTGTTGAATATCGGCGAGAACTGGTTGAATGGGGAATTGTTTCGCCACTCGACCTGAAACCCAGGCGTGGAACAGAAACGTATCATTAGGACAGGGTGAAAAGGCGACAGGAATTTTTTGCATTAAAGGGCTCCGATGCCAACGAGGGCGTCTTTCAGAGTTTGGTTTTCAGACTTGTCCAGAGCGCCGCTACCGGCTAACCAGAGGATATATTCTTTCGGCAGTTTACTCAGCGGTTGACCGCGATGTTTTCCGAATGGCATGGTGCGTCCTCACGCGGCTGATTGAGCATGTTGTGCACTTCATCAATAGAAAGGTCATCAGTCATGAACTGATATACTTGATGGAGAACCAAGACGTCGTCCAAGGCTCTGTGCGCGTTGTTTGCCGCGATGTTGTAGATCTCTCTTAAAGACTGCAGCGTGTGGCGAGGCAAATCTGGCCGGTAGCGTCCGCCCAGTTTAGGGTGTCAACAAACTTCCAGACAGGAAACTCGCGTTCGGCTCGTTTATATTCATGCTTTAGAAAATGCACATCGAACGCATCATTGTTATGGGCGATGAGTATTGCATTTCGCCGCAAAATGCGGTGAATTGATCTGCCACCTCTGCGAAGCTAGGTGCTTCGGCCACCATTTCATTGGTGATGTGGTGGATGGCTGTTGCTTCAGCAGGGATGGGTCGGCCCGGATTCACTAGCTGGACAAATTGTCTTCCATCTAAGGGGTCGTAAGCTGCAATCTCGATAACACGATCATTTGCGGGCTGGATTCCTGTTGTTTCCGTATCGTAAAAGATTGCTCTTGAGGGCATTTAGCTCTCCTTCTCTTTGCTGCGCATTGCCGCGGCTTGTTGCGTGAGCTCGACAAGCGTCGTAGCGCCTAATGAAATGGCTTCAACCGCTTGAGAAAACCCTTCGCAAATGGATTTTACTGTGCTAATCATATTCCAGACTAATTCCGAGTGAACACGGTTGCCATGAGTCGGTAAAAGACAGCGGAAAAAGACGGTTTTGGATTCTTCATCCATGCCAAATCCTGGCACGTCCAATTCCTTGTTGAATAGATGCAGCAGGCGTGCCGTGTCAGGCAAGGCGTTTTCTTGCAGCTGTACCGGAAAGAAACCCAAAGCTTGCATGAGTCCGTTGTCTTCGTAAATTCGAATAAATACGGGCCATTCGCGCTGATCTTTTTTAAAGCTAAAACAGATTTGGCCCGTCTCTTTTTGAATCTGTGCGTCAACCCCTTTTTCCATCAGGAACTGAAGGATGTGGGAAGAATCTAAAGTGATCATTAGTAACCTACTCCTGGCTTATATCCTCCTGCATCGCGAGTGATGGCAGGGTTATTTGTGGCAGGGATCACGCAATATTCATCTTCGCCAGGTCTGCGATAGCAACCAGACAGTACTGTAAATAGCACCAGAGCCAGACAAGAGAATTGTATGAATCGAGCAAATGCAACCATGATTTCGATCTCCAAGTTGTAGGATTAAGAGAGACCATCATAACGGAAATATTAATAAAGTTCTAGCGAGAGTAGTTTTTACGATCCGGACATGCTGACAGAAAATGTAATTAGCCAGAGAGTACTTGGAATTGTGGAAAACGCAGAGAAGGCAGAGCCACAGAGTGCGCTGAGATTTTTAGCCAATCCTGATTACCCAATGCGTACAGAGATTTTATGCACCCATCACACCATCGTCACTCTTTGAGCTTTGCTCAAAGAGTGACGATGGTGCTCTGCGTCCCTTTGCGACTCGGCCTTCTCTGCGTTTTCCACGCTTTAAAAACCATACCAATACACACTTAGAGTGACGATCTCCTGTCACTTTGTAGAAAAATCTTGCATCTACCCACTGATTCGATATAAAAGGAATCAAACAATTTATCACCGAAAAATGAGGACGAGGTCACGTTATGTTCGACAAGGTAGTGAAAAAAGGTATCCCCCATATGATTTTGGGTGCGGTTGTTGTCTCGATGCCGTTGTTTGGCGTTCCTTATTATGAAAATCCCCAGCAGGATGAAGACCGGGCGGAGTGGTTGATTGCAGAGGAAATTCCTCATCAGAATACGTCGCAGAAAGCCCCGCTCAACTTTGGCAAAACAGAAGATCCGGAAGATGCCGACGAAGCGGCTAATGGCGATGAAGCCGATGATGATGATGACGAAGATGATGACGAAGATGACGATACCGACGCTGGTGATAAGGCTGATGATAAAGATGACGATGATGATGAGGAAGATAGTCACAAACAGATAGTGACCTGGTTTGAGTTAGGTGATCGTTATTATGGCGGTCAGGGTGTTACACGGGATCTCAAGCAGGCGGCTGGTTGGTACCGCAAATCAGCGGAAGCCGGCCATGCACCTGCGCAGAAAGCGCTGGGATACATGTACGTCTACGGTGAAGGTGTTGATCAGGACTACGCCGAAGCTGTAGAATGGTACACTAAAGCCGCCAAGCAAGGCTTGGCTGAAGCGCAAAATAACCTGGGAACCATGTACGAAAGAGCTTGGGGAGTCGAAGAGAACCTGCCACAAGCCGCGCATTGGTACCAACAGGCTGCCGAGCAAGGACTCGCTGTTGCGCAAAACAATTTAGGAACTATGTATCAGACTGGACGCGGATTGCGACAGGATCTAACGCAAGCGTTCCATTGGTATGAGCAAGCAGCTCAACAGGGGGATATCTACGGGGAATACAACCTTGGTTGGATGTTGGAAAACGGAGAAGGATCGCGTCAAGATTACGCACAAGCTGCAGAATGGTATCGTAAGTCTGCAAGCCAAGGCTTAGCCATTGCTCAGAACAACTTAGGAAGATTGTATCAATTCGGCTGGGGTGTGCCGCAAAACTACCAGCTGGCTGTAGAGTGGTACCAGAAGGCTGCCAATGCAGGCGATGCACGTGCACAAAGTAACCTAGGCACTATGTTTGAACTAGGCGAAGGTACGCAGAAAGACCCGCAATTAGCCGCAGAGTGGTACACTCGCTCAGCTGATCAAGGTGACGCTTATGGTCAATACAATCTAGCTCGCCTCTTTGAAGCTGGTGATGGTGTGCACCAAGACTACGTGAAGGCTGCTGAGCTCTATAAGCTTGCCGCCAACCAAGGTCTGGACGATGCACAAAATAACTTAGGTCGTCTGTTCCAGTATGGGTGGGGAACACCCCAGAATGACTCTCTGGCAGCGCAGTGGTATCGTCGAGCCGCCGAACAAGGCAATTCTCGCGCACAAAGTAACCTCGGTGCCATGTTTGAATTAGGCACGGGCCTCAACCAAGATTATCTGGAAGCCGTGGAATGGTATCGCCGTTCCGCCGATTTGGGTGATCCATATGGCGAATATAACCTTGCCCGTATGTATGAGCAAGGCAATGGTGTGGAGAAGGATCTAGCAGAAGCCGTACGCTGGTATCATCGTGCAGCTGAACAAGGTTTTGCTATGGCCGAGAACAATTTTGGCCGCATGTATCAGAATGGCTGGGGTGTAGAGAAGAACGAAGAGCTGGCTGCGAAATGGTACCAGCGTGGAGCCGAGCATGGTAACTCTCGTGCACAAAGTAACCTAGGCACCATGTTTGAAATGGGCACAGGCGTAAAACAAAGCTATAAAAACGCTGTGAAGTGGTACGGTCAAGCAGCCGAGCAAGGCGACGAGTTTGGTCAATACAATTTAGGCCGTATGTACGAAGCAGGTTGGGGCGTTACACGCGATTATGACAAGGCGATCAGCCTCTATCGCGATGCAGCGACCAGAGGATTACCTCAGGCGCAGGAAGTCCTCAAAAACCGTGGCGTTAACGTTCACGATGAGGATGCCACAGGCTAGTTTTGAATCGCAATTAATAGCTCGAGTGATGGATGTTGCACCCATCACTCATTTTTTTTGGAGAGAGGATTATGCTGCACCTTAAAGAGACGAATAGAATGGGAACTGACGAGGTTATCGAGCTGTTAGGAGATCAATCCGAGTCGCTTCTGGGACACGTATGTAAAGCGATTCCTAAAGAACATCTCACCTTGCCAGGAAAGGACTTTCTCGACCGCGTATTCCTTCCTAGTGATCGCACACCTCGGGTGTTGGCAAATCTTCAGCGCCTGTTTAATCATGGACGTTTAGCTGGTAGTGGATATCTTTCTATCTTGCCTGTCGATCAAGGCGTGGAACATTCAGCCGGAGCATCCTTTGCTCCGAACCCCATCTACTTTGACCCTGAGAATATCGTTATTCTTGCATTAGAAGGCGGCTGTAACGGCGTAGCGTCTACCTTAGGGGTGTTAGGTGCTGTAGCGCGAAAATACGCGCATAAGCTCCCATTTATCGTGAAGATCAATCACAACGAGTTGCTGACCTACCCCAACAAATTTGATCAGATTCAATTTGCACATGTTCAGCAAGCTTATGACATGGGTGCTGTGGCTGTTGGTGCGACCATTTATTTTGGCTCTGAAGAAAGTACGAGGCAGATTCAAGAAATTAGCGAAGCCTTTGCTCATGCTCATGAGTTGGGCATGGCTACTATTTTGTGGTGCTATTTACGTAATTCATCATTCAAAATTGGCGATACCGATTATCATACCTCCGCCGATTTGACCGGACAAGCCAACTATCTTGGAGCGACCATCCAAGCTGACATCATTAAGCAAAAACTGCCAACAAACAACGGCGGATACAAAGCTCTGAATCAGCTGACCAAGGGCTATGGTAAATACAGCGATCGCATGTATGACCAGCTCAGCACAAACCATCCTATCGATCTGTGCCGGTATCAAGTGCTGAACAATTTTGCAGGTAGAGTGGGATTGATCAATTCTGGCGGCGCCTCAGGCAAACAGGATCTCGCGGATGCTGTACAGACTGCGGTCATCAATAAACGCGCCGGAGGCGTAGGCCTTATCAGCGGTCGGAAAACCTTCCAAAAGCCCATGGAAGAAGGAATAGCCCTATTCCACGCTGTTCAGGATGTTTACCTGAATAATGAAATCGGGATAGCGTAGGTCGGCGCCCGAAGGGCGCAGGTATCTGCAAGACTGAGTATGGACAGAACTGGATGATAATGAAGCATACCTTGTCCAGAACGTCCAGATTGTCCAGTTTTGTCCATACTCAGTCCTACAACCATCTCTGAGCGCCCTTTCGGGCGCCCCTTAAACAAAGGAATTAATCGCATCGATTAACTCTCTCACTACTGCAAAATGGCGTTTGGTGTGAATGAATGAAAGACGCGGCAAATCGAGATGATCGGACTCTTCGGGGAAGGCTCCTCGCAGTTCCATTTTGCCTTCGCGGACTAGCGCCTGAGAAAAGCGATCATTAAGCTCTTCTACCTGCATATCGGTCAAGGGACTGGTGAGCCGGATGACGAGAAAGTCTCTCACATAACGATAGGAATGGAATCGATAGTAAAATTTAAGAATATGTTCCACCGCAGTACTAGCGTCGGGCGCTCTGTAATAGAGCTTTTTATCTTCTGAACTGATGAAGTTGCGATCGACAATATTGCGTTGCAGCTCTTCCTCCCAAATCTTCCAGTAATCCCCTCCGGCACCTTCTAGCAGCACTACAGGAATGATGTTCGCTTTACCTGTTTGCATGAGTGTGAGGCATTCATATAATTCGTCTTGAGTGCCGTAACCACCTGGAAAAGCTGCGACGCCATGGGCGTGGCTTAGGAACATTAATTTACGTGTAAAGAAGTAGCGGAAGTTGATCAGCTTGGGATCGCCTTCGATTACGGAGTTGGCGTTGCTTTCAAAGGGCAATTGGATTGAAAGGCCGAAGCTTCCTTCGGCTAGTGCCCCTTCATGACCCGCTTTCATGATCCCTTCGGCTGCGCCTGTGATAGCCATCCACTGGTGTAGGGCCATCTCGGCGCTGAAGTCTACAGCGACTATATAGTCAGCGTGGTCAGCAGGCGTGCGTGCGGAGCCGAAAATGCTTACACGACGTGCTTTTGGATACTGATTGAAGATACGATACGCGTAGCGCATTTCTTTAAGGGCGCGGTTGAGAAGCTTGATCTGACCCGTCTCGTGGCCTTCTAAAAGAAGCTTAATACAGGTTTGAATCATCTCGGTAACCATAGCGCCGTCAAAAGAAGAGGGATCAGCTCCACAGGCCGTGACGAGATGGTGAATCATCTTCACCGTTTCTGTTTGTTTGACTATTTCTGATGTCATAGCATTCCACAAAGCATAGTTCGTAGGCGGCAAGATGCACGATCAGCGCTTAGCGTACAATAGTTTTGTTAAGAGGATATCTTCAGGGTAAAGATCTTTGAGTATCCCATCGACAAATAATCGTTTATTTTCATAATCGTAAAAAATCCCTGTTGGTACTTTTCTGGAATTAGCAAAGATAGCCCGCATTACAATAACGCGAGTTTGGATAATCCAGTCTTGGAAATAGCTTAAAATAAGTGATTTGAGTTGAAAAAAACTTCACAGGTTCAGGCTAAGATAAGTTTTTGTGATTATGCAATTGATACAAGCTCATTGTGACAGGAAAACCCTCGTAGAGGGTTTCTATAGTTCGGACATCTTTTTATTGGGTAGAATAGGCGCGAAGCGCCAGTTTGCCACGGAGTGGCTGCCGGTGCTAGCCGTAAGCAAGGAGCGAAGCGACGCAGCCTACGGTATGCGGTCAACGTATATTTGCGCCCCGAAGGCGGCGCCACTTCCTGGCGCGAATGGTGTGGGCATCGTCACCGTAGGTTCCTTCGCGTTGCTCAGTCACCATACGGCTAGCATCGGCAGCCACTCCGTGGCAAATCGGCGCTTCGCGCCCTTCCTCGATCTTGGACGTGTTTAGATGCCAGGCTACACAACAGCCATTTTCTTTGAACAAAAGTATCCGCACCTGTAGTTAATGATGCAAACCTAGCACTAAGATGTCCGAACTATAGAGACCCTCTACGAGGGTCTTCCTGTCACAATGAGCTTGTTATCAATTGCATAATCACAAAAACTTATCTTAGCCTGAACCTGTGAAGCTTTTTAAACTCAAATCACTTCACTTACTTTAAGCTATTTCCAAGACTGGCTTATCCAAAACTCGCGTTATTTAGGGAGTATGCTCCCTCCCCTTTCTAAGGTGCTCGTGCCATCCTCCTGGGAGTCCCTTGTTGAGAGGCCTTGTGGAAGGACTTATAGTTCGGGAGACATGGGACGGTCTTCGAACTTTTCCGTGGCGAGAATTTGGTAATCTCATGGGAGAATCACTACCTTTTGCTGCTTGAGGCCAACTTTAGATGCCATGATTGGAAAGTGCTTAGGCTGATGAGACAGAGAGCTATTCACTACTCTTAGCTTGCGGAATTAGCTGTACCTTAGCAGGTGTTGCTCTAAGCATAAAAAATCCCTTCTGATCAACTTTTTCGGGAGACAACGTATAAACTGAAAAATGAACTAAAATGCGATAAATAAATGTTTTTAACTCAGCTAGAGCAAGATGTTGCCAGGACATGTATGTGGTCCGCCTCCAAATGGTAAGAAAGAGAGAGCGGCAATACGAGGATCCTCATCTTGAAATCGGTAAGGATTAAATTGCTAGAATTTACACAGAATTCTTGACAGATTCGACGATGCATGTGGACAACCTCCTCTATGCGAAGAACTAGATTTTTGGCAAAGCTGTTGGGAAGCATCAGACATACAAATTCTTATCAAGTATTGCTGTAATGTTGTTTGCTTGAAGCAAGTTGAAAAATTTGATTTGAAAGTTATTCACAATACGTCATTCCCTTTCAAATATTTCACTAAATCTCGATCAAAATCAGATAGATATTCCTTATCTCGTTGGACTCGATATTTTTCATACTCTTCCTCGGATTTAGCAAGAGCCATGCTATGGGAAATTTGTCCTGCGTGTCGTAAGATTTGCTGATCAGTGTAGTTAAGAAACTTTTCTATCTGCTTTAACCAATCTTTCATTGTCATGATTTGTTGGTTTAATGCTCGCAATTCAGCAAAGTCAATGAACATATTCACTAGCCGATTCAATTTGGAAACTTCTTCTTGGTTGAGATAGTTTTTTGCAATGGTTACATCGCTTTTTAAAATCTTTCCTTGAGGAGAATTTTTCCAAGTAGTGAGTCCCATAAAAGGTTTATTGCTATCAGCTCGACCGTAAATGATTTCAGCTGCTGTTTTGCCAGTTGTGGCAAAGTGGAGCTGATTTTGGACAATCTGGTAAAACAGTTGAGTTTCTTCAGCTTTATTTTGATAATCACTACTACACTCTTGAAACACATCAGTGATCTTCTGATAAGCCCTTCGCTCACTAGCTCGAATTTCTCGAATCTTTTCAAGCAACTCATCGAAGTAATCTTTTCCAAAAACTCGCCCATTTTTCAACATTTGATCGTTGAGAACAAATCCTTTGACAATGAACTCCCGAAGAGTGTTGGTCGCCCATATCCTAAAATGTGTTGCTTTGATTGAGTTGACCCGATATCCGACAGCAATTACTGCATCTAGGTTGTAAACTTCGACTTCACGTGTAACCTGTCGCTCTCCTTCTATTTGAACTATTTCCATTTTGGAAACAGTTGCTTCAGGACTCAACTCTTTGCTTTCATAGATATTTTTCAGATGCTTAGAAATTGCTGGTGTTTTGACACCAAACAACTCAGACATAACGGATTGAGTTAGCCAAAATGTATCATTTACAAACAAAACATTAGCCATCACTTTTCCATCAGCTGCCGTATAGAGAATAACCTGATTCTGTGTGTGAGCTAGAGTAGATTGCTTGTTCATGTATTTCCTTTACTTTGAAATATTTGCTATATTTCAACGGTTGCTCTATTGAAGAGAGAGCATATCAGAATTTGACACAAGATTCCAGCTTGATTACCAATGAATCCTTTAAACGAAATAGCCTGCTATGACAATAAAGATGGTTCTCGCAAAATTTTGGGAAAATTTTTTAGAACTCTCTCCTTAAGGCAATTCTCATAAACGTAGACAGGTACCGCTTCTATTTAAGGAGCATGCCCCCTCTGCTTTTCCAAGGTGCTCGTTCCATTCCCTGGGAGTCCCACTAGTTTTTTTTCCAGGAAGCCTTCGTATTATTTGAAATCGCTTTAACAAGCGCACTTTTCTTGATATAGCCGTAGAAACCTTCAGGGAATGAATGAAATGGCAGGAAGGCAAGGTAAGCTTCTCTACTGCCGCCAGAGGCATAAAAACGTTGACGAGCTTGTATCTCTAACATCCTCTGGTACGGTGGGAATATAGGTAAAATAGAGTTCGCACTCTCGAACCAGAGTGCCTCAGCCCGTTGATTACAAATAGCTTGAGGCACATCTCGTTCGGGGGTGCGAATTTGTTTTCGTATCTTCCAACCGTTACCCCTGTCTTCGCTGGCGCTCGCAGGTTCCGGTGGGCTACATTCAGAAACCCTCTTCGAGGGTTTCTATAGTTCGGACATCTTTTTATTGGGTAGAATAGGCACGAAGCGCCAGTTTGCCACGGAGTGGCTGCCGGTGCTAGCCGTAAGCAAGGAGCGAAGCGACGCAGCCTACGGTATGCGGTCAACGTATATTTGCGCCCCGAAGGCGGCGCCACTTCCTGGCGCGAATGATGTGGGCATCGTCACCGTAGGTTCCTTCGCGTTGCTCAGTCACCATACGGCTAGCATCGGCAGCCACTCCGTGGCAAATCGGCGCTTCGCGCCCTTCCTCGATCTTGGACGTGTTTAGATGCCAGGCTACACAACAGCCATTTTCTTTTAACAAAAGTATCCGCACCTGTAGTTAATGATGCAAACCTAGCACTCAGATGTCCGAACTTTAGAGACCCTCTTCGAGGGTTTTCTTGTCGCAATGAACTTGTTATCAATTGTATAATCACAAAAACTTATGTTGAGAAGGTCTTGCGGAAGGACTTATAGTTCGGAAGAGGTGAGATTCGAACTCACGTCACCATTGCTGGTGAATCTGTTTTCGAGACAGACGCAATCGGCCACTCTGCCACCCTTCCAGATTTTGTAAGACGCAGAGAATGCCAAATTCTTGCGCACAGATCAAGGGCTTTCTGCTCGCATCTGGCTGATAGCCATCTTTGAATTGAGTTTAGTCGGTCTAAACCGGTCTCTACACACGCAGAAACAAAGGTGACAATGATTAAAAATAGATATTTCAGTTCTTTTTTTAGTCATGACTGTTTACTGTTTTCCGCGGTGTTTATTTTTTTTATTCGAGCGCGTAGCGTTTGAATCTCGCCAGAGAAATTACATTTTCGCTGATATTTCTGATTGAAGCCCTCCAAAAACTCTAGGAGTTTTTGATAGTAGTCAGACATGGTGATTTGGCTTGCATGACAGATCTTGGCGCTGTCCTCGCTGCAATAAAGTAGGGGTCTTTGGTCCAATTCCTTTAGGCTCATGTATCCGCCGATATTACACTTATAGTCGGTGCAGTGTGATATTCCGCGCATATGGCCAAACTCATGGGCGGAAATTTTCATGACTCTTATTAGGTAATTATCAAAACTCTTATCGCTCGTGGTGGGGTCTCCAAACCGGGCACTAGACCAAATGCCAACTCCTCCATAGGAGGCTAATCCAAAGATAAAATTATCTAGGCGGTCCGCAAACAGGTCTAGCTTAGTAAAAGCGATAAGATATTTTTCTACTGATTCCTGGCCAACGAGATTGCGGTCTTGTAAAATTCTAAGGATCGGATATGCATTATATTGGATAACCATTCCTCTTTTGCGTGGAAACTCGTCACCATTGAGTCTGTTGGTCTCTCTCACAGGAAAGTCGCTTTCTGGAAACCGAGCCTGGTGCAGTTTTAAAGAATCAATCCGTTTGATTTTCAACTCTTCTAAATCTAAAGATGGGCTTTGAAGTTGACTATTTACCTGATGAAATACGTTGATGAAATCAAGGGTAATCTCAAGGACTTGTTTATCGGTATCGGAATAGGGGCCTAGCGTAACGACGTGCAGCTCACGAGAGAATCGGTTGCCACATTCTTCAGTATATTTACGAAAGGTTTGAAAAGATTCTTGTTCGAGCTGTGCACGTCGCCAGCTTCCCGACTTTGGTGTTCCTAGTTTTGTTTCGCAGGTTTGGCTTTGGCGCATCTGTTTGGCAAGTGCTTGGGTGGTTTCGTTTTCATAAAGGTCATTATCTACAGCTATAGGCACCACATTCCGTTTGTTCCAGTTACGATACAGATAGATACAGCCCAGGGTTGCTAATAAACCAAGCGCACCAGCTGCGACAAGATAAGCTGGAGAAGTGCGTTGGATAAATTTTTTGGCTACATTAAACGAGTGTTTAAGTAATGGTTCTTTAGTTGAAACTAAATATGATGAATTGATTTGCATATGAAATAAACCTGTTAAAAGTAATTATTATGCATAATTGCGTTTTTACTGTCAATTGTCTGTGGAGCTGGAAAAGAAAGAAAGTGCGGAAGAGGTAGGATTCGAACCCACGGAGCCCTTGCGAGCCCTTCTGTTTTCAAGACAGACGCATTCGGCCACTCTGCCACTCTTCCAGAAGGAGCAGTGTAGCCTAAGTATGGGGTTTGTCGTCAACTCAAAACATGGACGATGGACGAAGAATGGACAATTAATGGGCTTTGATGGACCAAGCAGGCCGCCACGGGATGGGCGAGAACCGTAGTCGGTTATTGGTTCATTATCGGTTATTGGTTCATTAGTTGTCTATTTTTGCGAATTTTAATTCAACAAAATTAATAACTAAATTTCTTTAATAATCTTTATTAATTAACTTCATTTAGTAATAATAATTGTTGAAAGGCTTAGTGTTATTTAAGTTACTGTAAATCAGGGGATAAGCCATGAGACAACCTGAAACAACCGAGGCGTCTGAGCTTACAATTGTGGAGGCGGTGGAGACTTTATCGCGCATAGCGGATTTGGATTTAGACAGGGACATTGGTATTGCGCAGAAGCACGATTTAGCGATCCAAGGGAGTCCTATTGTTTACCGTACGATACGCTGGCTTCACGAGCAGGATGCAGAGAGTACGATCGGCGTTGTTAAGGATACCTTTCGTGTGGTGTTGCGCTATTTACGGAATTTCTACCGGAAAGAATATGGGTATTTGACTGACGCTAAGACCGTAGAAGGTATCAAGACGATTATGGTCTTGGTAGGTGATGCAGCGCAGAAGCTGGATAGATTTACCGTATTATTCCAGGGTTCACAGTCGGCAAGTGTGACGCGTTTGAAAGAATACAAGGCGTTACAGGAGTTTTACCAGAAGCGTATTGCGCGGAAGGTGGATGAATCAACTTTGGGTAAGTGGTTGTTGGCGCTGACGGGAGGGGCTGCTAAATCTGATTCCACGGAGTTAGTAGGTAAATCGGCGAACGAGGCGAGCAAGCATGTTTATGTCGATTTAGATACGGTGAAGAAGGATACGGAATACGAGCTATTCTTTATGCACAAGGAGGATGGGACACGTTTTTTTAATCCTCGTTTGTTGCGGAACCTAAAGCTTGTCTGTGATTTTGGCGAGCACTTTAGCAATTACAAAGGGGATGATCCTTTGGTGCGTGCCAAGTTGTGGCATGACGCTTTGTTTCAGATGAGTGCGGAAGCTATCTGGAAGGCAAACCGTGTGTTGCTTGACCGCTATTTTCGAGAAGTGGCGCACAATAAAGAGAGTGAGTTTGTTGAGGAGTTGAATAAATCGATCATGGCGCTATCTATGGCGGCGAATCCACGTAATTTGCTGCGCACCCGTCCGGTGAAAACGTGTGCAGCTTATTTTGCTGATTTTCAGCAGTTTCTCAGGAGAACTTTGTCGGTACGTGATTATGAGAAGTATGTGGCGTATCCGCCAGATAAATCCAATCGGTTTGGGTTGTGTATCATGGATATGGTAGATGGTTTGTGTCAGGGTTTGTTTACAGCGGGTCGGGGCTGTCAAGAGCTGCAGACATTGGTTGTGGACTTGATTAAGCAAGCTGGTAAGGAATCGAGTCGACATGGGCGCGAGAAGGGTATTTCGGCTCAAACGTGGTGGGACTTGCTTCAGGTGGACTATACGATGCTTAATAAGTTTCTCAAGCGCCATCCTAACGGGCCTTTACATAAAGTGTTAGACCTGCTGAAAGAGGAAAGACACTACTACTTTGATCCGATCATGCAGGAGAATATCCCGCATAGGTGGTTTGATCTAAGCGCGGGCTCGCAGGTGTATGCGAATATTCGTATGCCTTCTCCGATTAGGCAGAATTTTATTCATCGTGGTAACATTACAGATGAGTTTAAGGGCTTTATCCATTGGTGTGCGTCTTCAGATCATCGGGGAAGGCATTTATTGGTGAACTTGCAAGATCGCACTTCTTGGCGCGAGCATCAGCGCTGTAAGGTATTGGAGGAGCTGCAGGATCGTGGAGACTATGCTAAGACGTTCTGTGTGTTTACGCTGGCTTGCGATACCGAGTTTTATCAGCAGATTGCACCCTATGCTGACAATAATCATGCGGCCGCATTTATTCAGCAGTTCCAGGAACATTTGGAATCGCAAAACAGCGGGTATTATTTTCCGGAACATTTGCGCAAAGCGCTGTTTGGTGGGTGGATTGAAAAGCTATTAAAAGGCGTTCATATGGCGTTATTCAACAACCGGAATGTTTTGTTGCGGCGTGATCGGTTGGATTTTATTCAAATTACTTACCTGTTGGTTGTATTGAAAGCCTTGGAACTGACTAACCCCACCACGTTTTCGCTTACTTGCAAGGATGGGGTTGATTTGGGTAGTTCGACCAGCGCGATGCTATATGCATTGATCAAGATCGTGTCTGAGGAACAGTTTGGACAGGCTGAATTGGACTATTTACGCTTGATGTTATTTGGTCCGGCTATGTTGATTCGCGAACGCAACATCATCTCTGAGCGATTCACAAGAGCGCAGAGTGCGATCAAATCACTAGCTCAAGGGAAGGAAGATCATGGTTGGATTAAGTTTAAAGAATTAGTAGAGCGGCACTTGAGTCCGCTCTACAAGACACCTATTCTTCAGGCGGAGATTACTACGCCTCTGACAACTGAATGGTTTACTTAAGTATGGGATGGTCTATTTGAGCTTTTCTCAGGCTGTGTGAGAAGGAAGCTAACGAGGGCGGTTGACAATATCGCATCAAGCGTAACGACAATAGCTGAAATGACGCCCCCTTTCATGGAGATTTTGCCTGAAACTCCTGCCGCCATCAGGCATCCCACATTGGCTACCTTGAACAAATTTCCAATGATTGCAGCAGTGACGATTGAAGGTTTTTTACCGTCAGCAAGTGCATAAATAGGAGTGCCTGCCGCCACACCAAGAACAAGACCTGCTCCTGCAATGCAAAAGCCTGTGAAGACCTTTACTGGAGCCGGGGCCTGACTATTAAAGATGGCTTTGAAGGAATAGGTCATCAAGGGGATGAGAGTAGCTGTATTTGCGAAAGCTTGACCTGCTGCCAG
This sequence comes from uncultured Chlamydiae bacterium, assembly GCA_963790215.1. GTDB lineage: Bacteria > Chlamydiota > Chlamydiia > Chlamydiales > JAJFMA01 > CAWBNS01. The sequence continues at coordinate 16,588 of CAWBNS010000016.1, forward strand.
TATCGTTATGGATATATCTCGATCAGAGAGGTTCACCAAAGGTAGCGATACTATTCCTGCAGTTGAAGTTAAGGCTCCGGTCAAACCGGAAAAAAGGCCTAATTGAATAGAATTAAGTGCTAATGACCACATAAGTAGCTCCGTTTTTATAAATTTTCGCGGTTAACATAGCAAAATCAGTAATTTATAACAATTGATCTATTGATTTATTGTTAATTAAGTGTAAAAACCCGCCTTATACGACTTCCTAGACTACTGACCAGTTCATGGATAGTAGCTTGTCCAGATTGAGCGAACTGTTCGATGGGACGGTGGTGTCCGAACTCGTCAGAGCCGAAGATGAGGGCAGGGTTGCCGGATTGAGTGTGGGGGATGTGGGTCACGTCGACCATGCAGTAGTCCATGCAGATGTGCCCTACGATAGGGGCGGGTTGTCCTCGAATGAGGAGGGAGCTTTTTTCGTAGCGTCGGTGGAGGCCGTCGGCATATCCGATGGGGATGACGGCAAGGCGCGTGTCTTGCGTGAGTGTATGGGTACATCCGTAGCCGACAGTATCGCCAGCGTGGCATTCGGTGATGCCTGCGATGCGTGAGGTTAGGGTGAGGGCGGGTTTTAATCCAGGATAGCAGCCATACATGGCTAATCCAACGCGTACCATATTGTAGGGGGTACCATGGCGGAGGGTTCCGGCCGAGTTGGAGACATGTACGTAGGGAACTGGGCCGATTTGTTGAAGGGCGTGTTCTAGACGTTGATTTTGTGTGTGGGTGTGTGGGTCTTGTGAGGGGTCATCGGCGCTGGAGTAGTGACTAAAGACGCCGTTGAGGAATAAATTGGGATAGCTGCGCATAGTTTGAGCGAGGCTAGCGGCGTCTTCTGGTCGGCATCCAAAGCGGCTCATGCCGGTATCAATATGTAGATGTACAAAAGTAATTTTCGCTTGTCTTTCTGATTCCTGCTGTAGCGCTTCTATAATTTCAATCGAGTCAACGCCTAGTTCTAGGTTAGCTTTAACTGCTTTGCGAATTTCATAAGGGGCGACATTGAGACAGAAGATGGTTTGAGAAACGCCTTGTTGCTTGAGAGAGATTCCTTCATCGACGAGGGCGACGCCGAGCCATTTAATGCCGCAGTTTTCCAAGAAGGTAGATAGTAAGCGTGCATCGGTTCCGTACCCGACGGCCTTTACAATAGCCATCAGACTGACATTAGGTTGTAGGTGGGTTTTTACGATATTTAGATTATGTTCGATGGCGGAGAGGTCGATGAAGCAGGTTGTGGCGGAGATACCGTCTTCGGTTGCTTCGAACACTTGATCTAAGGGGATCTTTTTGGGTCCGGTGATTAAGAGAGTTTCGTCGTGGTCAATACGGCTTGTCCAATTTTGCAGCGTGCCATGCGAGAGTTCGATTCCAGAGGTTTTTAGAGTTTGTTCGATGACAGCTTGATGTGGAGCGTGATTGTTGCGGAGACCGCCAAAGAGTACGGTTTTTTTTCGATTTGCATGCGTGCGTACAAAGTGGCGTAGGCTATTTTCGAGCGATTGAGGATCTGAGCAATAGGGATTATTGATGATCCAGCCCCCGTTGCGCGTTTGAAAGAGTTCGGTGCGCATGAGTTCGGGTTGTGAAGAGGCGAGTGTTTCGGAGATATCTGAGGATGAGGCTTTGAGTAGCCATGCAGCGCAGGAGGCTATGGCGAATAGATTGGGTACGTAGGCATATCCTTGCGTATGGTGTTGGCTGATGGTTTGATCGGGAAAAGTTAGTTTGTATCCTAGTGAGAGATCGGCTTTGTGCCAGGTATGCAGTTGTGGTAGAGATGAGTCTGGAGCGTTCCAATGGTACACTGTTGTGTTTATCTGATGATAAACGCTTGAAGATTGCAAAAGCCATCCATTGGGGGGGAGTGCTTCGGCTAGCTTTAGTTTTTCTTGGGTAGTGTGTTCTATGGAGCCCATTGTGGCGATATGGTTGTCGCTGAGTGGCGTAAGGATCATATGTTGAGGCAGGATCATGTGAGCTAGGCGCTCCATCTCGCCTGGATGGGAGATACCTGCTTCGATGAGGGCGAGGTCATGGGTGTCGGTGATTTGTAGGAGGCTGAGGGGGACACCGACTTGGCTGTTGAAGCTGCCTGGCGAAGCGAAGACGGAGCGACTTTTGGCTAGGATGGCTTGTAGCAGATCCTTGAGCATAGTTTTACCAACAGAGCCGGTGATTCCTACGACAGCTGTGCGATGACGTTGCAAACGGTACTGGCGGGCGATCTCTTGCAGGGTGGCGAGGGGATTGTCTACGTGGATGAGATGCGGTCCTGGGGGGTAATGGCGGCTGACAATAGCGTAGGAGGCGCCAGCTTGCAGCGCCTGTTGCACATAGGCGTGGCCATCGGTTTGTTGGCCGGGTAAAGCGATGAATAAGGCGCGAGAGGAGGCAATGCGCCGCGAATCCACCACCACTTGATCGATCATTGTAGAGGATGTTTGAGGCAGTTCTGGGAGGCAAACTGCTAAGTCAAATGGTTCCATGTGTATGCGTCAGCCTTCAAAGGAAAGAATGGAGGTAAATGAAAGTTTTTAGTTTAATGTTTGAGCTTACGATCATACTTGAGTCTGGTCCTGGAAAAAAAATTAAGCACAAAGACACAAAGGCACGAAGATGGAAAATGAGTTGTCATATCAGATTATTGGATCTGCCATAGAGGTACATCGAGTTTTAGGTGGTCCGGGCTTACTGGAAAGTATATACCAATCGGCATTATGTCATGAACTGAAGTTGCAAGGATCCGCTTCACATGAGCATTCAATTGCAGAAGGCCTGGCGAGTGTTCCAGCAGCTGCACAAGGTCTTTTAGTGAAGTGAAATTTTTATAACAGGATAGGCAGGATCGCCTTCGGCGGCAGGATAAGCAGGATTGTAGTTCCATCTAATTTCGTTAAAAATCACCTTATGCTTTTTAATTAAACGCAAAGACGCGAAGACGCGAAGAAATAATAAACAGATAACTCATGAAAACAATAAAAATAATTGTTATATTATATCGTCTCTTTAAATTTATTCGCGTCTTTGCGTTTAATTAAAAAGCATAAGGTGATTTCTAACGAACTTAGATGGAACTACAATCCTGCCTATCCTGCCGCCGAAGGCGATCCTGCCCATCCTGTTCTTTATTTCTTTGAGGTACTCATTTGTGCGATGAACCGGATATCGCGAGTTGTGAACGGTCTTGAATCCAATAAGGATCTTTTAATTTTAGATTAAACGTAAAGGCGAAAAGAAGATGTTAATAGACGCTTAATAAGAAAATCAATCTGTTTTTTTATTATTATTTGTTATATTTTTCTTTGTGCCTTTGCGTTTAATCAAAAAAGCTAGGACGTTTATCTAATACACCTAGCACCTAGCATCAACTTCTTCCTATTTTCAGCTTTCACTGCATTCTTGCAAACCGCAGGTATCCCAAACCTAGTAGACCTGTCATAGGCAACAGTAGCGTCCACATAGGTGAGGTAGATTGCCCTTGGGCAATGGTGTAGGCTGCGTTGAAAGCCAGGTAGATGGCTACCAAGCAGATCATGGCGACGCAGTAGATAAAAAAGACCTTCAAAGGCCTGCGAAAGGCAGTGCAGGCCGGAGCCGGAAGCAGCATCGCGATCAAACACAAAAGCGGAATCGCAAGCTTGCGATAGAAAGCAGCTCGTACCAGCATCTGCTCATGCGTCATCGATTTGTTGCCACTCGGCAGACGCCGCCAAAGTTGGAACAACGAACGATCGTCTGGCGGAGTCAATGTTTCTTGCAATTCGTGGCGATCGAAAATCATATCATGGAATTCTGCATGAGGAATGCTTTCAGCAAGCAGAAGATTCCCGTTTTCATCACGTTGTAGGTGTTGTATGGACTCGCCAATGGGAGGGGTCATAAACGGCGACAGCGTGCGTATGCGGTACACATCATCCATGGATTTTACCCAAAATACCTGGTGAAACTGGTGTGTATGGAGGTCATATTCGCGATAGATGAGGTGCTGCCCTTCATTCATGGCAAGACCTTGTACAGGATGGGACGAGCGCTTAAATCGGCCGGAATAGGTATCTTCAATTTCGCGGATCTGTCGTTGCGCGATCGGTACAGCAAATTGAAGATTAAGATACATGAGCGCAGTGAAGGCTAGGCCGACGGTTAAAAGTGGGCTGAGCAGCTTTTGTAGAGGTAGTCCGCATGCGCGCAGCGCGACTAACTCGTTTCGGATGTTTGCCTGACAAAGAACTTTGATGCCGGCGACAAGCAGTGCAAATGGAGCCAAAATCTCAATGCGTCGCAGCAGGATACAACCATACATCACGGCTAATTCGCTGAAACTTAATCCGAGCGAACTCAGTCGGCTGGTATAGTCGATGAGGATATACAGAAAGAAGAAGCAGACGATGAAGAGGAAAAAGATCTTCAGCAGTTCACGAGTGAAATAGCGGTGAAGGATAAGACTCATGTATAGCCTCTGGAAGTGCGGCGTAGTCGTCGATACGAGAGCGCAATAAGCAGGACATGCGGCAGAAGATATAGGCACACAGCCGCGTAGAAGTATCTTTCAAAGCTTTTTCCTGCAAAATAACAAACTAAAAACAGCGCAGAAAGGGTCAACACGGTCAAGATACGTCGTTGCGTCTGCGTTTGGTCGATCACCATGCCGTAGGCCACGCCGAGAAGAGTAAACGTGAAGACAGCGAGCGCGATGGAGAAGCGTCGCACAATTTCAGACAAACTGCCTTCTAATCTACGTGTAAAGAATTGACGCCACTTGGGAGTCATCTCGGGGTCTGTGCGTCGAAGCTCTGAAAGGTAATCTTTGGTGCGCTCTATAAGCGAACCCATGCGTAGGTAGTCATCCTTGGGGCGCCAGCTTCCGCCTTCGATCAACGAGGCTAAATCACGCGTGGGAAAGGTCACCTGTCCTGCATTCTCCAGCCACAAGTAGTCGAATCCTTCTGGCGATTTTCCCTGAGCCGTGGTGATCCAGGTGAAGTCCCGGCTTTCTAAGCTTGTGTCTGTAGCGCGGATCTCCTTGGACAAAAGAAGGTCCACACTGCCTTGGCGTTTGTTGTAATAGGCCAGGAGTACATCGGACGCATAGTCAGCAGTCAAACGTGTGCCGTTGGCATGCGCATAAAACCCCTTAACGCGCGTTAGGCGTTCGTTCTTGAGAAGTACCAATGGATTCAGCGATTTGAGTTCGCGACGGATGAGACGCTTTGTCATTTGCGAGTCGGTTGCTATTTCTGAGACGATCAAGAGATTCACTAGTGATAATCCGGCAGCAAATAGCAGAATTGGCGCTGTAATATGTCGTAAGCCATATCCGCTGGAGCGCAATGCTGTGAGCTCATAGTTGCTGCTCATACGCTGCATAAGTAGAAGGGCCGAGATCAGCCCACTGATGGGGAGCGCGATAGGAACGATATAGGGGATCTGATGCGCTATAAAACGCACGACGTGCGAGATTGGAGCTCCCATGGCTGCAATCTGCGCAATCTCTTCCAGACTGATCGTGAGCAGGATTGCGATGAAAGCACCGATTACCAGAGCTAACACACGAAGATATTGTCCTAACAAAAATCGCCAGATAATTGGCATAGTCTGATCCCTTAAAGGGGTATAAGTTACAACAATCCAGGGATTTGATACAATATAACGCTGAACCTAGGTTCTTGTATGCGCGAATCACTCTTACGTTTTTTAGCTATTCATTGGGATCAATCGAATCCGTTATTGTTGGGATTATCAGGCGGACCGGATTCATTAGCATTGCTGGTTCAGTTGCATGAATGTCGGGTACCGTTGCAGATCGCGCATGTTGATCATGGTTGGCGCGAAGAGAGCGCAGCTGAGGCGCGGATTTTGTCCGAGCTGGCGAATCAGTTAGGGATACTTATTCACATCAAACGTTTGGAGCCATGTTCTCAGACTAATCGAGAGGCGATTTGTCGCGATGAGCGATTAGCGTTTTTTCGCGAGCTAGTGCATCGTTTTGGATGCCAGGCTGTGCTCCTGGCACATCATGCGGATGATCTGGCCGAAACAGCACTGAAGAGGGTGTTAGAAGGAGCGTCTCTACCTTGTTTAGGTGGTATGAGAGACGTTTCAGAAATTGGAGGGTTGAAGATTTGGCGCCCGTTATTGAGAGTGACCAAAAAAGAGATCCTTTCGTTTGTCGCAGAGCGTGGCTTGCAGCCCTTTGATGATGTGACGAATAAAGATGAGCGTTATACACGCGCTCGGCTGCGTCATCGCATCATCCCAAACCTTGCCGAAGCCTTTGGCAAAGAGATCAGAGGTGGGTTATGTACCATCGCAGCCGAAGCAAATGAGTTGCGAGATTACCTTGAGTTTCGCACAAGGTCATGGACAGATCGATTTGAGTATAGTCCTGAAGGGGTGATGGTCGATTTAAACGGTCATGATCTGCACGAGTTAGAACTTCGGTTTGTCGTGCGTGCTTTGTGCGAGCAGGGAGGGCTAGGGACCAGTAGAGAGTTGATTGGACGAGTGGTTGACCTTCTACGCAAAGGCGCGGTTCATAAACGAGTCGAGCAAGGTAAGGGTTGTGTTATGGTCGATCGGGGGAAAGTGAGAGTAGTAAAAGAAAAGAATGAGTGATATACAACCCACAAGTGCTCTTGAAGCTGTTTTATGTCTTTTTCGACGCAAAGGCGCAAAGGCGCGAAGATTCGCAAAGTAGGATCTCTACAAACAAACTAATTGATTTGTTTTGAGTTTTATGTCCTTTAGACCGTCTTTGCGAACCTTAGCGCCTTTGCGTCGAAAAAAAGCATAACAGGTACTCTCAAAACACTTCTCGGTAAACTTCTTCCAAACCCTGTCTTAGAGCTACATTAGGCTTCCAGCCGAGTTGATTGATCTTGGAGATATCGAGCAGTTTTTGCGGTGGACCATCGGGTTTGGATGTATCCCATTCAAAGTTACCTTCAAAGCCAATGACTTGGGCGATTTCTTGTGCCAGTTCGCGGATGGTGAGGTCTGTGCCGCATCCGACGTTGACGATGGGAGGATAGCTTGCGAGTAGTGTTTGAAACTGTTCTTGAGGGAGGTTCATCAAAAAAACGGCGGCCTCTGCCAGGTCGTTGCTATGCAAAAATTCGCGTCTGGGGTTGCCTGTGCCCCACAAGGTCACTTCTTGAGAACCACTGATTTTAGCGGCGTGAATTTTGGTGAGTAGGCCTGGGATGACGTGGCAGTTTTCGGGATGATAATTATCGCCCGGACCATAGAGATTGGTTGGCATAAGCGCGAGGTATTGGGTGCCATACTGTCGATTATAGGCGCTGCACATTTCTATGCCTGCGATTTTGGCGAGCGCATAGGCACGATTAGTAGGCTCTAAAGGGCCTGTAAGCAGGTATTCTTCCTTTATTGGCTGAGAGCAATGTCGTGGGTAGATACAGGAGGATCCTAGGAAAAGAAGACGCGTCACACCTGATTCTTTGGCTTGATGAATCAGGTTATTTTGAATGAGCAAATTGTCGCGGATAAAATCGGCTGGATAGGTGTTGTTGGCATGAATACCCCCAACCTTAGCCGCACAAACGAACACATATTCGGGTCGTTCGCGCTGAAAAAGTTCTTCCACTTGCTTGGATTGGGTCAGATCGACTTCAGAGGAAGAGAAGCCAAGGATCTCTTCATAACCTTTATTTACCAACGCGCGCTTGATGGCAGAGCCGACTAAACCGCGATGTCCGGCGATGTAAATCTTAGCATTAGGTTTCACAACACATTCTCGATAAATGCAATTGTTCCTCGGCGGCTTGCAAATCTTCGCGCACCATTTCGCTGACAAGTTCTTCGAAAGAAGTTTTTGGGGTCCACCCTAACTTGACTCGAGCTTTCGTTGCGTCGCCTAGAAGGGTCTCGACCTCTGATGGGCGGAAGTAACGCGGGTCAATGGCTACGACTGTTTGTCCATCGATGGCGGCTCCAGGAGCATGTGCGAGGCCGATCTCATCGGTCCCTTCGCCTTGCCATACGATTTTGATGCCAAGTTTAGCAAAAGCGAGTTCCACGAATTCGCGCACGGAATGTTGCTCTCCGGTGGCAATGACATAATCTTCCGGTGTGTCTTGTTGCAAAATCAGCCATTGCGCTTCGACGAAGTCGCGGGCGTGGCCCCAATCGCGCTTGGCTTCGAGATTACCTAAGTAGACACAATCCTGTATGCCTAGAGCAATGCGGGAGGCAGCTTGTGTGATTTTGCGTGTGACGAACGTTTCCCCGCGTACAGGCGATTCGTGGTTAAACAGGATGCCATTGCATGCGTAAAGGCCATAGGCTTCGCGGTAGTTGACGGTGATCCAATAGCCAAATAGCTTGGCTACTCCGTAGGGAGAGCGGGGGTAAAACGGTGTCTGCTCGTTTTGTGGTGTGTCTTGCACTTTGCCGTAAAGCTCGGAGGTTGAAGCTTGATAGAGGCGCGTCTTATCCGAGAGTTCGAGAATGCGAATCGCCTCTAGTAATCGAAGCGAACCCATGGCGTCTACGTTAGCGGTGTATTCAGGATTTTCAAAAGAGACAGCCACATGGCTCTGTGCGGCTAGGTTGTACACCTCGTCGGGCTTCACTTTTTGCATCACGCGAATCAGGCTGGAGGTATCTGTCATGTCACCGTAGTGTAAAAACAGATGACGATCGATGTCGTGCGGATCTTGATAGAGATGATCGATGCGAGCGGTGTTGATGAGCGAGGTATTACGCTTGATGCCATGCACCTCATAGCCTTTTTCTAGCAAAAACTCCGCTAGATAAGATCCGTCTTGACCCGTAATTCCTGTGATTAAAGCACGCTTAACCATGTGTACTCCGTTGAATGATGTACAAGCGTATGTCCTTGGTTGATAAAGTTCCAGGAAATTTCTCCTCAAAAAATCCTTGTTAGAGTAGAAGGAGCAAAAGGTAGGTACACCGCTAAGTTACCGGTTGAACGCGAATACTTTGTGTGATAGAATTGTACGCCGGGCGATCCCTCGCGTAAGAGATAGCCTTTTGTTAGCGTCTGGAGAGAGTGAATGAACGAAGAACAGCAAGAACCGAAAAAAGGATTCCAGAATAGCTTTGTCTTCTTCCTGATGGCGGCTTTGTTATTGATCCTGATGGTCCAAAATTTCATGGACATTCGCACAGCAGGTGTCTCGTTTAGCTATCAGCTTGAGCATTTAGTTAATCTTGAGTTGATTCAACCGGAAGACAGCCGAAAGACGGCTCTAAACGACAATTTGGTGACTTTCAGCGGTCGTTTTCGTCAGCGTTTAACTGAGGAAGGCAAGAACCGTTACAAGTTTTTAGAACTGTTAGATAGCAATCATGAGCTACGCGGCCAACAGGCGGAATTGCAGACGGAGCTTGCGGGATTGCGCGATCGCATTACGGACGCAGCTTCTTGGTTTTTGACTCTAAGCGGGCAGACGATTCCAGCCGAAGGCTATGTGGTTGTGGATGAGACATATGACGGGCTCGATCACGAAGGAGCAGTCATCATTCATAGCGTGCCGCGCCGCAATGTTGATAGCTTCAGCAACTTATCTCAGACTTTTAAGACCCTCGAGCAGAAACCGACTGTGCAAGGATTGCAGGAGTTCGGGAAGTCTTTGCAGCTTTTGGTGAAGAACTTTCGTTCACCCATGCTGGGTATTGGCAACATGCCTCTAAAGCAGCGTTTGGATCAGATTGACCAGCAGATTCAGGAAGCTTCGGCCACACCAGATGTTCATACTCAAGTTATTGCCTATCGCATGGTATTGTCTGAGTTGACTCATGTCATCGGGGAGCTTAATCGGGCTGAGGATCATCTACGTTTGGCTAAATTGCGCAGTGTGCGTAACTACGCAGAGACCGTCAAACATTACGAAGAGGTCACTCACCAGCTAGAGGATAACCAAACGCAGCTAGACAAAGCGCGCGACGCTGTCAACGGTGTAATTTGGTACTTCAACAATGCTGAGCTGTCGACGCGAGCCTTGGAAAAACAAGATTCCGAGCAATACCATCAATGGTTCCTAAATGCGAAAAATGAGTGGGATCATTTTGATGAGAATCGTGGTGCTTTCTTTAAAGCTCCTGATCAAGCTCTAAACACGGTTTTAGAAAAAACATTCAGAAGCGAAGAACCTACACCCAATTACATGAGCTACCTCTTCACGCTGATGCCTGTGATTTTGGTTCTACTGGTTCTCTACTTCCTTTTCTCTCGTCAAATGAAGGGTGTGGGCAGCAATGCGATGAACTTTGGCAAATCGCCGGCCAAGCTCCTTCAAAAAGGCACTCATAAAGTGACATTTAAGGATGTTGCAGGAGTGGATGAGGCGATTGAAGAGCTGCAGGAGATTGTTGAATTCCTGAAATCGCCACAAAAATTCACCTCTTTGGGAGGACGTATTCCCAAGGGCGTATTGTGCATCGGACCTCCAGGTACAGGGAAAACGCTGATTGCTAAAGCTGTAGCAGGGGAAGCCGATCGACCCTTCTTCTCGATCTCTGGGTCGGACTTTGTCGAGATGTTTGTCGGTGTCGGTGCAAGTCGTATCCGAGATATGTTTGATCAAGCGAAGAAGAGCGCACCATGTATCATTTTCATGGATGAGATCGACGCTGTAGGCCGCCACCGCGGTGCAGGTATCGGCGGAGGCCATGATGAGCGTGAGCAAACGCTTAACCAGCTCCTAGTCGAGATGGATGGTTTTGACACCAATGACGGCGTTATCCTCATGGCCGCTACCAACCGTCCTGACGTACTGGATAAAGCACTACTGCGTCCCGGCCGCTTCGACCGACGGATCATCATCAGCCTACCAGACATTAAGGGTAGATTTGATATCCTTAAGGTTCATGCGCGAAAAATCAAGCTGGACAGCTCTGTAGACTTGATGTCGATTGCGCGCAGCACCCCAGGTTCTAGTGGCGCTGATTTGGCAAACTTATTGAATGAAGCCGCCTTGTTGGCTGCACGTCGCAACCGTACAGCCGTCACAGCGGGCGAGCTGGCAGAAGCACGTGATAAGGTTCTTTACGGTAAAGAACGCCGCAGCCTCGAACTCGATGAAAACGAAAAGCGCACAACTGCCTATCACGAATCCGGTCATGCCATCGTGGGCTTAGTTGTGGAACATGCGGATCCAGTCGATAAAATCACCATCATTCCGCGTGGAATGTCGTTAGGTTCTACCATGTTCCTACCGCAGAAGAACCGCGTCAGCTACTGGAAAAAAGAGCTTCATGATCATTTAGCCGTGTTGATGGGTGGGCGTGCTGCAGAGGAGATCTTTGTAGGTGACGCATCCAGCGGTGCCCAGCAAGATATCGAACGAGCCACCGCTCTGGCGCGTAGCATGGTTTGCGAATGGGGAATGAGTCAAGAGCTCGGTACTGTTGCTTACGATGAACGTTCTGAATCAGGCATGTATCTTGGCATGCAAGGATTCCATGAGAAAAAGTACTCTGAAGCGACAGCACGACTCATTGATGACGAAGTGCGCAAGCTTCTTGATGATGCTCATACCACCGCTATAAAGATTATCGAAGAGAATCGCGTTAAAGTTGAACTTCTCACTCAGATGTTATTGATGTTCGAAACGCTGGATGCTGACGACGTCAAAAAGATTATGGATGGCACCTGGGATGAAGAAGACAAGCGCAGACGTTTAAAGCTAGCTGAGGATCTGTATAAGCGTGCCCCGAAGTCAGCAACCTCTGCATCTGCTTCTCCATCTAGTACACCGATCGATAGCGATGGCAATCCTCTTGCACAGGGTTCTCCAGCATAGACGGGTTTTGGAGTGCGGCGAAATTGTTGCCACACTCCAAACTTCAAAATAGATTAGTACAGTCTAGAAGTCATAAAGTTCTAAAAAAAATAATAACAGGATAGGCAGGCATACGCATCAGGCTAAGATAAGTTTTTGATGCATATACAATTGATAGTAAATTCGTTGCGACAAGAAAACCCTCGTAGAGGGTTTCTGAATGTAGCCCACCGTGAACCTTGCGAGCGAAGCGAAGACAGGTGTAACGGTGGGAAAATGCGCCGAAAACCTATTGCACCCCCGAAGGGGCGTGCCTCAAGATTTTAAATCAACGGGTTGAGGCACTCTCGTTCGAGAGTGCGAACTCTATTTTGCCATTATTCCCACCGTTACACCTGTCTTCGCTAACGCTCGCAGGTTCACGGTGGGCTACATTCAGAAACCCTCTACGAGGGTTTTCCTTTCGCAACAAGCTTGCTATCAAATATATGCGCATCAAAAACTTATCTTAGCCTGATGCGTATGGGATAGGCAGGATCGCCTGCGGCGGCAGGATGAATAGCCTTAATTCCTTCCTAACGATTTTGCGTTTTTAAACGATAAAAGCGATGGAACGATAAAAAGGATAAAATCAAATTAACAAATGATCAAACTTTACGTTAATTTAATTGTATCTTTTTTTTATCATTATAACGCTTTTATCGTTAAATTCACATTAGCTTTTAAACCTTATCCTGCCGCCGCAGGCGATCCTGCCTATCCTGTTATTAAATTATTTGCGAACTTTTTGTTGATTTGGATGCAAATAATGAAAAGATAAATAAAAGTCATATCTATTTGATTAATAATGTGGAATGTTATATTATTTCTATTTTTGTAATAATAAGGTGTCTGATGTTGCCAACTAATCCTGCTGGAAAAATCCCGTTTATTTTAAATTCCATTGTTAATCTTCCTCCAATAAGAAATCCAGGCGCGTCTAATTCGCAGCTCCCTTCTATCTCTCAAATCATGCAGGGGAATATCTGGAACGGGCAACCAGAACCCTCAGTTTCTATGCCTCCTCAGACTGTGGTTATTCCCGATTCACAACCCGATACCGATCTAACGTTTGCTGAGGCGGCGTTAGTTGAGGCAATTATGGAAGGTGAAGTCAATGATGTACTGCAGCTCATACAACTGAATCCGTCGATTTCCTTAAAAAAGGTTGAGCGTCACTTACCGCATTCCCATACTCTTTGGGGAGCTTGTGCTCTTGGGAACACAGCATTGATCGAGAGCTTACTGAAAGCAGGGTTTAATCCTCGAGCCCAAAAAAATGGTTCTTCGCCGTTGGCCATCGCGATTCGGGCTCGTCACTACACGTCGGTACGCGTATTGGTTGATCATTTGGAAGCAGACGAAAGTTTTTGTCTATGGTCTTTTGTAGGCAAGTCCGGACTAGAAGCGGAGGCAAAGTCGTTGTTTCATGCGGGATTTGAGGTTAGTCCGAAGCGCTTGCATAATTGTCCCGATGCCTTGGGTTTGGTGTTGGTGAGGGCGATCAGCGAAAGTCTCTCTATGTCTCCGCTGGAATATGTGGCGATATGGGATCTATGGAAATTCATCCCTGTCTTTGAGAAGGAAATTTCAGAACCGCTAGTTATTCAGCTGATGAGGAGTCCTTTTAGAAGCCGCATGCGACATATGTTTGAGAATCCTGCTGTAAACATACATTTGACGGGCCCAGATGGTGTTACAGCGTTGCAATTGGCGGTTCGTAATGACGATGTTGCCTTAGTTCAGGTTTTGATTGAGCGCGGTGCTATGATCTCTGTTTGTGATGCCTATTCGGATTCTGTGTTTTCAGACGTCGAGGATAAATCACTAGAGATTAGTCAAATCCTCGAGAATGCTGATACCTTACCCGAACCTGAGTTGATCAAGTTAGCTAAGGAAAGTGCGACGGGTGAAAACAGATGGGGGGTCATTTATGTGTCAGTTCTTCAAGGTCATGTCTCTCCAAACTGCTCAGATAAACGTGGAAATACACTCCTGCACTATGCGGTGCGACAGAAGCAATTTGAAGTGGTAGAGAGGTTGATCGCTGCAGGAGCTAACATTCACGGTACGAACATAAATGGTATGTCTCCATTGTCAAGCGCTATTGTGAATGGTGACGTATCTATGTTGGATCTCCTTGTGGCACATGGGGCCACCTTGGAGAAATGGCCGGCTCGTGTTAATTTGGCCAAGATTACCTGTGACATGTATGAACGAGTTTTTACAATTCTTGGTAAATGTCAACCATCTGTCATTTTGAAGGCGTATAAATCCATGATTAATCCCCTGGCGAAGGCGTGGGATCCCGTTTACGCGAGTACGTTAGCCAAGTTATTTGCTGCTGTCCCTCCTCCTTCTGAAGTGACCAGTGAACAGTCTATCCAACATATTTTTGCTCAGGCAGTGAAGCATGAAAGTGTCTCTTTAGTGAAGGCATGCGTGCCTTATTTGAAGAATCGAACTGACGCACTCGCTGACGCAATAAGAGCGAAATGCTGTGTGGAATTGGCAGAGTGTATAATCGATGCTGGAGTGGATCTTAACCATGTTCCAGAGGACAGTCTTCCGCTGTTGGAGATGGCGATATTAAATCCGGAACTGTTGGCGCTACTTTTGCGTCGGGGAGCCAATCCAAATATCTTAAATAGGCAACAATATTCACCATTGTCTGTTGCCATGTATGCAGATTTGCAAGTAGCTGTTAGCTATTTATTAGCGGCAGGTGCCAATCCAAATTTTGGTCGTACAGTATGGCAAGAGCCGGTTGGGCTGTTAGCTCGGGCTTTAGAGCTAGGTTGGGGCGAGATTTGCGATCAACTTATCACTGCGGGAGCTTCAACCCACGGCTTAGATTTAAGCCTTCCTCGCTCTCTTATGGCACAGTTTTGCTACCTTCAGCTGGAAAAATACTATGATTCGCTTGAAGGCGGATTGCGACAGCAATTTGGTGAACACTTCTTAGATGCCGAAGAAATGCTTCCAGAGCGGATTCACAGCAATGAATACTTCCTAAAGCGCACAGGACCGATAGAGTTCAGGATTTACTTCGCCGACTTTCATGGAGTTGTTTCTGGTAATATTGAAACAATACAAAATACAGTAGAAAAAGAACGATTTAGTAAAGTGTTAAGATGGCTGAACACAGAAGAGATCGGCGGCTTAATTATTGTAAAACTCTATGGTGTCAGTGGTAGTCGATTGGATGAGAAAAATCTTGACGGGGCCGCACTTGTAACGGACTGGAACAATCCTCATGTTGTGATTCAACCCGATCATGAACTGAATCAGTTTCATCTCTATTGGAGCAACCCTGTTGACCTGTCAGTGGTTAAGCGGACACTGGATCTAGAGGCCGTTCGGACCTTGTCCGAGCAAGTTGGTGAGATTCGTGAATCAATGAAAAAACAGGCATTGGAGCTGCAGGCTGCGGCTAGGGCAATGGTTGTGGAGCCATTTAGGTTAGAGATTTGCGCTACAGGCTACAAGCTTATTTTGAAGGATGAATCCAAAGATTACGAAGTTCTTTTAACTGGTTTTGGCTTGAAACCTATCCAGAAGGGCATGATCTCCTTAAAGAATTTTCAGGAAGTCACAATCAAAACTGATGAACACCGCACACTCTTGGAAAATTGTGAAGTGACAGCTAATGAGTCTTGGACTGAGCTCAATCTGAGTCGTCCGTTAGTTGCTGGAACATCTCAATTTCAGTTGGTCGGAGTTCCCTGGGACGAGTTGATGGAGGGCATGGCTGAGGCACCACGACTGTTCGAATTATTTAAGGAAGTAGCCTTTCAAACGAAACGTTTTGGCGATCAGCGCTTGATTACGACTGAACCGTTGCCTCAACCGAATCCAAACACCCGTTTGGACTGGCTCGAGCATGAATTAAGACGACTGCGAGGAACTGTGACTAGAGGTTCTCACTCCTGGGCGCATTTAGAGTCTGGTATGAAGAAGTTCCTCACATTGGCTAAGAATGGAAAAGGAGCTTTAGGGATTGCTGACGAGCATGAGTCTATTTATGCAAGATTCAAGCAATTAGCTCTTTTGACGATCGAAGAGCTGAAAAAGAGTCAGGATTCGGACAAGAGAGCGAGTACTGTAACAGAGATTGCTTTGGCCGGTCATCTCTGCGGTCTTGGGATGAAAGATGCGGTGAAGGAACAGTATGAAGTGACATCAGGCAATTTTCAGCTTATCGTACCGAACGAATCCCTCGAGGCTTTTGAGAACTCGATTATTGAGTTATGCTTGAGAGAAATCGAAGTTGAGCTGCTCAAGAAAGTGACAGACCCAGAGGCACGCGCACATACGCCAGATGTGAAGAACTTTATTACTAGGGTATTCAACGAGCGCTTCAACGTAGCTTTTGGACCAGACCAAGATGCAGCATTTATCGATCCATTTTGTATCAGCTTTGGTATTTTGGCCTTTGCGCAGCAGCGGCCTTACAACTTTAAGGATGTGTTGGGAAGGCTTGACAGTGACCCTGCGAAAAGGCAACTCATTAAGGATGCCGTTAACCACGTGTACACTGAGATTAGTAAGATGTTTTGGCCTACATTGCTTGAGATATATACTCGAAAACTCAATGAAGAGTTAGCGACAGGGACCGGAAAACTAAGCATGCTGGTGCGTGCTCGTTCATTTGATTTCGCAGAAGCTCATTTGATTAGTGATGAGGATGCTGCGCAACTAAGAGAGATGCGAGAGAAGTACATCGAAGAGCAGCTTAAGAAATCTGAGCATCTAACCGCGCTTAGAAAGACAATGGCCATTCTCAAGGATATGGACGTGATCAAACAGTGTGAGAGCATTCAGAAGGATCTTCACGCGTTAGAGAAGCTCGGACCTTGTGTAAAATCCTTACGGAAACAGTTGAATGCAGAGCTCAACGAGCTGACTCAGAAAAAGGCGTACAAGAGATACTTGGAGCAGGAGAAGCTAGTGTTGAAACAAGAAAAGCTCTTGAAGAAGTTCAATGAGAAATTCAGTAAAGAGTACGACACCGCACGGGACGATCTTTGCAGCGACAAATGCGATCCTTTGCAGTTGATCACGACCGATGATCAGTTTCGCTTTCAGCTGTCCCCTCAAGGTATATTGGTGATGTTGTATCAAGGTGGATTTATCAAGGAAGACGAGGAGGTCTAGGCATACGCATCAGGCTAAGATAGTTTTTTGATGCTTATATAATTGATAGCAAGTTCGTTGCGACAGGAAAACCCTCGTAGAGGGTTTCTATAGAGGTAGTTGCAAAATGTTTTTAAGTCCTCGCAGAGCGCTTCCTAGATATTTTTTTCTTAGTTGAGTTTTTTTAAGCGATTCTAGGTATATATTCTACCTACAATTCATCTTGAAGCCACTTCATGCTTTTTTTTAACACAGAGAGCACAGAGGAACACAGAGAACCATTTTTTTTAATTTTATATCTTTTATAGCATCTCTGTGAACCTTTGTGTCTTTGTGCCTTCGAGGGTTTTCTTGTCGCAACGAATTTACTATCAATTGCATAATCATAAAAACTTATCTTAACGCGAGTTTTGGATAAGCCAGTCTTGGAAATAGCTTAGAATAAGTTATTTGAGTTAAAAAAAAACTTCACAGGTTCAGGCTAAGATAAGTTTTTGTGATTATGCAATTGATACAAGCTCATTACGACAGGAAGACCCTCGTAGAGGGTCTCTGAATGTAGCCCACCGTGAACCTGCGAGCGTCAGCGAAGACAGGTGTAACGGTGGGAATATGGGCAAAATAGGGTTCGCACTCTCGAACGAGAGTGCCTCAACCCGTTGATTACAAATAGCTTGAGGCACGCCCCTTCGGGGGTGCAATAGGTTTTCGGCACATTTTCCCACCGTTACACCTGTCTTCGCTTCGCTCGCAAGGTTCACGGTGGGCTACATTCAGAAACCCTCGTAGAGGGTCTTCCTGTCGTAATGAGCTTGTTATCAATTGCATAATCACAAAAACTTATCTTAGCCTGAACCTGTGAAGTTTTTAAACTCAAATCACTTACTTTAAGCTATTTCCAAGACTGGCTTATCCAAAACTCGCGTTAAATAACAAAATCACGAACCTCTGTGTACTCTGTGATCTCTGTGGTGATTAATTTTTTCAATATTGTTTAAAAAATTCTACCACAGAGAGCACGGAGTACACAGAGAGGTTCATATTCGTTATTTCCAGGTAAGGGCGCCGAAGGAACTGTCTCGCTCTGTGTTGAAAAAGAAATAACTTTGTTTTGAGGATACTTTTGCAACTACCTCTATAGTTCGGACATTTTCTAGGCGCGAAGCGCCAATATCATTCGCGCCTGGAAGTGGCGCCGCCTTCGGGGCGCAAATGTACGTTGACCGCATACCGTAGGCTGCGTCGCTTCGCTCCTTGCTTACGGCTAGCACCGGCAGCCACTCCGTGGCAAACTGGCGCTTCGCGCCACAAAACAAAAGGGACAACAAAGCAAACTTATGCTCTTGTTGTCCCTGTTGTCTATCGCCAGGGCGATTTCATGAGAATTTATTGATAGGCAAAATAATTTAGAGGTAAAGTCCTCTGCCAACTCACTAAGGGGGTTGGCATGGATGAAAACGAGCTTGACATAGAAGATAATAACGCTCTTAAGGGATCACTTCAAGAGCATTTTGGGGATTTGGATGATTATAGACGGCAAGGTAGCATCAGTCACCGGCTGATGGACATTTTGTTTATTACCATCTGTGCAGTCATCAGCGGTGCCAACAACCTAAAGTCTGTGGCTCTTTATGCCATTCGTAAGAGGGAGTGGTTAATCCAAGTACTAGACTTGCCAGATGGAATCCCATCATACACGACATTTTGGACTGTCTTTGCTCTTTTAGATCCTAGCGCTTTAGAAAAATCATTTGTCCACTGGGTTCGATCTAGAGTTAGCTTAAAGACCGGCGATGTTGTTAGCATCGATGGTAAAGCGCAACGGGGGACGGCAAAGCGAGGGCAGCCTCATTCCTTTGTCCATATCGTCAGCGCGTGGGCAGTAGCGAATCACTTGACGTTAGGGCAGCTGAAAGTTGATGGCAAGTCGAACGAGATCACCGCTATACCACAACTACTCGAAGTGCTTGAGATTGAAGGAACAATAGTTACCATTGACGCAATGGGTTGCCAAACTGATATAGCTGAGAAAATTGGGGAAAAGAACGCTGATTATGTACTGGCCTTAAAAGGCAATCAAGGGGCTATGGCAGATGAGGTGGAGAATTATTTTACTCAAGCTGAGACCGTTAATTTTGAAGGGATTTCATGTGATGCTGTGGGATCAAAAGATACAGGGCACGGTCGTGTGGAAAAACGGGAGGTATATGTGATAGAAGACCTTGACTGGCTTCCGCAAAAAGATGACTGGAAGAAGCTAAAAAGCATTGTAATGGTGGTGAGTGAGCGTATATTGCCTGACCAGCCCCCATCGATTGAAAAAAGATATTATCTATCGAGTTTGCCGGCATGTGCGTTGAATATCGCACGAGCTATTCGAAGTCACTGGGGGATTGAAAATCAGGCTCATTGGATCTTGGATGTGGCACTGCGAGAGGATGAACAAAAAGCTAATGCAGGTAATATAGCTGAGAACATGTCTCTGATGAGGCGGATGGCTCTGAATCTTCTTAAACAGGAGAAAACCGCCAAATGCGGAATAGAGCTAAAGCGTCAAGCCGCTGGCTGGGACAACGAATATTTACTCAAGGTAATAGGTGTAAAGTTTTTCTCATGAAATTGCCCTGTGTCTATCGCTTAAAATTGGTTACTTCACCAACAGAACTTTGCGGCTGAGTTTCATTTGTCCGCGCTCGTTGATATCTAACACCTTCACGGTTACGACATCTCCCTGTTTCACAACAGTGTTCAGATCTGAAATGCGCTCATGAGCATATTCTGAGATATGGCAAAGACCTTCTTTTCCGGGGAGCACTTCAACAAATAATCCAAAGGCTACGATAGAGGTGATTTTACCTGTATAAACAGCACCTACTTCGATATCGGCGGTGAGGCCGTGAATAATGGCTTTGGCTTTGTTGATGGCTTCTTCTGAAGGGGCAGACAGGCTGACGACGCCATCATCATTGATGTCAATCTCTACGCCTGTTTGCTCAATGATCGCGCGGATCTGTTTACCGCCTGGGCCGATGATCGTAGCGATCTTGCTTGGCTTAACGCGGATAATGTCCATACGCGGTGCATGTGCTGACAGTTCGCGCGGCTTATTAGGCATCGCTTCCAACATCTTGTTCAAAATGTGGATACGGCCTTCTCTCGCTTGCGCTAACGCTGCAACGATGATCTCGTGAGTGATTCCCTCGACTTTGATATCCATCTGGAAAGAGGTGATGCCA
This sequence comes from uncultured Chlamydiae bacterium, assembly GCA_963790215.1. Taxonomy (GTDB): domain Bacteria; phylum Chlamydiota; class Chlamydiia; order Chlamydiales; family JAJFMA01; genus CAWBNS01. Next base: position 36,809 of record CAWBNS010000016.1, read on the forward strand.
TCCTTATCGCCAGAAACTTTGAAGTCCATGTCGCCTAACGCATCTTCTACACCCAGAATATCCGATAGAATCACATAGCGATCCTTTTCTAGAACGAGTCCCATCGCAATACCAGACACAGGTCTTTCGATAGGCACGCCTGCATCCATCAGAGCCAAGCATCCGCCACAGACAGAAGCCATGGAAGAAGAGCCGTTGGATTCGGTGATGTTGCTCTCAATTCGGATGGTGTAGGGGAATTTCTCTTTTGGCGGTAGAGCGGGGAGGATTGCGCGCTCAGCAAGCTTACCATGACCCATTTCGCGGCGTCCTGGTGCGCCAACTCGTCCAACTTCACCTACGGAGAAAGGAGGGAAGGTATACTGGAGATAGAATCGATGGCTGCCTTCCGCTTCGAGGGTCTCAAAGCGCTGCGCCATGCTTTCGCCGCCCAGCGTACAGACAGCGACTGTCTGTGTCTCGCCACGAGTGAAGAGCACGCTACCATGCGCACGAGGAAGCAAGGTCGGTTCGATATCGATAAACCGGATATCTTTCGTGCCGCGTCCATCACAGCGTTTGCCTTCGTTCAAGACCATCTTACGCATGACATCAGACGAAAGGTCTTTATAAGCACGCTCGATATAGGAGGCTGGGTACTTAGGCTCTTGCCCTTCAGGCATCAGTTGCTCTTTCATCGCCTTTTTCGCTGCGCCTTGTGCTTCTTCACGTTTCTGTTTCTCGGTGATGCGCAGAGCATCGGTCAAAGGTTTCTCAGAAACCGCTGCAACAGCTTCACGCACTTCGCTTGGAATAGTTACAATCGTAGAACGGTTTTTAGGCTTGCCTACTTCTTGCTGCCATTCTGTAAGCGTACGTGCGATCAAGCGAATGCCCTGATGTCCTGTCTCGATCGCTTGGATGACTTGCTGTTCGGTGAGGAAGTCGCAATGACCTTCGATCATCAATACAGCGTCTTCCGTACCAGCAATCATCAGGTCTAATTTGGAATGTTGCATCTGCTTGACTAAAGGATTGATGACGAACTCGCCGTCAATATATCCGACGCGTACGGCGCCCAAGGGCTTGACTAGTGGGATATCCGAAATGGTTAGCGCTGCAGAGGCCGCGCAGATCGCTAGGGGATCCGGTGAGTCCACTCCATCATACGACCAGACGTAGCACAACACTTGTGTGTCGTGGTGGTAACCCGTCTCGATCATCGGACGGATTGGGCGGTCAATCAAGCGTGAAATCAAAGTCTCTCGCTCGGTCGGACGGCCTTCTCGTTTAAAAAAGCCCCCTACGGTCTTACCGGCAGAACTGAATTTTTCCTGGTAATCCACGCGTAGTGGAACAAAGTCGCAGTTTGGAATCGGCTCCGGCGTCGCGCAAGCGCTTCCGAAAATAACCGTTTCGCCTGAGCGCAATAGAACAGCACCGTTAGCTTGTCGTGCAATTTTACCCGTTTCAAAAACGAGCGTTTGTCTGCCTACAGTAATAGTCTTTGTATGTCGTTGCATGAGTCACTCCTGAATCAATTGCGGTTGAGAGATGCTGTGCGGAGTGAGAGGGAGACTAGAATCCAGAAAATCGCCTTCAAGATGTTGAAGAGGGTTTTCTGAGCTCTATATCAAGACTCCCGCGCCACAAAACAGGTGCTGATCGCTGATCGAACAGCGATCAGCGGGAAATTATCTTCTTAAATTAAGCTTTTTAATTAAAGCTTGGTAACGTTTAGTATCTGTTGAATTGAGGTAATCGAGAAGTCGCCGGCGTTGGCCTACCAATTTTAGCAAGGCAAGTCTAGATGCGTGATCTTTTGGCGAACGCTTCAAATGATCGGTCAGCTCTGCAATTCGCTCAGTCAAAATAGCGATCTGCACGTCAGCTGAACCAGTATCTTTCTCATGAAGTTGAAACTTCTTGGTGATTTCCTCTTTCGTGCCTTTATCTAGTGTCATTCAAAGCCCCCAGTTTTCTCATATCTCCCAAGATTCTATCACATCGGGGATTAAAAAACAAGGGCAAAAGAAAGGATTAGGGAGGAAGGCTTTGCTAAAGTTCTCGTGCCCGAGCCTGTGTGCGTGCCCGAGCCCGATTAGCATGATGGTTAAATGAGTGGTTCTGTTGTGTAAGTTTTTTTTCGGGCTCGGGCACGAAAACTTAGCAACGTCCATTTTTCGTCCATCGCCCTTTAAACTTTGGTATCCAAGATGACCTCTATGAGTTCGGGGTATTTGCCGTAGATATCTCGACGGGTGACTACTCGGAATGGAATCGTGATGCGTCCGTGGTATTTTTCCATCATGAGTTCGTCGTAGATCTTCTGTTTGAGCTCCTCGGTGACAGGCTGATCTCGGTATTTAAGGAGAAGTTGCTTGATGTAGTCTTGTTCGCGCTCGCGTAGGATGTGATGTCCATAAAACGGATGTTCGTGTACGCTCATAGCCAATCTCCATGCAAACGGAAGGATATTTCTATTATGTTGAAGAATGCAACCTATGTACAGAAATTTGCGTTGTTGCAGAAATGGCTGCCGCAAATTATTGAATCGGTAAAGAAGGACTTGAAGCAGGATCACCTGCGTCGGAACCCGGCATTTATTCGGGATCATTTTGAAGTGAAGAATCTGAATAAGATTGGTACAGAGTCGATGTCACGTGCTTATGGAGCTGCTCTGGAAGGTGGAGACGAGTCAATAGGTGAGTATATTGCGGCTCGGTGGCTGTTACGGCATAGCGATATTTACAACTTTTTTGAGGTACAGTTACAAGAAATTGCGCCTAACTTTACTGAGTTGGAAGAGTTGAATCCTGAGGCTGGTCGTGTTTTGATGCAGCGTTCTGTGGCGGAGTTTGGGGCGATTCCAAGCTATCTATTCACGATATTGAATTCTGTGGTGTTTGATCCTGCAACGTTGAAAGAGCTGTCTGAGAAGGCGGAGAAAGAGATTGTGCAGAAGAACGCTGAGGTGCAGCAGGAAGCCGCGGCAGCAACTGGCGAGGCGGCCGTGAGAGCACTTGAGTTGGAGTTGTCACGTAGCAGAGATAAGTATGAGAAGCGCATTTCTGGTTTGGAGCGCAAGTATCTGCAAGATACGGAAGTGTTAAAGCGTGAAGTCGCCAGGTTGCAGCGTAAGCTTGCAGGGAATCCATGACCTTTCCTTTTGCGATCCATCCCGAATCTGACGATGAACGCTTCATGGTTGAAGCGTTGAAGCAGGCATGGAAGGCTTTTGAGGCGAGAGAGGTGCCTGTGGGGGCTGTTCTGGTTCGGGATGGACGTATTATTGCGAGGGGATATAATCAGGTAGAAATGCTGAATGACGCGACGGCGCATGCGGAGATGCTTTGTCTTTCCGCAGGTGCTGGGGCGATGGATCAGTGGCGTTTGACTGAGGCGACGCTGTACTGCACGGTGGAGCCTTGTAGTATGTGTGCAGGTGCGATGCTGCTTACGCGTATTAAGCGGCTTGTCTGGGGTGCGCCAGACCTTCGCCACGGAGCGAACGGTAGCTGGGTAGATTTGTTTGCAAAAAAACATCCTACCCATACTCTGGAGATACAATGTGGTGTGCTGGGCGAACTCGCAGCCATGCTTCTAAAACAGTTTTTTGAGCAGCGCCGGTCTGAAAACCGCGAAAAAAGGAATGAAGAATGAACAATTGGCCCGATGTAGACAAAACGTTGGATGAACTCGTTGACTATCAGCGGCAGCGATTGTTTGTGCTAGGAAGACAGTTTGTTCCTAACTTGACTCCCGATGATCTCTTACAACCCAATGATTTCCCAGAGCTAGAGGAGAATCCTGTTTTTCGTTACGAGGAAGGCGTTTTGGCTGGCGTTCTAGCCGCTCAGATTGCTCTGAGGAGTATTCAGGAACATGGCGCGGATAGGATAGAAGAAGAGACAGACGAAACGATTTTATAAGACAGTGAACTTTTTTGGAGTGCGGCGACTTGTCGCCGCTCCATAGTTCGGACATCTTTTTGTTGGGTAACGCGAGTTTTGGATAAGCCAGTCTTGGAAATAGCTTAAAGTAAGTGATTTGAGTTTAAAAAACTTCACAGGTTCAGGCTAAGATAAGTTTTTGTGATTATGCAATTGATAACAAGCTCATTACGACAGGAAGACCCTCGTAGAGGGTCTCTGAATGTAGCCCACCGTGAACCTGCGAGCGAAGCGAAGACAGGTGTAACGGTGGGAAAATGCGTCGAAAACCTATTGCACCCCCGAAGGGGTGTGCCTCAAGCTATTTGTAATCAACGAGCTGAGGCACTCTCGTTCGAGAGTGCGAACCCTATTTTGCCCATATTCCCACCGTTACACCTGTCTTCGCTGACGCTCGCAGGTTCACGGTGGGCTACATTCAGAGACCCTCTACGAGGGTCTTCCTGTCGTAATGAGCTTGTTATCAATTGCATAATCACAAAAACTTATCTTAGCCTGAACCTGTGAAGTTTTTTTCAACTCAAATAACTTATTCTAAGCTATTTCCAAGACTGGCTTATCCAAAACTCGCGTTGAGTAGAGTAGGCGCGAAGCGCCGATTTGCCACGGAGTGGCTGCCAGTGCTAGCCGTAAGGTTCCTTCGCTTTGCTCAGTCACCATACGGCTAGCACTGGCAGCCACTCCGTGGCAAATCGGCGCTTCGCGCCCTTCCTCGACCTTGGGCGTGTTTAGATGCCAGGCTACACAGCAGCCATTTTCTTTTCCCTACTCTTGATATTCCCGGAAGGTGCTTAAGATAGTCTGCAGACTTTTATCGAGTTCATTTAACGCTTGGTTGAATAATTCTTCCTTACCGGCTGGGTCTACGAAGGTGGCTCGGGCGATTTGGCGGAGGAGAATGCTATTTTCATCTTTGCTGTCGTGGATTTGCGATTTGGCGTCCTGGTAGGCAGCCTTGAGGTGCTTGAGGCGGGCGGCGGTGTCATTGGAATGATTGACTGCCTGTCTGGTCAAAGCTGTTGCTTTCAGCCAATAGGTTTGGCGTAAGCGTCGTCGCGCGCGCGATGAGAGATGGACCACAGCCTCAGTCTCAGGACGCAGATGGTAGGCGACTGTTGCGGCGCCACCGGCTAAGGATACGCCAAATGTTCCGACCAATGCTTTGATCACCCATGAATGTCCCACATACATTGCATAGAACCAGTTAGGCGCGCTCACGAACACAAATAAACTCAGAAACAGTAAAACAGCGGCTATCGCGTAGAATGTTACTGTGTAAATCTGTGCCACGCGCTTCCGAGCTGTAAAAGGCCGTGCTGATAGTTCTTTCCTGCCAGAAGCCTTATCACGAAATTCCCGCAGCGTAGCAAAGGCCTCTTTCCGAATAGACTGATCTTGCAAAAGAGCTCTGAGTTTCGCTACTTCCACCGTATGTGTCATTCTGCCACCCTGAATCATCTTTTCCACGTTATCGATCAGCCCTTGTGATATCTCCATAGAGTTCCTTTAAGGTTAAATGCTGAATATATTATTAAATATTATGAATATTATAAATAATTAATCAATTAAATGGAATTTGTTTGTTTTGTTGAAATATGATTTTGAAATATGCTTACTCTCTTCTCAAAAAAAAGTGCGAGTTTGAAACCCGCACTTTTTGTCGTAGATACTGGAAGAACAATACTTCGTAACTTACAAAGTTATTTTGCCTTGCGCTGCCTTTATCGCTTCATCTAAAGCTTCGTATTGTCTGGAAGGTATGGATATATGTTTATTGTCACTTCCCCACGCAACGACGATGTTGTCCAATGGTACGAATACCTTACTAGTTTTATCCAATATCTCGTGCATCTTTCTAAGAGACTCGCAAGACTGTGCTGGGACTGGATACTCATTTCCTCTTTTCTTGTTTCTGATAAGGTTAACGACATGATTTATTCCCTCAATAGCGATTTTTTCAGCACTCTTGATCGGGAATGGCTCTTTAGTGGCACCTATTGGTGCATTGAGTTTTCCTTCTGTAACTTCTTTGTTGAGGCTGGTATTGAGGGAAGGATCCTCATTAACATTCGAATTGCCGTTGTTGTTGTTGTTGTTGTTATTGTTATTGTTGTTTGACGGAGTTGGATCATTCGTTTCAATCATGGTAATCTTCGACTCGTCACCAACGGTCTGGGCCCTGCCTTGCTTGACAGCCTCAATCAGCACTGCAAGCATGCTTTTTAGGCTAGGCTTGTCGCCCACATTTATCTTAAGATCCTCCTCTATGTTTGTTTTAGCTTGTGTTAGGATATTCATCAGGTTCTTGTTTTGAGTGGTCTTATTATCAACAGCAACTCTTAACTGCTCGCTTAGCTCACTAACAGTCGCTTGGAGTTCGGACGCGCGCGCTTCCAGCTCTTTGTTTTTCTCAGCTTGTTGGTTCAAGAGCTTCTCTTTTTCATCAGCGGCTTGGTTGAGCTGAGTGTTCCTTGTTTGCATTGAAGCGAGCTCTTTCCTTATCTTATTGTTAGCTTTGGTTTGAGCTTTCTTTTCTTCTTCAAGATCAGCGCTAATTGTGTTTTTTTGTTTTTCCAATTCTATGGCTAAATTATTTACAGTTTCTAACTGTTTCGAAACGCTTGCTAATTCCTCCGCAGAAATTTGCAGCGAATTGCGCACAGTTGTTAACTCTCGTGTGGCAATGGCTAACTCACCCTTAAGAGTTTGGTTATTCTTTTTCAGCTCTGTGTTTTGAGAGATCACGCCCTCATCCTTAATGCCAACCTTGACCAATGCTTGCAAGTTCGCAATGGTTTGACCTTGATTCGTTAAATTGTTTTCAAGCGTTGCGATCTCTTTCAGTTTTAATTCGAGAGTATTGGTTACGTCTGCATAGGCCAGATCTTTTTCTGCGATGGCTTTGTCTCGCAGATCGATTTTATTATGGAGTTTTTGTGCTTCTATGATCAGGGCATCGTATTTGTCATTTAGCTCCTGAAATTTATCTCCATTGTCACCTTTTTGCTCGGCTGCGGTTAAAACTTTTTTGAGGGCTATTGATAAAACATAAGGGACTGCCTCACTCAAAGTTTTCGGCATGTGTTTTTTGTCGTCCTCGTTAGTTACGACGAGCGGGTGAATTTGATTAAAAATATCCTCTCTGTCTTTAACGGAGTTAGATTTATCTAGGTCTAATCTATCTTTGATTCCGGCGACTTCAGCAAGAAGGTTGGCCTGAGCGTCTCTTAAACGATTGACATTGCTGAATGACTCACTTTCATTAGCTCTGACGAATTGCAAAGTAAGGGTGAATTTTTTAGACAGATCTGCTTCCGCATCTATGTCTTCTATCTGATTCTGAAAAAGTGTTGATTTTTTGAAATAGTCGACGACCTCTTGCTGGATTTTGGCAATGGCGTTTTTAACTGCGTTTGGATCTATTTCATTTTTGAGTTCGTCTATTTTAACTAGGGCAAGTTCAACTGCACGAGCGTGTTGGTCTTCGATGCGAACGTATCGTCTTAGTTCGGCTTTTTGATCTTCGCTCAGATTGCGTTTAATAGCGGCAATGTTATCCTGTTGTTTTTCGATTTTGGCGGCTGCGACGTCGATTTTGAATGTTGGTTTGGGTACGGATTCACGAGCGTAGCCTGGCTTCATGGGTCCATAGGAGTCTAGAGCCCATTTGGCTCCGTCGAGGGGTGCGGTCAGGTTAGTGAAACCGACTGAGATTTTTGCTAAGCTGCACCAGAAGGCCCAGTTGAAATCGCTTCCTGCATGAGAGAAGCGGAAGCGCAGAAGGTTGTGTCCGCCATTGTATCCTCCGTTGGCGGCCGTCAGAAAGGGCTCGATAACGGAAGTAACGAAGAGAGCGGGGAGGAAGGCTAGGGATAGGAGGCGGCTACCTTCAGCGGCTTTCAAAATGGAGTAAGAAAGGTGTGGGCCTGACGATGGCACGTAGGGTGTTGGGGTTAAGGGCTTTAGCATGAGGGACCTCCGTAAGATGAATCAGAGTTTGCGTATAAAGCAAACTTTTAAATGATAGGTTTATCCAAGTTAGTTTTGTGTATTCGCAACATCCTAACATAATCGTTGGTTTTGGGGGAAGGTGAAGATTGTTTCGTATGAAAAAGCATGATATTTTAATACCGGCATCTTGAAAGGGGGTTGAAATGAAACTGGGATTGGTTGGGTATGGGAAGATGGGGAAGATGATTGAGAGTCTGGCCTTTGAAAGAGGCTATGAGATTGTGCCGGTGCCGGAGGCTGATGTTTGTTTTGAGTTTACTAAGCCGGATGCTGTGGTGGGCAATGCACGTATGTTAACTGAACTTGGTAAGCAAATTGTTATTGGAACAACGGGCTGGGAGGGCGACCGGGAAATAGTGCGAGGGTTGGTAGAAGCGGCGGGAGTGGGTTGTGTTTATGCGGCTAATTTTAGTTTGGGTATGCAGATTTTTTATCGTTTAGCGATGGCTTCGGGGGAGTTATTGCGGGGATTTCCGCAGTATGATGTGTCGGGTCATGAGGTGCATCATCGTGAGAAGGTGGATCGTCCATCGGGTTCTGCGAAAAAGTTAGCGCAGGTATTGGCGGGTAGTTTGCAGAGAGGTTCAGCGGAGGAGTTGGAGTTTTCTAGCGAGAGGTGTGGGTTTGTACCGGGCAAGCATTCGGTGCGATTCGATTCGGTGCTGGATACGATTACGTTAACACATGAGGTGCGGTCGCGCGCGACCTTTGCGGAGGGCGCTTTGTGGGCTGCGGAGTGGGTGGTAGACAAAAAGGGTTTTTTTGCGCTGGAAGAGGTTGTGGAAGAGGTGATGAAGAAGTGATGAGTGATGAGTTAAGGGACTGCAGGGACAACAGGAGCGAAGCGCTTTAACTCATCACTTTGATCATCACTCATCACTTAACATTACTCACTATCCCAGTCCATACTTTATCTAAAACTTGATTCTGCAATGGTGTCAGGGGAAACAGAAACAGCATGCAGTCATCGTTGTGTTTGAAGGCGGCGCGGGTCCAGTTGGCGGAGCCGCAGACGAGTGTGTGGTTGTCGACGATGAGCATTTTGTAGTGGAGGAGTCCGTCGCCGTTGCTGAGGGTTGCGTTGACGTGTGCTTTTTTGAGATTGTGTAGGGTTTCGGCGCCGGCGCCTTGTCCTTGTTTGGCGTCGATGACGACTTCGACGATGACGCCGCGTTTGTGTGCGTCGATGACGGCTTGTGTGAGTCGTGGGTGGGTCCAGGTGAACATTGCGATGCGGAGTTGTTTTTTTGCGGATTGGATGGCGTTGATGAGTCGATCGAGGCCTTGTTCTGGGCTAGGCAGGAACCATAATTCGCCGTGTTGTGTGTCTCCGTTGGGGGTATTGTGAGAGAAGGCGATGACTGGGGTATTGGGGGAGGTGCCGGAGGGTGGTGTTTGGCTGGTGCGTTGTTGGATGGTGGTGGCGAGGGCGGGGTTTGTCATGGCGGCGACGATGTTGCCGTGGGTTCTTAGGGAGTCGTAGGTCATGTTGGCGGAGCCGATCCAGACTTGGGCATCGTCGATGACGAGGATTTTTAGGTGCATGAGGCCTTTTGGTGTGCGCCTTATGGTTTTGACTTGTGGTCCGAGCTGTTTTTTTGCGAGTGGGCTGGCTTTGCTGTCGATGACGACTTGGACGGGGATTCCTTGTTCTGCTTTGGTTTTGAGGGCGTGGATGATGTTTTGGTCGGTTAGGGTGTAGATTTCTAGTGACACGGATTTTTGTGCGGATTCGATGGCGGCGACGTAGGTTCTTCGTAGGTCGTTTTGGAGGTGTGTGGAATAGATGGTGATGGAGCCGTCTGCGGGTGGGAGTTGGATGGTGGTTGAGTCGTAGATGAATTGGGCGATGAGGAAGAGGATGAGTCCGGCGAGGACTTGCAGGGCTTTTCTTTGGAATCGTTGTGTTGGTTTTTGTTTTTGGCGTTTCATGCGTGTTTCCTGATGTGTTGCAGTGCTTGACAGAGTCCTGTGAAGCGTCGTTTGACCTCATCGTTTTTTACGGCTATTAGGAGGGCTTGTTTGGTTCCGACGAGGACGTCGAGTTTTTTTCCGCGAGTGACACCGGTATAGAGGAGATTGCGTTGGAGTAGTTTGTAGTGTGTGGTGTGGATGGGCATGACGATGCAGGGGCATTCACTGCCTTGGTATTTGTGTACAGATACAGCATAGGCGAGGACGAGTTCATCGAGATCGGAGAAGTCGTAAATGATTTCACGGCCGTCGATGTTGACTTTGAGTTCTTGTTCGACGGTGTCAATTTTGGTGATGAGTCCAACGTCGCCGTTGAAGACTTCTCTTTTGTAGTCGTTGCGTAGCTGCATGACTTTGTCTCCGGTGGCGAAACGGCGTCCGCGTAAGAGGAGAGGGTTGTTGTTGGGGTTGAGGGTTTCTTGGAGGATGTGGTTGAGGTTTTCTGTGCCGATGATGCCGCGTCGCATGGGTGCGAGGACTTGGATGTCTTGGATGGGGTCGAGGCCGTATTTGGTGGGTAGGCGTCGAGAAACGAGTTCGAGGATAGTCTTTAGAACGGCTTCGGGTTCTGCATGTTCGAGGAAGAAGAAGTCGCTTTGGGGGTCGTTGTTGATATTGGGCATGCGGCCTTGGTTGATGAGGTGGGCGTTGGTGATGATGTGGGATCCGGCGGCTTGTCGGAAGATTTCTGTCAGCATGGTGACGGGGATGGCTTGCGACTGGATCATGTCTTTGAGTACGTTGCCGGGGCCGACGCTGGCTAGTTGGTTGATGTCGCCGACGAGTACGACGCGTGCGTGTGTAGGGGTGGCTTTGAGCAGATGATACATGAGGGAGGTATCGATCATACTGGCTTCGTCGATGATGATGAGGTCGCATTCTAGTGGATTTTGTCGGTTGCGTTTGAATCCGCCGGCGCGAAAATCGTGTTCGAGGAGGCTGTGGATGGTACTGGCTTTGTGGCCGGTGATTTCGGTCATGCGTTTGGCGGCGCGTCCGGTGGGTGCGGCTAGGAGTATGTGAGGGGAGAGTTTTTGTGTGATGGCGAGGATGGCTTTGGTGATGGTGCTTTTACCGGTTCCGGGTCCGCCGGAGATGATTTGCATTTTTTCGGAGAGGGCCATGGTGATGGCGGATTGTTGTGCGTTGGCGAGTTGTATTTTTAGGGTGGATTGGACCCAGTCGAGTGCGCGTGTGGTGTCGACGGTGCGAAGTCGGCAGGCGCTTTGTTGGAGGCGTTGCACTTCGCGTACAATACCTCCCTCGGCTATGTAGAGGGGGTTTAGCCAGACGAATAGCTCTTGCATGAGTTCTTCGCCGAGGGGTGCGATGACGGCGCGTTCGGTTTGTGTGAGGGTATAAAGACATTGTTTAACGAGGTCTTTGGGAACGGAGAGGAGGTCCTGCACTTTTTCTGTGAGTTCCTCCATAGGGTAGCAGACGTTTCCTTCTTCAGAGAGCTTTGTGAGGCCATATTCGATGCCTGCACAGATGCGTTCTGGAGAGTCTTGAGCATGGCCCATTTTTTGTGCGATGGTGTCGGCGGTTTTGAAGCCGATGCCGTGGATGTCTTGTGCAAGTTGGAAGGGGTTGGCTGAAACTCGTTCTACGGCGTTTTTTCCGTATACTTTGAAGATTTTCTGCGCGTAGGCTGGGCTGATGCCATACTGTTGTAGGAAGATCATGACTTGTCTGATGGTGCGTTGCGCTTCCCAACATTCTTTGATTTTTTTTAGGCGTACGGGGCCGATGCCATCGACGTCGGAGAGGCGTTCAGGGGAGAGGTCGATGATGTCGAGTGTTGCGGGTCCAAAGCGGTCGACGATGCGTTTTGCGTAGGCGGGCCCGATGCCTTTGATGAGTCCTGAGCCGAGATATTTGAGTATGCCAATGGTGTCTGAGGGCATTTGTGTGCGGTATTCTTGAAGATCGAACTGCAAGCCATGCGTGAGATGCCGTTTCCAGGTACCAAAGCAGCGAATGGTTTCACCGGGTTGAACCATAGGCATTGATCCAACGACTGTGTCTAGGCCGTGACGATCCTTCCGTTGCAATTGGGCAACGGTATATCCGGTATCCGGATTTTGGTAAGTGATGCGTTCGACGTAGCCTTCAATCCAGTCCATGCAATGGTTCCTCAGCGAAGGAGTAGATTACTCTCTTTTGTGTTTTGGGTCCAATTTCAGGCGATTGCAGAATTTTGCCTGAAATGGATAGCAAATTTCCGGAAAAGTAATTTTCTTTTTTTTTCAGGATGACAGGATAAACAGGATAGAATTAAAAATAGTTAAAAGGTATTGAAACTAGCTATTTATCCTGTTCATCCTGTTATCCTGAAAAAATAAAATTTGTTTTCGAATATTACCAGGTATAACCCAGTGCGAGTCCTGCATGGATAGCAAATTTCCGGAAAAGTAATTTTCTTTTTTTCTTCAGGATGACAGGATAAACAGGATAGAATTAAAAATAGTTAAAAGGTATTGAAACTAGCTATTTATCCTGTTCATCCTGTTATCCTGAAAAAATAAAATTTGTTTTCGAATATTACCAGGTATAACCCAGTGCGAGTCCTGCATGGATAGCAAATTTCCGGAAAAGTAATTTTCTTTTTTTTCTTCAGGATGACAGGATAAACAGGATAGAATTAAAAATAGTTAAAAGGTATTGAAACTAGCTATTTATCCTGTTCATCCTGTTATCCTGAAAAAATAAAATTTGTTTTCGAATATTACCAGGTATAACCCAGTGCGAGTCCTGCATGGATAGCAAATTTCCGGAAAAGTAATTTTCTTTTTTTTCTTCAGGATGACAGGATAAACAGGATAGAATTAAAAATAGTTAAAAGGTATTGAAACTAGCTATTTATCCTGTTCATCCTGTTATCCTGAAAAAATAAAATTTGCTTTCGAATATTACCAGGTATAACCCAGTGCGAGTCCTGCATGGATAGCAAATTTCCGGAAAAGTAATTTTCTTTTTTTTCTTCAGGATGACAGGATAAACAGGATAGAATTAAAAATAGTTAAAAGGTATTGAAACTAGCTATTTATCCTGTTCATCCTGTTATCCTGAAAAAATAAAATTTGTTTTCGAATATTACCAGGTATAACCCAGTGCGAGTCCTGCATGGATAGCAAATTTCCGGAAAAGTAATTTTCTTTTTTTTCTTCAGGATGACAGGATAAACAGGATAGAATTAAAAATAGTTAAAAGGTATTGAAACTAGCTATTTATCCTGTTCATCCTGTTATCCTGAAAAAATAAAATTTGCTTTCGAATATTACCAGGTATAGCCCAGTGCAAGTCCTGCGCGGTCTTCTTGGGCGTTGAGTGAGACCTGTCCGCCGCCGAGGGTGAGGGTGGGGATCTCTTGTGTTGGGGTCATGGTGCGTTTAAAGCCGTGCGCATAGAAGCCTGAGAGTTCCCAGTTGCAGAGGAATCGGTAGGTGAATCCTGTGGTGATCCATGTTTGGATGATTTCGAGGGTCAGGGCATTGAGGTAGGTTTGGGAGCGGCGTGTGGGGATTCGTGTCCAGGAGCCACCGATGCGAAGTACGAGGTTTTCGATTTTTACGTCGCCGCCAGCACGCAAGTTTGTTTGGCCGTGCCAGCCGAATCCGGGTCCGTCGCGACTGCCGAAAGGAGCGGTTTGTAGGTTTTCGATTGAGGTAAAGCCGTGGTGTCGAAAGAGTTTGTTCATGCGCCAGAGAATTTGCTGGGCTTCGAAGACGACGTTGACTGTTTTGCAGAAGTTGAAGTGGACACCGCCGGTGATGCGTTGTGGTGGGATCATGCGTTGGTCGTAGGGGATAAAGCCGGCGTATTTGGGTAGGCGTTGTTGCCAGATGGGGATTTCCCAGGCAACGCCTGCACGCAACCAGGGCGCGAGGCGACCCATCCAGCCAATTGAGACTCCAAAGCCTTGCGCCATGTTGGCGCCTCTTCCTGTGACGTTGCCTGGACTTGCTGTGAAGCCTAGGACGACGGGAAGTGTTGTTGTGGTGGCGACGTCAAATTGCTCCAACCCGTCGATTTTAAAGCGGGTCTCATGAAAGAGCGCGGAGACGCCGATGGCTTGTCCATCAAAACGTAAGGCTAAAGTTGTGGCGATGGTGCCTACAAGCCAGTCAAAGTTGAGGTGGTCTGTACCATACGCTGGAACGGCTTGATTGTAGCTTGCGTGGACGTGGTCGTGGATATAGCCTGTGATACCAACAGAGGCGTCTGTACTGTTACAGATCATCCAGTTGATTCCGAATGCTGGACCCCACTGATCTTTTCCGCGCGAGGCGTTGCGGTAGCCGTTGCCGCCTGCCAGGATGTTTCCTTCAACGAACATGCCGCCGTTTCTTTGTGACCAGGTGCTTTCGATATCGACACGATTGCCTTGAAAGACCATTCCTGCAGGGTTGTAAGCAGCGCAAAGAGTGTCTTGAGGAAAGACGGCGCCGGTGTGGCCCATGCCCATGCCTTTTACGCTGGCCCAGGTGTCTGCAGCTAGCGGTTGGCAAGTGAGAGTCACGGTCGCAGCTAACAGTGTGTAAACCCAGTTCCGGTATCCAGGTATGTTCATGGCAATACACCTCGCATCGATCAATCAATCAGAGGTTAGATAGTGAGACGTATAGGCAATTTTGTAAAGATGAAAGAGTAAAAAGTGATGAGTTGTCTGCACAAAGCGCTTCGCGCAATTTGTGGGCAACTCATCATTCATCACTCATCACTTTTCCTATTCCCTTAGCTTCTTTGTAGACTTCGCGTTTGGGTAGGCCTCGGAGTTTGGCGACCATTTTAATGGCTTCTTGTTGGGAGAGGTTGAAGTCCTTTTCTAGGCGGGCGACGTGTTCGATGAGGGTGAGAGAGGCCCAGTCGTATTGGAGTTCTTGTTCTGTCGGTGGTGCGATTAAGAGAACGATTTCGCCTTTAATTTCTTTTTGGTGCCAGTGGGCGAGTAGGGTTTCTGCTGTGCCTCTGACGGTTTCTTCGAAGCGTTTGGTGAGTTCACGCGCGACGCATAGGGTACGTGAGGGTGCCAATTTTTGCAGCACGGCTAGGACATCGGTGAGGCGACGAGGGGATTCGTAGCAAACGGTGGTCCCTGGGTAGTGGAGGAGTTCTGTGAGTTTGTGTTCGAGTTCTGTGGCTTTTTTGGGGAGAAACCCGATCATCTGAAACTGTGTTGTAGGCAGTCCTGAGCATGTGAGTGCGGTGATGGCTGCGCAGGGTCCTGGAATGGAAATAACGGGAATGTTGGCCGCAACAGCGACGCGTACGAGGCGTTCGCCGGGGTCGGCAATGCCGGGAGTTCCTGCGTCGCTGATGAGGGAGATGGATTTTCCGGCTTTGAGATCTTGAAGAAGTTCTTGTTCGCGCGCGGCTTCATTGAATTTGTGATAGCTTTTCAGTGGTTTGTGTATGTCGTGATGATTGAGTAGAATTTTACTGTGGGTGGTATCTTCGCAGAGGATGTAATCACAGGTGCGAAGGGTTTCGATCGCCCGTAGAGTGATGTCTGAGAGGTTACCGATGGGAGTCGCGACGAGATACAACGTCATAAAAAAGAAAGTTAGGTGGCACCCAGATTTGAACTGGGGAATGGAAGCTTTGCAGGCTTCTGCCTTACCACTTGGCTATGCCACCCTATTTGCTAAAGTGCCGGTTATAGCTGATGCGCGAAAATGAGGTCAAGTCCTTTATAGAGCTATACAGCTTTTAGTTGTAGTACCTCATGAGAGAGTTGCATCCATTGGTGCCAGCTGTTTTTCAGGTTGCGTTTTTGCAGGCGGAGTTCTGTGATAAGTTCGGCGAGAACTTCCTTTGGTTTTTGTTCGCGTTTCCATTCTTTGTAACGTTGGTTGAGTTGATGGAGTGCGGCGATTTGGTTGAGAACGGCTTCTGAAAGTTCTAGAATTTGTCGTTCGAGATCTTCGCGTTGGCTGACGAAGAGTTCTTTCAGGCGGTCTAGGAGCAGATCTTTACGTTGCAGGACCATGCGTTTTTGGATGGTGACTGGATCGACTTGTTTGAGGCTGTGGGCGAGTCCGAGTTTGTTGAGTGTCCAGATGAGCCATTTGGTTGGGTCGAAGTGATACCAGCGGATGCCGTTGCGGTAGTCGTTAGCGAAGGTGTGGTGGTAGTTGTGATAGCCTTCGCCGAAGGTTAGGAACGAGAGTATGTAATTGTTGACGGCAGATTGTTCTTGGCAGAAGGGTTTATCGCCCCATGTGTGTGCGGCACTGTTGATGAACCAGGTGAAGTGGTGCAGGGTGAAAATACGGAGAACAGAGCCGATGACGAATGCGCCGATGTAATCGCCTGTGAGAAAGCCGATTCCTAATGCGCAGAGGATGATGGAGAGGGTGACGCAAAGGGCATAGTGATTATGTTGGAACATAACACGAGGATTGCGCAGGAGGTCTGGTACAACCTTGGCATCGATGGGGAGGGGTTTGCGGAAAATCCAGAGGATGTGTGCAAACCAGAAGCCTTTGTTGATGGAGTAAGGGTCAAGGTCGGTGTCGGTGTAGGCATGGTGTTGACGGTGATCGCAGGACCAACGTAGAGCGCTGCCTTGAGCCGCCATACTGCTTAGAAATAGAATAACGGTTTCTACCATGGGATAGGTTTTATATGTTTTGTGAGAGAAATAACGGTGATAGCCACCTGTGATGCTAAGACCGGTGATGAAGACCATTATTCCTGAGAGGGCCCATAAGAGGGCTGAGGGTGATCCATACCAAAGATAAATTGGCACCAGGGTTAAAACGAGGAGGTGATTGATAATAATAAAAGTTCCAGGAACTGTGTTGAACCCTCTGGTTTCCATTTACTTACACTCCTTTTTCTAAGCGTTTCTATTATAAAAGCTTAATGGTATATGATACGTCGACTTTTAGCAAGGAAAGTTATTTTACACAGGATAAACAAGATTGCAAGCGATAAGACAATATAGGATTGTAAGTTTGTCTGAGTATTATTGCAATCGTCTATGATTTTTATTAAACAAAAAGACACAAAGGCACGAAGATAGTTTATTAGTTCTTCTTTGCGACTTCGTGTCCCCTATAGTAACAAAACCATGGGCCTCTCTGTGTACTCTGTGATCTCTGTGGTGATTAATTTTTTTAATATTGTTTCAAAATTCTACCACAGAGATCACAGAGTACACAGAGAGGCTTGTAGACTGGTTGAACAAAATTTTTAATTTTATTGTTAAACGCAAAATGCGAAGACGTAAAGAAGAATTAATAAACTATCTTTGTGCCTTTGTGTCTTTGTGTTTAATGAAAAACCATAGACTGGTTTAACAGAACTCAAACAAATCTTGCTTTATCTTCTTCTTCGAATCACTGAAAAAATAAAACTAGCTTGAGTCCAACAAATTCTTGCCTAAAATAGGGATCCGCCCTAGGATTTAGGCCTCCTAATTAACTGAAATTATTCTTCATGCGTAACGTTGCTTCGTTTCAAGTAGACAGTCGTCAAGTAGGTGTGGGCGATTTGTTTTTTGCTTTGCCTGGGTTGAAAAGCGACGGTCATGATTATCTGGAGCAGGTATCTCGCCAGGGTGCTGTGGGTGCTGTGGTTTCCACTAGTTACACGGGGCCGGACTATGGGCTGAACCTTGTGCGTGTGGATGATGTGTTGGTGGCGTTGCAGGACATGGCAAGGGATGAATTGCTAAAAAAACGTCCTGAGCTAGTGTATGGAGTAACTGGATCGATTGGAAAGACGACGACTAAGGGGTTTTTAAGTACGTTATTGAGTGGAGATCAGAAAGTTGTTTCTACGCCAGGTAATGCTAATTCACAAATTGGATTGCCGTTATCTATTATGAATCATCTAGTGGATGGTGCGGGTGCGTTAGTTTTGGAAATGGGGATGACGGACTTTGGGCAGATTCGGCGATTAGTGGAGATTGCGCCTCCGGATATTGCTTTGATTACAACGATTGCTCATGTGCATGCGAAGGTGTTTGATACTCTTGAGTCGATTGTGAGGGCGAAGGCGGAGATTTTTTCTTCGCCTGTGACGAGGATGGGGGTAATTCCTTACGATTTACCGGGGAAGGCTGAGGTGGTGGCTTGCGGTACGGCTATGTGGACATTTTCAACTGTGGCATCGGAGGCTGATTTTTTTCTGGATGAGGTGGGTGGCGAGCTTATGGTGTATGAGGAGGGTCGTCCATGTGTGTTGGGTCGTTTTTGTTTACCGGGCGAGCACAACA
Organism: uncultured Chlamydiae bacterium; assembly: GCA_963790215.1. Classification (GTDB taxonomy): domain Bacteria; phylum Chlamydiota; class Chlamydiia; order Chlamydiales; family JAJFMA01; genus CAWBNS01. The sequence goes on from CAWBNS010000016.1 coordinate 54,953, forward strand.
AGCATAATTTGCTGGCGGCGATGGCTGTGGCGAGGTTGAGTGGGGTGTCTTGGGAGAGTTTGATCGCGCGGCTTCCGATGCTGGAATTACCTGAGAAGCGGTTGCAGCGATTTGAAAAAAACGGTGTTACCGTGATCAGTGATTGCTACAATGCGTGTGAGGTTTCGATTAAGTCTGTGATGGCGAGTTTGCCAGTTTTGTGTCCGAATGCGTCACGGCGTGTGGCTGTTTTGGGTCCGGTGCCGGATATGGGTCGTTTCTCTGAGTCATGTCACGAGGCGATTGGACGTTTTTCTTTAGATCATGTAGATCTTCTGTTTTGTTTGGGGGCGGATTGTTTGCCGATTGTGCGTGAGTGGGAGGTCAGAAAACGCAGCGTACACTATTTTGAGGATAAGCAGGCGTTGTTTTCTGCGTTGCGAGACGAGGTAAGAAGTGGGGATGTAGTGTTGATCAAAGGGGCAAATTACACGCAGCTCTGGACGTTGGTTGAGGGGTTGTTAGCGTGATTTTGTGGTTGTGCGATTTTTTGCATCAGGTGTTTGGCTTTAAGCTGCCCACGGTTTTTTGTTACTATTCAACGCGTATGATGCTGGCGGCATTGACGGCGCTCATGGTGAGTATTTTGTTGGGTTCACGCTTCATCGGTTTGTTGTATCGTCTAAAGGCGGGTCAGCCGATTCGCACGGCGGATTATGGAAAAATCAGCGAGTTACATGCGAAGAAACAAGATACACCGACGATGGGTGGTTTGTTGATTCTGTTTTCGATGTTGGTTTGTATGTTGCTCTGGATGGATTGGGGGCATGTTTTTACCTGGATTTTATTGTTGACCACCTTGGTTTTGGGGGCGGTTGGAGGGGTGGATGACTACTTGAAGATGAAGCGTAGGCATCATCGAGGGGTATCTGGAAAGATGAAATTGCTTGTTCAGACAGGCTTGGCTGTGGTGATCGCGGGTTATTTGTATTTTCCGGCTGTTACACAGACGGTTGCTGAGATGACAGGGCTTCAGCCTCCGGTTGTGCGAGAGATGGTGGTTTCGAAGGGGGGGGAGGGACATCAGCAGAGTCTTTCTCTCAACGATTATGCCAGCCGTTTGTATGCGCCTTTCTTGAAGGGTTCGTTGATGGAGTTCACTGGGTATCTGCTGCCACTAGGGTTGTTGTTTATTTTGTTTGTGGTGGTGGGTTCGTCGAACGCGGTGAATTTGACGGATGGATTGGACGGGCTTGCGGCGGGTTGTTTGTTGATGGTGGCGAGTTGTTTGGCGTTGTTTGCATTTTTGTCCAATCATAGTGAGCTGGCGCGGTACCTGAATATTCTCTATGTCGAGGGTGCGGGTGAGATTGGTATTTATTTGTGCGCGTTCGCTGGTGCGTGTTTGGGGTTTCTTTGGTACAATGGCTACCCTGCACAGGTATTTATGGGGGATGTTGGGTCGCTTGCGTTGGGTGGTATTTTGGGTGTCTCCACGGTTTTGCTTAAGCGCGAATTGCTTCTGGCCTTGATTGGCGGAATTTTTGTCGTAGAGACCTTGTCGGTGATTATTCAGATTGGGAGTTACCGTTATCGTAATAAGCAGCGGGTTTTTCTGTGCACGCCTTTGCATCATCATTTTGAGTTTCTAGGGTGGCCAGAGGCGAAGATCGTGGTGCGCTTCTGGATTGTGGGATTAATTCTGGCATTGATCGGTGTCGCGTCGCTGAAATTCCAATAGAGGATGGGTCTAATGCAAAAGGCATTGGTATTGGGTTATGGAGAGAGTGGCCGGTCTGCGGAGCTGTTTCTGAAGCGTCGCGGTTGGTCTGTGGTTGTAGCGGACTGCCAGAGCGGCGGAGAAGTTTTTTCCGATACTGATCTTTCTGTGCTGGATGGGGTTGAGTTGGTGGTGGCGTCGCCTGGCGTTCCACCGACGCAAGATTTATATCGAGAAGCGGTTGTTAGAGGGATTCCGGTCATTGGAGAGGTAGAGTTAGCTCTTCGTTTTCTGACGAATCGCGCGGTGGGAATTACGGGCACGAATGGCAAGACGACGGTGACGTTGCTTACGGCGTATGCGTTGGAGCGTTGCGGATTGAGGGCTGTGGCTGCGGGGAATGTAGGCACGCCGTTAACTTTGGCTGTGGATAGTGAACCTGCTGACACGATTTTTGTGATTGAGCTAAGCAGCTGGCAGTTGGAGACGGTGAAGAGCAAAGTGCTGGATGCTGCTGTTGTGCTGAATATTACGCCGGACCACCTCGACAGGCATTTGACGATGGACTCTTATGCTAGTGCAAAGGCGAAGATACAGGAGATTGTGAAGGAAGGGGGTGTGCTGTATGTGCATCCTGATGTGGCGCGCGAGTTTTCGACGTTTTTCCGGACCGGTTATCAAGTGTATGGCCAAGATGGAAATGGGGCGAATCATCATGACGAAAATCGGCAGGCGGCGTTTTCACTGTGTCGCTGTTTTGGGATTAGTGAGGTTCAGTTTTATCAGGCGATTAAAGGGTTTCAAGCGCCACCGCATCGCTTGGAGCTGATCGGGGTGTATAGGGGTGTTCGTTACGTTGATGACAGCAAGGGAACGAACGTTGATGCGGTAGTCAAGGCTGTGGGGAGTACTGAGGGTTCTATCTTCTTGATTGCGGGTGGGGTGGATAAGCAGTGTGGGTATGGTCCTTGGTTAGACTGTTTTCCTGGACGTGTGAGAGGGGTTTTTGCGATCGGTCAGGCTCGGGATGCAATTCGGTCTAGTTTGCAATCTGTGTTGCCGGTTATGCTATGTGAGAGTTTGGAAGAGGCTGTGAAGTGTGCGGCGGCGCTGGCGCAAGAGGGGGATACAGTTCTTCTTTCCCCTGGATGCGCCAGTTATGATATGTTTAACAGTTATAAGCACCGCGGCCTGGTTTTTCGAGAGTTGGTGCATCAATTAAGTGAATAGATAGAAGGAAGGCTCCTGATGACGATGAGTCGACGAGATACAATTATGATCGCGGTATTGGTCAATGCTGCGTTGTTGTGCGTACTGTTTTTGCTGGCTACGCATGAAGATCCGGTGCAGGTTCCAAAAACGGAGATGCTGACTGGTTTGTCGATGATCGAAGAGGCGCCTGTTAAAGCTCAGATTGTTCCGGTTCAGGCTCAGCTGATGGCTACGCCGGTGGATGAGGTAGATCACGCGTTGGCGCCGTATCTTGCAACGTCGCATGAAGTGCAGTTACTGGAGACAGCACCGATACCGGTTGTGGCTGCAGGGACGGAGACAGAGCGGGGTGGCGAACGTACCTTGATTGAGATCACGGTTAAGCGTGGTGATGCCTTGGAAAAGATTGCGAGAGCAAACGGTACGTCCGTGACGGAGCTGCGGCGTCTGAATGGTTTAGCCAACGATAAGCTGTCTATTGGTCAGGTTTTGAAGGTTCCTGTGGCAGCGAGTGCTATGGTGGTTAGTTCTGTACCGGTATTAAGTGATGATGAGTACTACACACTTCAAGTTGGCGATAGTCCCTGGTTGATAGCTAAGAAATTTCATGTAAAGTTGGACGATTTGTTGCAGATGAATGCTCTGGACGAGGCTAAGGCGCGGAATCTGCGCCCTGGTGATAAAGTAAGGGTAAGGTAAAACCCCTTTTTGGGACAAGAACTCGTGCCCGTGCCCGATTGACATAAGGGTTTAGGAAGGTTAGCTCTCAATAAAAAAATTCGTGCCCGTGCCCGTGTGCGTGCCCGTGCCCGATTGACATAAGGGTTTAGGAAGGTTAGCTCTCAATAAAAAAATTCGTGCCCGTGCCCGTGTGCGTGCCCGTGCCCGATTGACATACGTGCCCGATTGACATAAGGGTTTAGGAGATAAAGTGAGCCATTTTGATCACGAAAAGCTGCACGTTTATAGCGCAGCCATAGAACTGGTCGTTCTGATCGATACAGTTGTTGAACATTTTCCACGAGGACGTGCGTATCTTGCTGACCAGTTGCATCGTGCGGGGACGTCTGTACCATTGAATATAGCCGAAGGGGCCGGTGAGTACTCCAGTAATGAAAAAAGTAGATTCTACCGAATGGCAAAGCGATCAGCCACTGAGTGTGCTGCCATTTTTGACATTTGTAAACGTCTTCAGCTGATGGAAGATGCACGGTACTTAGAAGGTCGGGAGCTATTGATACGCATAGTTTCCATGTTAACAAAACTAGCACAGGGACCAAGTTGATCGGGCACGGGCACGCACACGGGCACGGGCACGAATTTTATTAACGGGCGCGAGTTTTATTAACGGGCACGAGTTTTATTATATGAACGATTACTTTACGCAGGGATCAAATTGATCGGGCATGAATTTTCTGTAAGGAACGGGTATCTCACCTTGCACTGTACGCTACTACTACTAGCTGTCGGAATCCTGTTCGTCACGGGTGTTGTTACTATCTTCAACACAACTTCGGCAGATGTGTTGGATCAGGCGCGTAATCAAAGCACGCATCAGGCACTCATACGACAGCTTCTTTATGCTGTCTTTGGCTGTTGGATCGCAATAGGTGCCTGGTATATTGGCTATCGTACGATCCTGCGTCTGAGTCCAATTCTGTTAGTTTTAGCCACAGTTGCGTTAGTGTTGGTATTTGTTCCTGGGATAGGTAGAGGAGCCAATGGTTCTCATCGTTGGATTGCCTTTGCTGGGCTGACGTTACAGCCATCTGAATTTGTCAAATATCTTTTGCCGGCCTACTTTATTCATCGCTTTTTGCAGCGCGAATCTTCATTCAAAACCTTCTTCGGTTTTGTACGACAGGTGGCCATTTTGGCCGTTCCGATGATCTTGGTGCTGATCGAACCCAATCATGGCCCGGTGGGTGTGATGGGGTTGACTTTGGCGATGTTGTTCTTTTTGGTTCGGATTCGTTTGACTTACTGGGCGTTGCCGATGGTGGTTTTGTCGGTGATGTTGGGAGTGTTGGCGGTCAGCACACCTTATGTAACAGCGCGTCTACAGATCTACCTCAACCCGGAAGCCGACTTGCAAGGTCGTGGGCATCAACCTTATCAGGCGAAGATTGCGGCGGGATCTGGGGAGCTATTCGGAAAGGGTGCTGGAGAGAGTTTTCAGAAATTGAGCTATCTTCCTGAGGCGCAAAATGATTACATTGGCGCTATTTTTGCCGAGGAGTTCGGGTTTATCGGCATGCTGGGTTTAATTCTCACGTACATGCTGATCGCGTATATTGGCTGCTATATTGCTGCAACGGCATCGGATCGCGAGGGGTGCTATCTGGCAGCTGCCATCACGTTTCTTATTAGTTTTCAGGCGTTCATGAATCTGGGTGTAGTCTCAGGGCTGTTACCCAGTACCGGTTTGAATTTGCCGTTGTTTAGTCAGGGAGGGAGCTCGTTGTTAGCCAATCTGATGGGTTTGGGGATGCTCTTGAGTGTTGCAGAGAGGCGGCATTCAAAACGTCTGGCTGTTGGGGGGTGAAGATGCGCGTTCTGCTGTTAGTCGTTCTATTCGCCTTATCTGTATGCGAGGCTTCAGACTATGTTGCGGGGCATTCGGTATTAGTGGGACGCTGCGCTGAGGAGTCTACAGAATGGAAATTTGCGCTTATGAAAGAGGCTAAGCAATCCATTGAGTTGGCGACGGGATTTAGCGGCGGAGAGATGTTCAAGAAGATTGTGCGCGTGCTGCGCGATCGTTTGTTGGCGGAGCCGCAGTTGCGTGTGCATTTGGCGGTGGCTAGGGGATTCTGTTTGCTCCCGTTTAGCGCAGAGGGTATTTTGGAGTCTGTAAAACGGCAATTTCCCGATCGATTTCATTATCAAGTTACAAGCATGAGTCTTGCATTTGCTAATGGCCATTGGCAGACGCGGGAGCATCATGTGAAGCTGCTTGTTGTGGATGAGAAGTATTTTGTCGTAGGTGGCACGAATATGTATGACACTTATTGCACGAGCGATGTTTTGGATCAAAACGTGTTTTATTTTGATCCGGTGCAGCAGTTGGTGCCACGTGCTTGTTATGATATGGATGTGTGTTGTAGAGGGCCTTTAGCGAAGAACATGCGTGAGTTATTTTTTGAGCTATGGGAACGATATCGTAGCCCAAGAGTGCCTGAAGAAGGTTATTTTCCTGTGGCGGAAAAACCTATTGCTTCTGCTAAGGAAGTTGATCAGGATGCGCGTTGGGTTGGGGATGTTGCCATGCGAATGGCCTCTAGCGGGCCAGGAATGCGATTTGGTGCCTGTACGGAATGCCATGTAAATGCGATTTATAAAGCAGAGCGATCTATCGATTTAATGCATATGTACACGCATCCCCATAGGACCTTGAGACAGGCCTTGGAGGGTGCTGTTGAAAGAGGAGTAGATCTCAGAGTCGTGACCAATGGAAACAGTCAGGCGGGCTTTTCGCCTGTGCCACGCGTGTTTGGTTTTTTTAATCGAAGTACCTTCTTTCCGCTACTGACGGCCAACCAGTCGGCTGAGATCTATGAATGCACGTCTGACAATACGCTGTATCATCGCAAGGTGATGGTGGTGGATGGGCGCTATTCATTGATTGGGAGCTATAACTTTGGCAAAAAGAGTCATTATGGCGACTATGAGGTGGTGATCGAGATTGATTCTCCGGCGATAGCGGCTGAGTTTGTCAAGGTTATGGAAGCGGATATGGGTAACGCCAAACGATGCAAGTATCCTGAAGCAAGATTGTGGGCGCAAAGCTGGTGGTATCAGGCGATGAATGCGCTGCAAAGATGGTTTGTGGTGGGGCCGTTGCTGTGAGGGGCGCCAGGGACAATAATTATTCGTGCCCGTTCAGTAACCATTCTCAACGTAATCCTCGTGCCCGTGCCCGTGTGCGTGCCCGTGCCCGAAATAGCAAGGACGTCGGGCACGGGCACGCACACGGGCACGGGCACGAGGGTTATGTTGGAATACTGTCTTTCCGCCTGTGGTGGTAAAATACCACTCCCGTTATTATGCTTCCGTTAACGAACATGGCGGAGAGATGACTAAGAGAGTGATGGTGTGTTCTGGAGGCACGGGTGGGCATTTGTTTCCGGCGATTGCGCTGGCGGAACAACTCCAGGGGCGCGATCCTGAGTTAGAGATTATGTTCATCGGTGGTAAGTTAGGCACGACGCCTTGGTTTGCGCGAGACCGCTTCTTTTTTCGCGAGATTTCGTGTGCGACTTTTTCTAGTTATCATCCGGCATCGCTATACCGCAGTGGTATAGCGATTGGAAAGGGTGTTAGAGAGAGTTTGCAGCACATCCGCGAGTTTAAGCCGGATGTCGCGGTTAGTTTTGGGAGCTATTATGCGTTTCCGGCAGCGGTAGCAGCGCGTTTGGCTAAGGTGCCATTAATTCTGCAGGCGAGCGATGCGAAGCCGGGCAAGGCGATTCGTGTGTTGTCGCCTTTTGCACAGATGACGGCGATTCAGTTTCCCGAGGCGGCAGACTATTTGTATGGAGAAAAAGTGCTCGTTGAGATGCCTTTGAAGCATCAGAAGCGGGTTTCTTCTGCGGAGGCGCGGGCGCATTATGGCTTGAGTGTCGACCAGCCTACGCTATTAGTTTTTGGTGGATCTCAGGGTGCGGAGGCGTTGAATCAGCTGATGATCGGCGCGGTGGAGCATCTTCCAAAAGAACTACAGATTATTCATCTTACAGGGGCTGCGGGTCGTGTAGAAGGGGTGCTGCAGGCATATCGACAGCGTGGTTTGCGCGCTCATGTGAAGCCGTTCGAGACGGCGATGCATTTGGCTTGGTGTGCGGCTGATCTGGCTGTTTGTCGGGCGGGTGCGGCTACGATATCGGAGATGCTGCATTTTGAATGTCCGGCGATTTTGGTGCCTTTTCCCTTCGCAAGTGATCTGCACCAAGATTTTAACGCTGATGCGATGGTGCGCTTAGGCGCTGCAGTTAAGATGCCTCAAGGCTCACTCACTTCGGAAGCGCTTGCGGGCGAGATTATTCAGTATCTGTTTCGTTCGCCCCATCAGATGCAGGCAATGCAGCTTGCGTTGCAAGCAGCAAATAAGACCACTCCTTCTGAGGGATTGACGGACATAATTTTCCAAACACTAACGAGTGCATAGCCATGAACTATCATTTTATCGGCATAGGTGGCATCGGAATGAGCGGCCTCGCGCGCATATTGCTGCAACAGGGGCATAAGGTAAGCGGCAGCGATCTATCGCCGTCGCAGGTCACTGAAGAATTGCAGAAAAAAGGGGCCACGATAACATATGAGCAGGTGGAGGGTAATATTCCGACAGATGCCATCGTCGTATTTGGCTCTGGGATTAGGAAGGATAATCCGGAATATCGCGCGGCTCATAAGCAGAAGAGAGCGATGTTGCACAGGGCCGAGTTACTGACAGAAATCTGCAAAGAGAGGCGGTCTTTAGCTATCACAGGCACGCATGGAAAGACCTCTACAAGCTCTTTACTTACGTGGGTGTTACATCATGCTGGAGCTGAACCTGGTTTTGCTGTAGGCGGTTGGATTGCGCAACTCAATACGAATGCTGCTTTAGGTAGTGGTGAGAGCTTTGTTTTGGAAGCCGATGAGTCAGACGGGACGTTTTTAAAATACCGCCCTCAAGGCGCGATTGTGTTGAATATTGACCGCGATCACATGGATCATTTCGGCACAGACGAAGTGCTAAATAAAGCTTTCAAGAAGTTTGCTGGCCAGGTGACGAACCAAGAGCTTCTTTTCTGGTGTGGCGATGATGCGCGTTTGCGCGCGCTGAAGCTGAAGGGAGCAAGTTTCGGATTCCATATCGGCTGTGATGTGCAAGGGGCTAACTATCGGCAGAAGGGTTGGGGTGGGCAATTTGATGTTACGGTCAAGGGTCAAAGATATCAAGATGTCGAGATTTCTCTTTCGGGTCAGCACCAGGCTTCAAATGCGTTAGCGGTATTTGGGCTTGCACTTGCTTTAGGCATAGAGGAGAGTGCGATCCGAGCAGGATTAAAAACTTTTCCTGGTGTAGGTAGACGATGTGAAAAGAAGAGCGACAGAGGTGGTATACTGATTCTAGACGACTATGCGCACCACCCTGTTGAGATTGCAGCTACATTGAAGGCGATTCGTGCTGGTATTGGGGAGCGTCGATTGGTTGTTGTTTTTCAACCGCATCGTTATACACGCACAAGAGATTGTCTTGCTGAGTTTGGCCATGTCTTTGATGAAGCGGACGAGGTGTTTTTAACCGATATTTATGCTGCAGGAGAGCCATTACTTCCTGGAGCTACTTCAGAAGCGGTTTTGCAAGAATTGCAAACACATTGCATGGCAAAGGTGCGGCATGTTCCACGCAATAGTGTCCGCAGTACATTGGTTGCCTTTTTGCGTCCACATGATGTCGTCGTGACGATGGGCGCGGGGGATGTAACGAAAGTAAGTACAGAATTGGCTGAACACTTTAGCCGGCAATCGCCTAAGCGTATCACTGTAGGGGTAATTTGTGGAGGCGTTAGTCCTGAGCATGATGTCTCTCTCTCTTCGACTAAGGAAGTGATGAATCATCTGAACAAGGATTATTACGAGATCAAGCAGATCGGCATCACGAAGCAGGGGCGGTGGATTTGTGAAGAGGGTGTTACCGAAAAACTGAGTCGTCAGCAACCTGCAGGGGGATCTTTGCTTACGGCTGAGACGTTGCGTTACTTGGAAGCGTGTGATGTGATTCTTCCGATGCTTCATGGCACGAATGGCGAAGATGGCGTTGTGCAAGGCTTTCTGGAGGTGTTGGGAAAGGCTTATGTCGGATGCGGACATCGAGCTGCGGCTCTTTGTATGGATAAGGCGGCTACTAAAACAATCGCGCAACAGCATGATGTGAGAGTTGTTCCATTTAAGGTTTTCTCGCAAAAGCAATGGAATGAAGATGCCGATTCAATCATGAAAGAGGTAGGCGAGACCTTTGGGTGGCCTCTTTATGTAAAACCACGGCATCTGGGCTCAAGCATCGAAGTTGCCTCTGTAAATACTCCTGAAGAACTTCTTGCTCAAGCCAAACGCATCTGGATGGTCGATACGCATCTCATGGTTGAACTTCGTATGGTCGCAAGAGAAGTGGAGTTTGCTGTTTGGGGCAATCATCATGTGGAGGTATTGCCCCCGGGGGAAATTCACTCCAACGGACGATTACATGATTATGCTGGCAAATACAGCGATCAGCCTACTCCATATACCACCATCGCCGAAATGCCTCCTGATGTAGCTCAAGAAGGGATGCGCATAGCCGATACACTCTATCGTGCATTGGGATGCACTGGATTAGCTCGATTAGATTTCTTCCTCGATGCCGAAAATCGCTATTGGTTGAACGAAGTGAATCCCATCCCAGGTATGACTAAAACGAGTTTTTACCCGTTGATGTGTATGGCGCATAAGAAGCGGTTAAGCGAACTGTGGGATCATTTGATCGTGTTGGCACTAGAGAGAAGACGTGGTAAGGAACGTCTTAAGGTATAGCCAGATCATGATGTTTCGCATTCCTCTGTTTCGTGCCGTGTTGCTCATTCTGTTGAGCATCGTTGTGATCACAGGAGGCACTGTAGCGTTGTGGCGTTATTATCGTCAAAATAAACAGGAGCGGATCAACAACCCTGATTACTACCTGACTAACATCGTGCAAGCACCTCGAGAGGTGCTTAAATCAGGCTTTTTTGAAGAACTTTTTGACCTCTCCGTGGATCAGCCAACAAGCTGTTACGGTTTTAATGTGGAAGCTGCACAACGCAAGCTCGATGCCTTGATCGCTATGCGAACGGCACATGTGAAGGTATTGCCACCTCATACCGTTTACGTAGAGTATAGCTTACGCACACCCATCGCCTATCTAGCAAATCGGACAAACACCCTCCTGGACATGACTGGAGTGACTTTTCCTGCCGAGCCATTTTTTACTCCGAAGCGTTTGCCAGAATTCTATCTGGATCTAGATGACGAACATAGTTTTGCTACTGCGCTTGCAGTGAATGATGAGTCGTTAGAGGCAGGATTTCGCGTGAAACGTGTCGATTTAGCGTGGAGCAATGCACCGCATTGCGGGCGACGAGAGATCGTTGTGTTGATCGAGTGCAACGGAGCTGAGCATTGTCTGCGTTTAGATCCTGATGCCTGGAAAGATGGGTTTAGGCGTTATAAGAGCATGGTCGATGAACTGAAAGGTGGAGCGGTTGTGGATTTGCGGATTCAGAACATGGCGTTTATAGAGCCGGTAAGTACGACTGGGTAGTGAGCCTTACAGTTTTAATTTAAATAGAACAGGATAGGCAAGATCGCCTGCGGCGGTAGGATTAGTAGGATTTTAGGTTCGTGTAACTTAGTTTAGATATCATCTTATGCTTTTTGATTTAAACGCAAAGGCGCAAAGAAATTTAATATAACAACTATTTTTCTTATTGTTTTCATGAGTTGTCTGTTTACATTTCTTCGCGCCTTTGCGTCTTTGCGTTTAATTAAAAAACATAAGGTGATTTATAAACTAAGTTACACGAACCTACAATCCTGCTAATCCTGCCGCCGCAGGCGATCTTGCCTATCTTGTTTTAAAATTTTATAACCGATTCTCTGCTTGGAGTCGCTTCATCATGTCTAGTGCTTCTGTGCTGGCTTCTCTGACGATGCACTGATGACCGAGTTCGTCGTCGTAATAGACACCGTTCATGATGGCATAGGAGGCATGCATATGATGAAACAACGCGTTTGTGCCGATTTCATCTCGCTCAGGTAGAGTAAAACGAAAACCGCATTTTAATGTGGTGAAGAATTGTTCTTTCCATTGACGTCGCGCGTTGGCGATGGCTTCTTCGGCGTTATCGCCTTTGATGGAGGTAGGTTCTTCAGGATTTTGCCGATACCAGATAAAGCCTGTTTCGCCTGTGTTGCGGAGATGGATCCACTGCCACCCTCTGGAAGGATCCAGAACCTTAGCGATATGAACCAGTTTATTCGGCATCTTCTTCTTGGTCGAGGATCTCTTGCTTGGCGTCTTCAAGGGCTTCGGCGCCTACGCGCTCTTTTGTGACGAAATACTCTCTAAAGATCAGATAGATGCCGCTGATGGTGAAGAGCACACCAAGAAGGCTTGCCCATAGAACGTCGAAGGTTGCGATTAAGAATCCACCGCCGAAGATGATAGTGCTCACAAACATGTCATAAAGTTGCCCGCGAAGATATTGACGGATAATCACGGGAAAACCCACAACCAACAGAATCCAAGGCCAAAACACTTTAGAGAAGGTCATTGCACCTAATCCGATAAAAAACAGGCCGATGGAGATGGAGTTAGCTTTGCGATGCGACACTTTAGGCAGGGCCATAACAATTTCCTTTGTTTTGCATCCTAACCCGGATTGTTGCAGGACTTCAAGCGAAAAGAAAATGGGAAAAGGAGCGTCTCTGTGTGCTCTGTGGTAAAAATCTTTTCTTTGTAACTGTGTTTGAAAAAGAATTTTCACCACAGAGCACACAGAGATCACAGAGACGCTTCCGTTTCCATCCCTCTCTTAATTTGGTATTGCCGAGAATGGAGAGAATAGACAAAATCTGCGAAGGCTTAGTTCTTTCGGTTGTCCCTATGCTGCAGTTATTAATTCCAGGAGTTGAGATCGCGATCATCGCTGTTTTGTTCTATTACCTGCTGTCTTTTTTTTGGAATACAAAAGCGATGGACCTCATGCTTGGTTTAGGGGCGCTTTTGCTGTTTTTAGCTGGGGTGAATTGGCTGAAGTTACCGGTGTTGCAGAAAATGTTCATTTACATCGGTAATGTCGCTGTGATTGCTCTGCTGATTATCTTTCAGCCTGAATTGCGTCTTGCATTGGCAAAATTGAGTGTAAAGGGTCGTAAATTTAAAGAGATTACAGAGTTTGATCGATTTTTAGATAGCCTTGGACAAACCGTTTACAGATTAGCTGAGAGACGAATAGGAGCTTTGATTGTCCTAGAAAATCAAGACTCGCTTGATGACTATGCAAATAAAGCTGTTCTGCTCAATGCTGAATTTAGTTCGGAGTTGTTGGAGTCGATCTTTAGCACAACCACGCCTTTGCATGATGGTGCGGTCATTGTTCGCGGGACGACCTTAATCTCTGCAGCCACGATTCTACCATTGGCGGAGGAAAGTACTCAGTTGTCCAAGTCTATGGGAACTCGTCACCGCGCAGGATTGGGCATCAGTGAGTTGACAGATGCCTTGATTATTGTGATCTCTGAGGAGACAGGACGCGTTTCCATTGCCCGTGAAGGCATTATTACGCGCGGAATCAAGCCAGACCGCTTTAAAGGTATTGTACGTAGCATTTTCACACCTCCAAAATTAGCAGTTCCGCAACAAATTAAATGGCTTGAACGTATCAGAGCATGGAAACTTTAAGATCACAGACCTTTACGCACGATTGGAAACGCAAGCTCATCGCATTGCTTGGGGCTATTGCTGTTTGGCTATTTGTGAATCAAACCATTACATCTACAAAAACGGTTTCTAACGTCCCTATACGAGTCATTAATCTTCCTCAAGACAAAACCATTCAAGGATTGTTGCCAAACGGTATTTTGAATCGACGCGCAACGTTGACGTTGACGGGTACGAAAGATGTGATTGATGTGATCGAGCCGAGCGAGCTCGAGGTATTGATCGATGCGGCGAATCAACCGGACGAGTGGATTCTTCAGGTGAATAAGAAAAACCTTGTGAGCTTAAATCCTGAGGTCGATTTATTGCGCCATGTGCAGTCGGTGAGTAACAATGAGTTTGTGGTGAAGATGAGTCGTATGGTTACGCGTACCGTGCCAGTGACGATTATGCCACCTATGGGGACTGCTCCGGAAGGGTATCAGTTCTTGGATATTTGGCCTCAGAATCTGACGCAGACGGTCACTGGTCCGTTTGAACAGGTGGAGCAGTTGGAGGATCGCGGTTTTCAAATGACATTTGACCTCAGTCGCATCACCAAAACACAGCTGGATCCCATTAAAGGGTCTTCCCAGACATTTCGCGATGATGAGGTGAACTTTCATATCCCGGACAATTGGAAAACAGTGATCGTTCCTTTTGAAAGCGATATTCCCCAAGTTATCAACGATCCACGTGCGGTGGATTTGCAGATTACTTTTCTGAGGAAGGAACTTATCCCTATCCCGAACGAACTGCCGATTCGCGTTTTCTATCCGGTAGAGTTTAGCAAGACTTTAAATCCTACTACGCATCCGTTGAAGGCAAGTACATTGATTCAGCCGATAAACGGTATTATGCTCCTCACGCGAGATCTATTAGCGAGTGGTGTCAGCAGACTTTTCGTTGATGTTATTCGTGACAGCGTCGAGCTTGTAGTGATTGCGGCTCCGTCGTCGGAGCGAGAGTTTTTGCAGTGGAGTCTGGAGTTCATCAACCAACGCGAACTTGAGGATACGTTTGTGGCGTTGTTGATGGCGGATCATTCGGCGTTGGGTGCGGATTCTGCGGAACGATCGAATAAGCATGAAAGTCGTCTTAGAAGGCGCTTTCGCGAGTATGTGAGGGAGTTTTCTCTTTACAGTTCCAAGACGGATCGTCTTTCTCTTGAGGGTAAATTGGATGCCAATGGCATCGTAGTAAACGATATCTCGAGCATTCCTTAATGCGCAGGCAAGTGGTGCTGTTAAAAGGCCAAATCTCGTCGCATGGTGGGTTAGAGAAGTATACGTTGCATCTCGCTCAGGCGTTTGTGGCGCATGGTTGCGACGTGACGATGCTCACATCTGGCGAGGTCCCCTCGCTTTTTCGAGATACCTGCGAAGTGATTCCTCTGATTTCGAAATCACGCCTAAGCGTGTTGCACCTATTTCGTTTTGACCGTGCCTGTCAGCAATGGCTTAAGCAAAATCCGACAGATATCGTGTTTGGATTAGACCGAAATAGTTTTCAGACTCATTACCGGGCTGGGAATGGCGTGCATCGCACCTATCTAGCACAAAGAGGGCTTGTGGAGCCAGCCTTAAAGCGAATTAGTCTGGCTATCAATCCGCTTCACCGCATGATCCTGAGGCTCGAGCGCGAAGCGTTTGAGCATCCCGAACTTAAACGACTGTTTACCAATTCTAACATGGTGCGCGACGAGATTTTGCGACAGTACAAAACTCCGCCTGAGAAGATTGAAGTCGTGCATAATGGGGTGCAGTGGGAGCAATGGCAAACACACTTTGAGCATACTCCTGAGCGTCCTCAGAAGGCGTTTCAGCTCTTGTTTGTAGGTCATGGCTATCGTCGCAAAGGATTGGAGTTTCTTCTTCAAGGATTGAGTTTGCTGGGTAGAGAGGATTGGGAGCTCACAGTTGTTGGGAAAGACAAAGAGATCGATTCTTTTCGGATAATTGCGCAGCGGTTGAAACTAGGGGATCGAGTTCATTTTTTAGGTGCGCAACCTGACACTGTGCCTTTCTACCAAAAGGCGGATGCGTTGGTGATTCCATCGATTTATGATCCGTTTGCTAATGTTACCGTGGAGGCATTAGCAATGGGTTTGTTTGTGGTTTCCTCGGAATTTAATGGGGGTAAAGAGGTGTTGACGAAAGAGTCGGGAACGGTGATTCGACAGCTTACTGATCCTGATTCGGTGGCTGAGGCCTTGCGTGTTGCGATGAAACATTCCAAAACGCGTGAACGATCTCTGACCATACGCAGGACTGTGCAGCGGCTTGATTTTCCGCATCAACTTAACAGAATTGTCGACCGAACTTTAGAATATGCCAAATAACCGTTTCTTTTTAGAGCAACCAATGGAGATTGGTCTCACTGTTCGATTGATGGATGAGGAGTTCCGCCACTTGCGCGTGCTGCGTCCGCGTGCTGGGGAGCTGATTGAACTGGTGGATGGGCAGGGGCAGTTGGCGATTGCGGAAGTGGTGCAGTTAGCCAAGAATGAAGCTCTGATGCTGGTGAGAGAGGTTATCCAGCAAGATTCGCCAAAGTGCGAAATTATCCTTGTGCAGGCGATTCCGCGTATCAACCGGCTTGATACGATTTTGGAGAAAACGACAGAGTTGGGCGTCACGCAGATTTGGTTGTTTCCTGGAGATCAGGGAGAGCGGGAGAAGGTTTCTGCGCAGCAAGAGCAGCGTATGCGTCATGTTGTGGTTGCGGCTATGAAACAATGTGGGCGATTGTGGATGCCCAAGATTGAGCTTCGACCTCCATTGCTAAAGTGGACTGAGTTGCCTGAGCAATCTTATTTTGGTGATATTGAGCCCGAGGCGCCTTTGTTGATGAATGCATGGAAGCCGGTACAACATGAGATTGCCTTTTTGATTGGTCCAGAGGCTGGTTTTAGCAATGCAGAGGTGAGTCATATGCGCCAGTTAGGCGCGAAAGGTGTGTCGCTGCATCAGAATATTTTGCGGACGGACACGGCTCCTATAGTGGCCTTGAGTGTGATTAGTCAGTTGATGGACAATGGACGAAAAATGGACGTTTAATGGACAAAGATGGACAAAATAGGCTTTCACGGGATGGACTGAGACTGGTCCAATAAGTTGCACGTTAGGTCTTGTCCATCCTGTGAAAGCCTATTTTGTCCATCTTTGTCCATTAAACGTCCATTTTTCGTCCATTGTCCATTTACAAAACAACACCCTTGTAGACAAGTGCCTTGGTGGGATCTAGCGTTACCAGTTGTCCTTCTTTGAGGATGTCGAAGGCATTGATGGCGCGGATGAGGACGGTTTTGTTCCACTTCTCCGCTAACTGCAGAAGGATTTGTTCGGATAGTTCATCCTCAGGATGATTGGCTAGGACAACGCCTGCTGCACCTTTGATAAAGGGTTCGTAGCTGGCGTCGCACCCTTTAATCACAACGATGTGTCCGCGCAAGGTAAAGAGTTCACGCGACTCGGTGGATAGGAGCAACCCGACATTACCATACACGCGGCTGCCTACGCCAGAATGACCGCGCACAAGTACGTCTCCGATACTTTCTACGAGCATCATGTTGGTGGTGCCTGATACACCGAAAGGGGTTCCAGCGGTTACGACAACAAGGTCGCCCATAGCGACGAGCTCTTGTGCTACAGCAAATTGACTGATGACTTTGAACGCTTCATCGATGCCTTTCGGCGTGTCACTTTGGAACGGAGTTACACCCCACTCGGACGCTAGCTGGTGGTAGGTTTTTATATTTGGCGTCATAGCAATAATGGGCATGCTAGGTCGCATGCGAGACAGCAGCCGCGCTGTACCGCCGCCTTTCGTAAAGGCAAAGATAGCTTTTGCGTTGGAACTATAACCAGTCTTCACCGCTGACATACTCACCGCAGACGGTACGTCATGATACACGGCTTGGCCATACTGATTCAGAAAATTGAGATGCGGAAAATCGACTTCAGTTTCATGGATTACGCTGCGCATTACCTGAACGGATTCCACTGGATAACGTCCTACAGCTGTTTCTCCAGAAAGCATCACCGCTGAGGTACTATCCAAGATGGCATTGGCGATGTCTGACACTTCTGCACGTGTAGGACGCGGGTTCACCATCATCGACTCTAGCATCTGCGTCGCGGTGACAGAGGGTTTTCCTGCCAAATACGATTTACGGATCATCATTTTTTGCAAACGCGGCACTTGGCTGATGGGAACCTCCACACCTAGGTCTCCGCGGGCTATCATGACTCCATCCGCGACTTGGATGATGCTGTCGAAGTTGGCAACGCCTTCGGCATTTTCAATTTTGGCCATCACGAGTATGTCTGGTTTACCGTGATCGGCCAGAAATGTTTTAATGGCAAGCACATCACTGGCTGTGCGCATGAAAGAGGCGGCGACGATGTCGACATCTTGCTCACAACCGAAGGCAAGGTCACGCTCGTCGTTCTCTGTCATGGGTGGAAGATTCAGCTTCACGTTAGGGATGTTGACGCCTTTTTTTCCCTTGAGCATGCCACCGTTTTCTATGTGGACAAGTACGCCTTCTGGTGTGGTTTGAATAACTTTTGAAGAGATGTAGCCATTATCAAATAGGATTTGCGAGCCGACGAAAACCTGGTCAAGCACTTGTGGGGGGGTTATGGAGATGCGTTTAGGCGATCCTTCAATCGTTTCACGTACAACCCAGAGTTCATCGCCAGGAAGTAGAGGCGCTTCATTGCCGGCGATTTGGCCGACGCGAATTTCTAATCCTTTAGTATCGAGCATAATAGCCAATGGAACTTGCATGCGTAGACGTACGCGCTTGAGCATGTCGATGGTTTCTTTATGCTCGTCTAAGGTGCCGTGGCTGAAGTTGATGCGCGCGACATTCATTCCCGCGAGGATTAAATCGCGGATGGCTTCTTCAGAATGAACTGAAGGTCCTATGGTGCAGACGATTTTTGTGCGTATAGGCATAGTCATGGAATTCCCTCCATCACTACCGTGCAACGGGTGAAGCGATTTTCTCAAGGAGAAATTGCATCTGTATGCTAAACTTCGTAATATGAAAACGTTTTTATCTATTTTTGTGTGTGTCTGTTTCGCTTGTGAAGCAGAGGTTAGTTGGGTGTCGGCGACTTGGTGGCCTGGAGGTGTTCCAGATAGCACAAGCCAGCTTTTGGAACGACGCTTCAAAACGATGAGCGAAGTTCGTCGACACGATATTGACATGGCAGCTGGCAAAGCTACGCTGTACTGGAAGCCGAATGTGAAATACTGCGACAAGACAGTAAAAAGCATTTTTGGCTGGGCCGGAATCTCAAGCTACGAAGCACGCATTAGGGTGCGTGGTGTCATCGAGGTTAGAGATAATAAGGTTCTGCTTGTGTCGTTAGGCGATAACTCGGAGTTTCCTCTCTATAGCCAAAATCAGGATACGAAATTACGACCTGTCCTGCAGCAAAATGAGCTAGAACCGCGTCATAAAAGGCGCCTACAGGCTGCTGCTGCAAGTCATGAACTGGTGACTATCGAAGGGCCATTATTCATGTCGCTGCGGCCACCTGTTGGGATCGCGGTGGAAGAAATAGTCTTTGACTATTGAGACAGAAAGAAAGCGGAAAGGCGTTGTAATAGTGTCGTAACGACTAGTTCGAGTTTTATTTTTGACGCAAAGACGCAAAGGCGCCAAGTTTCGCAAAGACGGTAAAGGAACACAAAACTTTTAAAAAAATAAAAGCGATTTTGTTTTTCTAGAGTGTGAGTCTAAAAAATTAGAGAGCTTTAGAAAAGAAACGTCTCTGTGAGCTCTGTGTTCTCTGTGGTGAAATCTATTTTTAAAGCTGTATTAAAAAAGAATTTCACCACAGAGAACACAGAGCTCACAGAGACACTTATTTTCTTAAACTCTCTAATTTTTAGAGTTTTATGTCTCCTAGACCGTCTTTGCGAATCTTGGCGCCTTTGCGTCTTTGCGTCAAAAAAAACTCGAACTAGTCGTTACTAACTCTTAATCTTCTGTCTTCACTTTTTCTTTGCTGCTTTTACTCAGCGTCGCAGACGGTTCTGAACCCTGTATGGGCATTGCGTTCGTTTTGGTGTAAGCGCCAGCGGGGTGGGAAGTGTTGGTTGTTTGTGTCTCCGACAAATCCTGTTCGTACGACCTTATGGTCTGCATAGCGTGAGTTTGTTTGGTAGAGTGATTTTACGTTATGCAGGGCTCCGGCGGATCTTCCATTGACATCTGAGGAGGTCCATTCGGCTACGGGTCCACTAAGGCCTTGGTGAAGGTGTGTGAAGCGTACTTGGCCGGTGGGTTGTGCTGCTTGAGCGGGTTCGATGCCTGTCAAGAAGGAGAGGAAGGTCAGGGCTTGATCATTTTGGAGCGCTTCTTGATGGGCCTCTGTTTGCGCTAAGATGGCATTTGCTTCTTCGGCTGCGCGCTGCCATTCTAGTTCCGTTGGTAAGCGTCTGCCAAGCCATTGCGCATAGTCGGCAGCATCTTGATAAGAGACGTTGACTACGGGTTCGTTTTCGCTATTGGCTGGAAAACGTCCTTCTTCCCAATGATTGGGTGCAGCGTGGCCAGTCGCGGCAACAAAAGCGGCGAACTGTTGGTTGGTGACAGGGTGCTTATCAGTGTAAAATGCTGGCAGATCTACTTCTACGTCTGAAACGAGGTAACTGCCCGCAGGGATAAACATCATCTCTTCTTTATCTGAAAGAGAGTTCTCCTGGTGCCGAGCTAACGGCTCTTCTTCAGATGCAGACAAAGAGGGCTCTTCGATTGCTTCAGGTTCAGATTGAGCTAAATTCGTTTCTTCGCGGTTGCGCTCTTCATTCACCCAGGAAATTTGATGAATATCGGGTCGATAGTCTCCCAAATCCACGCGTACAGAGTCGATTTGTGTCCAAGGCATGCGAAGGAGGTTATGATCTTTGGCTAAACGCATGTTTAGATGCGAATCTTTAACAAAGGCGAATCCTAGTGTTTCGTCGCCAGCTTGACCTTCGTAATAACCATGTAATCCACCATTAAATCGAACTCTGGATAGACTGTCAGAAGGAATTTCCTGGTCATGCCAGCCGTCAGTGAGGTGAATGGCTTCATTACTTAGTAGAACAGAGACTTCGTCGCCATTTTTTAAGGAAACGTGGAAGAATTTGTCTTGGTGTCCGGAGGCTTCCTGGTCGGGCTCGAGCACAACATAGTTGACATCATAAGGATCCAATGGGCGGTTCACAAAGGCGTATCGGCCTGTATCTTGGTCGATCACATCTTCTTGAAATTGGAGTTGTCCTTTGGGCATTTCGCCGATGAAGTTGAATCCTTCTCGTGTGATCACCTGCATTTTTGGCAATCCCTGCACGCGACCAAAGGAGACAGAAGCGACTTCATCGGGGTCGAATTGTACGGTTCCGAAGGAGTAATCGAGTGGAGGGATTTGGTTCAGTCGACCGACTAATCGTTGTCCATCGCTCAGGATGACGATATCGCCGTCATAGACTTCCTGGCGTTGGTGGGTATCGCGCCACTGGGCAGGTTGAAATAGTTCGTCTGCTCGTAGGCTCGCTGAATTAGCCGCACAAGTGGTCGCGGGTGCAAGAAAAAGGCTGGATGCCAAAACAAATGCCTGCACAGCCTGACTCATCTTCGTTACTTGCGACATAGTGTAAACCCCTCACCGTTACGTGAAAATTGTTGTTGATATTCAAATTGGCACTGTAAGAAAGGTCCGATTAAAAAATAAAGAAAAATTTACTAGAGGGCTTCTGTCAGTAAAATAATTCGTGCGCGGTCTTCGGAAATTGGTCTGTAATCCAACAGGTTGTTATATACTTTCATGCCGTTTCGGGCACGGGCACGCACACGGGCACGGGCACGAATTTCCTGTTGGAGACATTTTTTCACTTACCCGTTGCGTCTAGTTATTGAGCTGTTATATAATCTTTGCCATGACACAGCAAAATATTCGTTTAAAAAAGGTTCGGGTTCACAATCTCAAGTCGGTCGACTTGGAGTTAGAGCCCAACCAGCTCATT
The DNA here is from genome assembly GCA_963790215.1 of uncultured Chlamydiae bacterium. GTDB lineage: Bacteria > Chlamydiota > Chlamydiia > Chlamydiales > JAJFMA01 > CAWBNS01. The sequence goes on from CAWBNS010000016.1 coordinate 76,378, forward strand.
GTTTTTTCTGGCGTATCGGGTTCAGGTAAGTCGTCGTTGGCGTTTGACACGCTTTATGTTGAGGGTCAGAGGCGCTATGTGGAGTCTTTGTCGACGTTTGCGCGGCGCCAGATGGGGGATATGTCTCGTCCTGAGTTGGAGCATGCTGAGGGGATTTCCCCGACCATTTCGATTGAGCAGAAGACGGCAGGGCGGAATCCGCGTTCGACCGTGGGTACGATGACGGAAGTGTATGACTACTTGCGTGTATTGTATGCGCGTGTGGCGACGCCGCATTGTCCAGTTAGTGGTGAGCCTGTGTCTCCGCAGAGTCGCGAGCGTATTATTCGTGAGGTACAGAGTCTTCCTGAGGGGATCAAGTTGACTATTCTGGCTCCTTATGCGCGTGGCAAAAAGGCGGAGTTCAAGGAGGACTTCCAGGAGCTATTGCGGAAGGGGTTTGTGCGGGCACGAGTGGATGGAGAGATTGTCTCTTTAGCTGATGGTGTGGCATTAGACGGCAATGTGGCGCATGATGTGGATGTGGTGATCGATCGGTTGGTTGTGCAGAAAGCGAATCATTCGCGCATCGCTGAGGGGTTGACGCAAGCGTTAGAACTTGGGGATGGTGTCTGCAGTGTTGTAGAGGCGGACAGTCGTGAAGAGCGGCTGTATTCGATGCATGCGTATTCGCCTAAGTCGGGCCTATCTTATGGCGCGCTGGAGCCGCATGATTTTTCCTTTAATAGCCCATCGGGTATGTGTCCGCGCTGTAACGGGATGGGGCACGTACAGGACTTTACGCTTGAAAAGATCATTGATCCAGACCTGAGCATAGCAGAGAACTGCTGTAGCGTGGGCAGTGGGTATGAAACGGTTTACTATGGCAATGTCTATGACAACTTAGCCAGGATTTACCGATTTAACATTGATACGCCATGGAAAGATCTTTCTAGCACGGCTAGGCGCGTATTTTTGTATGGGATTCCGAAGAGTGTGAGAATGCGATTTGTCAGCAAGGATGGTGAGTCTGTTTGGCATGATTATGTACATTGGAAGGGTGTGTTGGCTGAGGCGCATTCGCGCTATCGCGAAGCAAAAAGCGATAGCTATCGCGGGCGTCTAGAACAGCTTATGAGCGAGCAAATTTGTCCAGAGTGTGAAGGTAGTCGCCTGAAGCCTTATCCTGCAGCAGCGCTGCTGTATGGGGCCTCTATAAGCAATCTGTCAGCACTTACGGTTGCTGACTGCAGCTTGTTTTTTGATCGGCTTCAGCTTACGGAACAGGAACAGCTAATTGCTGAGGAGTTATTGAAGGAAATTCGACAGAGGTTGCGTTTTCTTTTGGACGTAGGTTTGCATTATTTGACGCTTGACCGTACGGCACCGACCCTTTCTGGGGGTGAGGCGCAGCGTGTACGATTAGCGTCGCAGATTGGTTGCGGCTTGGTGGGCATTACTTACATCCTTGACGAACCCTCCATAGGCCTTCATCCGCGTGACAATGCGAAGTTAATCGAGACCTTGAAGGCGCTGCGAGACAAAGGGAACACGGTCATTGTGGTCGAACATGACGCGGAGACGATGTGGGAGGCGGATCATATTGTCGATTTCGGTCCTGGCGCGGGCGTGCAAGGCGGACATATTTTATGCAGTGGAAAACTGAAGGATCTTCTTCCCAACAAAAAGTCTGTGACAGCGGCCTATCTGACCGGAAGAAAAGAGATCGCTATTCCTACCAAACGTCGTGCAGGCACTGGTGAGAAGCTGATTATTCGCGGTGCACGGCATCACAATCTCAAAAACGTAGACGTGCATATTCCGTTAGGGGCGTTTATTGCGGTTACGGGCGTTTCTGGATCTGGTAAATCTAGTTTGATTTCTGAAACGCTCTATCCAGCTCTTTGCAATGAACTTCAGGGTGGCGAGCTTTCGATTGGCGAGTGCAAGAGCATTGAAGGGATCGAGCAGATTGATAAAGTAATTGCGATTGACCAAGCGCCAATTGGACGCAATCCAAGATCGAACCCCGCTACCTATATCAAACTATTTGATGAAATCCGTGATCTATTCACGGCAACTTCCTGAGAGTCGCGCGCGCGGTTACGCTCCAGGTCGATTTAGTTTTAATGTAAAGGAAGGCACTTGTTCACGCTGTGAAGGCATGGGCATGATTAAAATTGATATGGATTTCCTGGAATCTGCATGGGTAGAATGTCCCCAATGTCTGGGAAAGCGTTTTGATCATGAAACCCTTTCCATTCATTACAAGGAAAAGAACATCTACGATGTACTCGAGATGGATGTCGCGGAAGCACTTGAATTTTTTGCGTCGATTCCGTCGATTCGTCATAAACTTGAAACGCTTAAACGTGTTGGGATGGAGTACATTAAGCTCGGCCAGTCCTCCACAACGCTTTCCGGAGGTGAAGCGCAGCGAATTAAAGTTGCAAAAGAGTTGTGCGTCCCTCAACTGGCAAAACAATATACATTCTCGATGAGCCCACAACAGGACTTCATTTCCATGATATCCACCATTTGCTTGAAGTGCTTCACGCCCTTGTTGATCGTGGAAATACAGTTCTTGTCATCGAACACAATATGGATGTGGTAAAGACTGCTGACTGGATTATTGATATGGGCCCTGAAGGCGGAGCTAGGGGGACGAGTAATTGTGAGAGGGCCCTCCAGAAAAAATCGCAGAGCATGAAAAACCCCACGGGCGAAGCGCTGGAGCGAGTAGCTTTTCACAGACCGCAGAACAAAGACTGAAGGCCGCTATCCAGCGCGTAAAAAGCGCAAAAAGAAGAAACGAGATTTAGAAGAAATTCGGACTATCACTGTACGTGGCGCGGAGCAAAATAATCTGCAATGTTTGGACGTTGATATTCCGCGCAACAAATTGACTGTATGCACCGGACCCTCTGGATCGGTAAGAACTCAGTTTGCCTTTGAAACAGTTTATGCCGAGGGACAGCGCCGTTACATCGAATCGCTGTCGCCTTATGCAAGACAGTTTGTGAAGCAGATGCCGAAGCCTAAAGTGGGTCAGATCGAAGGACTTTCTCCTGCCATTGCTATCGAACAAAAAACGCACGCTGGGAATCCACGCAGTACTGTGGGAACGATGACCGAAGTTTATGATTACCTTCGCTTGTTGTTCGCTCGTCTTGGCATCGCACACTGTCCTGAAACGGGTGAGGTTATCAAAGCGATTAGCAAAGACCATGTAGTCGATCGCATTCTCTGCGCTACCTAAAGGGGAAAAACTCCATCTTCTCGCTCCGTTAGAGGTACGCAAAAATGAATTGTTTACGGATGTCATTCAACGCTATCAACGCCAAGGGTTCTTGCGCATACATCTTAACGGAGAACTCTACGATATCGACCAGCAAGAGCTGCCTTTTAACCGACGCAAGAAGAACGAACTTTTCTTAGTGGTCGATCGCATTAAGGTGGAAGACGCCGCTCGAATGCGCTTGCTTGAGGCGGTAGAGAATGCCTCTGGCATAGGTGGAGGTAAGCTTACGATCCTTCGCGAAGATGGTAAGGAACTCTTCTTTAACCTTACGTTTGCTGTTGAAAGTACGGGACGATCCTATCCTGAAATCACACCACACACCTTCTCGTTCAATACTCCTGAGGGCATGTGCCCGGATTGCGAAGGGCTTGGATTCCAGTATGGCGCCAACCTGAGCCGCAATGCGTTGATCATGAGCTGTTCGATTACGCAGTTGATGCAGCTTCTCTGCAAGGAACGACTCAGCTCTTCGGCCTTCGATTTTGTACGCACCATTTTTAATGAAGAGGGAATTCACCTTTCGATCCCATTGAAGTTGCTTCCGAGTCATCACTTACACTTTGTTTTGAATGGATCGCCTGCAGGGAAATCGTATAAGGCCAAAAATGGTCTGAACATCCAGTGGCAAGGCATCAATCGTGTGTTGGCGAAGGTGGCCAAAAGTGCGCGTAAAGAGATGCGAGAGCAGGTAATTCCTCTGTTGGATGAACATGAATGTCCGACATGCCAGGGATCGCGTCTAAACGCGCTTGCGCGTGCGGTCACGATCAATAAGGCGAGCTTAGCTGACGTCTGTCGTTGGCCTTTAGAGCAATCGCTGCAGTTCATTAAAGCGGTCTCTATACCGGCAGCAGAAGGCAAGGTGTTGCAAGAGGTGAAGCAGCAGCTGGTGAATCGTCTCGGATTTCTCGACGAAGTAGGTCTCTCCTATCTAGCATTGAACCGTCGTGCTCCGACTCTAAGCGGTGGCGAAGCGCAGCGCATCAGGCTCGCAAGGCAGCTGGGAAGCGGACTAACGGGCGTTCTCTATGTGCTCGACGAACCCACCATCGGCCTTCATCCGCGGGATAATCATCGCCTGAATCAAGCTCTGGGACGTCTGCAAAAGCTGGGCAATACGTTGCTCATGGTGGAGCATGATCCCATGACCGTTCAAACGGCAGATTATATTCTCGACTTTGGCCCGGCTTCTGGCCGCCATGGCGGACATGTCACCGCACAAGGTACTTTGAAGCAGATTCTGCGCAGTACGACCTCTCTCACAGGAGCCTATCTGTCGGGCAAGAAAACGATTCTTTACCCAATCGAGCGCCGGCAGCCTACCAATGAGAAGATAACTGTTCGCAATGCCTGCAAGCACAACCTTAAAGGGGTGGATGTCGATATTCCTTTGGGAATGATGGTTGCGCTCACCGGCGTGTCAGGATCTGGCAAATCTACGCTCCTGCATCAGGTTATTCTCCCAGCGGTGGAGCGCAACATCGGCCGACCAGGTTCGATTACGATTGAAGGCACGCAGATTTCAGGCATGCAGCATCTTGTCAAGGTTGTCGCGGTGGATCAGAATCCTATAGGACGTACTAGTCGTTCGGATGTCTCCACCTATGTGGATGTGCTAACACCGTTGCGCTATTTGTTTGCGTCGCTTCCTCTAGCTAAAACAAAGGGATTACAGGTGAAGCATTTCAGTTACAACCACCGCAAAGGTATGTGCACAGCATGCTGGGGACTCGGTTATCGCAAAATTGAGATGCATTTTCTTCCTCCTGTGCGTGTCGTGTGCACCGAATGCCAAGGCATGCGTTTGAATCCATTAAGTCTTGAAGTATTATACCAAGAGAAAAACCTTGGCCAATGGCTTTCGTGCACGGTGGATGAACTTGCGGTGGTTTTTGCTAATCATCGTTCCATCAAACGGTTACTAGATACGTTGATTTCCGTAGGACTAGGCTATCTGAAGCTCAATCAGGAGATGGCGAGTCTTTCCGGTGGGGAAGCACAGCGTATTAAGCTGAGCCGCGACCTGGCCAAACGCGCAGCCGGACCAACGCTTTATCTCATAGATGAACCGACCTCTGGTTTGCATAGTGAAGATATTCAAAAGCTGCTGATCGTGCTGCAAAGGTTAGTAGAACAAGGCCACTCGGTCGTCTATATCGAACACCAAGCAGATATGATCCTCAATGCAGATTACGTCATCGATTTAGGCCCCGACGCCGGGGAAAAAGGCGGCACAATTGTCTGTGAGGGCACTCCGGAAGATGTTATGGAGTGTAAGGGATCGTTCACAGGGAAGTTTTTGAAGGAACGGTGAACGTTTACGGCAAGATCATGTCCCAAGTAGTTTGAATTGTGGAAAACGCAGAGAAGACAGAGCCGCTGAGGACGCAGAGCACCATCGCCCTTTTGCAACTGCAAATCCACGAGAAGAGGGGTAGGCTTAAAAACAACAAGAGAGCGTTATTGTTGGTATTCGAATTAGATGCTCTCTCTTGTTTTTTTAAGCCTACCCCTCTTCTCGTGAGACTTTGAGCTTTGCTCAAAGAGTGGCGATGTTGTGATGATAAAACAGATTCATGCGTTTCAAAGTTTAAGACTGCGCCAAAAGGTATTTGGACCCAAAAAAACTCTGTCAAGCAACATCTCTGCGCACTCTGCGGCTCTGTCTTCTCTGCGTTTTCCACGTTTAAAACCGTGCCAAAAAACATTTAGATTAAAAAGCCTCCATTCCTCTTGTCATACAAATCTTTTCACTTCAAACTGGCTCTCTATTTAATCGGGAATCGGGGACAAGTCTATGGACACGGAAACACTTGCAAGGATCCAATTTGCGGTCACGATCATGTTCCATTACATCTACCCTCCTTTAAGCATAGGTTTGGGTGTAATGTTGGTGATTTTTGAGGGACTCTACCTCAAAACTAAAGACCCGCATTACCTACAAACGGCTAAGTTTTGGACGAAGGTTTTTGCTTTGACCTTTGCGATGGGTGTAGCGACGGGAATCGTGATGGAATTTGAGTTTGGTACGAACTGGGCCACCTACTCGCGTTTTGTTGGCGATGTGTTCGGCAGTGCATTAGCGGCGGAGGGTGTATTTGCTTTCTTCCTTGAGTCGGGTTTTCTTGCGTTGTTACTGTTTGGATGGGATCGTGTAGGACCTAAGCTGCATTTCTTTGCCACGCTCATGGTCTGCTTAGGAGCACATTTCAGTGCGGTTTGGATCACGGTAGCCAACTCGTGGATGCAGACACCTGCTGGATATCATATTGTCGGCGAAGGGTTGAAGGCACGTGCGGAAATTATCGACTTTTGGGCGATGGTGTTGAATCCATCTTCTGTGGTGCGTCTGTTACACGTAGGTTTAGGCTGCTGGCTAGCTGGATCTACGTTGGTGATCAGCGTTGGCGCCTACTATCTACTGAAAGGAAAGCACGAGCGGTTTGCTCTCACATCATTGAAAGCAGGATTGCTTGTTTGCATGCTTGCATGTGTGTTACAGCTCGTTACTGGAGATGCTAGCGATCAGATCGTAGCGAAACATCAACCAGCTAAATTAGCGGCGATGGAGGGTGTGTACAAAACATCCAATGAGGTACCGATCTATCTCTTTGGTGTGCCTAATACTGAAGAAACACGAATCGACTATGGAGTCAAAATTCCGGCGTTATTGAGCATACTGGTTCACGGCAACGCACAAGGCGAAATTGCCGGATTGGATCAATTTCCTAAACAAGATTGGCCCAAAGTTCCCTGGGTGTTCCAGAGTTATCACATCATGCTTTATTGCTGGGGCTGCATTACGTTGCTTGCATTGGTGGGATTGGTCATGTGGAAGCGTGGAACCCTTTTCACAAACAGTCTGGTTCTAAAATGCCTTGTGGGCATTGTTGCATTCCCGCAGATCGCGAACCAAGCCGGTTGGATGACTGCCGAAATGGGCCGCTATCCGTGGATCGTCTATGGGTTGCTGCGAATTTCAGAAGGCCTATCCAAGTCTGTCTCTGCAGGACATATTCTCGGATCGCTAATTCTATTTTCCATTGTCTACATCTTCTTGCTGGTACTCTTTATCTACTTGTTGAATCACAAAATTCAAGATGGTCCAACTGCGATCGACAAAGAGCCCGTGTATCACAATCAAAAACTCGTATTTAAGAAGGAGTCATAGGTTCATGGATCTCTTATCGGACTTACAATTTATTTGGTTCTCGATTGTGGTGGTACTGTTAGCGGGGTATGCCATCCTGGATGGATTTGATTTGGGTGTCGGGCAGCTGCATTTGCTGACGAAAACAGATCATGACCGACGTGTGATGTTGAATTCTATCGGTCCTGTTTGGGACGGCAATGAGGTCTGGTTGGTGACAGGCGGCGGCGCGCTGTTTGCCGGTTTTCCTGCTATCTACGCGACTTTCTGTTCTGGTTTTTACGTGCCTGTGATGATCTTGCTGGCTGGGATTATTTTCCGTGCTGTCGCGATAGAATTCCGCAGCAAGCAGCCCGGTGAAACATGGAGAAGAGGTTGGGATTGGGCGTTTAGTATAGCGAGTTATGTGATCGCGATGGACCTCGGCGTCATGATGGGAAACATCATTCGTGGAGTACCTTTGAATGAAGAGCAAGAGTTCGCAGGTACCTTTGTGGAGTTAGTTCATCCCTATGCCTTGTTGGTGGGGGTAATGACGGTTTCGTTGTTCATGATGCATGGAGCGATCTATGTAGCGATGAAGACAGAGGGCGAGTTGCATGATCGCGCACGCACCTGGGTTAACCCATGCATTATCTTTTTCATGATCACCACAGCTCTAACAACGATGGCGACGTTGATTTACCAGCCGCACATGACAAAAGCCATTCAGGACAGACCGGTGTTCTTTCTGATCGCCATTGCCAACATGTTTGCCATGGCGAACATTCCGCGCGAGATACAACGTGGAAAAGATGGTCGTGCGTTTATTTCGTCGTGTTGCGCAATGGTCTGTTTATTTGCGTTGTTTGCGGTGGGGATGTATCCGACGGTGCTGCGAGCCATTAACGATCCGGCGCTTAGTTTAACCATCTACAACAGTTCTTCTTCACAATTGACCCTTGAGATTCTTCTCTTAATGGCACTGATCGGTGTGCCACTAGTGATTTCCTACACGGTTGGCATCTACTGGATCTTTCGTGGAAAGGTCAGGATCGAGTCCACGAGTTATTGAGGTGAACAAAAGAAAGAAAAAACAGGATGTGCAGGCATACGCATCAGGCTAAGCTCAATTTTGTGGTCATTAAATACTAACCTTCTGATGGAGAAGAGCTGTACATAAGTGCACATAACGCTGTCAGGCCGTTTAAACCGCGAAGCGGTAGTTAGCGACGTAGTCGCGACAGTTGCTAGCCGTGGGTGACGAGCTCGCGAGAAACCCACGGTATTTTGTAGGTACGATTTTCAGCCACGACAGTGGCAACATCATTCTTGTCGCCACTGTCGTGGCCCCAGACATATCTACAACGGTTCCGTGGGTTCCTCGCAAGCTCGTCACCCACGGCTAACAACTGTCGCAACTACGTCGCTAATTACCGCTTCGCGGTTTAAAGAACCTGACAGCTACTGCACACTAGCTAACTCGTAATAAGCATCTAAAATTCAATAACATATTCATTGAAAAATTATCTTAGCCTGATGCGTATGGGATGTGCAGGATCGCCTTCGGAGGCAGGATAAAGATGGTATGATCACTGCGAAGCAGTATAACAATCGTAGCCAGGGGTAAGACCCCAAAGGGGTCGCAACCCCTGGAACCAGGCCAAAAATAATTTGAACTACGAATGTAGTTCAATCAGCAAGAGTGGCACAAAGTTCATTGGACTACGTTGTAGTCCAAATTTATACGGCTTATCTACCAGGGGTTGCGACCCCGTTGGAGTCTTACCCCTGGCTACGATTGTTATACTGCTTCGCAGTACTCTGTTACCCCTTAGGCCGAAAGTGTTTTCTTGCGAGGAACACGATGCCGGCGGCACCTATAGCCAATCCGGCGACGGCTACACCAATCTTAAGGAATGTCCACCACACACTTGTTGTCTTTTCTTGCGTGGATCTAGGCATTACCGGCGCCTTCAGTCGGTTGAGCGTTTTTGATCGCAAGCTGTTGTATTTGATGTCCGATACCCGAAGGTTTTTAGGCAGTAACGGACAATTCGCAACGGTCTGTTTGACCTCGGCTTTAGGAAGTTTGATGATATTAGCGCGCCAGAGATTTGGCAGATTTGTCAAATGAATGGCAGCGCCAGCTATACTTTGGAACGTTACTCTTTCCAATCGCGGCAGGTCTCTCAGGTTCCAGGGCGCTGCAGACGTTAAGTATACTTTCAACGCCTTAAGTCGAGGGACACGTCCCAGGATTTTTTTATCGCTGGCGGAACTCAGAAATAGACTGTCTACGTTCTTATAACCCATTTCAGGATTGGTTGTTGTGTCTACCAGAGATAGCCGCTGAACAAGATGAGAATCAGGTAGCGTTACCTTCACATCCGAGCGCTGCAACGTCAAGATGTTGAGATTAGTCGCGTGAGTAACGGAAAGGTGATTTGAGTCTGTGACGCAACCGACAAGACGTAGCGTGCGCATGTGCGGAGCAGAAAACGTGTCTTTCTCACAAGATAATTGGATTGTTTTATTAGTAAATGCAATGACTTCGAGAGTCCTTAGTCCGACTAGTGCCGGAATAGGGATCGTCCCCACCCCCGTGTAATAAAGTTCACGCAATCGAGGGAGAGCATTACAATCAGGAAAAGCCGACCAATTTTTTAGATGCAGTTTCTCTAATCTCGGCAACACAGGAAAGGAAACATGTTCGTTCGAAACGCCGTTAAGACCTAACAGTGTGAGTTCCCTAACGTTTTTGATCAATGAAAGATCTTCCATCGAGTCCAAATCATATGAGCCTAATGTTAAGGACTCCAGCCCATCGCAGAGAGACAAAAGATCTGAGATGGAAACGCCACGCGGGAGTTTAATTCCTGAAAGATCCAAGGCTCGGATTGGTGATTTCAAGTAATCGATGAGAAACTGTTTGAATCGTGGATAGGTTTTCTGAGTGAGCGTGAGATTTTGAAAATGCAACGAGTTGATAATGCCCAGAGTGGCTAACAATAATGGGTCTTGGATAGCACTGGAGAATTCACCGCTCTCGCTGCGCAGAGAATCGGAGTAAATCTTTTCGACGTAGGTTCTTGCTGCAGGAGTTTCCAGCTTTGAGTAAAGCGTCATCCACTCTATGTTTGTGAGCCTGAGATATTTAAGTCGCGGAACAATTTCTTCCATCTCAAGCTGTTCTGCCACATCGGGTGTTGCCCATTCACGGCAGAATGCCGCTATCATCTCAACAACGTTAGTGCACGCTTTTATCCACCCAACGCACTGGTCAGAGTTATACTTGGAGTCGGTATGATGACGAGAATAGGACGTTATCTCTAGGATTTTCCCAAGATTTTCAGGAAGACGTGCCTCTTTGCTCTCTTCAATTTCATTCAGTTTGTCGGGGCGAATCATCCTCCGCAAAAGTGGCTTAGAGGTGAGGTGGTTATGTGAGATGGCGCGGCTGTAGAGTCCTTCTCCTACGGCCGAAAAATCTCGTTGCTGCTTCTGGATAAGTGCTTCCAGTTCCGCTTTATCCCATTCTTGGCCATTGGGAAATCGCACTCTTGTACATAAGGGAAGAGCGTCTAGTTGAGACGCCACTGATTCCCACCATGTTTGCGAGTTGGATGCGTCTAGGGAGAGCTCCACCCTGGGTGCGTGTTGGATAATAGTTCGAATACGGTTTGTAAGGGGGTCTGAAGGTGCATGGGCTTGAAGATAGGTCAAAACTTTAGGCATCAATTTTACGGTTGGCCATTCTGTCGGCCATTCATCAAGTTTGTCTACCAAGTAAAACATATTGAGTATAAAAAAGAGGTCCTCTTCAAAATCAATATGTAGTGGATGTTTTTTAGATCCAATATTGACGTCAGGAATTTTTTTGACATTACCTAGCTGAGGCCAAAAGCGACACAGAAAATCGAAGGTCACCACTGTTGCATAGTGCTGGCTGCGATAGATTTTTGTTGTGTGTGGCTCGGCAAGATACTCGATTGGAAACGCCTGATTGGCAGCTAGGCTCTCAATCAATTTGCGAGAGTAGCGGAGATTCTCGCCAACACAAATCTCTTCAGCAGATTCATAAGGCTTTAGGAATTCCAGCAGTGATTCCCACGTATGTCCCTTCAAACTGGGAAGGTCAACGCTGGGTAGGCAACGAAGGTGTGCCATGGCTTGCTCGGACCACCGACTATCCGTAGAATACATTTCCAGAAAAACAGCTAAATTATGATACCTGGCTGGGATATCGAATCTTGGAAAAATACCCGTGCTATGCCAATGGACCGCTGCATGAAAAACGTCCATTAATTCATTAGAGCTCATGTCGTCCATGATCAAATCGAGAGGATTTGATTGAGATCCGTTGTGAATGCCTTCAAACTCTCGCTTTGAAAGAACAGTCAAAACTTCCTGATAGAACTCGAACGAAACGGGATATACCTTTCCATCTGGCAGCTTAAGATGGAACTCGCGTTTTTTTTCGGGCTCTTTTTCGTACTCGTCAATAAGAGCGGCAAACGCTTCCCTGGTGTATGAAAGAGTTCCATTTTTCAATTCTAAAGCAACGTGAGACGCCTGGGGGCATGCTTCCAATAGATCTTTCCGGAAAATCAGGTTGTCATCGCCTTCAAGACGCTCTTTGTTGATCGTGATGACTTTTCCATACTCATGGTTTTGGAAATAATTATTGCTCGGTAGCCTAGGAAAAGAACTACGCGTCAGCAGATCATGGAATAGGTAGACGTCTGCTGTGCATGGAACCAAGTATTCGAACAGCGTTTTTAATGCGACGCGGAGTTGTGTCTCACTTACGGGAAGAACTTTAAGTTGATTGTGTACATGCGTGTCTTCATCGATGCGGAATAGCACACGAATCATGAATTTTGGATAAGTGGCTGTTCCCTTAAGAACTTGGACCGTTGCTGTTTCGACTAGCTCACTGGGCACAATGCAGTCGAACCCTTGTTCGATGGAGTTTCTACTATAGGTATGACAGCCGAGGATGAACTGTTCTGCTTCAGGCTGTTCATGCAGAATTTTCTTGAGTAGGCCACGAAATTCGTCTGTAGATGTCTCTATAGCCTTTTTGGCCAAACGGACTGTGGTGCCTTCCATCCTGTAGGTTAGACGAGGATCGAAGTTGAGTTGTTTCAGCAGTTCAGGAAGTTGTTTGAGTTTGTCCCCGACATCTGGCTCAACATGGAAATTTTGCCTCAGTGCTTTGTAGAGGCGATGGATCTGGTGATAGGGAGAGTCTTTCTGTTGAATAGAGGCATGATTCGGTTGAGAAAGTTGTTGTTGGATATTTTGCCAGCGATCGCGTTCACCGATCACTAGATTAGAAAGGGCAGTGAATTTAGAGAGTTTACCTTTAGAAATCTCACAGATCTCGTCGACTGCTTTTTTAAATAAACTAAAAGAGTTTCCAACCTGCATGATAAAATCCAAAATTAAATAACGTTAATTGATGGATTGTATCAATAATTAATAATTAAAATCAACTATAAAAGTTCTTGTTCGCGACGGGCTTTGCGCAGGGCGTCTTCTTCTAGGCGATGACGGCGGCGGGCGCCGGCTTCTTCGAAGCGGCGTTTTTCGATGGGGGTGTGGGGAACAATAGGCGGGCATTCGCAAGGTTGGTGTTCGTCGTCGAGAGCGACAAAGGAAAAGTAGGCACTCAGGATGTGTACTCGTGTGCCGGTTCTATAGTTTTCAGAGACAACTTTGATACCGATCTCCATGGAGGTGCGCCAGGCGCGGTTGCAGGCGGCCATGAAGACGAGGGTTTCACCGCGACGTGCCGGAGCGAGGAAGTGCATAGAGTCGACAGAGGCGGTCACGCATAGGCGTTCGCTGTGTCGTTCTGCGACGACATTCGCGACGCGATCGGCTTGCGCCATGACCATACCGCCAAAAACAGTGCCATGTGAGTTTAGGTCGTTGGGAAAAACTTTGTAAGTATGATCAGTTACAGCTGTTTCGGCGACTGTTTTTTCAGGGCGTGTCATGGTTGACATCCTTTTTGGTCTTTTTTATTGACCTTGTTGCAGCATTTGTTTATCTAGGGTTTTAATAACCCGGATTTGAATTATGTCATTTAGATACATTATCGGCTTTGCGGCTTTAATAGCAATGAGTTGCCTTGGTTCTGCTTTTGCCGGCGGCATGCATGAGTATGTTCCGTCATGTCCGGCAGGGCCTATGTATACGATGTGTCCCTGTCAGGGCTATTGTGACGAGGTAATTTGTCGGAGAGGTTCTGGGAACTGCGGCAACCAGCACCAATGTGGTGGCTGTCACCATCAGTGCGGCGGTTGTCATCGTCAATGTAACAAGAATTGCTGTCCCAAATGTGGTTGTGAGTACTTTAAATGCGAAGAGTGCGGGTGTCGTCGCTGCGGCTGCGAATGTCAATATTGCGGCACCAGTCATTGCCCCAACTGCGAGTGCTGCAGACCGAGCCCTTGTCTGCGTAAGGTGTACCGCAACTGGAACAAAAAGCACTGCTACTATTGGGAAGGCTATCGTGAACTCCGCAAAGGTGGCGCACGACACTAGGGCGGGCGCCCTTACTGGACGATCTGGACAAAGCTAGATCAACATGCTACGTCCAGGTACGTCCAGCTCGTCCAGTACGTCCAGATTTGTCCATACTTAGTCTTACAAAAACCTGCGCCGGAAGGCGCTATGCGCTGCACCTGGAAGGGTGCTTCTTAATACTCCCGTTTATTCCATTTGCGTTAAAACATGTAAAACTGAAAACGTATTAAACCATCATGTTTATTTCGTTTAAGCTATTTTTATTTTCATATTTAAAATAAAATTATTCGCTTTCTTATTATTATTCTTTATATTGCCGAAAGATCTTTGAAAACGACTGATGTGTAGTTCACGAAATTTGGAGCAGTTATGCACAGAATATCCAGGACGGTCCTTTTACTTATTCTCGTAATGTATTCAACCCCCTTGTTTGCTGCATACGACTCTAGACAGACGCATGCTGAGCTCATTGCACGAGAAATGAGTTGTGATGGGTGTAATGGGTGCCGTCAAGGCCTTTCTCGTACGGAACTTCTAGCCCTTGTGCAAGCTGTGCTTAATAACAATATCCTCCTCCTGCCTCAGCTACAGCCACAACTTGTGACACAATTACAAACGATTATTACGAATGGTGGAATCGGAATTGTCGGACCTGCGGGTCCAGCAGGTCCTCCTGGCGCCACTGGGGCTACAGGGGCAACGGGTCCTGCAGGACCTACAGGTCCTACGGGTGCTACGGGGACACCTGGGGCTACAGGGGCAACGGGTCCTGCGGGTGCTGCAGGAACTCCGGGTGCCACAGGTGCTACGGGGACACCTGGTGCCACAGGTGCTACGGGGACACCTGGTGCTACGGGGGCCACTGGCGCCACGGGAGCTACTGGACCTACCGGTGCAACTGGTCCTGCAGGGCCTGCAGGAGGCATACTTGATTTTGCAGATTTCTTCGCGTTAATGCCACCGGATAATGCTGCGACTGTTTCTATTGGAGGAGATGTCGATTTTCCTCAAGACGGGCCTTCAAGCGGAACTGGTAACATTGCTCGCGTTAATACCGATATGTTTAACCTAGCTGACATCGGCGTTTACCAAGTTTTCTTTCAAGTTAGTGTAACCGAAGCGGGCCAGCTTGTTCTCACGCTTAATTCGGGAGGCGGTGCTGTGGAATTAGCTTATACAGTGGTTGGCCGCGCGACGGGTACGTCTCAAATAGTAGGAATGGCTCTCGTTCAAACAACGGTCATTAATTCCATTCTCACAGTGCGTAATCCCTCCTCGGAAAGTACAGCGTTAGGAATTACTCCTTTAGCAGGCGGAACCGAACCCGTTTCTGCGCATCTTGTCATTATGCGAATCCAATAAGGTAGGTAAAGTCGGATGAACTCTTTGATCATGAAATTAATGATGGCGATTCCCCTCTTGTTAGTTCCTGGAGTGGGGTATGCTTATCAAAGCTACACCAACGAGGGTTATGACCTTTCGCGCTATGAATCGGATGAGGACGATGATTATGACTCGGAGGAAGAGGAATATTTATTACCCTATCAAGGCGAAGACGACATCGATGACCACGCCTATTGCTACGAAATGGAAGACAGCGATGATAGCTATGAGTGTTGTATCAAAATGGACGATTGTGACTGTTGTCCACAGGTTTGTTGCGGTAGGGGATTTATTTGCGCTGACCTTCTTTACTGGAGAGCTTTTCAAGGGGGACTGGATATTTGTGTTCCGACCGAAGTGACCGATACAACGTCGGGAGGGGGTCTTGTAACATCTACATTTCGAGGAAAAGGCCGAGACCCGCATTTTAACTGGAGACCTGGTTTTCGTGTAGGTATCGGATATGTGTCAGCCTATGATGAGTGGGATGTAGGTGCGATTTGGACCTATTTTCATTCGCATGCGCAGAGGGGAGATCAGGTTCGGTGGAACATAGATTTTGGCATTGTAGATGTTCTAGCGGGGTATAGAGTCCGCTTATCTCCCTGTTTTACACTACGGCCCTTCGCTGGGTTGCGTGGGGCGAGGATTAATCAAAAGCTACGCATTCAAAGTTCAACACTAGATTTGATCGTAGACAATAACAGTAAACAAAATTTTTGGGGTTTAGGTCCTCTACTAGGTCTAGAAGCTGATTGGGGTCTTGGATGTGGTTTTAGCCTGTACTCGAATGGATCTATCTCATGGCTATATGGAAATTCTCATCTAAAGCTGATTGAATCTGATACATCTACGGATGCGATCAACTATTGTGACGTGAGGAAGCATCTGAACGCAACACTAGTATCTGCTGATGTTGGGGTAGGGGTTCGCTGGCAGACGTGCCTGTGCCAAAATAGACTATTGGTCCTTCAATGTGGGTTAGAGCATCATCATTACTTTGACTACAATCGCATTTGCGACGGAGATTTGAGTTTTGATGGGATAAATTTTTCCGCTGGGATCGAGTTTTAATGTAGTTATTCGACTGGATCTTCAGCATACCCTCCTATGGGTCTGCCGGTTGTGAGTTCGTGATCTCTACGAGGGAAAGGCCCATCCCGCTCTTGTTCGCGGCGATCCACACTTTTGGAAAAAGCCTCCTCAGCTAATGCAGCTAAAGTAAGCCCGGGTGTCCAGTAAACAGCGTTTTTGATTCGTTCAATCACTTTTTCTGAAATTTGAATCGTAAGTCGCTGTTTGGATTGTTTGACCTTGAGAGGAGCACTAAGAGGAGCAGTCATTTTTTTTGTCCTGTGTTTAGACTTTTGATTGCGCTACGCAAAAAGCGCAGCGCACACACTGTGTAATATTAGACCATTAATAGATATTTAAAATTTTGATACCTTTAAACGAGGCCAGGTCGTAACGGTCTGATTTGCGTTAAAGCACAACAGGGACAGAGCTGAGATCAAAAACGATGTTCAGTTGAGTCGATTGCAGAATTTTTATTAATAAATAATTTTTTAAAGTTAACAGGTCTTTCGAGCAAGATAACTTTCTTTTTTTTTAACAGGATTTGCAGGATCGCCTTTGGCGGCAGGATAAAGAGGATTATATGCAATCCACAAGTACTCTTAAAGCCATTTTACGTGTTTTTCGACGCAAAGGCGTAAAGACGCGAAAGTTCGCAAAGACGGTTCTACAGACAAACTAATTTCAATTTTTTTAAAGTTTTATGTTTTTAGATTATCTTTGCGCGTCGAAAAAAAACATAAAGTGGCTGCAAGAGTACTTGTGGATTTTATATTGATCCTCTTTATCCTGCCGCCAAAGGCGATCCTGCAAATCCTGTTAAAAAAAAAGAAAAAATGAAATCGTCTCAGTTCGTCCAGCTTTGTCCATGTCTAGTCGACATTACTGTAAATCACTAGCTGTAGGGCTGTGCTTTTATTTCCTACATTGGGTTGCAAATAGGCGACACCGATGTATTCTAGAGTCTTTTTCAGCAACGATTCGACATCTTTGTAGTTACCGTCTCCGTTTTCCCAGGTGACGATCCAGTTCGGTGCGTTCATGTCGAACAGGTAGAAATTGGGCGTTGCTAAATCTGCTAGGATGCTGTGACGGACAATACCTAACTTTTGTGGATCGGGTGGGCTGATGAAATTAAAATACACTGTCACAATACCGCCTCGAGCGATCATTTGCTGGAGTTTAGGCAAAATCTTGTTGTAAGTATCATCCAGGCCGCTACCTTCGAGGTTATACACACCTACACTTTTGTAAACGAGGTGTGCTTTACCAAGACGTTGGTCTACGGTGGTTTGAAAACTGTCCAAAATCTTTCTAAGTTTATCACCGGTAGCTTCGAAGCCGGTTCCTTCTCTCGAGGCCTTGGCATGCGCTAGGGCTAATTCGCCGTAGATGTCTGTCGAAACGATGCGCATGATTTGGTAGGCGATTGCATCTTCGGGGTTGACCTTGGCTACGATTGCTTTCTGATCCACTCTTGGATTTTCGTAGATACTGTGTTGGATTCCGAAACCGATACTTTCGCATGCGGCCATTTCGTCGATTTCACCTAATCTTCCTAACAGGTACTTATGGGGATCAAAATCGGCGCCTTGCGATGCTTGCTTCGATGTGAGCCATTCCTGATAGAAATACGCGCTTTTTAAGCTAGCAATTGTGTTGGTGATAAACAGAGGACACTTGTCTTTGCAGACAGACAGAATCACTTTCGTCTGTGAAACAGGAGCAGAAACCGAAGGCCCTACAGCTAAAAGAGCGACGAGAAAAGGAAATAACATGGTGACTCCAGTTTTTTTCTTTTTATTGTCGGTGCTGTTGCGGATTTAGTCAAGGATGTATGAATATCGGATTATGCTTTTATTACGCCGTGCCGGATTCTATACGTTATCTTCATTAGTACTGCTGCTGGGGGTGATTGCTTGCCGAGAGCACGTTGTGGATATGTATCATATTCCCAGTGGTTCGATGCGTCCTACTCTGGTTGAAGACGACTATGTGGTTGTGCGCAAAAGCGTGAAGCCGGAGACGATTGAGCGCAAGGCGCTGATTATCTTTCAGCACAACGGTGAGCGTTGTGTTAAGCGTTTGATTGGCAAGCCGGGCGACACACTCTATTTTTATGGCGGCCGAATCTATGGTATCGATAAAGATGGACAGGAGCTTTCGTTTACTGACCTGAAGCAGGACTACGTGCCCTTTGCTTCCTTTGAAGGAACGCTTGGTACGGAGCAAGATTTAGAAGGAAAAGTGACTTCGGTCTGTTTTAAGCAGATGGGGTTGTCGCTTGGGCGTTTAGCGTTTACAAATACGGGAGGAGCGAAGACAACTTCGCTGCGTAATGGTGCGTATGGTGATTTTGTTGGAATCAACAATTTTGCTTTAGCGCGCATCGTGACAGATAAGGAGGTAGGGCGAAGTCAGACGGTGTACTACTTGGAGCTGCGTCATTCGCCTAGCCTCACCTCTCCGCCACCACAATTTGTCGCTGCGGATGATGGTTTGATGCGTTTGGAGATCGGTGCAAAAAAAAGCTTTATTCCACTTCGACCCGATCAAGTTGACGCTTTGGGTGGTGTAACAGTATTCAATGCAGAGTCTCGTCATGCCTATTTTCGAAATGGAGATCTACTTGTAGCAGGTTACACTCTTTTTACTGGCAAAAGCGCCATCGAGGACTTTGTCGATCGCGGGATTCCAGACAAATACTTGATTCGGACCCAAGGCGTCACGATTCCGAGCGACCATTACTTAGTTTTAGGGGACAATCCCTCTCAGAGTGCTGACAGCCGGGATTTCGGATTTATTCCCGCATCCGCCATTCAGGGCGTGGTGGTCACGGTGATCTAAATGAATATTTTCTCTCGCAAAGTTTTTGCGCTTGGCTTATACCAAATAACTTAATCATAAAAACGGTTGTGACATCCAATGGTGAGAGTGAGACAGCTCTTAGTTTGTTTCCTGGCTATAGCAACGTCGCAGACGTTGCTAGTTGCTGATGTTTGGACCAATCCTGAAGCCCTTCAAATAGAGAAGGTGCGCGAAGTTCCCAAAGTGGCCATCTCCCTAGATAAACCTAAAATTAAGGTTGGAGAGTGGGTAACTATGCGCGCGAGTGTGGAAGGGTTGCAACATCCTCTTTTGTACTACTGGTGGGTCGACGACAATCAAGACTCCAAGCCTTACGACAGCGTATACACACGGCAGTTTACGGCTCCCGGCGAGCACACCGTTTACTTAGTGGTGCGCGACAGCCAAAGACATGAAACACCCGTCTATACCGCCAAAGTTCAGGTCGAGCAACCTCCCGTATTCCTCACCGGTCCTACAGGTGGTTTTGAAACCAACAGAGGCACCTTGACCTTCCTAAAATCCACCAACGGACGCGTTGAAGGCAAATATAACCTCGCCGCAGGACAAATCCAAGGCACTCTCGACGGCTTTTTGCTGCACGGAGAATGGAGCGAACGCTCCACCGGTGGCAAACTGCGTAAAGGCCCTATCGAACTCGTCTTTGATGAAGACTGGAACGGCTTCACCGGCTTCTGGGGCAACTCCACCGATGAACTGCTCCAAGAACCCTGGTCCGGAAAGAGAAAGAACGAAGGATAGGAGCACGCTTCCGCGTGCAGGTAATTGTTAAACTAAGTATGGACGATCTGGACGCTCTGGACTAACTGGACTATATATGTTTTTAGGCCTATTTCGTCCAGATCGTCCAGTACGTCCAGATCGTCCATAGTCAGTCACGCAGAAATCTGCACGCGGAAGCGCGCTTGATCCTTTACCCTTTATCCTTCATCCTTTATCCTTCATCCTTATCTTTAGAGGTGTACGATGTTTGAAGAACCGAGCCAGGAATCTCTCGCGAAACAAGAAGAGAAAGTACTCCAATTTTGGAGAGAAAAGGACATTTTTCAGAAGTCTTTGGCGCACCGTTCTGCAGCGCCACTGTTTTCGTTTTACGATGGCCCTCCATTTGCAACAGGATTGCCACACTATGGCCACCTTTTAGCTGGCACGATCAAGGACGTAGTACCACGCTACAAGACTATGAAAGGCTATTTTGTTCCTCGCCGTTTTGGTTGGGACTGTCATGGCCTACCTGTTGAAAACGAAATTGAAAAACAGTATGAACTTTCGGGCGCTAAAAGCATTCAAGAGTTCGGTATCGACAAATTCAATGAAGCCTGCCGGAGCATCGTTTTGCGTTACACGCAAGAATGGCGAGGTACCGTCGAACGCATGGGACGCTGGGTTGATTTTAATCAGACCTATCGAACCATGGATCCCGACTTTATGGAATCGGTCTGGTGGGCATTTAAGCAGGTATATGAGAAGGGTTTAATCTATGAAGGCTTCAAGGTGATGCCCTTCTCAGCAAAATTGGGCACACCACTTTCTAATTTCGAAGCGGGTGAAAACTACAAAGATGTCGACGACCCTTCATTGGCCGTGAGTTTTCCTTTAGTGGATGATACTAATACCCTCTTGCTCGCCTGGACGACGACGCCATGGACGCTTGTCTCCAACCTGGCGTTGATGGTGCAGCCGGAAGCGGACTACGTCAAAGTCCATGATCACAAAGATGGCCGTCATTACCTTCTTGGAGCCAATCGTGTTGCCTCTTACTTCACAGACGAGCAGAACTATACCATTGTTGCGCGTTATAAGGGGAAGGAACTCGCAGGCTTGCGCTACATACCCCTATTTTCCTACTTTGCTTCGCGTCAGGACGCGTTTCGTGTCATCACTGAAGAGTCAGTTACCCTAGACGAAGGAACGGGCGTGGTGCACGCCGCGCCGGCGTTTGGTGAAGTCGACTTTTATGCCTGCAAACGTGAAGGCATCGAACTCGTTTGCCCCGTCGATAGCAACGGCCAATTCACCGAAGAAATCCCCGAATACAAAGGACTTTTTGTCAAAGACGCAGACAAACAAATTGCGCGACGCATCAAAGATGCAGGCCGTCTCTTCCACCAAGCGACCATTCGCCACCGTTACCCCTTCTGCCCTCGCTCAGAAACACCCCTCATCTACAAAGCCGTACAAACTTGGTTTTTGGCCGTAGAACAAATTAAAGACCGCATGGTTGAAATCAATCGTGGCATCCACTGGACGCCGGATTACCTCAAAGAAGGCCGCTTTGGAAATTGGCTCGCCGGCGCACGCGACTGGGCCATCAGCCGCAACCGCTATTGGGGCACACCCATTCCAATCTGGCGCGCTCCAGATGGCGAAATCCATGTCGTCGGAAGCCGACAAGAGCTAGAAGAATTAGCCGACACAAAATTGGACGATCTACACCGTCACTTTGTCGACCAACTCACCTTCACCAAAAACGGAAA
This sequence comes from uncultured Chlamydiae bacterium, assembly GCA_963790215.1. Classification (GTDB taxonomy): domain Bacteria; phylum Chlamydiota; class Chlamydiia; order Chlamydiales; family JAJFMA01; genus CAWBNS01. The sequence goes on from CAWBNS010000016.1 coordinate 98,129, forward strand.
GACTTTCACGCGCATTCCTGAAGTATTTGACTGCTGGTTTGACGCAGGCTCCATGCCCTATGCGCAGAATCACTACCCATTCGAGAACAAAGAAGCATTTGACAAAGGACATCCCGCCGACTTTATCGCAGAAGGCCTAGACCAAACTCGCGGTTGGTTCTATACACTCACCATCCTCTCGACTATTTTATTCGATTCGACCGCCTTCAAAAACGTGATCGTAAATGGATTGATCCTAGCCGAATCCGGTGTGAAAATGTCCAAGAGGCTACGTAACTATCCCGATCCGATGGAAGTTGTTACAAAGCATGGAGCTGACGCCATCCGCCTCTACATGCTGCACAGCCCAGCCGTACGCGCTGATGACCTCTGTTTTTCCGAGCGTGGCGTAGAGCTCGTTCTGCGACAGATTTTGATCCCACTATGGAACGCCTACACCTTCTTTGTAACCTATGCCAGGATTTACAAATGGCAACCTGTCGCCTTGGACAAAAAACCTACAGCAGAGATTGATCGTTGGATCATTTCCGTGGTGCACAAACTAATCCACGAAGTTGAGCTTGGCATGGATGCCTATGACCTTAGCGCCGCTGTGGAGCCGCTTGTCGGCTTTGTTGATCAGTTGACGAACTGGTACATTCGCCGATCGCGTCGACGTTTTTGGGAAGCAGACAGCTCACCAGAGTGCCTAGAGGCATTTAGTACCTTATATGAAGTGTTGATTCAATTGACCAAACTCGCTGCGCCGTTTGTACCGTTTATCGCTGATGCCATTTACCGCAACTTACGCACAGAGCAAATGCCTGAATCAGTTCATCTATGCGACTATCCAAAATATGAGGAACAGTTGCGCGACCACTCGCTCGAAAAAGCCATGGCAGCCGTGCAAACCACCGTTAGCTTAGGCCATTCCTTGCGCAAGGAACAAAAGCTCAAAGTGCGCCAACCCCTACCTACAGCCTATCTAGCAGCTGGAAATGCCGAAGAGTTCGCACTTCTTAAAGAACATGCGCAACTGATCGCGGACGAACTCAATGTTAAGAAAATCGAGTTCAGTGCCGATGAACAACAATTTGTGCAACTTAAGGCGAAAGCTAACTTCAAAACCTTAGGCCGCAAAGTTGGCAAACGCATGCCGGCTGTACAGCAGACCATCCAACAATTCACCCAACAACAGCTCTCACAGTTACGCCAAGGGCAATCCATCACCATTGAAGTCGACGGAGAGTCCATCGTGCTGGCACCTGATGATGTAGAAGTCGATCGGAGCGTACGGGAAGGACTAGTCGCCGCCAACCAAGGCACCATCACCATCGCATTGGATACCACCATGTCCGCTGAACTCTTGATGGAAGGCTTAGCGCGTGAAGTCGTGAATAAGATCAACACTATGCGCAGAGAGGCTTCTTTTGACGTGGCTGACCGCATTAACCTTGCTCTCGACACGACCGACAGAGTACAACAATGCTTCACCGTTCACGGCGACTACATCCGCAGCGAAGTGTTAGCTGTTGCCGTTACCTTTGGTCAGGTTGACCAAGGAACCAAATGGGACCTGAACGGAGAAGAGGCCATAATCGCAATCGCTAAGGTGACGCAATGACTAAAAAAAACTGGGCAGCAATCTTTGACTTTGACGGAGTCTTAGTTGATTCCATCCCGCTTTGGGAGCAGTCCTGGAGCCTCGTCTCTCAAGCGCGCCAGCTCCCTTACGACGTCGATGAGTTCTATCGCGCTAACGGAATACCCACCGCCACTTTTATCAAAGAAGTGCTCAAATGGCCCTTCGAAGATCATGAAGTCTCTACGATCATCGGTGAATTACGACAGCAATACAACCTGCAGATCATCGACGGTAAATTGAAAACCTTTCCCTGGGTGTTCCCGTGGCTAGAAAAGCTAGGTAAAGAAGAAATCCCCACTGCTGTTGGCACCTCCTCAACGCGTGCAGCCATGAATCTCGCCCTGGAGAAATACAACTTCACAGAATGGATTAAAGCCTTCGTCTGTGCTGACGACGTAAAGCGAGGAAAACCCGATCCAGAGATCTTTTTAAGAGCAGCCGAAGTACTTGAAGTACATCCCGAACATTGTGTGGTGTTCGAAGACTCCATCCTTGGCGTACGCGCAGCCAAAGCAGCAGGCATGAGAGCCGTCGCCATTGCCACTTCTCACAGCCCTCACGAACTCTCACAGGCCGACCTAGTTGTTGGTTCGTTTGATGAACTCTCCATCACCCGAGTTGCAGCGTTGATAGGGTAATAGTGGTAGTGGGGGAGTGGCGTTTTGTTGGTATGGTTTTAAACGTGGAAAACGCAGAGAAGGCAGAGCCGCAGAGTGCGCAGAGCTTTTGGAAACGGTAGTTTTAGGGGTAACTGTTTTTTGAGCGAAGCTCAATTGGTCAGAACCGGCACCTGAGAGCCAGCAAGGGCTATCATGATCGTTATGGCTCTGTAACCCCCTTGCTGGCCTTGGTGCCGGTTCTACTCAGCTTGCTTCGCAAGAATTATTTCCAAAAGCTCTGCGCACTCTGCGGCTCTGTCTTCTCTGCGTTTTCCACGTTTAAAACCATACCAACAAAACGCCACTCCCCCACTACCACTACTAGCACCCACAACAGGATTCACGACAGTTTTTTAAACATCTGCCGACGCATATTGTGTCGATGATAGAACCACGCAATCAAGCAGGCCAACAACGCCAACGACCACACAATTACGCTCGGAAGCGTAATCCAAGGATATGACGCTTGGGAAGGAAAGCCCCAAAGACTACCTGGAGGCCAAAAAACAAATAGTGGCTCGCCTTGCAAATTCGCGGCCGGAAGAAACCCAAAATACCGACTGTCCATACTTACCGCATGATTATCTCCCAACACAAGATAATGCCCCTCGGGAACAGTGACCCCAAACGTACGTATGAATTGCTTATCAATAGAACCATTCTTAAGCAACGGAGCGCCGAAGTCATGAAAAGCGATGTAGGGTTCTGAGTCTAAAGATTTTTCCTGTTTCTCCAACTCCTTCTTCACAAAACTCGCAAGCGCAGGATCCCCATCTCGCATAACAGGCCCTCCCATCACATCGAGGTCGCCCTTGCGGAAATAGGCATATCGATTAGGGAACAACAGATTACCCGGCTTAGGTTCAAATACCAAATTTGGTTCGATCCCGTAGTTAAACAACCGCTGGATATTTGCAGGATCACGACTGTACAAAGGATGGTCGGCAGGAAGAGGCGTGGTCCAACCTGTTGAACCAACCTCGACACCTTTTCCATAATAGAATTCATAGGTGCCATCGGGTATACCAGGAAAGAGCGGACTATCTTCTTCAGGCATCTGGCCATCCGTGCGATAAGAAGAAGCGTGGCCATTATTGATCACAATCCGATCCGTATAAAGCGTATCCATCAGCGCATTCAAATGCTTGGCCTGTAGCGCAATAACCGTCGATTGCGTACCAATCATTACTGCATTTCGTAATACAATTGGTTTAGGATAAGTCAGACTAGGCGAATGCTGTAACTCCAGATAGAGCACCCCATCGTCAACCGTGCTTGGATCTATTTTGAGGACCGATTTCAACTGCTCTTTTGTTAGAAGACGCGCCATCGCAAAGTTGCGTAAACCAAAAAAGTCGCTAAACGTTTTAATCGTATCGTGCGGCTTCTTTTGTGCTGCAGGGTCATCCTTCGCCCACTCCTTGCCTGTGTAGATATCTGCCTTAATCTGCTGCGGACCTAAATAAGTCAGACGCCCGAGCTGCTCATTGATTTCCTTAACATACACCTGAGTCAACTGCGTATTCTCCATCCTCGAACTCATATAGCGTGGAAGGAAGTTCAGAAACGGAATGTAGTCCAGACGTTGAAAATAAGGCGCGCGGAACTCAGACGTAATATCATGATCATCTTTATCTACGCCGTAGAGCTTTCCTCCATAAAAGTAGAGAGAGTCACCAGGCTTTCCGATCATTCGTTTGATGTAGCGTTTCTTACCAGGAAACAACATGAAATAGGTCGTGTCTGTGTCTGGCAGATCGATATTATCGCCCGTCCACACCACCACCCCACCACGCTTTATGTTTTCTGGCTCGAAGATGAAATGTTCCGTCCGTAACGGAACATTCAACGCAAACGCCGTTTTAGAGATCACCAAATGATCCTGTTCACGAAATGTAGGGCGCATCGATCCGCTTGGAATTTTCATCGGTTCAAACCACACCTGGCGAATCACCGTAGCAACGCATAACGCTACCGCAATCGCAACAACAACCTCGATCAAATATCGTATAGGAGAACGCGTGAAATGAGTCTTGCCAAAAGTCTGTAAATCGTGAGCCAGCTGATTTGCGTGTGCACGATCTTTTGCCATGACAGCCGAATCTAGATCTGCCAGCAGAGACTCCAATCGCTTGAGCGCATCCGGTTTTAGTTGCTTCCAGTGTTTTTTATACCAGGAGTTGCTCTGTACAAAAACGTGATGGGATTTCTTTAGACTGTAAATTCTATTCCAGAATAGCATGAGGAGGCTCCTAGCTGTTGGGGCGGCGTGGTAAATGAGGTTGAGGGGACTTTAGGTTATGCCCAGAGTCGACAGTGCGAACGCGTGCCTTTCCAATCAGACCGCTTACTTGTAGCCAAGAGGGAAAATAAGAAGGATAACCACTCTCTCTGGTAGGGAGATATACCTCGACAGTCTTACCTGAGAGCTCGCTGCCATCTTTAGGCCAACGTGTACGCCAAGCATCGAACGTTACACCCATCACCTCTTCCCCTTCGACAATAAGACGTGGTTGCCAAAAAGCATGATTCGACCCGCCGATACGCCGACGATTTCGATCATCCAAGCGATGCATACGCAAATTCAAAAGCGTGCCCAAAATATTCTCTGAATCGGAAATCTGGCACCAAGCCTGTTTTGAATAAGAATAAAATTCCCGCATTTCACCCGAATAGGGAGCAATCTCATAACCCACCCATGACGTATGTCCAGGGGCACCTTTGGTGACCCATTCTCGCCATGTCGTTATGATGCCTTTGGGGAACCGTTTTTCTGGAACTGTGATTTCCTGGATGACTAGAGTATCGTTGGTTTTTTCCATGATGAGGAGAACCGTGTAATTACGGCTTTGGGCGCTCACGATGTAGTCTCCGGGCTTTGCTTGCATTAGGTTGTCTCGAAGATAGATCTCTTCGCTTACAACGGTGATGCATAGGGAGCAAAGCAGTATAATCAGAAAACGCATGGGTGATCCCTCGGGGTAATGATGAACCATAATTGTAGGGAGTAGAATCTTTTTGGGAAAGCACGTCGATGAATCCAATTGCAAAAGTGCTTGAGCCAAAATTCTTGGAATGCTAATGTTCTCTTCTCTGCTGCTGGCATAGCTCAATTGGTAGAGCACCCGACTTGTAATCGGACGGTTGTGGGTTCAATTCCTACTGCCAGCACACTTTAGGGGGTGTCGCATAGTGGCAATTGCAACGGACTGTAAATCCGACGACTTACGTCTCCGTTGGTTCGAGTCCAGCCACCCCCAACTTTTTTTGAGCGATGACCTCGAGTTCAAGTATCGGGGGAGTGGTCCACGTACCGAGGCATCAGAACTGCTTCTTTGAAGCTATAATCCCATTCGTGGGAGTGCCAGACCACATTGAGGCATCGCTCTTTTTTTCTTACTTCAAGCTATTTATGGCCCTCATGACTCATGGCGCCGCCTATTTACGTGGAAATGATCTTGTAGTAATTAAACCTGATGCACCCATATGCATCAAGTTAAGATAATTTTTGATGCTTATATAATTGATAACAAGTTCGTTGTGACAAGAAAACCCTCGAAGAGGGTTTCTGAATGTAGCCCACCGTGAACCTGCGAGCGAAGCGGAGACAGGTGTAACGGTGGGAATATGGGTCAAGTAGGGTTCGCACTCTCGAACGAGAGTGCCTGTGCGCTCGTGAAGGTGTGCGTACAGCGAGGTGAAAGTCCTCGTCAGGTGATGCTAAGAACCTGTAGCTGAAAGTAACTGCGTCATCGTGAGGTGAGGTGGGGAGCAACTGGAAGCGAAGAACTAGGCCGTAGAAGACGAACTCGATTCGGTCGAACAGTGTGGTGATCCTACAGGCACATGGAGAAGCCTCAAAATGATTCTAAGCGATACTTAGCGCTAATCGACTTAGGGACACTGTTAGGCGGTTGGAGATGGCATGGTTTGCAGTACGTATAATTAAGCGAGGATACCTGTAGCATAATATCGAAAATGGTACAGGGAGTCAGAACCTTCATAGTACTGATGATCGTAAGATTGGAAATTGGAAGAAGCAAACTTCCAGCTAGGGAAGGGAGGTAGGAAGGTTAATGGAAGACGAACAAAGAACAGCAAACGAGTTTCGGCAGTGATGGAAACATCTAAACAAGGAACAGAAGCCCTATCCAACAACAAATGGAAGTGGGTGAAGCTAGCATTTGGTCAGAGAACATGCTGACAGCCCTAAGCAATGGGGTGAAAGGAGGAAAGTGGTTTAGTTTGATTGATAAAGTCTACAAACAGAAGACATTGGAAATGGCCTGGAAGAAGGTCAAAAGCAACCGAGGAGCTTCAGGAGTAGATGACATCACCATAGCTAAATTCAAAGCGAAGGAAGAGGAGTACCTTACCGAGCTGCACAACGAGCTCAAAGAAGGCACTTATCAACCAAAGGCAGTGCAACGAGTCTATATCCCGAAGGGTCAAGGAAAAAAGAGACCACTAGGGATACCCACAGTCAAAGATCGGGTCGCCCAACAAGCTGTCAAGATGGTGCTGGAGCCCATATTCGAAAATGAATTCGTCGAAACAAGCTACGGATTCAGGCCGAATAGAGGGGCTAAACAGGCTATAGCACAAGTAGAACAACTCATAAAAGACGGATACATTTGGGTCGTAGATGCAGATCTACAGGCTTACTTCGATACGATCCCGCATGATAAACTACTAACAAAAGTGCAGGAAAAGATAAGCGATGGACGAGTAAACACGTTAATCAAAATGTGGCTCACACAGGAAGTCATGGAGGAATGCAAAAACTGGACTCCCACACAAGGGACTCCACAAGGAGGGGTAATAAGTCCTCTATTAGCCAACATATATCTTCACGGTCTGGATATCGAAATGAGTAGAGCCGGATACAAGATGGTGCGGTACGCAGACGACTTTGTCATATTAACCCAATCCGAATCACAAGCTCAGCAAGCACTAGAACTAGTACAAAACTGGGTAAAGGAAAACGGATTCACACTCCATCCAGAAAAGACACACCTGGGGAACTGTACGATAAAGGGCGAAGGATTTGATTTTCTGGGATATCGCTTCGAAGGAGGTGAGACCTGGGTGCGAAACAAAAGCAGCCAGGCATTCCGGGAACGAGTCAGGCAGAAAACAAGTAGATGCTGCGGCAAATCAATCCAACAGGTGATTGAAGAGCTAAACCCTATTCTGCGTGGCTGGTGCCAGTACTTTAAAGAAGTAACGAAGTACACACTAGTCACATTCGACGGTTTCGTCAGACGACGCCTAAGAGCTATCATTGCCAAACAAAACAAGAAAAGTAGCTTTGGAGCTGAGAGATACAATCAAAAGATCCCAAACAAATTCTTCGCGAAGTTAGGACTCTTCGATATGGAAAATCACCAAGTCCTAACTAGAGCGGGTCGGTCCCGATGAGGAAATAACTAACTGGAGAGCCGTATGCGTTAGTAGCGCCCGTACGGTTCGGAGGGAGGGGTGGTGAAAACCATCTCTACCCCTATCAAGCTATTTGTAATCAACGGGCTGAGGCACTCTCGTTCGAGAGTGCGAACTCTATTTTGCCCATATTCCCACCGTTACACCTGTCTTCGCTGACGCTCGCAGGTTCACGGTGGGCTACATTCAGAAACCCTCTACGAGGGTTTTCCTGTCACAATGAGCTTGTTATCAATTGCATAATCACAAAAATGCATAATCACAAAAACTTATCTTAGCCTGAACCTGTGAAGTTTTTTAAACTCAAATCACTTACTTTAAGCTATTTCCAAGACTGGCTTATCCAAAACTCGCGTTACATACCACTTTGATGAAAATTTAAAGGAAGTGCCCGATTTTCTGGAGGCCTTTGAAAAATTTATCGAAACGGCAAAGAATTCAGAGGGAAAATCTCGTGAATTATTGACGAAATTGGGAGTTGCTTATCGTATTACTCACCAATTGGAACTTGCAGAAGAGTGTTTAACAGAGGCGCTTTTGCGGACTTATGCTATTAAACAAGAAGATGCCTTCAAAAAGCGTTAGAAGTACGTGTCAAACATCGGTTACCGCATGATCTCATTGAAAGCTCTCAAATAGCGCTCTACGAAACAAGCAAAAGAATCGAATGGGAACGTGAATAGACGTTTTATTGCTTATATTCAACCACTTATGTGGTAAGTCGAATATGTCGGAAATTCAGTGGAAGTTCGACGTATTATATGGGTTTTAGGGAGATAGCAAGTGATTTTTGATAGATCTAAGCCATATAATCAGCTGGCCCCTCTTCCGCCGATAGATCTATTAGAAACTCGTGAGGTCTTGAAAAAGGCAATTCAAGCTCATACGGCACTTGCAGAGTTGAAGCATGTGGGCAGTCTTCTGCCCAATCAATCAGTTTTAATACAAACTCTCGGCCTTCAGGAAGCAAAGTTATCTTCCGAAATCGAGAACATCGTAACTACAGATAATGCTTTCATAGAGCTTCTTGCCAAGTGAACGATATTGTCAATTCGGCGATGCCGACCGCACATCATAGCTCTGGCTAGTTCCAGCCCTTTTGATCGAGTTCTGTTTGGTTTTGCTTGATAAGCTGCCTTATGATGTCTTTGGTGTCTTTGTCTTTTATTGTTTCGACCGATTTGGTCAATGCCATTACATAAGCAATCTTGAGCGCGTGTTCCTTGGGCACCTGGATGTCTGGTATGACTCCTGTGCCTTCCCAATTAGTTTTTGTTATTGGGTTGATAGCGCGTCCTCTAGGTATGAATACATCAAAGTGCTCGTTCAAGCGAACCCTGTTGCCTGGATGAGCACCGCCATGAGTGGTCTCGCCGATGATCGTTGCTCGCTTGAGGTTTTTAAGATTATAACAAAACTCTTCCGCAGCGGAAAAAGTGTAGGAGCTTGTCAGAACGTAAACATCTTTATTACCAAATTTCTTTCCCGCGGGATTTGGTTTCGTCCAGAACTCTTCCGTTTTATTTTCTTTTCGCCAGTATAAATCGTTCAAATGAACTGGTTCATCTCCAAATAGATAGGAAGAGACTAGGGCTACCATTGCTGGATCCCCGCCGCCATTTTGGCGTAAGTCGAAGATTAATGACTCTGTGTTTGAAATGAAAGTCATCGCTGCAGCGACGGTTTCGGCACCGGCTTCAGGGTCATAGAATCCATGTAGATTGATATAACCGATGTTTCCTTGCATGCACTCAACCTTTTCAAAACCAAAATTGATCCGTTTAAAAAACTGCATGGCTTCAGCCTTTTCTTCCGGAGTTGGTTCGTTTTTTTCTACACGGAGAGGTAATGGTTCGGCTGAATAGCGGACGCGCAAATGCTTATCTTTGCTGATCAATTGCAGGTCTTTGGCGAGTTTTTCAGCAAACATTCTGGAATCTGTTATCACATCATATTCCCCATTCTTGAGTCGTTTGCTGAGGTCGCCCTCTATTATTTGGGCCGTTTCGGCAAAAATATACCCATCATTTAGCTCTTTGATCAAATTTTCGGTCACTGTGGAGCGGATACTTGCGTCTATTTTGAGATCAGACGGTGCCATCGTCGACCGTATCGAATTAATATACCGGAAAGCAAAGAGTCCAAAGATACAAATGGCTATTATGCTAATAATGATGATCTTCAACAATACCTCCCCAGATTATGTGCCATTTTATCATATCCGGATTTTTTAGTCCCTCTTCCGTTTCTTCTTTCCATCTCTTCTTTTTGGTGCAATTTTGGTGCAGTAGAACTCAACCTCTGCAGGTGACTGACCATTAAATCGATTTCTTGAATTTAGAATTCGGCTAGTAGAAACTGGTTGAAACACATTTTCAGGGAGTTTTTCATGAGCCAACCAAAGGGAAAGATACCTTCCCATATTAAGGTAAAATCATTTAATCATCCAGGAACAGCTAGTCGTATAGTATTGACTCTCTGTGAAATAGAAGATCCTCGTCAGCCGTCCTGTAATTTCCATTACTCGTTAGTGACAATTATATTTATCTCACTCGTGGGTGTTCTGTGTGGAGCAAAAGATTGGGAAGAGATCGTGCAAGCCGCTAACGGAATAGAGGATTGGCTAGGCAAACATGTCGATGTTTCGTCAGGAATCCCTTCAAGTAAGACGTTAAAACGGGTTATGGGTCTCATACCTACAGACTCTTTGGAGGGCTTGCTCAATTGTATAAAATCGGACCTTACGGAGGGAGATATCATAGCAATAGATGGGAAAACTCTTCGTGGTAGTCGCGGTTGGAACGAGGAAAGTCGACCACTTCATTTACTACATGCCTGGAGTACAGAGCTTGGAGTTTGCTTGGGGCAGGTGTCTGTGGATGAGAAATCTAATGAGATCACGGCATTTCCGAAGTTGATTGAGCGATTAGAACTTAAAGGGACAATAGTTACTACAGATGCCTTGAATACTCAAAAGAAAGCCGCAACCGCAATTATCAACCAAAAAGCAGATTATGTATTGCCGGTGAAGGAGAATCATAAAGACCTGTATGAAGACATAAAATTATTGTTTGAGGATGCTGATAAGAAAGGGTTTAGAGGTGTTGATGCAGCAGAAAGCCACACTCAAGAAAAATCAGCTGGACGAGTAGAAGAGCGTAGCTATGAGCTTGTGGATATAGAGGATCTGGCTTCAGCAGGGAAATGGTCAGGTTGCTCAAGTGTGGGAAGAGTAACTAGGAGGAGAACAAAAAAAGGCAAGACATCAACGGAGGTATGTTACTACATAACCAGTTTAGAATTAGATGTGGAGAAGTTTTCCAGAAGCGTACGAAAGCATTGGGGAGTTGAAAACGGTTTGCACCTATGTCTGGATGTTGTCTTTGAAGAGGATAAGCATCGTTATCAAGACAAGATAGGAGCAGCAAACCTGTCGTTGTTGAGGAAAGTGGCGTTGGGAATATTAGGAAAGGACGCAACACTTAAGTGCGGAAAACCTGGTAAGCAGATGAGAGCAGCCACCTCGTCGACATACAGAGACCATCTAATCAAAAATTGCTTTTAATGGTCAGTCACCTGTCAACCTCTGGCAATTCGTTGCTAAAAATGACAACACGAATTAACATCATACCTTATTAAAATGAGTGTTGTTAGGTATCGTGAGTAGTTGTCATCTACAGAACGCTTCAGACTGTAAATCCGACGACGTACGTCTACGCTGGTTCGACTCCAGCCACTCCCATTCTCTTGGACACTGCTTATACCCCATGATAGTCGAAAACGGTTCATGGGTATCTACAAGCAGTGTTTTTTTGTCTAAACGCAGGTTCTGAAACACAAAATTCAGAAGTTGGCGTTTTTCCTCCACTTCAGAACTCTCGAAGAGCTCTCTTGCTTTGGCCGCCAGCTTCAGTACCATGTTCGCCGTTATGTAGAAATTCTGATCAGCCACTTCGTGGCGCTTCATCTCGTCGAGGATCTCTGCTTGCCGAATCTTGTATTCGCGGACTTTTTCCAGGTACATCTTCTCATCCACGATTCCGTCCAGCTTGTCGTCGTACACTTGGCTGATTCTTCGCTGAATCTTATCTTGCTCGGCCCTTAAGGCTTTTAGGCTTTCATGATGAAACACAGACTCGGATTGATGGATTTCCCTGAGATGCTGAACGATGGTTTCGATCTGTTCTTCACATAGGGTGATGCGTTCAAAATACTCCATTAGGGGCTTCACTAGCTCATCCTCGCGAACATAGACTCTCTGACAGGTCTTCTTAGCGTTTGTGCAACTATAGTAGACATACTTCTTCTTTTTGAGTTCAGGCGTCACGACACAGCCGCAGTTTGCGCAGGTGATCATTCCTTTTAAAATGAACGATCTTGCATCCGTCTTGTAGGGCTTGTGGTGGTACCCTTCAATGATCTCTTGCACTCGCTGAAATAACTCAGGAGTTGTCAACCGCTCGTATTGATGTTCCACCACACCATATTTAGTTTCCATTCTTCCACAGTAGAATGGCTTTTTGAGCATCTCATTTAGTTGAGAGCTGGCAAACTTCTTGCCCTTTTTAGTCCGAGCACCCATCCTTGTTAATTCTTCTTGCAGCGTGGTCAGCGAATAGTTTCCACTGGCGTATAATTCGAACATTTTCCGAATGTAAGGGGCTAGAGCGGGATCGGGAACAATGGTCTTCTTTCCGCTGTCATCTGTGACGTGCATATAACCTGTTGGCGCCAGTCCCATCCATATGCCATTTCTCGCAGACTGTTCCTTAGATCGTTTGACATTGTCGCTTAACTGCAACACATACGAGCGCGCGAACATGACACCCATATCCCACCTCAAAATATCTGCGCTGTTTGACTTTAGGTTGAGAATAAGGCCCTCGCGAATGAAGTGGATCTCGACCTTTCCCTCCTTACGTAAATCCTCTAGAACCACCGATTCTTTGAAGCTGCGCTGAACTCTGTCGATTGTGTCTGCAATAAGCGCGAGGGGTTCGCGAGATTTTTGTATGAGGTCCAGAATCTTCTGGAATTCCTTCCGCGTGTCTTTGGTGGAAGACTCCGTTATGGTAAAGATCTGATCAATCGCCAATCCTTTACGTTCAGCGTATTCCCGTAAGCGCCGCTCCTGCGCCGGAATCGACATCCCTTCCTGTTGCTCGCGCGAAGAGACCCTGGCAAGTAGAATAGTCTTCATTCTCTGTTCCCCTTAGGCACCTTATACGCCTGTTGAGGATGTGCTGGTTGGTTAGGATATTGATAGACTAGTTCGCCTGATCTAATCATTTTTGAAAGAAAATAATCCCTCAGGTATCTAGGTTCACGACCTAGAATTTGAGCCAGTTGCGTTAGTTGGAGAGGTGCCATAGAACATAATCTCTTTATCACGCTTTTAACTTCTTTTGATTTGCAGCGTTTTCTCAAGGAAACAATTTGCTGTGTTAGTTCATCCGATAGCGGGGGGAACCCCTTAGGTATTGCATCCAACCCCTTATATGAGGGGTTAATATGAGGGGTTAACCCCTCATATAAGGGGGGTAACTCCCCCGATATAGGGCTTATATGAGGGGTTAACCCCCCAGATAAGGCGCTTATATGAGGGGTTACACCTGCGTCGGGATTATCTACCTCTCTCGCATCCGTAATCCTGGGGCCCAAGATATAATAGGTCCCAATACCCGCACCCTTCATGGTTAGCAGCCCCAGATCACGCAGATGGCCGAGAGCTCTGCTAGCGGTCAGAGTGTCGGTTCCGTTTATCTGCCGATAGTCCAGGTTAGTGATCGCTCCCATCTCCCGAGCTACGACTATAGCCCGCCTCTCGGCATCTGTAAGATTCAATTCTCTAAACTGTGATAACCATTCGAGATCTTTCTGATCCAATAGATGATGTGGAAGCAGTACGAGGTCAAATTCGTTCCGGTCCCTGTCCGTTTCAATGATGGGCGGTGTAGTTAAGCCAGCTTCCTTCATTAGCTTGCGCATGGTGCGGATTCCCGTACCTTTCGTTTCTGCGTATCTCAATTCATGGAATACCGAGGCAATAATAGGATTTCTAGGTTTTGAGCCAGATTGACCAAGTTCTTCAAATGGCTTCAGCGAGTACCCTGCGTTCCGAAATTCTAACCGATTGGAGTAGCGGATGACCTGTGTGGGTTGACCAACGCGATAATCTCGGTGCATAAGAGCATTGGCTAACGCCTCTCGAATGACATCTCTGGGAATGCTAGGTATGTCGGAGCGCTGTAGTTGGCCTGTTTCCAAATGAAATCGAGTCGGTAAATCGCCCATAATTTGGGCATGTAACCGTGGTAGAAGAGTGATCAGAGGTTCACGATAATCAGTCGAATAGAACCGAGTAGAAGGATCGCCAACCCATTCTGGTCCCTCGGTCACTATATAGTCTACGCGAGCATCCATCGGCAACATGCGGCGAAGCACCGCCTTGGTGCCAAATAATAAAAGCCCAGCGATATTGGGAATGGTCTTCCCGTTATAATGTGTTATGCATCCCAAAGATTGTAGCAAGTCTGCATCGGCCAACTCGAGTTCAGCTGCCTCAGATTCGACTTGTGCTCGTCGTCGTCGATAGGCATGAATAACATCTGTGTCGATGTCCACCCAGGATACTCCAGGAAGTTCTTCCCTCTCATAAGGAGTTCCACTGCGAAGCTGATACAGCAGATCGAGGTCTTCAGTAGTACAATGGTAGTCTGCTGATCCTATGCGTCGATATGCACCTTTATCTGCGCCATGCTTTTTGACAAAGACAGGCTTTTCCCTTGGCAGAGCTTCGGAAATGAATGCGATCACGAGAGGGTGGCCGTTAACCATCTCAACTTTAATCTCAGGGCGGATCTGAATGTTAAAAGTGTTTCCACAGACGCCAGCCAATTCGCGCTGGATCTTGTCAGGATCATCAACCCCTATGATAGTATAACGGGGGCCCGCGGCATCGTCGGTTGGCTTAAGCCCTAAAACAAGGTAGCCTCCACCTAAACCAGGCTCATTAGAGAACGCTGAAATAGTATCTAGAGCGCTTTTTCCCAAAGCGGTCTTTGATTCCTTTGTCTCAATGCGCTGGCATTCATCACAACTCTGCAAGCGATCAAGCAGCTGTTGGACCGTAAATTCCATAAAGCTACCCCTTACTCTTTACAGCGCTCTGATTAGCCGATTGACTAATCTGTTGAAGTAGCTGCTCAAGGTCTTGTCGACGGTAAAGGCGGTACTTATTCACGGGATTGCGAAAAGCCCTAAGCTTGCCTTGTCTTTCCCAGTTTCGTAACGTGCCTGGCGATACTCCGACCATCAGTGCTGCATCGCGAATCTTCAAATAATCATCTATCTTCATTTTTGGTCTCCATATGGCAGCAGCACGATAGCAAAGATTGAAAAACCTTACAATTCAAAAAATGTCTTTTTTTACGAAACAAAGCCATTTTCAAGATCGCAGAGGTTCACTTCTTTGCTAGGCTGTTGGAGTAGATTTAATTCCCTCAACGCCCTGAACAGAGCATTTTCCAAAGAGCGCTCATAGCGAGCTAATATCGCCATGTAATTAGCGGAACAGCCTTCAAAGGCACCTTGGTAAGAGGTTGAAAAATACGACGTTGCTTCAGCTTTCTGTAGCATGAGCGTTTCCACATGAACGATTCGTCTCAATCGCCATGCAGTGGAGATGATTCGATCCGCGAGAAAGTGCTGAAAACCATCTTTGGGCTGAAGTTCGCTTAGCATTGCCTCTCTAAATTCAGTATATAGGTCAAATTCTACATCATTTAAGGGTATCTGTTCCGACAAGATACCGTATCGTGTGGCGTTGCGCGCGACAATGGACTTGCCCTCAGGCGTGCGCGGTCCTGTGGATCGCTGCGCATTTTGTTGATTAGCTTCCCATTGCTTATCACTGGTCATTTTGCTACTCCTCTCTTTCATCTATATCGTTTAGATATTTACCGTTAGTCACCACTACCTGACTGTCTGTCTGGTTGCCTTACTGGGATGCGGACAGACGGACAGTCTATTATTCATGGATTAGGTTGAGGCAGGTCGCCTCGTTCCCGAGCTTGTTTCACAAACCCCTCAACTTTTGACTTGGTGATACCCAAAACATCGGCGAGTTCACGGAATGATTTTCCGTCCTTAATCCCATCGACAACGTCCTCATAATGGTCTTTCTGAATTTCACTTGCACTCCAACACAAACCCCCAGTTGGTGTTGTCTCCAGTTTCACGGAAAACGGTGTCGCTGCCTCACCGTAGATCCCTCGAGTCTTTTGCAGATGGATCTCGAATGCGGCACCTTCAATGTTCGAGTAGCCACCCGTGTGTTTCAGTAAGAGCACTACATCCAGCACATCTTCACGGCGACTTGTTCCCCTTTGTTGTCCGCCTTTTCCGGCATGGTGAACAAGAAGGACGCTGACCCCGCGACGCCGCATCTTTAACACCCAACTTTGAAACGGAGCCCATGCATCTGCCTCATTCTCTTGAATGGATGGCGCCAGTGTAGATAGATTGTCTAAGATAAGTAGCTGTGCATCTCCAAGTGCATCTTCGAGCAACTGTTGACCCTTATCAGTGGCCAAGTCCGGTATGCCTTCTTCTTGGAAATCTGGCGTGATGAGCCTAAAATAGGAAGGATCGGCTAGCCGAATATTCGCACCAAGCATAAGCTGAGATAACCGTTCTTGCATCATCGCTGCTGGCATCTCACCATCAACATACAGGACCTTTCTGGGCCTGGGTGTCTCCCAACGAAGCAAGGGACTTCCAGTGGCAATGGCTTGCCCTATCGCAAGAGACAAGAAAGTCTTGCCTACTCCTCGTTTAGAATACAGCATGACCAAGCCCTGCATCGGAATAATCGGATCAAGAATCATTTCCCTTTCAGGAACGTTCTTAGCAAGGAATTCATCGAGATTAAGGACGGTGAGGCCCTGCCTCTTTTTCAACGTGTCTTCAGGTGGTGTGGTATTTACCAATTCCAAAAGCTCTTCCATAGTATGGCCTCGAGCAAACCAATCCGATACATCCAGACCACTCTTCTGCCGGAACTCGAGTCCCGGCAATTGAATCACCTTCAAGGAAGCAACCTTTTCCCTAAGAAGCTCCAGCCATTGATCTCTTCGTTTATGTCCCGCGGGATCTTCATCACAGAGAATAGCCACATGGCTGCCTGCCAACTGTTCAACATAGTCGGGGTTCAGCTTTGATCCCGCCCCTTCAATGGGTGTTGTCGCAATCTGACCTTCAATGAGGAGCCTTTCTGCGTCCTTTTCTCCCTCGACCACGAAGATGGTTCGGTTGTTTTTCTTAGCCTGTAAGACCTCGGGCAGTTTATACAAAACGCGCTCCGATGGTTTCAGACCCTTATTCCACGTGCCATTTGGAGAACACGACATGATATAGAAGGTCTTGTCGGGTCCCCGCACTTTCTTGTATAGCGGCTTTCCATCGGCATTTTGATAAATGTACTCAGTCCTGTCTGAAAATCCCGAACGATCCTCATTAGGTCGATCTGAGAATAGGTCGGCCATCTGGATTCCTATGGCTTCACAAACCGCTTCTGGATTACATCCGGCATGACAATGGATTAAGATATTACCATGAGGACCTTCCTTCAAGGACAGACTTGGGTTGTGATCGTCGTGCGCTGGACAATGACAGGTGTAGCCCTCGCCCGATTGTTTTGGACTATGACCTGTGGCATCACCGATTTTAAGTAAAATATCGTTGAAATACATTTATACTAAATCCTTAAATAATCGTGTTTAATTATTATTATTTTCATGTGTTAAACATCTTAAACTAATTCTTAGCGGAATGATCTTCACGCTGTTTCTGCTCCCTCTCAGATTCTTTGGCACCCTGTCTCTCCGATTTAGAATTGATAGCATGCAACAACCGGAAGAACCCGATCAGTCGTTCCGCGCCTATTGGCAGAGAGGATTGGGGGCTATATTTCTTTTCTTTGTTCATACCCCTATTTTAACGGATTTGAGACGGCGTGACGTTATATTGGAATCAAATAGAAATTTCCGTTTGACGCTTCCGAAGGAATTTGATCATAAATAACGGAAACTCAACGGAAAAAATGCGTGAAAGTTCGAAATTCTGATCGAGGTTTTTGTGGAAATGGGTCGGTATTTATGGCAATCTCTTTAAATGTTTAAGAAGGTTTAGATCGTGAGAGTAATGGATCCACATATTGGCTCAATGCTTGGTCAGGCTCTTAAAGGGGGCCTGGAGCCATTGGCATACCTTATTCAGGCCGCGCAAAGCCAGCATTCGGGTTACGGTTTTCTCTCGCATCTCTGCAATTTTGTTGTGCCGTCTATTCGTAAAGAGCCTGCATTGCAGGGAATCCGAGAAGGGTGGGCCAATGAACGAAGCAACCATGTTCGAGAAGAGCGTGCTCTTCAGAAAGCCGCCATTAAAGAGGTCACACAGGCTTGTCAGAACCTAAAGGCCAGACTTAAAAAATCAAAAATCAAGACGCGTCAGTCCTGTCTAGATGCTATTGTAGAGGTAGAAAAAATCCTGGAAACGGGTGGAGAATACTTAGGCCCTGCTTTTTATGAAACCGCGGCGAATAAATTGTGGCATCTTTGTAGTTGCTTGGCGGCTGATGCTCAACAGGACATTCTCGCTGGCATTGCTGACATAGAGTATATCGATAAATCGGACTGGGAGGGAAACAAGGTCAAGCACTGGAAGCAACCTCATCTGGCAAAGGTATACTTCAAGGAGTCTATAGCCGCTCTCCATGAACATCAGCAGATTATGGGATGGGATCGTATTGATAATGCCTGGGTGGTTTGGGAATATCTCTGTCTGGCAGAACAATGCTGGCATTTGCCTCAATCCTACTTCGAGACACAAGGGTTGCCGATGGGATCTGCGACGAATGTGCAGCGATCTAATCAGCTCTTTAATTTGCGAGGATACTGGTGCGAAATGCAAGGAATTCGTCAACAGCGTGCATCAGATCATGGCCCCATAACTTTCACAAGGGAAAGATACTTTGCGTACCTTAGCCAGCTAACATCTGCGATCATCTTGTTCCACGCGCTAAGGGAAGCTGATTCATCGGTTGCTGAGACATCTCCTATTTATGCGCTGGAGCTCAAGCTGCACCAAAACGAATTACATCTTATTGTTGAATGGCAGAAAGAGGGTGAAACCTCAACGTATATTCTACATACCTGTCAAGAGGGTGCTGTACCGCTCAAGTATTTACAAAAGCTATTTAACAATGTTGGTAAAAAGGTGTCGGTAGCAGATATTCATCCAGGTGGCCAATCAGCAGCTAAGGTCCTGACGGCATTAAAAATTGAGGGACCACTGCGCAAGCTCTTTTTTTCTAAGGGCGAGACTCATGCGACCACACTTATTCGAACTCGAGCAGTCTTGTCTGAGCAAGTAGGCATCGATCCAATAAAAGTTACCCAGCATGTTAGCGCTCTTGGACTCACACAACTAGAGGGATCTTTTTCTCGTATCAATTACCGAAACTGTAGGGGAAGAAGTGATGGATTTTTCTTTTCCTGAATACCATTATGATGAAAACCTAAAAGAAGTGCCTGATTCTCTAGAGGCTTTTGAAGAATTTATAGAGAAGACAAAGAATTCAGAGGGAAAATCTCGCGAATTATTGACGTACCGAGGGTTGCCTATCGTATTACTCACCAATTGGAACTTGCGGAAGAGTGTTTGACGGAAGCGGTTTTGCAGGCTTATGCCACCAAACAAGGGGAACTCATTTTTGCTGCTAAAATTAGACTAGCCAATTGCTTTCAATGGCAAAAAAGATTTGTCCTCTCTGACTCACTTTTTGAAGAGCTTGAAAAGTGCCTTCCGACCGTATCCGTGAGTTTACAAGCTTTTTTCTGGCAGCATAAAGGGAAAAATGAGTTTGATCAGGGCCACTATCAGCTAGCTAAAGGCTGCTTTCAAAAAGCGTTAGAGATGCGTGTCAAACATCAGTTAGCGCATGATCTTATTGAAAGTTCACAAATAGCACTCTTTGAAGCAAGCAAAAGAATCGAACGAGAACGCCCTCTCTCGCATACTTAAGGATAGACACTTATGTTTTTTAGTCCAGTTTGCGGTGCGAATTAGCGCATGCTGGACTAACGGTTAATCGGATTCCATGTGACCTCTTCAATCAAACATTACAACTTTATCCCAGGGCGATTTCATGAGAATTTATTGATAGGCAAAATAATTTAGAGGTAAAGTCCTCTGCCAACTCACTAAGGGGTTGGCATGGATGAAAACGAGCTTGACATAGAAGATAATAACGCTCTTAAGGGATCACTTCAAGAGCATTTTGGGGATTTGGATGATTATAGACGGCAAGGTAGCATCAGTCACCGGCTGATGGACATTTTGTTTATTACCATCTGTGCAGTCATCAGCGGTGCCAACAACCTAAAGTCTGTGGCTCTTTATGCCATTCGTAAGAGGGAGTGGTTAATCCAAGTACTAGACTTGCCAGATGGAATCCCATCATACACGACATTTTGGACTGTCTTTGCTCTTTTAGATCCTAGCGCTTTAGAAAAATCATTTGTCCACTGGGTTCGATCTAGAGTTAGCTTAAAGACCGGCGATGTTGTTAGCATCGATGGTAAAGCGCAACGGGGGACGGCAAAGCGAGGGCAGCCTCATTCCTTTGTCCATATCGTCAGCGCGTGGGCAGTAGCGAATCACTTGACGTTAGGGCAGCTGAAAGTTGATGGCAAGTCGAACGAGATCACCGCTATACCACAACTACTCGAAGTGCTTGAGATTGAAGGAACAATAGTTACCATTGACGCAATGGGTTGCCAAACTGATATAGCTGAGAAAATTGGGGAAAAGAACGCTGATTATGTACTGGCCTTAAAAGGCAATCAAGGGGCTATGGCAGATGAGGTGGAGAATTATTTTACTCAAGCTGAGACCGTTAATTTTGAAGGGATTTCATGTGATGCTGTGGGATCAAAAGATACAGGGCACGGTCGTGTGGAAAAACGGGAGGTATATGTGATAGAAGACCTTGACTGGCTTCCGCAAAAAGATGACTGGAAGAAGCTAAAAAGCATTGTAATGGTGGTGAGTGAGCGTATATTGCCTGACCAGCCCCCATCGATTGAAAAAAGATATTATCTATCGAGTTTGCCGGCATGTGCGTTGAATATCGCACGAGCTATTCGAAGTCACTGGGGGATTGAAAATCAGGCTCATTGGATCTTGGATGTGGCACTGCGAGAGGATGAACAAAAAGCTAATGCAGGTAATATAGCTGAGAACATGTCTCTGATGAGGCGGATGGCTCTGAATCTTCTTAAACAGGAGAAAACCGCCAAATGCGGAATAGAGCTAAAGCGTCAAGCCGCTGGCTGGGACAACGAATATTTACTCAAGGTAATAGGTGTAAAGTTTTTCTCATGAAATTGCCCTGAACTTTATCCATACCAAAAGAATAACAAAAGTGTAACAGTTGCTTTATCAATTTATAATCGGATGAA
This sequence comes from uncultured Chlamydiae bacterium, assembly GCA_963790215.1. Lineage (GTDB taxonomy): Bacteria > Chlamydiota > Chlamydiia > Chlamydiales > JAJFMA01 > CAWBNS01. The sequence goes on from CAWBNS010000016.1 coordinate 119,377, forward strand.
TACTCTGGATAAATACTCCATTGTCCTGTTAATTCCAGGCTTTGAAACCACGGTTCAAGTCTCTTTCCATTGCGCACACCCCAGTGAAGGCGCAGGCCTGCTTTTCTAAGTTCGTAATGGGGCCACAGCGTTGTCAAAGGTGATACAACATGAAGCAAGAAAGATTTAACAGGAAATATTTGATCCAAGTACCCTAGCAAGTTCTTGACTTCTCTTTTCGCAAAGTAAGGCAGAAGTCCTTCGGCCACGAACAAAACTTTTTTGTCTTTAGGGATACGTTCTGCCCACCTCAAGTCCATCACCGATTGTGCGATCATTTGATACCTGGTTGATTCAGAAAAAAAACGACGGCGAAGAGAAATCACGTCTGGCAGGTCTAAGTCCCACCAGTAGACATTGGTTGATTTAAATATTTCGCACTTCACATCCAGTCCACAACCAAGATTTACCACGGTAGCACCAATATTTTGTGAGACGAATTTCTGAACTTGTTCACCAATGATTTTTTTTCGAGCGGCTATACATAATTGATCAGCGAGAGAGACCTGAAATCGTGAAAAATCAAAATCCAGAGCACGCACTATTTCATTTATCTTAGAGTCACACTTCACGCCATCGACTCGCCTGCCTTCAAGATATTGCGCCCACAAGACTAAAAAAAGTGTTTGTGGAACTCCTGAAAATTTTGAGGTATTCATAGAAAGTGTCCTAGGATAATTCGACCGATTAACGCATTAGGCGGCGCTTTGCTTACGCAGTATTGGTTTTATACTATCGCCGTAATAGGTTGTGTCAACCATTCAGTTTCTGGACTAAGTTGATCATGGCTTAATCCGGTGTGATCGGCTAATATTTCGGAAATTTCCTGCCATTCTTTAGATCTGTTACCCATAGCCAGTCGTTGCTGTGAAGTGGCTGGTGTATCAGCTGAACGCTCCGTATAGACAACAATAAATTTTTCATTAGCGGTCTGTTGCAGCCATGTTGTGAGCCTGTGTACGTGGAATGCTGCCATAGATGCTTCATGTTGATGCCTGCACTTTGTCATCGATTCCTGGCGAAATCGACGATGTTCGTCCTCCTTGTGAGATAGAAGGGGAAAGAAAAAACCCCTCTTAATGAAGTTAGGTGTCTTGGGCTGCAACGAAATATCTAATAAGCACTCAATGCTTGGTTGTACAGAGGGCGAGCTATAATCTTTGCCCAAAACACTTTGATAAAAAGCTTGTAATTCAAGAGCAATCTCATTGTGAGCCTTGATTTGAGCTTGAAGGCCATCAAAAATCCCATGCAGCGACTCTCCTTCTAAGCAATGAATCATGAAATCTCCATGAGGTGTGCTTTGCAACCAGGCCTCAAATCCGTGCAAGCCAAGGGAATCACGAAAGTCGATTTCTGGTTTTGACAGAGCATCACTTTTTTGAGATTTTTGCTGCCAGTGCGTCCTGATCATATCAGATTTGCCTGGTTGAATTTTGCTGCAGTAACAATAGCGCTCCATCCCTATCCCCCTCCTCTCCTAAATTTTTGTAGGCAGGATAGTTCGTAAGCTAATTTTTTGTCTTTCAATATTGGATTCCTCAGGTATGATATAGCGGACTCATCTGTAAAGGCATCGCAATGAACATAAAAGCAAGATAATATTTTTAAGGATGATTATGGCTTATGTACGAGCTGAGGGGAAATTTCCAAATTATGGGGATCCCAAAACTATGTTTACGGTTCATTATTACGATGAAAAAGGGGATTTAACCATTCGGAGTAGAGGTTCTCGCGCATGGAGATGTAATAATCCAGGAGCTCTTCTTAAGAGTAATTATAGCACGGGCAAGGACAGACGATCTATCGGTACTGCAGGTTCTGGTGAATATGAATATGCGGTTTACCCAGATTATGAAACAGGACATGAAGCTCTAGTTGTCATGTTAAGAGGCAGTCGTTATCGAAATCTTACTTTATTAGAAGCTTCCCTCAGATATGTTAGAGAAGACCCAGGTCACGGTCCTAAGATTGCAAAGATGAGCAATCTTGATCCAAATCGCAAAATCAGCACCCTCTCTGATGAGGAATTTGAAAGATATTGGAAGGCAATAGAAAAAAATGAAAAGTGGAAGATAGGGCAAGAGGACCCTATTGAAAAGTGGCTTATTTCTGGGGTTCATAAAAAAAGAGGTGTCATCACCGAATATCTGGTTCGTGCCAATAAGGAATCTATTTGGCTTTCAAAACAGGATGCTATCAAATTGACTATGGAGGGCAAATTGCATGCCACGCTCGTTCATCTGAAAAATGGAAATCATTATCTTCGCCCTGAACACGGGCAACATGGTTTCGTTATTATTACCTAGAAGAAGAATCTGTATGCCTATGAAAATATTTCATCTTTTTTTGCTTCTTGTCTTTACTGCTTGTTCTTCGGACAGAGTCAAAAGATTCGATAGTCTTGAGGAAATCAAAAAAGATTTTATCGCATCCATTTTGATCGAAAGTTCTTTAGATGAAGGACCTTTCCAAATGAATTATCATCTAAGAGCCATTCTATTTTCGGATAATGTAGTGAGCCTTATGGGAGATGTTTTTGTCTTTGCTCATCTTCCTCACGGATGGATACGATATGAAGGTAAAACGTATGTAAAAACAAATAATTTATTTGAAGAAATTTCATTAAATGACCTTTTTCCTCTACCAAGTCAAAAAGAATTTCTTAGAGCCTATTGTGAAAACTTTTTCAAGCAGGACGATAATTGTAGTTATTTTCAAGGTGAGGATTGCCTTCTTGATCACTTAGATCAAGAACTAATCAAACTATTTGTCGTTGATCACGAATCTCTAATCATTATTTTTCAGCCATATGCAGTTGGTGGATTTGCTGATGGTCCTTTTACAGTCAAAATCCCATTTCACGAGTTGATTGGAAAATGGCAAACAGGAAATCCACTGGAAAAACACCTACCCATCACTAAAAACTTTCTTTCTTCTTGGGATAAAGAAAATTGGATCAGCGATGTACAAGAAGATCATTCGGTCGCATACTAAAAGTACCTTAGTTTCTGGAGCTTACTTTTTCGCAATCACAATCATTCTCTTGGACTCTTGACCAAGGGGTTTTCCTTCCCAATTTTCATAAAATTCAACACTTGAAAACCCAATTTGTTTAAACAATTTAATAATTTCTGTAGGGTTGTAAAAACGAACACTATGCTGAAAACTCTTAGTTGATTGTTTATAAATAACCGTGCGCTTTGTCACACAATGGCCTGTTAATGAATCAAATGTTCTTTGGTCAACCATAAAATTACCGTCTCTTTCTACGACGGAAGAGGGTAAATAATAAGTCATGAAGGTGTCTCTATTATGTGAATCAAAACATAAAATACCATTTGGCTTTAACGCTTTAAAAATATTTCTAAAAACGGTCTCATTTTGGTCGTCATCAAAATAGCCTATAGCTGTGAAAAGTACAAAAACCCTCTCAAAAGAATGATCGCAATCTATTTCTCTCATATCTTGATGAATGTATTTTACGTCGAGATTGAGCTGCTTAGCTTCTTCCTTAGCTACCTTAAGAAATCCGTCGGTAATATCGATACCAGTCACTTTATGACCAAGTTGAGCCAAAGCATTGGCATGTCGCCCATGACCACACGCAAGATCAAGAATTTCTAATGGCCGATCCAATTCAGCATATTTCACTAAAAAATCTATTTCTTTCTTCAGTCTCTCCTGCGTAAGAAGATCCCAATAAAAATAAAGGTATTCCTCCGCATTGAATGTCTCTTCAAAATTAAATTCCATGATCTATGTCCAACTAATGGGGCAGGTGGGCTGAATATCAGTGTCCACGGTGTTTTTCTTTCCTTTTCTCCTGCTTCAGAGAAAATTGCACAGCTTTACGTGCTTGTTTTTCGGCGCTACTAATGTTTTTCCTTTCTTTCTTATTCTTCTCAATCTCTTCTCGCATGGTTTCTTGCGCCAAAGTTGAAGGTTGTGTAGTTTCCTTCATTCTGGCCATTTCACGACGCACTTCTCGCTGTACTCTCTTTGGATTCATGCGCTGGATTTGAATATTGATTTCCTTAGCTTCCCCAAATTTTAGTTCATGATAATGAGTAAGGACAAACTCATGAATCTCAGGATCAGACGGTTCGCCACCAAAGATGTGACGCGCTACCGCATACCCCTCTTTATCTGTTCGTTCAAAAGTTCCCATCCAAAAGCGTTTTTCAAAGAAAATCGTTGCTTTGATTGCAGCCATCTAGATCACCATTACATGGCCCGAGATAATAGCATATCTTGCCAAGGCTTGAAAAGATGCAACTTACTGGAGTCAAAAGTTCTGAACGCATCCAGCCACTCCCAACTTTTTTTGAGCGATGACCTCGAGTTCAAGTATCGGGGGAGTGGTCCACGTACCGAGGCATCAGAACTGCTTCTTTGAAGCTATAATCCCATTCGTGGGAGTGCCAGACCACATTGAGGCATCGCTCTTTTTTTTCTTACTTCAAGCTATTTGTAATCAACGGGCTGAGGCACCCTCGTTCGAGAGTGCGAACTCTATTTTGCCCATATTCCCACCGTTACACCTGTCTTCGCTCCGCTCGCAGGTTCACGGTGGGCTACATTCAGAAACCCTCTTCGAGGGTTTTCTTGTCACAACGAACTTGCTATCAAATATATGCGCATCAAAAACTTGTCTTAGCCTGATGCGTATGCCTGTTCATCCTGTTATCCTGAAAAATTAAAAATTGTGCGTGGAAACTATGCTCTGCATGTGCTAAAAGTTATTTTTTTTATGAGCTGAGATCGTTGGTTAAATGGTTTTGATTTTGGGTCTGGAGCGTTATGGGTTTCGTTACCTTCTACTGATGCTGGTTTGCGTTTATGGGAATGGGCACGCGGCTTCATCGATCACGCAGACGGTGAGTTTTGTGTTGTCTACGATTAACAGTATCAGTGTATCTGGGAATCCGGGAGCGTTGACGGTTAACGCCGCTGTAGCAGGGTCACAGCCGACATCGGCAACGGATTCTACTACGACATACAATTTGACATCCAATGGAACCAACCAGCGAATCACTGGTGCCATCGATGTGGCTATGCCAACAGGGATTAGTCTTTTAACAAATCTATCAGCACCGTCTGGGGCTACTTCAGCGGGTTTTGTTTCGTTGACGACTACGGCGAAGAATCTGGTCACGGGTATTACTAACGTGCAGCAGTCGAATGTGGCGATTCAATACCAGCTCCAGGCTACGGTAGCCGCAGGGGCGCAAGGTCCTTTGACGCGCACAGTTACTTTTACATTGGGTCCTTAGATGAGAGTTCTTTTATTTTTTTTCTCTATGTTTCCGATTTTGAGTGAAGCGGTATTTAATAACATCACGGTTTCCGGGAATCCGGCTACGATGACGATTAATTCGGCTACAGCGGGTTCGCCTCCGAATGCAGTGAGTAACAATGCGACAACGTACACTGTCGAAACGGATATCTTTAGTCACTCAATAACGGGGCAGTTGAATACGAATATGCCTTCTGGTATGACCTTGAGTTGTCAGTTAGCGGCTCCGCCAGGTGCGACTTCACAAGGCAGTTTGGGATTGACTACGAGTCCAGTCACTTTAGTCACGAATGTGAACAATATTGTCTTGCCGACGACTCAAGGAGTGACGTATTCGCTATCGGCGACAACGGCTGCTTTGCCAGTCTCGTCTTCGGTGATTGTCACCTTTACGATTACTCCTTAGGGGCGTACTTGATACATTGTCCTCGCCACGGATAGGCGCGGAAATTAACGGTAATTTGTTGCTCGGATTTGACAGTGACGGTAGTCGTTGTTTGTTCTGGCTGATGGGTGGATGGGATTTCATCTGAAGCAATGTCGATGGTCCATGTACCTGGACGCAACGCCCCGAAGCTGAATCCACCCTGTCTTGTGAGAGTGCGGGAATATTCTAGTTTGGTTTCTGCATGGGTGAGGATGATGTGTACTCCTTCTATTCTTCCTGCATCAAAAAGGCAATGTTCGATGGAATTGGATTGACGAAGGTAATAGCGTTCGGCGGCGTCTAAGTGGTCCTGAATGTCGTATCGAATCAAGCGTCCTTCGATGACGGCGCTGCGTATTGCTGGCAAAGCAATGCGGCAGCATTTATCTGTTCGTACGGTCACTGCAATGGGTTTGAGGTGCCATGGAACATAGCCTGGGCGCAGACGATCAATCGTCAACAGGTGACTGCCCTCACAGGCATTGGGAAAGCGGAAAAATCCATCTTCATCGGTGAGTGTACGGTCTCCGGCAAGGCTCACGATGGTTTTTTCGAGAGGCTCGTGTGTTTCTTGATCGAATACGTGACCACAAACGCAGCCTGTGCAGTCGGATTTAGGAATAGCGAGCCCAAAAGGGATGTCGTAAGAGAGGTAGGCGAGATATTCGCGTGGTTCTGGCGAGAGGCGACAGTGGATGTATTGGGCATTCATGCGGATGCGATGTTGATTAGGTAGAACATGCGAGAGGCTAGCAGAGTACCGGTCGTATATACATAGCTCAGGCATATTCACGGAGACGTTAGCTTGGAATTCGCTGCGGAGGTCGAGCAGCTGAAATGATGGCATACGCCTCCTCCGATGCTTGAGCGCCATTTGGTGACATCGTAGTACTGCAGATTACCAGTTTCGAAGAGGAGATTCCAGTTGGTATCAGACCATCGGTTGCAGCAGGCGTAGAGGGAGTACATTTGGAGCGGCCAGGATTCTTGTCTGTTGGCCTGATCGCGTTGCCATCCAAGGGATGCACACCCGGTGAGAAGCAGTCCAGGAAGCGTATAGTAGAGCCGCAAATCCCCCCAGCTTTGACGTAGGTTAAATTGGGCTAGTTGCGATAGATCTTTCATGGCCATATACCTACCTGAGGCAACAACCTGGAGAGATTTTGTGTACAGATAGGAAATCTGACCCTGGAAATAACGATTTTCCGGGATGGTGGTGAGGATATTAAACGGGTTGCCAAGCATTTGTGAGTAGATTGTGGCAGCGCCACCGATTCTGAGTTTTTCTGTCAGGGCGACGTCGCCGCACGTGGAGGTGAGGTCGAGATTATTGTAATAGCCTAGGAATCCTACGCCAGCGCGGATGCGTTCGAAGCTACAGCTGGCTCGCCAGTCCATAACAGCGTTTACAGCTACGCGGTAGGCAGATTTTCCATGGTGGCCGTTATAGGGGCCAAAATCGCGTGCCACTTCACCTTCGGCGCACAGTCCGCACACCGGTGCCCACATGATTTGGACGCTGTTGATGTTAGCTTCTGGATAGACAGGGTGCGATTTTTGTGTAAGAAGTTGTAGGCAACCAATGCGCATTCGGTGGGGCGCCAGAGCATATATCCGCCTGCTTCTTGCGCCTGTTCTGCGCAGGCGTACATGTTGCTGAGATAGAGGCCGCCGGTTTCCCAGTTGCCACTTCTAGCACTACCTTGAACCCCGCGGGCATAGCGATAGCGCTCTGTCAGGGGGCTTAAGCAGTAGATGCCGTCCCCAAGCTGTAGATCCCATCGCTCCTGACCGATTTGCAGATGCAGTATTTGCTTTTCGTTATAAATCCCGCTCTGTTCTTTTGTGGGTAGACATAACTCATAGTTAGCCCACAGGCCGCTTTCTTCATCGATCATGCCGCTGCCGTATACGTCGATGCCAAAGATTGTGTCGCCATGCTCATGGGCGACAAACAATTCCATCCAGCTAGGAAAACGTGTGCATTCCGTTATCTTTTCCGGGCAGAGCGGTAGTACTTCTACTACAGAGGTATATTCGAACAGGATTTCACATGTTTCGCGATTAAGCACTTTACAGTTGACTATCTGCAACCCGTCTGGACCACATTCTGTTGGTTCTATATCGATGGTGACACGATGGGCATCTGGCTGACAGATGGTTATGCAGTCAGGGGAGCTGGTGCACAGATATTCAAGGGGTGGAATATAATTTCCGCGAGAGGTCCAGTGGAGACTCATCTGATACCGTTCACCAAGGGCGATTACCTCTGCCCTTGTGCCAGCCTCAAAGTGAAGGATGGCGCAAGGGCTGACGCGTACAGATAGGGTGAGCTCGGAACCGACTTGACCTGGGCTGTCGGCTAGTAGAACGAGGTTATAGTCACCAGGGGGGCAATTAGGAGGTGCTTGTAAAGCTACAAATACCAGTTCTGACTGGCCTGGTGCTAACTTGATTGCCTCTTCGTCAAATGTAACTATTTTCCAGCGGTGTGGGAAAGGCTCGACAACTTACTGTAAGAGGGATGGGGCCTTCATTGGTTAATAGAACATAGGTAAAAAATGCTTCACCAGGATTTACTGAAAGCTGCTCTGCATCTTCACAACGATGCAGCTTCAAATGTTGCGGAAACTCTTCCTGTGAGAATCCCAATAGGGGAAGTAGAAGCGATAACACTACTAGAAAGAGAGGCATCGCGCTTCTGCTAGCTAGAGAAGACTGAAGCGAAATTTCTCGCCATAGTACCGATCTCCATCTCGAAGCAGGAGCAGACCGTGGTAATCTTGAGGTGGTAATTCGGTCACAGCAACGGGGTAGCGGATCGACATCCCAGGAAGAATGGATTGCTGGATTGATTCTACTGAGGAGACGATCTTACCTGCGGCATCGTAGATCTTTACCTCCAATTTGGGGCGGAGGAAGATATTCCCAGGGTTTTCCACATCGAGATTGACGTAGCGTTGGCCATCAATCGTTGCCAGCGACGTGGCCTGTAATTTTAGCTGGGGTTTACCTTGACCATGGTTGGTTACGACTTGATAAGCATAGCGAATACGGACCTCGATCATAGAGTTTGCATCTTCCAGCTTTTGACCTAGTTCAGGCTCGACGAAGATCAAACTCCAATAAGAGCCGTGTTTATCTAGTTTTGAGGGCACTCTAACCGTGTAGCCGACCTCCATTTCACTGTGTGGAGGCAGTTCTAAGAACGTTTTTGGAAGTTCAATCCAGTTCGCATTGGACTGCTCTATGCTTCCTGGAGGGAGGTAGAAGTTTTCGCCGCTGGCTTGGTATTTATAGTCGGACTGTTGTAGACGTATGCGCAGAGGCTCGTCATAGGTATTTACCAAGGAAAACGTACAGAGATATTCCTTCCCGGGTGCTACATCAATAACTTTACTGAGATCGCTTTGAATGAGCCCCATGCAAAGGGTAGGCATTAGCAAAAAGAGTAGATAGAACCCGCGCAGCATCATTTCCTCGATTGAGATCGACATTGATTCGCGGAAGAGGATACGCCATAGATAAAAATTTTTCTACTAAGATCTTTTAAGGTAAAAAAGTAAACGCACTCCAAAGCGTTTCGCGCAAATTAGACTTATGGGTAATAGAATGCGCACACGGTTCGGGTTCGGATTCTACCTCGTGAATGGTAACTTTTTACGGTCCGATGGTGTAGGTTACAACTCGTGTGGATGGACCTTGCACGGCGGCGGAGACTGTAGCAGCCAAGGTATAGGTGATGGCTAGGCCAGACTCAGCCACATTGGAGATGGCTGTCACAAGGTTTTGGGCAGTGGTTGTCATACTAACTGCTCCAGCGGATGTAGCTCCTGAAGGGGCTCCGAGCGCAATCGTTAACGTAACGTTTGATGGCATCGCTAAATCTATTGCACCTGTTATGCGTTGATTTGTTGCATTCGAAGTTACGTTATAAGTGGTTGACGTATCTGTTACCGATGTTGGAGCGCTGCCCGCAGTAGCGGTGTTGATGGTTAGAGCGGTCGGGTTACCCGAAACCGAGATCGCGTTGATTGTACCGATCGTAAATGTTACAGTTGCAGTTGCCGTCGTTGCGGCCTGGAGATAGGTTACAAGCGACGTAAACCCGATCATCATCATTCGGTAAATTGCGTAAGGCATGTTGTTCCTCTAGACAGGATTTGCGGCCGTTACCTGGTTATTCCCTAACTGTAATTTTTTTGACAACTCAAAACTGTGAATTTATTTTTAAGGACCGATGGTGTACACCAACTGCCGTTCAAAGCCTTGTGAAGCCATGTAGTGGTTTGCATGGAGTTCTAGCATGACGCGTAAGTGACTCCAGTCAGCAGCTGAAATTCCTCTTGCGATGACCTGCGCGGTTTCATCTAAGGACAGTTCGCCTACAGAGCTTCCATGTACCGAAGAAAATACCGTGGCGTTGACTGTAAGTTTTAAGCCATTTGGCATTGGCTGACTTAGGTAGGCAGTGACTTTCTGGCCATATCCTGTCGTCGATCCGGTGGCGTCGTCTACTAAAGGGTACATGATGCGACAGTAGCTTTTGGGCGCACAAGGACCTAAAAGAAACGTGAAGGATAGGATTACTGAGATGATCGTTGCTAAGTACATTTTTTTGCCAATTTTATTTCTTTTTTCAGGATAACAGGATGAGTGGGAAAAATTATGCAAATCTCGATTGATAGATTAATCTAATCGCTGACACTCCGGACAAAAGTGAGTTCCTCGCTGTGCTAACGTTATCCTGACGATTGTTGCCTGGCATCTGGGGCATGGAAGGCCATCGCGCCGAAAAACACGTAATTGGTGTTGATTGTCTCCTCGTCGACCGCTAACGCTAAAGTAATTGGCTTGGTGGTTTCCTAGGGTAGTTCCCATGTTCTCAATTCCACGCTGCAGGACTGTTTGGATGGAGTGGAAAAGCCGTTTTATTTCAATTTTTTTTAAGGAACCGGCGGATCTAGCGGGGTGGATTTTTGCCTCCCACAATGCCTCGTCGACATAGATGTTTCCCAAGCCAACGATGTATGACTGATTGAGTAAGAATGGCTTGATGGATGTTTTGCGCCCTTCAAGAAATCCAGATAAGAGTTCTATTGTGAAGTTGTTTTCAAGTGGTTCTACGCCTAATTTAGTTAGATATTCATCTAGATTTGTGAGTAGATACCATTTGCCAAATTTGCGTTGGTCTTCGTAGCGCAAAACGCGTCCATCGGCCAAAGTCAGTCTGATGCGTTCGTGGGAAGTGACGGGCGCTGATGGCTGATCCATGAAAAATTTTCCTGTCATTCGTAGATGGACTAAGAGGGAATAATCGGTTAGCACAAAAACAATGAATTTGCCTCTGCGATAAATTTGTTGAATGTTTTGGCCGCTCAGCTTTTGGCAGAAACGAGTCGCGTCTGGTTGAGCCACACTTCGCTCCCAAAAAACATCGACCTTTTTGATTAATGTGTTAGCCGGCAATGCAGAGCGAAGCTCGCCAGTAATCGTTTCTACTTCGGGTAGTTCGGGCATTGTGCACTCAGTGTGTTTTGAAAAGTTCAGGTCCACCAAGATTAATCGAGAATATATTTTTTCATCAGCTTTTCTGAGTGGTCACTAAGACTAAAGCATGAAATAGAATATTTTTTTATTTTTTCAAAATAACAGGATGGACAGGATCGCTTTCCGCGGTAAGATAAAGAGCGCATCAACCTAAAATTATTTATTTTTATTTAAACCACTGCGAAGCAGTGCAACAATCTTAGCCAGGGGTCAGACCTCGAAGAGGTCGCAACCCCTGGATCTGGATGAATAAAAATCGAACTACGAATGTAGTTCAAGGGGTAAAAAATGCCGCATAGGATTCTCATTTAGGTATTGGACTACGTTCGTAGTCCGAATCTATAAACCTCTCCTACCAGGGGTTGCGGCCTCTTCGAGGTCTGACCCCTGGCTACGATTATTGCACTGCTCCGCAGTGACTCTCGTAACAATAAATAATTTTAAGTTGATGCGTCTACCTCTTTAATCCTGCCGCCGAAGGCGATCCTGCCCATCCTGTTAAAAATCTGAAAATTGTTTACAGACCTAACTGACCCTTGATAAATTCAGCTGCCAATTGCTTGGCTTCTCGCGATTCTGGAATAAGGTCTTCAGACTGTTCTACAATGCCGTGAGGAACTCCTGGAAGGGATACACAGGTTATATTTCCGCCTCGCAGTGTGACGGCTGCTTCCAATCTAATACTATCGCTTTCCAACGCATCTCTTGACCCAGTTTGCGTAAAGATATCAGGTAGTCCCCCGAGATCCGCGTTTAAAATTGTATAGAATGGATTTTCAACGTCTTGACAGTAGGCCATGAACGAGGGTTCAATGGTTGATTCGTACGAGATGCGAGGGTCGCGATTTTTTTCATAACTGTCCCCTTTTTTTGCGTCCGTTACTGGAGAAAATAGGGCCAGAGCTTTAGGAAGTGGCACACCTTTTTCTTTTGCCATCAAGGTCGTGGCTAGGCACAAATTACCACCAGCAGAGTCACCAAGAAATACGATTTTATTTGAATCGAAGTCCTTGAGAAGTTCCTGATAGATTTCGAAGCATTGATTCAGTGCAACAGGAAAGGGATTTTCGGGGGCGAGTCCATAATCAACTGCCAAAACTTTCACGCCGGTCTCGTAGGCCACGTATGAAAAAACCTGGAATAGATGTTTGGGTGATCCCAAGGTAAAGCCACCCCCGTGGAGATAGACGATGATTTTGTCTTGATTCACAAGAGGCATATTTTTAGGTGTTACGAAAAGTGCAGGAACACCAGCTATCACCGTTTCCTCGAAGCTTTCAATATATTGTGTCTTTGCGGTTTCGCTAGCGGTCCAGGTTGCTTTTTCATAAAAACCCTGTATGAGTCTCCATGTTTCTGCGCTTTTGAGTGTCGGTTCACCGATGATAGATGATTCGGCAATGAACGCGTTTAGCTGAGGACTCACTGTAGAAAAAGATGTTCTTTCAGTGAGTATAGACGATGAAATAGCGGGGATCAAATTGTTCATTTCTTTATATTCAATGATGTTAAAAGAAACTAGCATAATTGCTTTGTGAGTATTAGTCAATAGTTTAAACTAAATGCAATTGCTGTGATTTTGATCAGTGTTTAACGGCTGCGGCTAAAGAAAGAGTTTAAATTCGACAAACCACTCGTTAGATCGAAAACGCATTTTCCATTCCTGGCCGCCAACATCAACGGCATCGCCAGTGGAGACTCTTTGATATCGAGGCCCCTTAAATTTGCCGGCATCAAACCAACGATAACCTGTTGAGATGGCCCAACAATCATTGTAGTTATATTCAAGGCCCACAAGAACGGTATAGGTAAAGTTTTTGCGAAGAGTGTATTGATTTTCAGCGGAAAAGCTCGCGAACGGAGCTGACCCCCCGGTAGCAGGTAATCCTGTTGTTCTATAATTCGTTATCAGAAGATTGCTAACACCTATGCCAACACCCATAATTGGATAGATCTGGCCACAAGCCACATCTCGAGTTAAGCAGGGGATGTCTTTTCCAATTAGATTTGCCGAAATAAGAATCGGTATTACATCGAGATCAAATTCTCTTGTGTAGGAGGCTCCGCCACCAGTTGGCGTTTGGAATTTTCTGTATTTAAACGTAGATCGAGTGGAAATACTGACTTCTAAGTCCAATAGATGCATGAGTTCGTAACCAAGGCCTAGGCTTGCAATTCCTGCACTTCCTAAACTTGCATTATAGCCTTGAATGGCTGGAGCCCATGTCGGAGGAGCTGCAGTGACATTAGCGCTTTCAGAACAGGAGGCTCCTGAGCCAACTTTAAGGTAAAAAGAATTGTCCTCAGCCTGACAGCAGCATTTAGCATGAATGTTACCTGAGATGGTGATCGCAAGTAGAGAAAGTGAGGCGATAATGCGTTTCATAAAATTCCTTTAGCGTGCATATCGAAAAATTTAGAAAATGGTTCCTGTTCTTGTGAATTCGAAATAGATTCTTCCGTCAACCGATGAAACAATGAGACTGAATGTCTGACCATAAAAAGGATTCGCACCAACCTTTGTGGAGGCTAGTACAATGCATTCAGTAACCATGCCATTTATGATGCTATCTAATTCAAGGTTGAGAAGTGTTGTAGGGGTAAACCATGTTACGATTAATCCGCTGTCAACAGAGATAAAGTTGGCTATGTCTGTGAAGATCCCATCTACCGTTTGCATGCATAAAAATGAGGCGGAGCATGTCCCGGTCTGCACATTGTCTTCGTTATAAATAGGTGCTCTTCCGGCAAGATATTTTGAGCTTATTGTAGGACTGCTAACAGATACATTAGAGGTTGGTATTTCAATGAAGCTCTCGGCAAAATCGGTTACGTTGAGGTAATACGTGTACGTTTGCTCAATGCCGTAGAGAGTGTGCGACTGATAGGTAAAACCAATGCATAGCAAGATAAACAGTCTCATAAAACTTTGCTTCGTCAACATGGTAGACCCCAATTAATGAGATGATCGTATTTTTTTCTAGACAGTCATAGATTCGTGAGGATGCCATTTTTGGGTCAATTAAGGGAATTTATTTGATAGAGAAGTGCATGGAAAATCCAAAAATATAAATAAAAAAGTGAAACCCGATCCACAACTTCTCTTGAGGCCATTCTATGCATTTATCTAAACACAGAGGCACAGAGAGAGAACTAGGTCAATAGTGAAGATGCTATAGTTTAATTTATCGTCCCTCCGTTTTCTCTGTGCCTCTGTGTTAAGGAGAAAGCATAAAGAGAATTCAAAAGCAGTTGTGGGTAGGATGTTGTCCTCTTCAGTCCGTAGTTCGCCAGCTTTTTGTCTTCTAATATTGGATCTCTCAGTTATGATATACGCTGATGAAACTTGTGTTAGGAAAAAATGAATGAGAATGTAGAGCCTATTTGTCCTTTGTTTGGGCGATGTGGGGGGTGCCAGTTGATGCATCTGAGCGCTGAGGCGCAGCTTCTTTTCAAGCGTCAGCTTGTTCTGGATGCATTTGAACGTGTCATGCCAGGTCAGGAGATACCTGTGGAGCCTTGTCTAGCTTCGCCTTCCACGTTGGCGTATCGAAACAAAATTCAACTTCCGGTAGTTCCTGGTCCTGACGGATTACAGATGGGTTTGTTTGCACGCAATTCCCGCGATCTTGTTGAAGTAGAGCATTGTTATGTCCATTGTGCGCTGGGTGAAACCGTTTACGCCGACGTGCGTAAAATTATTCTGGCATCAGGGATCTCGGCATATGATCCGAGAACGGGTCAGGGGCAGTTACGATGCGTGTTGATTAAAACAGCGGTTAATCTTAGTCAGGTGTTAGTCGTTTTAGTAGTTAGTGGTGCGGCTTCAGATACGTTACGCCGCATCGCGCAGGACATTATGGCCTGTTGTCCGGCGGTTCAAGGGGTTGTTCAGAATATCCAACGCGATCCAGGCAACGTTGTGCTGGGCAAGGATTACCATGTGCTGGAAGGCAAGTCTGAGATTGAAGAGCTTTTGTCAGGGCTTACTTTCAAGATATCTCCGGCTAGTTTTTTCCAGGTGAACACGGCTCAGGCGGAGATTCTTTATGCAACAACATTGGAATTCGCGGAGTTGACGGGATCTGAATCAGTTCTGGATGCGTATTGCGGTGTAGGTACCTTGGCCTTGCTTGCCTCTAAGCATGCGCGTAAGGTGGTTGGAGTCGAAGTAATCCCGGAGGCGATAGCGGACGCTCGGCACAACGCGGAGCGCAATGAAATTTCTAACGCAACGTTTATTTGTGGCCGTGTTGAAGAGGTGATTCATTCGATGGATCGCTTTGATGTCGCTCTGTTAAATCCACCCAGAAAAGGTTGTGAGCGACCTGCATTGGAGCAGATCGCCACACACAGACCAAGACTTGTTGTGTATATCTCGTGCAACCCCGTCAGCTTGGCTCGCGATTTGGCTGTGTTGATCGATGCGGGATATCATGTAGACATCGTTCAGCCTTTCGATATGTTTCCACAGACCAACCATGTTGAGTGTGTGGTGAAGCTGTCGCTAAAGGCAAAATAAGGCTCTATGCCTTAGATTTTCTGTGGTCAGGATAGTGTTTGGGTGCTCGACCTTAGTTTTGGAGTGCGGCGACTTGTCGCCGCTTTAATACAGCTCGACTTGTCGAGCTGCTGTGGCATCGACAAGTCGATGCCTTTGAAAGCGGCGACAAGTCGCCGCACTCCAAAAATAGGGTCGAGCACCCAAACGGTTTTGGAAGAAAAAAAAGGCCGCTGATGAGGCGGCCTCTTTTGTTAGTCGTGGTGATGCGTTTAATTAGTGTACCACCTTATCTTTCGAATCAACCCATTGAGGTCAGGTTGTTGGAAAGGCCGCGTTGTCCTTGCAGCAAAGCCAAACAGAAATCCATCCCCACTTAGGCTGATCAAGGTATAGGGTGTTCCAGGCAGAACAGCGTAACCACCTTCCAGCTCGAATGTGGGATTACTGGCTACTTTTTGGTTAGGTGCTGCTTTTAGAACATCCTTCACCATCTCGTTGAGGTGCTGTGAGTATGGTTCAGGTGTATCCAAATCCACTTGATCCCATTTCACGTAGAAAAAACCTTCGCTACCAAATGTTTCCGAGAAAGTCAGATGATGACTTTCAGAGACGTCTCCTGTATTTGGGGTACACTTCGTAGCAAATCCAGCGTCGAACAGGACGTGTAATTTTCTGTTGGGGTGATTGCAAAGCCACTCGGGTTTAATCCCCTTGGTTTTTGTTACTGGAGAAAACTCTTCAGGTTCGTTTTCTTGAGGTTTACCTTCGATTTCTAAAGTTAGACAGTTTTCCAGAGCTTTCCAGGAGGCAAGATGATCTTGCTGTTTTCTAGGTAGAGAATACCACATTTGCACGACTTGGGCGCCCTGCAAACGACAGCTATACCAGGCATTTGGGAGATCTACTTCAAATCCATCCTCGAGTTGGTTAACGTTACTAAAGGTTTTACACAACTCAGTCACAGCGTTCTGGGCTTGAGCTTCATCGTCGAAATTTTCTGCCTCAATACTGCAGCCATGTCCTCCATTAGGGGGGAATAGCTCAAAAAAGCTATGTCCGTTTCTGGACGCATTAGTTTCCCCTAACCCCCATCCTTTTGGAAACTTAAAATGATAGATGAAAGGTCCTGCAGAGAAAGTGAAAGTGGTTTTACTTGTTATGTTAGGCGTTCCTTCTATCGGTGTCGGCGTTGCTAATGAATACGTCTGAGTGATAGTTAATAAGCAACAAACTAATATCGGGAATAAAAGTTTTTTCATGGGTAAGTTCCTTTCGATTTAAATGAGAAATTGCCCGCGAATTATAAATCTCAAGATCAATTAGGTCAACAATCTCCTGCACTGAGCAAACAACTCACAAAAAACAAGATAGTCAGGATTGCCTGCTGTGGCATCGACAAGTCGCCGCACTCCAAAACTAGGGTTGAGCACCCCAACACCGTCCTGACCACAGAAAATCTAAGACATAAGACTTCGAGGGTTTATATCTCTAATAATCAATCGGTTGTGGATGTTTGAATCCTTGTATAAGTTGTTTTGAATTAAGATTGATTTAGTTTAACTAGGTTATATATAATTATGTTATAAGATTGTTTTATTTATCAACAAATCGAGATTTTTATGATTGATAATAGTAATCTTTCATTTCCTCCTGAACACGACGTTAAGCCTTCTATTCCAAGCGATGAACTTAAAAAAGACGACTTAAATGTAGATCAGAAAGAAAAGGTAAAGGGAGCCTTGGAGAGTATTCCGGTGCGCTCGTCCGAACGCATTGTCGATAAAGATTTAGAAGATGCGCTTGATGAATGGATCGGCCAATTTACCGTAGAGGTTCCTGAATCTAATCCTTTTCACTCAGATAAAATTCTTGTTTTTTCGGATAAATATACCGGTCTACTACCTAATAACGGAATGCATGAATGGGAATTTCACCAAACGACGCAATGGATTAACGATTTGAAGGAAAAAGGATCGACTGGTTCCTTCAAGCTCGAAGGCACGGATGAATTTAAGCAAAAAATAATAGGTGCTATCAAAGAACTTTGTCTAGGCCTGGGCAGCCGCCAGTTTCTACGACAAGCCATACAATCAGGGGTACCTGTCACTATTGACTTTGGAGAGACGTCGGAGTTTAGGTGGCAGGCTTTGGATGACCCACGGAATATGGGTGATGTGATTGATTTTAAAAAGTTAGATTTTCATGTGCACATCAACACGGAGAAGTCAGACAAAGTTAAACTTGCTGTTAAAGGGAAAGAGACGTGGGAACCTTTACCGCTGGCTACAATAGTCGGTCATGAGCTTATTCATTATCTTCACGCTGCAACTGACTGGGCGGATTTTAAGTTCAGGTCCGAGTATCCGCTAGAAGCGGATCGTCGAATCGCCGCTTTCCACGACGCAGAGGAATTGGAGACAATCCGAGGAACTTTGCCGACTCCTTGGAGGGAGCCAAAGATAGAGGAGAATGAGGGTGATTGGGATGTAGCCACATCTGCGCAAAATACTGATTATGGTTTCAATGAGAATTGGATTCGAACTGCAGGTGGTAGCTGGCCAAGATTGGATCATACTGGAATTCCTGCTGTCGATTTTCATAAGAAGCCGGCGGACGAGGAAGAGGCACTCAAATTGGCATACGCTAGTGTCCTTGAAGGGGATGAAAAAGACGTGGAAACGGTTTTTTCAAATGATTGGAGGAGTTTGTTAGGGTTTAGTGCAGAGGAAGTTATGGAAGAGTGCACCTGGGTGGCTCTGGAGCAGGGAAGGTTAAATATATATAACAAGATGATTACATTGGGTGTTTCTCCCCAACACAACGATCTTAGACACGCGCTGAAGAGTCCGGACCCTAATCTAACCATTGATTTTCTCAGAACAGTACACGGATTAGACATTGCTGGGCCGTGGAGTGTTGAATTTCGGGGGCATTCAACTCGAGGCCCTAATTTATTGTCTTTGGCTGTTTCTACAAAAAATGTTTCTGTTATTCGACACTTGATTGATTTAGGTTTGAATCCAATGGAAAAAAATCAGATGCAAATTTCTTTGCTTCATTTCGCTGCGGAGGCTGGGGCTGACTTAGAGACGATGCGTTACCTAATTGAAGAGGTGAAGTTGGACCCAGCTGCCTTGGATTATGCGGAAGAAAATGCATTGCATCATGCTTTAAGAGGGCTCGCAAGCAGTGAAGTGCTTGAATACTTAATCACTAAATGCAAGTTGGATCCTAATCAGCCGAGTAATTTTGGTGGCACTCCGTTGCATCGCGCAGTAACGCATGTTGAAAATCTGCAATCGGTGGAAACATTGATCAAGCTGGGAGCTAATCCTAAAACTGAAGAAGAACCTCTCATACATTCGGCGATCCCGTATCTGCTGGATTTTCGTATGCTCGAGTACTTAATTCACGACTGTCATCTTGACCCGAATGAGAAAGACAAAGGAGGAAATACTGCGCTGAGAAGGCTTAGTGAATCGGTTGTCTTTCAGGCACTGGACGGTTCGCGATTAAAAAAGCTGCAGGCTCTTGGGTTTAACTTAACTCAACCCATTTCAGCTGATGGACGAACCTTGCTTCACTTAGCTGCGGAGAAGGGAAACCCTTATCTGATTGCGACTTTGGCCAATCAATTTCATCTCGATCTTTTTGCAAAAGACAAGAAGGGGGCTACGCCATTAGATTTTGCGCCGGCCGATTCGCCAAATCGTGCGAAAATCAACGAATTGATGAAGTCAAAAAGTCTCTGGTATCGGATTAAAAGCAGTTTTTGGTCTCCAAGGTAAGCACAGCATCTAGCAACTGTTCATCTTCCTTCTTATTTTTTTATTTACATGAAGTTGTCGTGCTTCTAACATCCTCACAAAAAATCTATTCAGAGGATGATGATGGAGCTGCGAAAATTAGGCAAAAATGGGCCGCAGGTGTCGGCATTAGGTTTGGGCTGCATGGGAATGTCGGAGTTCTATGGTCCGACGGATGAAGCGACGGCGTTAAAAGTTCTTCAAGAGGCCTATGACAGTGGGATCACTTTCTTCGATACAGCGGATATGTATGGCAAAGGTACGAATGAACTTCTCGTAGGCAAAGGTGTAAAGACCTTCAAAAACAAAATCGTTGTCGCAACGAAATGTGGCCTAGATCGTTCGTCCGATGATCTTAAAGTGAATAACTCCCGAGACTATATCAAGACGGCCTGCAATAATAGCTTGAAACGACTTGGCTTTGACACAATCGATGTTTATTTTCTACATCGTCACCATCCTGCTATTCCTATCGAAGATACGATGCATGTCATGCAGGAGCTTATTCAAGAAGGTAAAATTCAAACCGTTGGATTGTCAGAAGTAGGCCCTGAGATCGTTGAGAAGGCTCATGCAATTCTTGGAGATAAATTAGTTGCTCTGCAATCAGAGTATTCCCTCGCCAATTATCAAAGCGCTGAGAAGGTGCTTCCCACCTGTCGTAAACTTGGGATAGCCTTTGTTGCTTTTAGTCCTATTACAAGGGGACTACTTACTGGTAAAGTGAAAGAAGCGTCAGTATTCCACACGGACAAATACTTTGATTTTCGTAGTATTGCTCCTCAATTTCAGGAGAAGACTCTGCAGCATAATCTTCGTTTGGTCCATGCTATTGAAAAGATTGCTGCCGAGAAACAATGTACACCGGTTCAGATCTCTCTGGCGTGGTTGTTAGCGCAAGGTAGTGATATTATTCCTATTCCCGGTACCAAGAGATCCGACTATCTCAAAGAAAATATTGCGGCTGTGAATGTGGCTTTGTCGGCGGATGATCTGAAGAATCTTCGACAGATCATGCAGGACAACCCCATAGAGGGTGCTCGTTTGCCAGAAGCGATGATGCAGTTTAATTATCAATAAAGAGCTTCCAAAATCTGGAGTGAATCTGTTTTTTGAAAAATTGTACTAAATCGATACAATCAACTATCATTGATTGTTTAGAATTTGAGGAGATGAGCAAATGGAAAAGAACAGTCTGTTGTTAGCTGCGACTTTGTTTTGTTTAAGTATTGGAACTGTTAATGCGTACAATTGGCAAAAACATGTTCCTTCCGAAACGTCTAACTGGCAAAAGCATGTTCCAGACGAGGCTACTGAGGTATATGATTGGCGAAAGCACGTTCCTGGTTGGGCACCAAGTGATACCCCCA
Source organism: uncultured Chlamydiae bacterium (assembly GCA_963790215.1). Classification (GTDB taxonomy): domain Bacteria; phylum Chlamydiota; class Chlamydiia; order Chlamydiales; family JAJFMA01; genus CAWBNS01. Next base: position 140,372 of record CAWBNS010000016.1, read on the forward strand.
AGAATGGAAATGTACAAAGCACGCATTATGGACCGACCAGTTTGTCAAATCAAAACATCCAGCATGGTCTTTCAGTACACGGGCCCTTAGATATCGAAAATTCTTCAGTCAATGGTCTCGTTCACGTTTATGGGCCTTTTTCCACGCATAGATCCAGCTTTACGCGGATTGAAGTCAGCGGTCCCATAAATGCATCAGACGTAAGGTTTGACAGTCTAGATATCGATGGTATGGCAAAATTGCAAAGAGTAAACGCTTCGGGTCTTATTTCGATTCGCGGATATTTAGATGCTGATGATTCTCGTCTGCGGGATATAGTTGCCTATAGTTCGGAAATGCTACTGCATGATACCGATGCTGATCGAATCGTTATTAAAGAGCAAAATTCTTCTAAGAGGCAGATCGTTAGATTAACGGGCAGAACTCGGGTTGGTTCGATTGTTTTCGAAAGTGGTAATGGGGAAGTTATAGCTGGTCCGGACGCTACCTACAACTTTCGTTAGGAGGCTGGGGGGCTAAGCCATGTCCTTAGAAGTGCTGTGATGTTCTCGGGCATTTCTAAGGGACTCATATGGCCTGAGTTCTCCACCACGGCAAGTTCTGCATTCTGTATTTGCGCAGTTAGTTCTTGGTGTTCTTCAAGAGTAAAAACTTTATCTTGCGCGGCATGAACTACTAATGTGGGGCAGGTGATTTTTATTAGGATGGATTGGCTTTCATCCCGTGCCAGCATGGCTTGCTCCTGATGTATAAAAGCCTCTTTGCCGACCTCTAAAAACATAGTCTCGACTTGGTTTTTCATCTCAGAATTATAAACAAATTTGTCTGCGATCTCTTTTACAATCTCTGTAAATCCGCCTTCTTCGGCTTGTTTGATCAAGGTTTGACGTTTGTTCCTTTTTTCCTCAGAATCCATTCGTGCAGTTGTATTTATTAGACAAAGCCGTTGTACGCGTGAGGGGGCGGTTCTCATTATTTCTAGACAAAGCCAGCCTCCCATGGAGTGGCCTGCCAGGAAAAATTTAGGTGGGGCTTGGTCCAGAATGTTCTCCACCATTTTTTCTGCGGAGCTTTGAGACGGAGAGATGACTTGGATGGTCGCTAGATCGCTCAAATGGTTGATTTGATGACGCCAGAGGGTTTGGTTGGACAATAGCCCCGAAAGTAATACCAACTTTTCCCTCACTTTAGTTGCTCCGTCGTTGGATTTTTGTCTTTTTTGCAGGCTATTGATTGCTAAAAATAGCAAATCAAACTACTGTGGTCTATTGAATTAACTTTCATCACTTAAAACTGAGATATAATGAGCGATAAAACCAATTCCAAACCTAATGGCCCGGGTAAGAAGGGTCAGCCAGCTTTTAAGCGTGATGAAAAGTGGGCGAAAGCGAAAACGCTTTGCCGTCTGAATCAAGAAGATGTTGCTAAGGCTAAAAAGCTCGGCCTGGCACCAGAAACCTTGCTGCAGAATATTCCCTCCCCCGAGGATCGCTGGAAGTCGTCTCTCAAAGTGAAGATTATGATCAATGACCTTTATGCGAAAGAGTTTCCTGAAGGATAGGGGGTGCGCGCGGAAGCGCGCTCTAGAAGCAGTAATCGAGGTTAACGCGGTATTTGCTGTATCCTTTTTCTCCCCATACGAAGCTGTTTTTTAGTCCAAAAGAACCGACGATAAACTGAACGCCTATTTCATCATAATGCTGTATGAACAGCTTATCTCCGATGTAGGAGGTATCAATAAAATAGAGATTGGCTTCTGAAAAAATTTGTGGAAACAGCTGACATAGCGATAGTTTTAGACCATTTCCGAATTCCCAGTTTTGTACGCCGTAATTAAAATCGACACCGCTGCCATGGATGGCTAGACTGCTTGACCACCCGACTAAATTGGTGAGGGACAGCACCCAATTACATCCCGAAGCGAGTCTATAATCACTTGTCACGCTAACGAGGGCTAAACCGGAAGCGCTCACTAAGTCTAATGATCCTCCGAAGCCTAATCTGCCAGCAAGGGTGAGATCCCATAGTTCTGTAATAGGGCACTGATAGCCGCCTCCTAGCGATCCATAGAGGGAGTAGGCACCGCCTACCTCTATGAGAGTCAGCGGAGCGCTGAGCACAAGGCTTCCAGGCACTATGAGGCGATTATTTTTATAGTATAACGGCAAGGTGATGATGGTGTTTTGGAATCCTTTAACCCAACTGATTCCATATTCAGCGCCAACGCTTTTGATTCTATTTGGGAGACAGCTACAGGGGCTTGCATGTTCACCGGCTAAATAGTTTTCGTTCACCATGTTAGCCAGCAGGCTGTCTGGGTTGCCGACGATGGGATCAATGGGAGATACTTTTGCCATGGCATGGAGAATTTTACTCATCGAGCCGGTGTCGGTGAGATAGGATTTCAAGAGGGTGATGCTGTCATCACGGGTCGACCCAGTAAACGTGTTTGTAATGCCCAGGGAGGGGATTGCAAAATTCAATGTAGTGGAGGCTGCGGCAAAGGATGCAATGCTGTCTAGGCCACGTAGGTTGATCGCGAACTGCACCGGGCTCACGGGGGTATAGGTGGCGATGACTTGCTGGATTCCTTCGGTGGTTAGATCTTTTTTTAGAGAGACCAAGTTACTGGCATTGACCTGACCAGATGCTGCTCCGACGGTTATCTCTGCTTGAAAGGGGGCGCGTCTTCCGTCCAGATTAGGAAGGAGGGCACAAAGGAAAAGGACGAAGCTGATAGATAGTCGCATAGAACTCCTGGTTTTATTTACGCACCTACTCCTTTCGGAGCAGGTGCAAGTCGATTAATTTACTCTATTGATGCTTACTTCTTTGGATCGTGTTTTCAATGCGGCAATTTCTTGAGCTACATCGATTGCTTGGATGTTTTGATCTCCATATGTTCGCACATACAGTTTTCTGTTGGTGAGGTCTTTGACGACGACCCACTGAGTGAAATCTACGTTCGTTGCGGGTTGTTCGCGAACGGTTCCGTAGGGAATGTCGACAGTGTTCAGTAGGTGAATGGCGGCGATCACGCCGTCTGCTGCGGTGGCAGGTTGCTTAAGAAACTGTTTAAAGAGAGCTGTGCGAACAAAACGCGAAGGGGGTGTCCAGTCTCCAGGTATGCCTAGAAGGCCTGTGCCTTGGCCAGTAGGTTGCAAAATCGAACCATCGACCGTTTTTTGGGTTGCTCCCACGGGAGTTATATTGAGGTAATTTCTCAAATTTGTTTGGTGCCAGGGGAATTCAGGAGCATTGGTCAGCACTCCTATGGTGTTATCGAATAATTGAATTTTTCCATCGAGGAATTCGACCACTAAGCTTGCCCCTTGAGCGTCGTGGACGGCAAGGTGAATGGGTACTACAGCGTTATCAAATTCAGGGAGAGGGTGTGCATAAATTTGCACTTCTTTTAATGCTGCTTTGGCTTCAGCCACGGTGGCAAAATTTCCTAAAAGCCAGCGCATTAGGTCTTCATAAGCGAGGACTTTATCGGTTGATCCTTCGGTCACGGTTGGGTATTTTACATCTGGAAACCAGAGGGCTGCTACTGAGAGTCCTTTTTCATTGAGACCATCGAATATGATACGGTTAAAAATTTTCATGCCTGCGTAGGCATATTTGGAGGTCCATTTTAACCCATTTTTATTATTTGGTCCTTGCGATTTTACAGCTTCTCCGGCTGGTACAATCTTCACTTTTGTGGGCAAGAGTGGCGCAAATTCAAGGGATCGGCCCACGATCGAAGCTTTATCTGTGCATTGTAGGATAAAATCTGTGCATGCGAGTGCGTTGGTCGCAACAGCTATTAAGGCTGCGGCTCCAATTGTGAATGTTTTATAATTCATATTGTCCTCCTAAAAAAGGTAACCTAATCTAATTTCGACTTTGTTGTGCATATCTTGGATAATCGTGAATGATTGCATTTTCATATTCGATCGATGCGATCAGATGGTCGGTGATCATTTGACCAACCATGATATCGAAAGGAACAAACCAGCGCTTGGTGGTCCAGTTGTAGCGTATTTCTGGGGAGAAGTTGATGAAGGCGCGACCGGGGAGATTGATGTTGAAGAAGGGTTCTATGTAGGTTTGGTTGATGGTTGGGGCGGTTGGGCTTCCGCCGACGCTGCGCGCGTAACGGACGATGATTCCCGAGTATGCGCCTTTACTCCAGTGGTTCAAATCATAGGCGATAGCGATGGAGGGATGGACTTCATATTTAGCGTCACCGATTTCAATATTATTTCCGTCAGTGGGAAAGATCATCTGCATACCGGCGCCGTAGGTCCATTTATTGATAGGCGGAGTGATGGCCCATCCTTCGACTAGCAGGTCGGCGAAATGATGGAATTGTACGCAATTCTTTCCTTTAGAGCACTTTGGACAAAAATACCAAGAGTAAGGAGCGTCGAGGCGTAAAGAGGCTTGCCAGCCATGTTTGAGATCGATGACTTGATCAAATCGAGCTGTGGCAACGACACAGTTGCCATTTACACGAGTGACACCGGTTTGATATTTAGCTCTTGCTTCTAGGCGGGTTATGGGTTGTAGAATATTTTCTCCGTTATAAAAGTCTGTGAGCGCGCTCAGAGGTGAGACATAGGCGTACAGGATCAGGGCGAACCAATATTGACGCAATTTTTTCTCCGGTTGAGGAAGTGGGTAAATGCGAACATTGAGGGTATCAATATTTAATTTCAAGACAGGATGTGGAGAGCACTATTGAGCGACTCGGGTCATATCGGGAATGTAATTATTCCAAAAGTACTTGGAATTGTGGAAAACGCTGAGAAGGCAGAGCCGCTGAGTGCGCTGAGATTTTTGCCGAACCTGATTACCCAATGAGGACAGAGATTTGGTCCCCCATCACACCATCGCAACTCTTTGAGCAAAGCTCAAAGTCGTACTAGAAGAGAGATGGCCTTAAAAAAACAAGAGAGAGGTTCTATTTGTGACACCAATGATAACGCTCTCTCTTGTTTTTTTAAGGCCATCTCTCTTCTAGTAGATTTGCAGTTGCAAAAGTGCGATGGTGCTCTGCGTCCTCAGCGACTCAGCCTTCTCTGCGTTTTCCACGTTTAAAGCCGTCCCAGCAGAACGTTACCGGCACCAAGCACGCCATAGTGACTGGTCATTTGGCTATGGTATCTGCTGTCATGACACAGCGAAATCCAAGGTGGTTGAGGCTAGTGTCTGGGCAGGTTTTCATTCTTGCAGCGATGCGATATCCCTTGCAGTAACTATCATGGCAGAGGAACGAACCTCCGCGGTGCACATGTTTTGTGGCATAGGGCTCGGCGGGATCGTCAGGATTGAGAAGGTCCTGTTGGATTGGTAGAGAGGCCCTTATCGGTTTTTTGCTGGTAATAGGCAACGTGGTAAAGGTCACTACACCATTGCCATACATTACCTGACATGTCGTAGAGGCCGTATGGATTAGCATTAAATGTCTTTACGGGTGTTGTGCCTATGTAACCCGCTGGTTTGTTACTTTTGTGCGGGAAGGTGCCCTGGCCAAATGTTGGCTTGGGGTTGTTCTTCGGAAAAGGGTTCGTTACCCCAAACAAACGCGACGTCTTTCTGTCCGCCGTAAGCGGCGAATTCCCACTCCGCTTCGGTTGGGAGTCGCTTGTAGGCCGAGTCTGCATAAGCTTTGGCGTCAAACCAGGAGATCTGTACGACGGGATGGTCTTCCTTGCCTTCTAGGGAGCTTTCTGGGCCTGTCGGGTGTTTCCAGTCAGCACCTTGTTTCCACTCCCACCAGGCGTAGTGATTGCCTAGTGCTATGGGTGTCTTCGCGGGTTTAAAGACCAGTGATGCGGCTACGAGTGCTTCAGGAGGGGGTGGAGGGGTGCCAGGAGGAACTTGGCTCATGATTTCTGTTAACGTAGGCGCTTTTTCTGCGGTAGTTATATAACCGGTGGCATCGACAAATTCTTTAAATTGTCGATTGGTTACGGGTGTTTCATCCATCCAAAAGCCGTCGACTTTGACCGGGTGACGAGGTTGTTCATCCGCCTTGGAGTCCTGGTTGTCTGAGCCCATTGTGAATTCACCACCTGGAATCCAGACCATGCCTACGGGGGTTTTAGCTTGTTGGGGAAAGCGTTTTGGTAAATTAGAACAGCAGCAGCCATCGGCTTTGATTTCATTTACTTGGGCGGCGACACAAAACAAAAGGGTGAGGATGAAGAAGAAATGCACTTGACCGTTAGATTTCATTCTTCATCCTTCACTCTTATTACTGAGCAGGTCCGCTTTGGCTATTGATTCTGCGCGACAGCTGTTCTTT
>CAWBNS010000017.1:0-18795 GCA_963790215.1 uncultured Chlamydiae bacterium
TGGGCCACCGTGAACCTGCGAGCGTCAGCGAAGACAGATGTAACGGTAGGTAGATGCGGAAACAAATTCGCACCCCCGAAGGGGTGTGCCTCAAGCTATTTGTAATCAACAGGCTGAGGCACTCTCGTTCGAGAGTGCGAACTCTATTTCTCTATTTTGCCCATATTCCCACCGTTACACCTGTCTTCGCTGACGCTCGCAGGTTCACGGTGGGCTACATTCAGAAACCCTCTACGAGGGTTTTTCTGTCACAATGAGCTTGTTATCAATTGCATAAAAACTTATCTTAACCTGAACCTGTGAAGTTTTTTTTTAACTTAAATCACTTACTTTAAGCTATTTTCAAGATTGGCTTATCCAAAACTCGCGTTAAAAAAAAGATATTCCTGAGCCTCATGTTCATGACCCAAAATACCCAGGAGTCATTAGAGAACCCGAGTTGTGGGAATTTCCAATCGCGAAACGGGCGCATATTTTTGAGGATATTTTTGCAATAAGACTGGTAGCCACAGAAGACCCTCGTTGAGGGTCTTTTGTGGCTATCAGTCCCATCACAAAAAATATCTTCGATGTTATGAAGTCCTTCCGCGATTTCCCTTAAGTTGACACCATGTTGTCTCTGCAGTCCCTGCAGTCCCTATCACCACTTACTTTCTTACCAGCAACACCTGATAGGCATTTCGGTCAATCTTCCACCCATGTTCGAGTAGGTAGGCAATGGCTAGCTTTCCTTTGCCACCTCCCGCCAACTTACAATCGTCGATAAGAACTATCGACTGATCATGCAGCCTAGGCATAATCGCCATGATTTCTTTGAGATGATGCTGCTGAGAGGGTTCTGGGTCATGTTCGTCGTAGTCGAAACTGTCAAGGTAAAGAAGGTCTACAGGTTGTCCAAATCCAGCCAGAAACGCAATAGAATCCCCTTCTACGAGCTTTACACAGTCTCGGCAGTCTCCAAGGTCAGCGGCAGCATTTTTGATCGCCTGAGGGTCAATATCGACCGAGTACAGTACCGCACCGTGCTGCTTTGCCCACTGCCCAAATACCACTGTCGAAGCTCCGTCCCCTTTCGCATCTTGCAAGCCACAACGTGCAGTCCCCGTTTCCACGAGCATCTTCGAATCACGCTCACCCATCAAATCCATCGTCCGCAAAAACGTCTTATAACGTCCGTTATGCCGAGACATTTTATCTTCTAAAAATCGAACGTTCTCGCTCATAGTCAAGTATTGCCAAGCAAAAAATCCACCAACAACCAACAAAACAGTGGCCAATCCTAAAAAAATATTACGTCGATTGCGAAATAAGCCGCTCATGTCAAACTCCATTTGAGATAGCCAGACAGGTTATCAAAACAAAACCTACAAGTCAATCATGCTATTAGCTAATCCAGGTGACTGACCATTAAAAGCAATTTTTGATTAGATGGTCTCTGTATGTCGACGAGGTGGCTGCTCTCATCTGCTTACCAGGTTTTCCGCACTTAAGTGTTGCGTCCTTTCCTAATATTCCCAACGCCACTTTCCTCAACAACGACAGGTTTGCTGCTCCTATCTTGTCTTGATAACGATGCTTATCCTCTTCAAAGACAACATCCAGACATAGGTGCAAACCGTTTTCAACTCCCCAATGCTTTCGTACGCTTCTGGAAAACTTCTCCACATCTAATTCTAAACTGGTTATGTAGTAACATACCTCCGTTGATGTCTTGCCTTTTTTTGTTCTCCTCCTAGTTACTCTTCCCACACTTGAGCAACCTGACCATTTCCCTGCTGAAGCCAGATCCTCTATATCCACAAGCTCATAGCTACGCTCTTCTACTCGTCCAGCTGATTTTTCTTGAGTGTGGCTTTCTGCTGCATCAACACCTCTAAACCCTTTCTTATCAGCATCCTCAAACAATAATTTTATGTCTTCATACAGGTCTTTATGATTCTCCTTCACCGGCAATACATAATCTGCTTTTTGGTTGATAATTGCGGTTGCGGCTTTCTTTTGAGTATTCAAGGCATCTGTAGTAACTATTGTCCCTTTAAGTTCTAATCGCTCAATCAACTTCGGAAATGCCGTGATCTCATTAGATTTCTCATCCACAGACACCTGCCCCAAGCAAACTCCAAGCTCTGTACTCCAGGCATGTAGTAAATGAAGTGGTCGACTTTCCTCGTTCCAACCGCGACTACCACGAAGAGTTTTCCCATCTATTGCTATGATATCTCCCTCCGTAAGGTCCGATTTTATACAATTGAGCAAGCCCTCCAAAGAGTCTGTAGGTATGAGACCCATAACCCGTTTTAACGTCTTACTTGAAGGGATTCCTGACGAAACATCGACATGTTTGCCTAGCCAATCCTCTATTCCGTTAGCGGCTTGCACGATCTCTTCCCAATCTTTTGCTCCACACAGAACACCCACGAGTGAGATAAATATAATTGTCACTAACGAGTAATGGAAATTACAGGACGGCTGACGAGGATCTTCTATTTCACAGAGAGTCAATACTATACGACTAGCTGTTCCTGGATGATTAAATGATTTTACCTTAATATGGGAAGGTATCTTTCCCTTTGGTTGGCTCATGAAAAACTCCCTGAAAATGTGTTTCAACCAGTTTCTACTAGCCGAATTCTAAATTCAAGAAATCGATTTAATGGTCAGTCACCTGTTAGCTAATCCTTTTTCTCTCTAGTCAACGACGACAGGGACTGTGTACGGACGATCTTTTGCTTTCCTTCCGTGGCTGCCAACGACTCCAAAGCGTAGTTTTGCAAATGATTAGATAAGTTAGAAGGTATTCTAAATTGCTCCTTGAACAGCTCTTGCTTCGTAAATATTTCTGAATTCTTTTTGATTTTTACGCATTTAACGATCTGTTTAGATAATTCATCGTAATTATTGTTGTTATTGTTATTATTATTATTTATGTTGTTGTTCTGGATTGTTTTTGTTTTCTTTTTCGATGCTTTTTTATTCGTATTCATAATGGGAGATAAATTATAAAAAGAATTTTTACGAAGTTCGTAGTTGAGATTAAATTTACGAAACCAAATATCCACTCGTTTCTTATCTGGCGAAACAGTTTCTTCCCCATCTATGGTGAAATTCTTACTTTTCAGCAAGTCCCTCAATCTATGATCTTTTTCTGGAACTAAAAACTCCAAGTTCAGAGCCCCTCGCTTACACGCGATTTCTTCAATACGTTTAAAAAGACGATCTTCGTACTGCCTGTCGGTATAATAACGATCCTCAAAAAGGAGTAGGTTTCTTACTTCCAAAATCTGCTGACGACCTGTTGTCCAGCTTAGAATTTTTTTGTATACTACTGCGCCTATAGGCTCTCCACTCTCTGTTAAAACATCGCATACTCGGTCGCCACCTGTGTCACACTGCTTTAGGTTATGTTTTTGATTTCCATATACCGAGGCAATTTCCGTAAATACCCGTGTGACAACAGGCCGATGAAATATAAAGTGATCAAATTCGAATTTTTTGATGTTCGCGCTTTGTGCGGGAGATGTCGGAGGAATATGCATAGTTTTCAATCCTTTTGGATAGGTTGGCGAGAATTTTGCAACGATAAGTCAAATTAGTGCAAATACTTTGTTTTCATCAATTAATATCTAACATCTATTCAAGACTAACCATTGATAATAATAATTTTTTTGTTTATAATAGTATTAGAGAGTTAGTAAAACATTAATTGTTTCAAGGGGGAAATTATGGCTATTACTGACGAGCCGATCTTGATTGACGGCCTTGGAATGGTCAACGTCACCCACGACACAACACAAGACGTGGTGAACGCCTATAACCAGAGCTATGACATTGTAAAGTCTGTTTTTAATACGCCTTCGGGCAGCCTTACAGCTGCCGATGCGGCAGCGCTTAACGGAGCAGTTCAAAGACTGCTGGCGCTGGCGCAGACAGGAATTCCGCGACCTCCTAATCCGAACCTTCCAGGAATCACCTTAGCCCCTAGTTTAGTAACTGGGGACATGGGGCGCCAGATAGACCTTCTGGTGCGGTCCTTGTCCTCGGTAGGGATAACACCAGGTAGTGCGGATGTAACTGGCATTAAACGCTGGCAGGATCTCACAGGCTTGGGTCAGGTTATTGACCTCGGTGCTGGGGCGGGGGATAGAAATCGTTCGCTGCAGGCCTTACTGGAGCTAGAGTACGTCGGAACAGGCAACCAGATCCTCGCCGATCAGCTCAACTCGCTTTATCAAGCGATGACTGCTACCCAAAAAGCTGTCACAACGCTCTCGCAAATCCAGAGCATTCATAACCAATTCAAACCTGAAGAACGCGAACTTATGGGAAGCGATATTCCTGGGGACGACGACGATTATAACGATCGAGCCGATAGCTTATATAAAAACCCTCTGGTACTCGTTGTCGATTACGGCGGACAAAATCCACAAGATCTGGTTAATGAACTGAAAGAGCTTCGCGAGGCGCTAGCCAGTCAATTAGCCGTATTTGACCAGCTCAACCCTCCAACCACTATTGTCAGCGGGCAACCCAAACGGGATCCTTCCTCAATCGGCGGAACTATTGCCCTTGTATTGAAAGACATGCAAGATAAATTTTGGAGATAACATCAACCAGAGCGAATTAGAGAAGTTCTGGGATTTTAGATGCTTATGGATCTGCAGGGTTCTCAAGTAATGCCATTCCTTCTAATCAAGGCGTAATTCAACGGCACCTCGATGCAGCTCTACAAGCTGGGACCAACTTAAATGATACACAAAAACAGAACTTTCAACGTTATTTGTTCGTTTTCCAAGAATTTTATCAATCAGCTTGCGCTATGTTAAATACAATTACTCAAGATATTAAACAGATGGCGCAAAATATAGGTCGATAATTGGCATCATATGTGCTTATTAGTAACAATTAAACATTATAAATATTAAACTATAAGTAGAGGTTAGCACGCCGAAACAATAATGCACCTTTTTTAGGCCTCTTACTTAGGGGAGACCCCTTATGAGCGTACCTGATGATATTGCCGCCAATCTCCCGGGCGATGGACGAATCTTGCCATGGCTCGATCGAGTAGACGAACTGAACTTCTCCTATGATCCCTCTGTCGACGGCTCCTCCGGAGACGCACTTTCGGGATTGAATGCGGAATTTCCCACTGCTAATGACGTAATGGAGAAATGGAATGTTCTGATCACCGATCCTGATGAACGCCTCGTATTTCCTCGCACTTGGGACGATTTTATTGCCGCATTAGGCGGTGGCAGCCCAACAAGCGGCCCCACTTACAACGGCTTTTATAACGAATACAAGCAGATTATCGCAGTTACGGTTGGAGACGATTGGAACTCACTCACCAATGTAGACCTTAGCGACCAGTTCGTAGCCTCTTTCAATCGTTTTATGGAAACCTTTCGCTTTGAGACTAACGGAGATGCAGGGCCACCAGCAGACTTTGTCAAAAAGTGGGAACACTTTATGACTGTCAGCTCCCTGCAATTCACCGTCAATGAAACAGGGGACTATGACAATGTCAGCTCATATCAAAGAATTTTTAAAGCCTTCTTTCCTGATGCGAGCGCACAAGAGTACAAAGACTTTTTAAGCAACTTTGTGGACACGATCATCAACGATCCAAGCAACAAAAACCACTACTTCCTGCCTAGCCAATTTTTAGAACATTACTACATCGCCGTTCAACAAAAATACCTCGCAACTCAACTCGGTGCCGATTCGATGATGGGAAACCACGGCCCCCGCTTAGCCATTATCTGGAAGGTATTTGCCCTAGTTGTATCAATGATTGGGGTCATCCAAAAAGTCGCTTCCGTCTATGCCGACCGACTATCCAAGCTCTCCCAATGGGATACCGCATACACCAACCTCATCGCAGACATACCTGTCTTCACCGTAGGAGATAGCTCCCCATTCAGCGGAGACTCCAGCGACGACGCGACTGAAAGACAAGAATTAAACAACAAAAACCAAACACTATCACAAAACTTACAAGGATATAGATCATTAGTGGAAAGCACAGAAAAAGGCGTTCAATCCAATGTGAACAACTTAAATGACTCCGTTAACTCTCAATCCGACTTGGCCACCTCACTCTTACAAGAAATGCAAACCATTTTAAACGCTATATTCCACTAAAAAAACATTAAACAAACATTTGTCAGGAGGCTGTTTAGGCATACGCAACATGAGGGAATCTCCTCCGACCATGCCATCCATGCGGCCACACAAGTAGGATGATGATGAAAGAAAAAAGAATTTTGAATCAGGGTAAGGGAGGCATAAGCCATGGATCAAAATATGAACGAAGCCATTAACGAAGCGTTGGATAAGCTTGGAGAGGAAAATTCCAAAGAAATCGCTGAAGCTGTGGGTAAAATTTCCCAAAATATCTTCGAGAAAGGAATGTTGCCTAAGGACGCTATGGGACTAAGCGACAGTATGGTCGAAGGAATCTATGGTTACGCCTATCGACTCTATAACTCGGGTAAATACAAGGATGCTTCGCACCTATTTCGCATCCTCATCATGCTTAACCCCACCGAGAGTAAATACATCCTCGGATTAGCAGCCTGCCAGCACATGCAGCAGGACTATCAAAACGCAATCGCAAGCTACGCATTCGTCGGATTAATCGACCCTTACAACCCACTCCCCCACTACCACATCTCGGACTGCTATCTCAAAACAAACCTGCCCGCCATGGCTCAATCAGAGCTCGAGCAAGCAGTAGAAAAATGCGGCCGTAAACCCCAATACGCACTCGTTAAAGAACGTGCCGCACTCATGTTGGAGTCCCTCGAACAAGGCAAACCCATAGAAGGCATCCCGACACCAGAAATGCCAGGCGCCACCTGACCCAACTAAGGAGAACTAACTTATGAGTATCCCATCGGGCGGAGCCCCCATAGGACCGCAAGACCCAAGTGGTATCGATACTGCAGACATGCAGCAGACAGCAGCATCTTCCCAGGCCATGCGCAAAGATATTGGCATGATTAAAGACACCATGACCCAAAGCTTTACCCAATTACCCAACGCAAAAACCGACGTAAAAGGGTCTGAACCTGGACGACCTGGTTTAGAACACCCCGTCACAACCGTCGTAGTGGCCCCCGGGGCTGAGAAAACCGCCACACAAGAAGCCGTACAAGAAAAGTATCAAGAATTCTTCGAAAAACTCCCCGTCGAACTCCAAATGGCCGTCATCAAAAACAATGCACTTCCCCCTGATCAACAAGATCCCAAACTCTTGGCATTTAATATGGGAATCCTAGCGGAAGCCAACGCGACCGTCTGGGCTGAACAAGTCCTATCCTCAGATGCAGCCCAAGGAACCGGTGAAGGCAGTGGTGAAGGAGGCACAGAAGGCGCTAAAGGCGCTAAAAGCGAAACCCCAGGCGTCGTCCTCGATGCCGACGGAAAACCCATCATCGGACAAACCGCCATCAATGGAAACGGCGAAGGCGGTGGAGATGGGCAAAATGGAAACGAAGAATTCTCCGCCAAATTCTGGGCAGCCCAAGGTATTAGCTCCGGCGCCAACGCCAGCAAAATAGTCGAAGCCACCCTACCAGGCGCCTCCACCATCGATATAGCCAAACTTGCCTCAACGCTTGGCATTCCAGGACCCATGCTCTTCAACCTTAACCCAGAACAACAGAAAGCACTCGTCATCGCCAACAGCACCCAAATGCTCCAAGGACAACAAACCACCCTACAAGCTCAACTCGCTGTCACCCCCCTTAGCGACCCTAATACCGTCGTCCTCGCCGAATTCTTAAAAATCATCTCGGATGCCATCGAATCTTGCAAAGGCGCACTCCGACTCATGATGTCCACTCAAACCGACATCCAAGCCAAGGATTCCATAGCTAAAACCGACTCCATGAAAGCCAAACTCCAACTCCAACTCGACAAATTGGAAAAAATGCATGAAGCCGCAAGCTCGGGCAGCAGCAGCGGTAAAATGGCCGGTATGATTGTTCTAGCCGTCGTTATGGCCGTACTCACTATAGCTACTGGCGGTATTTTGGCCGTCTTGCTCTGCGAAACCATAGTAGGATTTGTTATCGTCTTGGCTGTAACTATAGTCCTTGCTATCGTCGAAATGGTGCTCATGATTGTATCCGCAACCACGGCAGTCAACGTCATCGCGGAAGTCCTAAAACTCCTAGCGCAAATCCTGAATGCCATGGGCATCCCATCCCCCACTGCCGAAATCATCGTTGCCGTTGTGGTCATCGTTGTTGCCATTCTGCTCATTGTTGTCCTCATCCTCCTTATCCCCCTCGCCGGCCCCGCCATGCAGATCGTCATTGAAGTATGCCTAGAAGCCGTAGTGACCGTCGGCGTCATGGTGATCGCCAGCGGTAACTGCGTGGCCACAGTTGTTGTACCCCTACTTAAAGCCTTTGGGGTACCCGAGGACGTAGCCGAAATCATCGCTATGATCATAACCATTATCGTGATCTTGGCCATGTGCCTCGTTGCCGTCGCTGGCGCCGCTGCCGCCCTCAGCCGAATGAGTGGCGGAACCGCTAAAGCCGGGGCAAATGCAGCCGAAGCAGCAGCCGAAGGAACCCAAGCGTCTATTAACGCCGGAGCTAAAGCCGGATCCAAAGTCGGCGCAAAAGCTAGTGCCGAGGTAGTCGAGGAATCCGCCGAAGCCACCATTCAAGCCGGGTCTAAAGCCGGAACCAAAGCTAGCAGCAAAGCCTTGCAGGTAGCAGAGGAATCAGGCGAAGGCGCCGTTAGAGGAAGCTGGGCCTTGAATAAAGCTGGCCTACATTTTAGTCCTCAAACGATGGGCAGAATGCTTCAAGGACTCAATGCCATTGCCGCCCTAGCAGAAATGGGAGTGCAAGGCACTCAAGCCGCTATGGCCTTAGGGCAGGCAATCATTCTGTTTAAAAAAGCTCAGCTTGCGATGGAAATTGGAGACCTCGATGCCCTCATTGCCGAGTTTGAAGCCTACCTTAAACAGTTAGATGCCTCGATGAAATCGATTCAAGATATGTTAGAAGAAACGATGAAATCCATATCTAGCTTATCGCAATTATTTAACCACATTGTTCAATCAATGTCACAAACAGTTTCATCAATGGAGAGAATTGGATAAATATTTATATTTTATGTTAATATTAATTAATTAAATCGATCTAAACGACACTCATAATCGACAACGCAGATCGCAATAACAGGAGGAACCTATGTCTTCACCAGATATAAGCAGTCAAAATGCCGGCGTTCCGAACTATGCTCACTATCAAGTACCGCAAGGCACCCAAGAAAGTTCTGGCGAGCTCACCACCCAACAAGCCGCCCAGGTCCTTAGACAGATCACTCCAGATCAACTTGATTCGTTGGAGAAATTTAGCCGGCTTAATGACGCTGAAAAGACGAACGTTATTAAATCCCTCATTGGATCTCCATCCCTATCTCCACCGTCAAACGATGCAGCCGAGCAACCGATGAGTCCTGCAGGAGGAAACCCTTGGTCATCGCCAAGCGGATTTGTGGCTGTTTTGATCGCGCTATCGAACGTAGCCGCCGTGCTAACTCGCAATGCTGTATCCGATAACAAAGCCATCATACAGGGTGAGAAAGCTCAGTACGAAATGGGAGTAGAGGCAGGAAAGATGGCCAAAGAGGCCAAGTACGCCGAAGCAATGGCAGACATCATGCAAGGGGTCGGACAAATCATCGCCGGCGCTGTGGGATTTGCCGTAGTCGGAGCCATAGGCGTACAAGCCGCTAAAGCCAGCTCCACCCCATCCCCACACAGAGACCAAGCAGATGCCGTCGGCGGCCAAATGACAAGCCACCGCGACCAACAACTGGCTAAAGCAAAAGCAGAGCGAGACGAGATAGCGGGGGATAAAAGCCTTACCCAGGAACAAAAGGCAGAAAAGTTAGCTGATAAGGAGGCTCAAGTTAAAACCCTAGAAGCCGATAGTAACGCCTATGCAACTGCTAGCGACAAGCAAAAAGCAAGAATGGATGATAAATTAGCCGAGAAAGATCCTGCCTTTGCGAACCTAAAACAACAACGCGATAAACATGAAATGGATCATCAATCTTTCGTCGCAAGTAAAACACAAAACGATCGACAAATCATTACGTTAGTGGGCGATTCCCTCAAATCGATTGCAGCTGGGTCTGGTCAGATGATGGGAGCTCCATTCAAAATGGAACAGGGCGAAGCCGAAATGTGGCAAGCCATTTATCAAGCTGCTGGACAGATCATGGGAAATTTCGTTACAGCATTTCAAAACGACATGCAATCGCAGCAGCAAATGCTTGACGCGGTTTACCAATTACAACAAAAGGCTTCAGATCAATATCAGCAAGCGACAAGTTCTCATGCATAAGGAGCATTCATGGATTTGAAGTCTATCATGCAACGTTATGGTCAAGAGCTGGGAATACCTGATGGTATTCCCAGCAATACTGAAGGCGCTTTTGAACTACCTATAACGAATGAACTAACAATCGTAGCACGGAATGTCAGTCCTACGATTGAGTTTACGTGTAACTTGGGTGAGTTCTCTCTAGACCGAGAAAGCACGTTTTTACAAGAACTCATGACTGCAAACCTTTTCGGAATTAGTACGCGGGGCGCGGTTCTTGGGCTCGCGCCAGATGGGAAAATGACAACCCTATCTCAAGAACTTCCAGAAGATCTGTCGTACCAAAACTTTATGGAAGGTTTTGAAGACTTCTGCAATGTAGCCGAATCCTGGCACAATAATGCCAAAGGACGTTAACCGATTCTGTTACCTATAGGAACTGGTATAATAATTGGTCCCAGGAATTATAGTAGGGGTAAGCATATAAGTGTGGGAGGTTGTGGGATACAGAGAAGTTTGATACGGCGATTTATAGTTAGCGGTTTGTTGAGCCTTTAGTTTTTTGATTTGTTCTAAATCCTCTTCTGTTTTCTTTCCACGTGCTCGGTCTACATCAGCCTTTGCGTGCATTTTATTTATCTTGGTACTAAGTTCCTCAACTTTCTGTAACCTACGCTCTTTGTATGCTCCTACGAACAACATAGCCAAATTTTCAGCTAGTTTGCAATATTCTTGGGCATGTTGTAAATCATAAATGGTGTTTTTGTATCCTGCTTCTGTTTCGTTATTTTCTGCATGAGTATCTTCGAAATAATAAAGAACAACCTGCTCCGCGCAAAGACAGGCGTTTGAATAATTTTCCTGAGCAAAGCTAGATATTGCTTTTTCTAGTAATAAAACTGTCAGACACAACAGTCTTGTGAACCCTCTCTTTTCCTCGATTAGATGCAATTTACCCGTTCTTTTGAAGTATGCTGTATCGTCAGCCAGTCTCTGTTTTGGCTTGATCAGCATATCTTCAATAAGAGCCTTGAATTTAGCTTTATCACTAATTTGGTTTGCAGCCTGAAAATTTTCTTGAGAGAGTTTAAGGGCTCCTTCCCTTGTCAATATTTGACTGAGATGTGTAAGATGCTTAATAGAACGACTATAAGCATCTATCTCAGCATTCGCTATTTTCGCCCAAGCTTCCATAAAGGCAGTCGAAATACCATTTGGACGTTGTAACTGTTGATACTGGTTTATTAAGGGTTGCAGAGGCGCTTGATAGTAGAGATCGTAATACTCCATCGTGGCAACTGTAATGATTTGATCAAGAATAGTGCCTTGGGTCTTTACCTGCATCAGCAGAGCTTGAGCATGTTCAGGACCCTTATTAATTTCAGTCTGTAAATATTCGTATGAATAGGCGATGTCTGGGCGCTGCTTGATTTCGTGGCAAGTCCTGTTGAGTTTACCTTGTAATCTAGCATGAACGGAAGCTTGTTGTTCCGCTGGAAAGCAAGATGCATATCCTAAAATGCTTTCATAGATTGATATCGCTTTTTGCAAAAAATAGGGGGTTTGGTCTGTACTGTCGGGGGATAGGTGCTGACGATCGGGATTGAGGAAAGGATGCTTTTGGCTTTTATCCACTACGTTCTCCTGAACATTTTCATGAGCGGCATAAAGATCAGCAGCTTGTTCAAGAAACGGAAGTGCTTCGACAAAATTGCCCGTTTTGGCTATTTCGATCCCCTGGGCTGTCAGAGCTTCAATCTGTGCAAATAAGGCGCTCTCGACAGAAACCTCTTTAAAAGCAATTTTTTTTGACTCAGCAAGGTTCGAAACCGTGTTCTGAATGTTTTTAGCGCCCCCTTTCACTTTCTTTCCGAGGGAATGGCTCAACTTTGAAAACCTTGAACCTTTTTTTAGTTCTTTTTCTTGGCTGGGCGGTTTGGCTGGGACTATTGTGGGAACCACACTGACCACCGGTGTGCGAGGTTCTGAAAGGGATATTTGAGGCACAGTGTTTGCTTTAAGAACCGGTTTAAATTCAGATTCAGGTTCTTGATAGGGTTGCTTTTGAACTACCCGGCTGACAGGAGCAGAAAACGTCGCGGGTTTGGGTGGTAGGATAGGTTTTGGAGGGCTAGGGGGCTTGCCAGGCACATTAGAGGAGGGGGTATTGACTATGCTGAGCGATTGAATTGTTGAATTTTGAACCCGAACAGGGGGTTGGGGGCGCGGAGGTCGAAAGTTGTTGTTATTGTTATTATTGTTATTATTATTATTTACCGGCGCTTGAGAAATAAAGTTTGGATTCGGAACATTGTTATTCGGAGGGGTGTTTGAAAAAATTCTTCCTTGCTGTTGGCCTGGGGTAGGAGGTGTTCCTCTTGGGGGTTGGATATTGAATTGCTGAACAAGCTTTGGTGCATTTGAACCTACATTAGGACTAAACATCTCTCTACCTCTAATTACGATAAATTTAAAGTCAACAAATTAACTTTTCCATTCCATTGTTGTCAATAGTTTAGATTGCTAGGAAGAAACTATTAAGATTTCCCTGGGAAGCTAGCAACAAATAGACTTGAAGATAGTATTATTTTGATAGAAAAGTAACCCAGATGCATTAACGAGTTAGCCGAGATCGCGACCTCGAATACGATAGCGATTCAAGGTATTAGCTCCGCGCAAAGCGCTTTGGAGTGCGGCGACTTGTCGAGCTGCCTATAATTCGGATATTTTATGCGAATTTCGCGTCAAAATCTAACTTCTGTACACGACAAAAATTGATCTAGTAAGGTTGTTGCGACAGAAAAACCCTCTTCGAGGGTTTCCTTATCGCAACGAACTTGTTATCAATTATATAAACATCAAAAACTTATCTTAGCCTGATGCGTATGCCTTTCACACGTAGAAATACCAAGAAATAGGTTTACATTCGATCAATATAAAAACGAGCAAACGAACAGGTCTGATTTTGTATATATTTTATTTTGTAATGAAAGGTGTGATTTTTATAAATTATAAGTAATTTATTTTTTACTTCTTAAAAATGATCGTTTGACTTTAGGATATTTTCGCAACATTATCACACTATGAGGTGAGTATGAGACAGATTGTTTCGACCTTCACTCCCATTTCCAAGAGTTCCCGAGCTATTCTTTCTACAGAAGCCCGAAAGCCACCCTGCCATCAATAGCCTCTTTTCGTTCTTTCTTTAATTTTTTTTGAAGTGGTCTCTAGAGATATCTAGAAGGCTTTAATAGCTGCAGGTGTGCAATGACATCAAAAAAAGATGTTCATTTGCTATTGCGACAATTTGTGTACTGGTCTATAAAACTAACCCATACTGGTGGTAAAGTGATTAAAAAACTGACTTATCAAATCCTGTTTTCTCTCCTGCTAACGACTTCGTTACATGGCAGCATGACTCGACTCGCTCCTGAAGCCGAACCCATCGCCCTTGTGCATGGCTGCGTTAATGTTGTTACAGGAGAATTTGTCCAGCAAAGAACAGACCTTGTTGTCGAAGGTCCTTCGTCTATCTCTCTTTCACGTACCTATGACAGCGGATCCACACAAACTTTGTCCACATTAGGCCATGGGTTCACCTGGTCCATTGCGAGAGACCTGCGAAGCACAGGTAAACAGTGGACAACTTGTTCGTTAGAAGAACGTGAAGGCATACAACTCACCTATCAGAAAGTATCGGATAAGGAACACTTCGAAATTGACCCCAGAACATTTGAAGTAGGCTATACAAATTACTCTCCAGGAGAAATCAGCGGAGCCACCAGCCTTCACAACGTCACCTTGATGCCCTCTGGCTGCAAGACTAATAACTTCTTGAGTAAGGAAGAAGGAACGTGGTCTTGGTTAACAGGTGGAGAGTGGACTGTTACGTTAGGATGCGGCACAAAACGTATTTATAGCTGGAAAGAGCATGAGAGCAATCGTTGGTGGTGGACACTCACCAAGGAAATCCGACCCGATGGTAATAAAGTTCTGTACGAATACGACCCATCGCGCCGGCTAAACAAAGTCGTCCTGACAGATAGCTCTGAAGGCACTCAGCTAGTAGATTACTCGCTCATCTACGAGGAAAATACCATCACAGCAACTGGCAGTAACAAACAGCAGGCACAGCTCAGCAAAGGATTGTTTCGCTTTAAATTGCCTCGCCGTGAAGGAGAGTACTTTGAACGACTTGCCTCCGTGGATGGCAAACATTTAATTCCCACTGAATATCACTACTACAAAAGCGCAGAGGAAGGACCCCACGCAGGTAGACTCCAGAGCATTAAACAGCCAGAAGGCCGTTTCCTTAATATCTTCTACGACCATGACGCTGGGCGAGTTTGTGGATTAAAAGCACCTGTGGGTTCTGATGAAACTCCTGTGGAGTTTGCTACTTTTAGATATGGCAATGACACGACCGAGTGGCGCGGAGCTGAAGGTGAGTTAACCAAATATGTGTTTGGAAAATGTAAACGCGTAGAAAAGATACAGAAATACTTGGAGGGAGTACCCTACAGCGAATTGCGTTACTGGTGGGGAAAAAAAGGCAAAGCTGCAGGCAACCTGACCGCAATAGGTCTCTACGATGCCCAGAACAACATGATCCAAGCCCGGCAGCTGACTTACGATGACTATGGCAACGTAGTGAAAGAAATCCTAGAAGGTAACCTGACAGGGCTCAGTTCTGCGGAAGGCTATGCCATTAAACGAACCTTCTTACCCATCTTCAATGTTGTTAAAGACGAAGATCATGGCAACAAACTGCATTTACAACATAGTTACAAAGAAGGCACTAACCTCCTCACAGCCAAGCTCTCAGGCTATAAGGAAAATCCTGAAAGCACTCCTGAAATCTTCGCACGCGAATTTTTCGAGTATGACCAATTCGCCAATTGCGTCCTTCATATCATCGACAATGGTTCAGGAACTGAATCAGATGATTTTACCAACATAACCGTCCGCACCATCACCCAGACACAACCCATTGTGACCCCCCTTTCACCAGCTTTTGGCAAACCGGAAATTGTATGGGAAAAATATTGGGACACAAAAGATAAGCAAGAACATCTCCTGCGCAAGGTAGACTATCATTACGATGAACGCGGACATCCTCTGAAAGAGGATATCTATGATGCAAAAGAGGAACACGCCTATTCATTGCACTTCCTTTATGATGCTGCAGGAAGGCTTTTGGAAGAGACTGATGCTGCGCAGCGCAGAACGGTTCACACCTATGATGCGAATGGAAATCGCATCCAGACCGTAAATGAAGCCACAGGCCTAACAACCGATTATACCTACGATTTCGTCAATCGACTCATTAAAGAAACGGAATACCATCCACACCACGTCTATGAGACCTATCATTCTTACAATAAAAGTAGCCGCAAAACCAAAACGATTGATCCCTTTGGCAACCTAACCGAATACCTCTATGATCAGTTAGGGCGCTTAATTACCACTACTTACATCTCTGCTAAAGGCGAAACAAGCCTAGAGCATTTCGGTTATGACGTAGCTGGCAATCAAACAAGTAGCACAGACGTGCTAGGACATACGACGCATACAACTTATACCGCGCGTGGGCAACCCATTAAAATTACTTATCCCGATGGCTCGTCCGAAACCTATCAATATAACCCTAGTGGCTCTCTCGCTGCGCATACCGCTGTCAATGGTGTGAAGACCATTATCTATTACGATAAATGCTTTCAACCCGCACGTAAATGCTACTATGATACAGAGGGAACATTTCTCTACGACACCATCGCAGACTATCGTGGAGACCAACTCCTCTCTGAAACAGACGCCAACGGTGCGACCACCCATTACACTTATGACGGTGCAGGACGCCTGACTGAAACTTGCAAGGGAGATCAGCGCACGACCATTTCATATGACGCTTTAGGCCGCAAGGGCCAATTACAAGAATGGATAGACGAAGCAACCGCTCGCGCCACAACCTGGAAATACGATGAGCTAAACCGCGTCATAGAAGAACGCCTCGAGGAATATTCTAACGGGTGCTTTTTACCCATCACCATCCACAGCTATGCTTACGATCGCTATGGGAATCGTAGTTATATTCAGAAAGGGAGTCAAGTTACTCAAATCCAGTACGACAGTCTGCATCGCCCCGTTCACGTTACAGATGCATTGGGACAAGTCACAGTCACCGAGTACGACGACTTTCCAACCTTACGCGTGACTGAAACCGATCCTCTCGGCCGTCAAACAATTACAAGCCATGATTCGTTAGGCCGCGTGATCAAAATCGAGCGCAAAAATGCACTAGGACAACTCTGTGCGTGCAGCGAGCGCTTTTATGATGTAGCTGGGCAGCAGATTCGTCAAGAAGACACAGTCCTTGCGCCAGAATTGCCAAGTCATCGAGTCGTGACCGCATGGGAATATGACCTGATGGACCGTACGGTGAGACTCACCGAAGCTGTCGGCACTCCTGAGCAAAAATGCACCACCCACATATTCAATAAGCGCGGCCAAAAGGAAACGACAACCCTGGCCGGTGGTACGGAGTTGCGTTATGCATATGATTCCTTGGGGCGTCTAAAACACTACTCTGATTCGGACAATAGTTTTAGCTACACCTACAACTATGATAACAATAGCAATCTCATCGAAGCGAAAGATAACCTTCATCAGACCAGCACCGAGCGCAAATACGACCAATACAACCAAATAGTAAGCGAGACACTAGCAAACGGCCTTTCGCTCAGCTATCGCTACGATGCATTAGGAAGGCTTCTGCACGTCGATCTTCCCGATCGCACAGGAATAACCTATGAATACGATACAGCGTATCTACGGACTGTTAAACGCCTCTCAGAGCAATCTTATGAGCATCGTTATACACGCTATGACTCCTCAGGCAATCTTCTAGAAGAAGAGACGCCCCGTGGTCGCATCTCGATGAGTGGGATCGTCTCAATCAAGCTAAAACGATTCATTCCGCGTCTTTCAACGAAGAGATTAGCTCTTACGATTCTGTCGGCAATCTTCTTCAGAAAACACGCCAAAACCAGCTCCATAAGTATGTCTACGACGATTTAAACCAATTGCAAAAGGAATCCATAACCAATTTTGCACAGCACGAATACGTGTATGATTCGTTAAATAATCGTCGAGTGCGCGATGGCAAAGAACACACCGTCAATTCTCTGAATCAATTACTAGACTCAGGTGAAGGCACCTATACCTACGACAAACGCGGCCATCTCATTGCGGATTCCCAAGCACAATACACCTACGATGCACTAGGAAGACTGACTTCCGTAACACGCAACGGAGACCGTTATGAGTATCAGTACGATGCATTTAATCGACGTATTGCAAAAATGACTCCAAATGGTGCTGAGCGCTATCTCTACATCGATCAGAACGAAATCGGAATGGTCGATGAGCAGAACCATATCGTCCAATTGCGGATTCTCGGTAGCGGCAAAGGAGCGGAAATTGGTGCTGCGGTAGCGTTAGAGCTGGAAGGGGAGACCTATATTCCTTACCACGATCATGCGGGACACGTCTCCGCGCTTGTAGATCTCAAAACGGGAAACAAGGTTGAAAACTACACCTACACCGCCTTTGGTGAAGCGCAGCGAGAAGGAATCTTTATTCCGAATCCCTGGTATTCTCCAGCAAGCGGCATGATCCTGAAACCGGATGGGTTTATTTTGGCAGGCGTTATTATGATCCTGTGACAGGTCGTTGGACCACACCAGGTCCGCTAGGCTTTGCCGATGGACCGAACCTCTATGCCTATGTGCACAATAACCCCTTAACCCATTTCGATTTATACGGCCTTTACAATGCAGGCGCGGTAGGGCTAAGTCTTTATGAAAGAAATCGATCGGAAAGAAGTACAAAATCAGTAAGTAGATCAAGCGACAGGTCATCGAGCTCAGGCGTAGGGACCCGAAAGTCCGAAAACAGAGACTGTAGGACAGCAGGATGCGTCACGCAAAGATCCGAGCAAAACGGCTTTTGGTCTGGATTTAAGCTAGCTTTTACAAATCCTGTTGAAGTTGCAACTGAAGTCGGTTGCCATATGGCTTATCCACGTAGTTGCAGCCATAATCAACGCTCTGCAGGGGTTGTTGCAGGTTATCTTATTGTGGGTTGGACAATGTCGAGATCAGCACCTGCTTTAATTCAACAGATCGGTAGAGAAGGCATTCGAGTCTGGCAGCGAAGTGCCAAAGAAACCCCTACAGGCATATCCTCTGGACGAGTGACCAGAAAGCCTGATAGCTCTCCAGGTGTAGGTGTTAAGGATAGCAAAGCCCCAACAGGAAAACACAAAAATCATCACTCACCTGACCCAAATGCAACCGGAGCGCACTCGGTTTGGAGAAGAACCGACTCTTCGAATAAGATATCTAGTTATGAAACCTTTCAGCCACAATCCAACCCA